>CAUPMS010000022.1:0-76442 GCA_963512445.1 uncultured Ralstonia sp.
TGATGAAGTACGGCGACAGGTAGCCGCGGTCGAACTGCATGCCTTCCACGACGTCCAGCTCGTCGGCCAGCGACTTGCCGTCTTCCACCGTGATCACGCCTTCCTTGCCGACCTTGTCCATGGCTTCAGCGATGCGCTGGCCGATGGATTCGTCGCTGTTGGCCGAGATCGCGCCAACTTGAGCGATTTCCTTGCTGGTGGTCGTCGGCTTGCTGATCTTCTTCAGCTCTTCGACGGCGGCGCCGACAGCCTTGTCGATGCCGCGCTTCAGGTCCATCGGGTTCATGCCGGCGGCAACGTACTTCATGCCTTCGCGCACGATCGACTGGGCCAGCACCGTAGCGGTGGTGGTGCCGTCACCGGCGTTGTCGCTGGTCTTGGAAGCCACTTCCTTGACCATTTGCGCGCCCATGTTCTGCAGCTTGTCCTTCAGCTCGATTTCCTTGGCGACCGATACACCGTCCTTGGTCACGGTCGGGCCACCGAAGCTGCGCTCCAGCACCACGTTACGGCCCTTCGGGCCCAGGGTCACCTTCACGGCATTGGCGAGAATGTTCACGCCTTCAACCATCTTGGCACGTGCGGCGTCGCCGAACACTACGTCTTTAGCTGCCATCTTGAGAATCTCCGAGATCTTTGGATGTTGCCCGCGCGCTCACTCAGTAAGCTGCGCCAGCAATGAGGATTGGGTTACAGGTAAGCGTTACGCCTAAGCGCGTGCTTACTTTTGCACCACAGCCATGATGTCTTCTTCGCGCATGACCAGGACTTCCTGGCCATCCACCTTGACGCCCTGGCCGGCGTACTTGCCGAACAGCACGCGGTCGCCGACCTTCACGTCCAGCGCAATCGCATTGCCCTTATCGTCTTTCTTGCCCGGGCCGACGGCCAGCACTTCGCCTTGATCCGGCTTTTCAGCGGCGGCGTCAGGGATGACGATGCCCGAAGCGGTCTTCGTTTCGTTGTCCAGGCGCTTCACGATCACGCGATCATGCAAGGGACGCAGGTTCATACAAACTCCTCAATGCAAAGTGAGTGTTTATTCACAAAACGCGCCGCAAGACGCGGCGCATCGGGAAAGCATCGTGGACTGGAGGCATTGTTAGCACTCCAGTCCGGCGAGTGCCAATTATAGGGACGGGGTATTACGATTTCAAGAACCAAGGTACGAGCCGGGCAAACATCGCCCCGCAAGGATCATGGCTATTAACGCTATTGAGAATCATTATCATTTGAGCTATCGTCCCTCTCGACTTCAAATCATCTGGAATTCTGTTCGAGGGGAATCTGTTTCATGTCGTCGTCGATTCGCGTTGGTGCCGTTGGGAGTAGTCAGTCATTAAACAGCCGTCGTAGCGCCGCATTCCGGTCTCGGGCGCTGGTCGCTCGGATGGCGCTTGCGGGGCTGCTGAGCTCGGGCGGAAGCGGCATCGCGCTTGCCCAAAACGACCCGACGGCGGCCGGCGGCACACACGTTGTCGATTTACCTGCCGCGACAGTGACGGCGACTGCGCCGCCGGATCCGACCGCCGCCTATGCCGGCGGCCAGACCGCCCGAGGTGGCCGGGTCGGCATGCTCGGCAACAAGGACACGCTGGATACGCCCTTCAGCATCAGCACCTACACCGCCAAGCGGATGGATGACCAGCAGGCCACAACGCTGGCCGATGTGCTGAACAAGGACGCATCGGTACGCTTCACCGGCCAGACCGGCGGGGTGACGGACTCCTTCTACATTCGTGGCTTTCCAGTCGGTGAGGGCAATCTGAGCGAAGTGGCCTTCGACGGTGTGTACGGCGTGGCGCCCAACTATCACGTGTTCCCCGAGTACGTGGAGCGCGTGGAGGTGATCAAGGGGCCGGCGGCGTTGCTCTACGGCATGTCGCCCAACAGCGGCGTCGGGGGCGTGATCAACATCGTGCCCAAGCGGGCGTTGCCGAAGGATCTGACCCGGGTGACGGCAACGTATGGATCGGATACGCAAGTCGGCGGGCATATCGACCTGAGCCGCCGCTTTGGCGAGGGGCGCGAGTTCGGTATCCGCTTTAACGGCGTCGCACGTCAAGGTGCGACACCGCTGGATAACCAACGCTCGCGCACCGACATCGGCGCGCTGTCGCTCGACTACCAGGGCGACCGTCTGCGCGCATCGCTGGATTTCATTACGCAGCACGAACAGGTGGACGCGCCGACGCGGCCCTTTCTGCTGACATCCGGTGTCGCCATGCCGTCTGCGGCGGATGGGCGGCGCAACGTCTCGCAGTCGTGGGGCTGGTGGAAATCCGACGGGCAATCTGCGCTGGCCCATGCTGAATACGACCTGACCGACAAGACCACGCTGTTCGTCGATGCGGGCGGCTCGCAAACGAGCATCGGCCGGCTGTCAGACCAGACGCCAACTATCTTGAACGCGGCGGGCGATACGCGCTCCACGCCGGGCTACTACAAGTTCCAGGTCAACCGCACCACTGCCGATACAGGCTTGCGAACGCGCTTTGACACCGGCCTGGTCAAGCACGCCATCTCGCTGCAGGCGAGCATCTATCACGACCGGATTGCCACGGCCAACAAACAGGGCACGGCGATCCTGTCGAACCTCTACGCGCCGGTGAGCGCGCCCGAGCAGTTCATCGCGCCGCCGGGTTCGGTGCCGAAGACCTCGTCATCGCAGCTCTCCGGCGTGGCGCTGGCAGACACCATGAGCGTGCTGAACGACCGCCTGCAACTGACGCTGGGGCTGCGGCAGCAGAAAGTGCAATCGGATAACTTCAGCGCAACGACGGGGGCGACGACCTCGTCGTACAACAAGAGCGCGGTCACGCCGCTGGCAGGCATCGTCGTCAAGCCATGGCAAGACGTCTCGCTATACGCCAACTACATCGAGGGCCTGAGCAAGGGCGACATCGCGCCGACCACCGCATCGAACGCGGGCCAAGTGTTTGCGCCGTACAAGACCAAGCAATACGAAGCTGGCGTGAAGGTGGACCGCAATGGCCTGCTGACCACGCTGGCGGTGTTCCAGATCACCAAGCCCAGCGGACAACTGACGGGCACGGTCTACGGTGTGAACAGCGAGCAGCGCAACCGCGGCGTGGAACTGAACGTATCGGGCGAGCCCGTTAGCGGCGTGCGGCTGCTGGGCGGCGTGACGGTGCTCGATGCCGTGCTGACCAAAACCAACAATGCTGCGACAGTCGGCAACCGACCGGTGGGCGTGCCCGATCTGATGGCCAATGCCGGCGCCGAGTGGGATCTGCCCTGGGTGCCCGGTCTGGCACTCAACGGCAATGTCACCTACACGGCCAAGCAGTACATCAACCAGGCCAACACCCAATCGGTGCCGTCGTGGACGACCGTCGACCTCGGCGCGCGCTACACCACCAAGATCCAGGGCAAGTCGACCACCTTCCGCGCTACGGTGCTGAATGTGTTCGATCGCAAGTACTGGTCGGGCGTGGCGTCCTTCGGGACGATATCGCTCGGGGCGCCGCGTACGGTGCTGCTATCGGCCTCGGTCGATTTCTGATCCGCCTCGGGAGTCACGCCAATGTCCAAGATTGCGCTGTTTCCCGAAGCTCCCCACACGATGGTTCAGGCACCGGTACAGGTGCCACACAGCCTGCCGCCACTGCTGGATCCGGCCATCGCGCAATTGCTGCACACGGCGCCGCAGGCATTGCGCGATTGGGTCGAACAATACGGGTCGCCGCTGAACGTGGTGTTTCCCGAGCGGCTCAAGCAGAACGTCGATGCCATGCGCGCTGTCTTGCGGCAGCACGACGTGCGCTTCGAGATCTTCTACGGCGCCAAGGTCAACAAGTCTCCCGGCCTTGTACGCGCCGCGGTGCAAGCCGGCATCGGCGTCGACGTATCCAGCCTGTACGAGATGCGCGACGCGCTGCTGGCGGGTGCCAGACCGGAGCGTCTGTGCGCGACCGGCCCTGCCAAGCCCCGGGCGTTTCACACCACGCTGATCGACAACGGCGCGCTGATCTCCGTTGACTCCATCGCAGAGCTGGACGACATCGAACAGCGCGCGCGGCAGATGGGGCCGGGCCGCCCGGTACGCGTGCTGCTGCGCTACCGCCCCCAGTCGGCCACCGCCAGCCGCTTCGGCATGGGCACAGACGACCTGCTGGTCAGCCTGGAGCGGCTCGCGCGCCAGCAAGACGTCTTCGGCTTCGAGGGCTTTCATTTTCACTTGGGCGGCTACGGCCATGAATCGCGTACACAAGCGGTGCGCGAACTGACCTGCTTTGTCGATGCTGCACGGGCGTCAGGGCTGGCACCGTGCATGATCGACATCGGCGGCGGCTTGCCGATCCGCTATGTCGACGCTGATGCCTACGAAACATTCCTGCGCCAACAGAGCGCCGCCGACTATCGCAACGAAACGGTTCCCGCCTCGTTCTACCCGTACGGGGGCCGCATCGATGCCTGCACCTGGCTGGACCAGTTCCTCTGTGCGCCGTGCGCAGACGGCTTGTCGATCGCCGGCTACCTCAAGGCCCAGGACTTGACGCTGGCCATCGAGCCCGGCCGCAGCCTGGCCGACCAGACTGCCATCACGCTGTTCCGCGTCACGCGCGTCAAGCCACTGGCTTCGGGTGACCACGTGATCTTTGTTGAAGGCAGCAGCTTCAGCGCATGCGAGACGTGGTTCGTGTCGGAGTATCTGGTGGATCCGATCGTCGTCCCGGCTGACAACGGAAACGTTGGCAGCGCACCGATGCGGGCCTACCTCGCCGGCCACAGTTGCCTGGACGACGACGTGCTCACCAACCGTCTGATCAATTTCCCCCACGCCGTGCGCGCGGGTGACCTGCTGGTCTATGCCAACACCGCCGGCTACCAGATGGACCTGCTGGAAAACGCGTTTCACCGCCACCCCATGCCGCGCCGGATCGCAGCGACCTTCCAGGCTGCGGACGGCACGGTGGTTTCTCCCGACGATCGATTGGAGTCGACAACATGATTCTGAACAAAGTGACCGAGCTGATCGGCAACACACCGATCCTCAACATTGCCGTGCCGGGCAAAGACGCCCGCCTGCTGCTCAAGATCGAAAAGAACAATCCCGGTGGAAGTATCAAAGACCGCATGGCCCGCAACATGGTCATCGCTGCCGTCAAGGCGGGGCGGCTCAAGCCGGGCGGCGTGATCGTCGAGTCGTCATCGGGTAATACCGGCATCGGCCTGGCGATCGCGGCGGTCGAATTCGGCATGCGCTTCATTGCGGTGGTCGACCACCATGCCGCGCAGGACAAGATTGCCGTGATGCGCGCGCTGGGCGCAGAAATCCGCTACGTGGAAGGCACGTTCCGCGAAGACGAAGTGGCTGTGGTCGAGCGCCAGCGCCTGGCCGCAGAACTGGCCAGCCAGATTCCGGGCGCGGTGTTCATGAACCAGTCGGACAATGCCGCCAATGCCGGCGGCTACTCTGATTTCGTGCGCGAGGTCATCGCAGAGGTGGGCGAGGTGGATGCGTACGTCGGCTGCGTCGGCACTGGCGGCTCGATGACGGGCATCGCACGCGGGCTCAAGGTCCACAACCCGAATACCAAGACCATCGCGGTGGAGCCGGACGGCTCGATCGTGTTCGGGCAGCCTGGGCACCCGTATTACCAATCCGGCACCGGCACGCCCGCAGGCGACACGGTCGGGCTGGTACTCGACTACAGCTGTATCGACTTGGGCGCGCAGGTGCCCGACTCCTGCGCATTCGAGACTGCCCGCTACCTGGCCAAACGCACAGGTCTGCTGGTGGGCGGCTCGACCGGCGGCGTGGTCTACAAGGCGCTCGAGTTCATCCACAGCGGCCTCATCCGGGGCAACGTGCTGGCGGCAGTGGCCGACGGCGGCGAGAAATATCTGCACACAGTCTTCAGCGAGACCTGGCTGCAAGAGCGCAACCTGCTGGACCCGCTGGTGTGGGATCAACTCGACAACTGGCTGGGCCAGGACGCCGGCTCGACGCAAGCCACCGACATGCCGCGCGAATTGCCGCGGCTGCATGCCGTATGACGGCCATGGCGAGCCTGAACGTCGTCATCTGCGGCGGCGGGCGCACGGGACATCTGTCGGCTGTGCTCTTCAAGCAGGTGCCGGGCGTGCGCGTATCGCTGCTCACAAGCAACGTGGATGCGGTCGCCGCCTATCAGCAACACGGTGCCCTGACCGCACGCATGCCTGATGGCCCAGCGCTGCGCGCCAGCCTCGATGCGTTCGGCGCAGATCCGGCACCGATCCTGGCCGACGCGGACATCGTCATCGTCACCGTGCCCGCGCACGTGCGGCCGGCGCTGTTGGCCTGCATCACGCCGCATCTGCCGGCAAACAAGCCGGTGTACGTGGGCGCCATTCCCGGGTTCTGCGGTTTCGACTGGCTTGCCGAACAGGCGCTGGCGGCGCGGCCCAACGCCGTGATCTGGGGGATGAAGGACGTTGCCCACACCGCGTTTGAACTGGAGCCCGGGGTATCGGTACGCATGGGCGGCACCAAGAGTGCGCTGTACGTTGCCACCCATGCACGCGAGAGCAACGCAGCACGCGCCGCGTTGCTCTCGCACTTGCAGCGGCTGTACACGTCTTCCGTTGAGCTGCTGGACGACTATCTGGAGATCACGCTCACGCCCGGCAACCCGATCATGCATAGCTCCGTCGTTTACGGGCTGATCGGCCCGTATGCGCAATGGCATGACAGGGTGTTCGCTCAACGCCTGTGCTGGTGGACCGATTGCCCCGAACTGGGCGCGTACTTCCTGGAGCGCAGCGACGAGGAAAACCAGCAGCTATGCAAGGCCATCGAGCAGCGCCTGGGCGTCGACCTGTCATCGGTCAAGCCGCTGAAGCAGGAGATCATCGAAGCGTATGCGGACCAGATTGCCGACCACGGCACGATGCTCTCCGTGCTGCGAACCAACCGCGCCTACGACGCCATCGAGGCGCCGCTCGTGCCCGCCGCCGACCAATCCGGTTACGTCGTCGACAAGACGCACCGCGCTTTTCACGAAGACGTGGCCTATGGCCTGTCCCTGCTGGTGGAAATGGGCCGCCGCCTGGCCGTGCCGCTGCCGCACATCGAGGAAATCTTTCGCTGGAATGTCTCGTACATGGAAGGTTTGCGCAGCTCGGCGCTCGACTACTTTCCCAAGACATGGCCGCAGCGGCTGGCTGCATGAGACCAAACCCTCCTGAACCGGACCAGATCCCATGAAACCGTCTCTTTCGCTACTGCAACCCGACCACGCGTTCTATGCCGACCGGCAAGAGAATGCCCTCTCGACCGCCCGGCACAACGCCCTGCGGCGTATCGTGCGCTGCCTGTTCGCGGAACGGATCATCGATCCGGATACGCTCGTCTTCCCGCCCGATGGACGCAGCGCCTGGCTGCCGCTGTGGCACCGGCATGCGCTCGTCTTCTTCAGCGACCTGACACGTGCACCGGCCAACACCTGCCTTTTGCGCGGCACCATCACGCTTGTGGAGCGAGACGGCGCCCGCATGCAGATCGATTCAGCGTCGCAACTGCTCGACGTGCTGCGACCGGCGTTCGATTTTTCGCCCAGCGATGACGGCGTCGAGGGCCTGAAGACCGATATCGCCAACAGCATCGACAACGATGCGCTGGCACGCATCTATCGTGACGCCTGGAACGCCGAGCTGCAGGAACACATCAGCGCAGCCGGTGCACACGGGCTGGTCGACTATCTGCGCCGCCAACCGCACGTGCGCGACGGTGCCATCCTGCTCGACCAATGGGGCTCGCTGGAAGGCCACCCGTTCTATCCGACCTGGAAGAGCAAGCCCGACCTGACTCCGCCGGAGGTGGCTGCGCTGTCGCCGGAATTTCACGCCACGGTGGCGGTGCGCATTGCCGCCCTGCGCGCCGATATGGCGTATCTGGAACGCATGCCGCACGTGGGCAGCTACCTGGACTGGTTTGCCGTGCAATTCCCACAGGTGTGGGCGCAATGGAAGGCCGGCCTGGACGCGCGTGGTCTCGACCCGTTGGCATGGTTGCCACTGCCGCTGCATAGTTGGCATCTCGAGCACTTCGTGCGCAAGGAATACGCTGCCGAGATCGAAGAGGGCATCCTGCTCCTCGATGGCCCGAACATCGACACGTGGCCGACCATGTCGTTCCGCACCATGCTGCCGCAACTGGGCGGTGCGGCCCCGTTCATCAAGCTACCGGTGGCACTGTGGCTGACCAGCGAGCAGCGCAGCCTGCAAGCCAAATCGATCCACATGGGGCCGCGCATCAGCACGGTCATCCAGCGCATCCTGGCCGACGAACAGGGCTTTGACCAAACGCTGGAGATTTTCCCCGAAGAGGTCGCTCTTCACTACAAACACGCGGTGCGGCAGGAAGACCGGCCCGGCCGTCATTTGTCCGTCGCCTATCGCGCCAGCCGCGAAGCGTTTGAGCGCACCGATGGCCTGTTTCCCGTGACGGTCGCGGCGCTGCTGACGGAGGCCCCCGGGTCAGGCCGGCCGTTGGTCACAGAGTTGATTGAGCAAGGCAAAGGCCCTGCAACAACGGAAGCCGTGCAAGCGTACTTCCGCCAGTACGCCCGCGTCGTTACGCATCCGGTCATTGGCATCTACCTGTTGTACGGCATCGCGCTGGAAGCGCACCAGCAGAACACGACCGTGCTCTTTGCCGAGGACGGAACGCCGCGCAGCCTGCTGATCCGAGACTTTGGCGACGGCCGGACCTTTGCCCCGCTGCTCAACGCACGCGGGCACGCGCTGAAGCCATACGTCAACCCGCCGATCCTGCCCACGGTGTTCACGGAAGACATCGAGCCCGTGCGCACCTTCGTGCTCGACGCCTGCTTCTTCTGCCACCTGCATGAAGTCGCGCTGCTGCTGACGCAGACCTACGGCCTGCAAGACGCGCGTTTGTGGAACATCCTCGCCGAAGAAACCGCCCGCGCCTTTGATGCGCACGCAGCGCGCGTCGACCGCGCACTCTGGCAGACGGAGCGCGCCGCGTTCCTGGAGCAGCCATGGCCCACACGTTCTGTGCTGCGCATGCACCTGCAAAAGTATGCGGACTACCGGCTGCAGCACCTGGCACCCAACCCCCTGACGTTGCGCAAGCACGAGGCCTGAGCGATGACCGCAGCGCCTGTGGCTTCGGCATCGGCTCTCCCCCCGGATCGCGCTGCACGGCTGATCCACGCGCTCTTCGCCATCCAGTTCATCTCCATGGGTGCGATGGAAATGAGCGGCCCGTTCTGGCCCGTGCATCTGAAGGCGCACAGTGCATCGGCATGGCAATTCGGCGTGGCCAGCGTGGCGGTCTACATTGGCCCGATGCTCGGCATCATGCTGACCGCTGCGTTCTGGGGCTGCGTGGGCGACCGCTTCGGCCACAAGCTGATGATGGTGCGCGCCCTCCTGGGGCTGGCGCTGACGCAACTGGCGCTGGCGTTCTCGACTGACGTGTGGGTGATTCTGGCGCTGCGATTCATCCAGGGTGCCTGTGCCGGCTATATCGCACCGGCGCAGACTTACGGCGTGAGCATCGAATCGCCCATGCGCCGGGCACGACTGTTCGCCTATTTGCAAGTGTCGACCAACCTAGGTTCCCTGGTCGGTGCGGTGGCCGGCGGATGGATTCTCGACCACGCGACGTTCTTCTGGATCAACGCCATCGCCGCCGTGCTATGTGCAGCCTGCGCGCTGGCCGTGGCCCTGATGCTGCCGAACGTGTCGGTACGGGCAGTCGCATCCCCTGCGCCGGGCCCGACAACGCGACCGGTGCGCGAGTCGATCTGGCGCTCTGCGCCCATCCCCGGGCTACTGGCGGTGACCGGGCTGCTGCTGGTCAGCCGGACGTTCACGCAAGCGCCGTTCTCGCTCTATGTCGGCACGGTGTTCGGCGTCAGCAACTGGCTGGTCGGCTTCTGTTATGGGTTGCTGGCGCTGGGCTTCGTGGTCTCTGCTTCGCTATGGGCGCGTCACTTTGAAGACAAGCCACTACCCGAAGCCCTGCGCCGGATGACGCATGTCGCGCTGGCCTGTGCGGCTCTCACGCTGGCGGCAGCCTTCACGCGCAGCATCGTCGTCTTTGTCGTCATCCACTTTGCGTGGGGCGTGCTGCTGGGGGCGACCACGCCGGTGCTGATGTCGCTTGTGTCGCGCGCCGCCGGGCCCCAACGGCAGGGCCACACGCTGGGCATCGCGCAGAGCGTGACGCAGTTCTCGTCCATCACCGGCATCGCACTGGGCGGCTGGCTCAGCCAGGCAGCGGGCTTGCAGTACACGTACTTCTTCGTGGCGGCGGCATACGTATTGTCGTTGGCCGGCATCCTGGCTGTCAGGCGTGAGGATGCTGCCGCCGCGCATGCGCAAGCCACCACCAGCCAATCGTGAACCCGCGTTGGGCAATTGCCCGGCGCCCCCATCCATTCAGGTAGCCATGCTCGACCTTACCCAACTGCGCGCCGACACACCCGGCGCCGATGAGCTGATCCACTTCAACAACGCCGGTGCAAGCCTGATGCCGCGGGTGGTGCTCGATACCGTCATCGGGCATTTGCAGCGCGAGGCGGTACTCGGCGGCTACGAGGCAGCCGCTGCCGCCGGCCAGCGGCTGGAGAACGTCTACGCATCGATTGCAAGGCTGCTCAATGTGCGGCCGGACGAAATCGCGGTGGTGGAGAACGCCACACGCGCATGGGACATGGCGTTCTATTCGCTGCCCCTGCGCACTGGCGATGTGATTCTCACCTCCGCCACCGAGTACGCCGGCAACTACATCCCCTACCTGCAATTGCAGCGGCAGCGCGGCATCGAAGTGCGCATCGTTCCCAACGATGCAGCCGGGCAAATCTCGGTGCGGGCGCTGCAAACCATGCTGGCAGACCCGCGGGTGCGGCTCATCTCTCTGCCGATCATCGCCACCAACGGTGGGCCCGTGCAGCCGGTGGAAGTCATCGGCACCCTGGCGCGGGCGGCTGGCGTGTGGTTTCTGCTCGATGCCTGCCAGGGCGTCGGGCATTTGCCGATCGATGTGCAGAAGATCGGCTGCCACATCCTCTCGGCGACGAGCCGGAAGTATCTGCGCGGGCCGCGCGGCGTCGGCTTCCTGTATGTGGAACGCGAACTGTGCGCACAACTGGAGCCGGCTTTCCTCGACCTGCACGCGGCAACGCTGCAAACCCCCACGCAGTTCGAGATTCGGCCCGGCGCGCGCCGCTTTGAGAACTGGGAATGCAACGTCGCCGCCAAGCTCGGGCTAGGCGCAGCCGTTGACTACGCACTTGCCATTGGCATCGCCCCGATGTGGGCGCGCATCCGCACGTTGGCTGAGGCGTTGCGCACACGGCTCTCGCATATCCACGGCGTCAGCGTGTGTGATACCGGCGCCCTCAAATCGGGCATCGTCACGTTCACGCTCGATGCCTGTTCAGCGCAGGCGGTGGAACGTGCGCTGGCCATGCAAACACGGCGCATCAACGTCTCGCGCACCACAGTCCGCTCCACCATGCTCGACATGCAGGCGCGCGGATTGCAGGAGATGGTGCGCGTATCCATCCACGCCTACAACAGCGAAGAGGAAATCGACGCACTGGTCGATGCGGTGAAGAGCTTTGCGCAGGAGATGGCCGATGTACGCTGAATTGACGTACTGCATAGCCCTGAAACCCACGACGTTCTTCGTGCCGTCGGAAGAAGTCGACGCCGGTGCGGTGCAACGGTTGGCCACGAGCATCGAGAATGCCGGTGTATGGAACACGCTCATCCCTGTCGAGCGGACCACCGGTATCGTCATGGACGGCAACCACCGGGTTCGTGCAGCGGCCCTGCTCGGATTGCACCACTTGCCCTGCGTGCTGCTGGACTATGCGGATCCGCGTGTTTCTGTCACGCACTGGCGAACGGGGGCGCCCTTTAACGTGGACAGCATCCGCGAGCGAATCCTCACCCAGCAACGCTTGTTTCCGTACAAGACAACGCGACATCGTTTCTGGCCGGTGTTGCCCACCACGGAGATGGCTTTGATGACGCTGAGTACGCCCCTGGCGATACAGGTCGAACAGGTCGCGTAGCGCTTGCCAACCAGCGCCGGATCATCGTGGCATCCAGCCTGTAACGCGCCCCTAAGGCTTTGTAGCCGTCTTCACCTTCAAGATACTTATCGACAATCTGTCGTTTGAACTGCTCATCGTACTTCGCCATGAAAAACACCCCAAGGGTTGGATCCATGTCCAACTCTTGGGGTGCAGTTCACGATGGGTTGGCGTTTTGCTTTGGGGACTGCGATACCGCGGATCAGTGGAACTGATTCATGGTGTTGTCCTTACCCGCTGCCTTCAGGGCGGCTTCGCCGCTGAAGTATTCCTTGTGGTCGTCGCCCATGTCCGAGCCCGACATGTTCTGGTGCTTGACGCAGGCGATGCCCTGACGGATTTCCTTGCGCTGCACGCCAGCCACGTAACCCAGCATGCCCTGGTCGCCGAAGTATTCCTTGGCCAGGTTGTCGGTCGACAGTGCGGCGGTGTGGTACGTCGGCAGCGTGATCAGGTGATGGAAGATCCCGGCTTCACGCGATGCGTCGGCTTGGAAGGTGCGGATCTTCTCGTCGGCCTGCTTCGCCAGTTCGGTGTCGTCGTATTCCGTGCTCATCAGCGCGGCGCGCTCGTAGGACGACACATCCTTGCCGGCTTCCTTCATTGCGTCGTACACCTGCTGACGGAAGTTCAGCGTCCAGTTGAACGACGGGCTGTTGTTGTACACCAGCTTGGCGTTCGGGATGACCTTGCGGATCTCGCTCACCATGCCGCCAATCTGGGCGATATGCGGCTTTTCGGTTTCGATCCACAGCAGGTCGGCGCCGTTCTGCAGCGAGGTGATGCAATCCAGCACGCAGCGTGCTTCGCCCGTGCCGGCGCGGAACTGGAACAGGTTGCTCGGCAGGCGCTTGGGGCGCAGCAGCTTGCCGTCGCGCTTGATGATCACGTCACCGTTGCCGAGTTGGTCGGCCGACAGTTCTTCGCAATCGAGGAACGCGTTGTATTGGTCGCCCAGGTCGCCCGGCGTGTTGGTCACGGCGATCTGCTTGGTCAGGCCGGCGCCCAGCGAGTCGGTACGGGCCACGATGATGCCGTCATCCACGCCCAGCTCCAGGAACGCGTAACGGATCGCGCGAATCTTCGCCAGGAAGTCTTCATGCGGCACGGTGACCTTGCCATCCTGGTGGCCGCACTGCTTCTCGTCCGACACCTGGTTTTCGATCTGGATACAGCATGCGCCAGCTTCGATGAACTGTTTGGCCAGCAGGTACGTGGCTTCGGCGTTGCCGAAACCAGCGTCGATGTCAGCAATGATGGGCACCACGTGGGTGACGTGGTTGTCGATCTTTTGCTGGATGGCGGCTTTGGCGGCGGCGTCCTTGGCAGCGTCCAGCTCGCGGAACAGGCCACCCAGTTCACGGGCATCGGCCTGACGCAGGAAGGTGTACAGCTCGCGGATCAGCGCGCTGACCGACGTCTTTTCGTGCATCGACTGGTCCGGCAACGGGCCGAACTCCGAGCGCAGCGCAGCAACCATCCAGCCCGACAGATACAGATAGCGGCGCTCGGTGCTGTTGAAGTGCTTCTTGATGGAGATCATCTTCTGCTGGCCGATGAAGCCGTGCCAGCAACCCAGCGACTGCGTGTACTTGGCCGGATCCGTATCGTAGGCAGCCATGTCGGCGCGCATGATCTTGGCGGTGTACTTGGCGATGTCCAGGCCCGTCTTGAACTTGTTCTGTGCACGCATGCGGGCAGCGTACTCAGGGTTGATCGCGTTCCATGCGCTGCCGTGGGTTTCTTTCAAACCGGCAACTGCCTTGATGTCGTCTTGGTACTGGGCCATGTCAATTTCCTGGAAATAAAGCGCGTTTGAGAAGAATCGGTTGCGTGTGCAGCTACGGAGTTCGAAGCGAGCAGCATGGATTCATTGTAGGGCGCCTTTGACGCGTCGCAGCAAGGTCTTATATAAGACATAAGAGTTAGTTTTTTGTTATTTATCAATGAGATAGCGAACAAATTTTGCGATGCGGAACGTGTTTTCAGCAAACGGGAAGGTGATACCGAGGAAACCCGACGCGGATTTCGCAATGTGGAACGCGCTTTCAATAGTCGGGCCGGGCGGGCGCAGGCGCCTTGACCGCCCGCGCGGGACTACGTGAAGGAAGGAAGCAAGACCGGGCGCCCTGGCGAATTCTGGACACCGGCCACGATGTTCGATGAACGTTTCATTGAACGCTTCGAGCGAATACGAGCGCGATAAAGCGCCCGTTAAAGCACTCACGCACGCGGGCACGTCAATCGCCCTGCCCGCGCGCAAAGATGTCCCAGCTCGCCATGAACAGCGCAGCAACCAGCGGCCCGATCACAAAGCCGGTGATACCGAACAGCTCCATGCCGCCCAGGGTGGAAATCAGCACGACCCAGTCGGGCATCTTGGTGTCCTTGCCGACGAGCAGCGGGCGCAACAGGTTGTCGACCAGGCCGATCACGCCGCCGCAGAATGCGACGAGGATCACGCATTTCCAGATCGCGCCCACCATCAGAAAGTAGAGCGCGACCGGAATCCACACGAGGCTCGCGCCAATCGCGGGCAGCAGCGACAGGAACGCCATCAGCGCGCCCCACAGCACCACGCCGTCGATGCCCAGGAACCAGAAGATCAGCCCGCCGAGCGCACCCTGCACGAGCGCAACCGCAATGTTGCCCTTCACGGTGGCACGCACGACCGTCGTGAACTTGCTCAGCAGCAGGCGCTTGTGCTCTTCATCCATCGGCAGCGCGCGGCGCACGCGGCGGCCGATCTCGGCACCGTCGCGCAGCAGGAAAAACACCATGTACAGCATCACGCCAAAGCCGACGACAAACTGGAACGTGTTCTGCCCGATGCTCAACGCCTTCGCCGCGGCAAACTGGCTGATCTGTGCCGCGCCATCGGCCAGCTTCTTCTGGATGCCGGCGATGTTGGTCAGGCCCGCTTTGGCAAGCAGTTGCTGCACCCACGTCGGCAACGCGTGAACGGCTTCCGAAAGGTACCGGGAGTAGTTCGGCTGCGCGTTCTGGATTTCCTGATAGGCGACGCCGACTTCCTGCACGATGGTCGCCGCGACAAAGATGACGGGCAGGATCACGATCAGGATGATCAAGGCGAGCGTGGCGAGCGCGGCAAGATTGCGCCGCTTGCCCATCCGGGCGACCAACGTGCGCTGCACGGGCTGAAACAGGATCGCCAGGATGACGCCCCAGAACACCGCGCCAAAGAACGGCGAGAGGATCCAGCAGAGCCCGAGCGTGACGACGAACAGCAGGAGGTAGAAAAATTTCTGGTGGTCGTTTCCGCTGTCCATGGATTGCTTTCGCTTGAAGGTGACGTCTGAAGAGCCTGAGCAGGATTCGGGCCAGGCAATGGAATCCGAGTATGCCCGCGTGGCCGCCGTTGTCATAGGGGCGGCAGACCGGGCTTTCGAAGCCAACCAAAAGTTGACGCCCGCGCTGTCAAACAACCCCGATGGCGGCGGGGTCGTGGCGGCGAGGATTGCCGACTATAGTCTTGCCACCCCATCCAACCAAACGGAGCACAACGTGGTATTCGAAATGGCCCACATCGAAATTCTTGCCGGCAAGCAGCGCGAGTTTGAAGCCGCTGTCCAGCAAGCCCTGCCGCTGTTTGCGCGCGCCAAGGGCTGCCACGGCGCCGAGCTGCATCACATCGTCGAGCGTGACACCAGCTACGTACTGCTCGTGCGCTGGAACACTGTGGAAGACCACATGGTCAGCTTTCGCGAATCCGACGATTTCCAGGAATGGCGCAAGCTGGCGGGGCCGTTCTTCGCAAAGGCGCCGGAAGTGGTGCACTCGGAGGTGGCCGTGAAGTAATCGGCCCGCTCGGCTCATCCGCCCCCCCACAGGCACGAGATGCACGCTGCAATGGACGATCAAGGCGCATCCCCATTTCGTGCCATACCAAGGCAACAACCTCATCGCCCGGCCCGGCTCAGCCCTGCGGCCTGAACATCCCGTCAAAATCCTTTTGCATTTGTTTGCAGGCCGCCCTCGTGGCCCGGGTCCAATGGCACGGTAAAGATGCCCCCGATGCTGCCGTTAGCCGGGGATATGGGCTGCACGCGACAACTGGCGCGGGCGCCTTTGCAATCTGTTCGCAACCGCCGGTATGCGTCGCCACAGCGGAATGTTCCAGGAGGCGGGGCGCATCCGGTTAGTGTGGCAATCTCTCTCCCACTGATTTTCAGCCCGCACCGGAGCCGACGATGCCACAAGACCGCCACCTGACCCTCTACCATTCGCCACGCAGCCGCTCGCGGGGCGTACGCATGCTGCTCGAAGAACTCGGCGCCGACTATGCGCTGCACGCCTTCGACCTGAGCACGGGGCAACACAAGACGCCGGAGTTTCTCGCCATTAACCCACTGGGCAAGGTGCCGACACTGCGCCATGGCGATGAGGTCATCACCGAGCAAGTGGCGGTGTATCTGTATGCGGCAGAGCTGTATCCAGAAGCCGGGCTGTCACCGGCGGTGGGCGATCCGCTGCGTGGCGCGTATCTGCGCTGGATGGCGTTTTACGGCGCGTGCTTCGAGCCGGCCATTGTGGATCGCTCTATGAAGCGCGAACCGGCCGCGTATTCGCTGTCGCCGTATGGCAACTTCGACACCATGCTGGGCACGCTGACGGCGCAACTGGAGAAAGGCCCTTACTTGCTGGGCGAACGCTTTACCGCGGCCGATGTGCTGTGGGGTGCGGCGCTGGGCTGGACGACGATGTTCAAGCTCATCCCTGAAACGCCACTGGTGCGTGGATACATTGACCGCGTGATGGCGCGCCCGGCCATGCAACGCGCCCAAGCGGCCGACCTTGCGCTTGCGGAAGAACAAGACAAGGCCAAGGCAGCAAGTGCCCCGGCCCAGTAACGCTTGCGGCTTAATGCGACAGGCGGAACTGCCCCACAGCCTCGTTGAGGTTGTGGGCCTGTTCTTCCAGCGATTCCGCCGCGGCAGCGGCTTGCTCCACCAGCGCGGCGTTCTGCTGCGTTACCTGATCCATCTGGTTGACGGCCTGGTTGACCTGCTCGATGCCGCTGCTCTGCTCTTCCGACGCAGACGAAATCTCGCCCATGATGTCGGTCACACGCTTCACCGCATCCACGATTTCGGCCATCGTCACGCCGGCCTGATCGACCAGCACCGTGCCGTTGCTCACGCGATCCACCGAGTCGCTGATCAGCGCCTTGATTTCCTTCGCCGCACCGGCTGAGCGCTGCGCCAGGCTGCGCACTTCGCTGGCCACCACGGCAAAGCCGCGGCCTTGTTCACCGGCGCGTGCGGCTTCCACCGCAGCGTTGAGCGCCAGGATGTTGGTCTGGAACGCGATGCTCTCGATCACGCCGATGATGTCGGCAATCTTCTTGCTGCTTTCGTTGATGCCGCCCATGGTCTGCACGACCTGGCCGACCACGTTGCCGCCGCGCGTGGCCACGTCCGATGCCGTCACCGCCAGCGTGCTGGCCTGACGCGCGTTGTCGGCGTTCTGCTTCACGATGCTCGTGAGTTCTTCCATGCTCGACGCGGTTTCTTCCAGCGAGCTGGCTTGCTCTTCCGTGCGTTGCGACAGGTCTGCATTGCCGGCGGCAATTTCCTGCGCAGCCGAGCGCACCGAGTCACTACCCAATCGGATCTGCTGCATCACCGCCGTGAGCTTGTCGGCAAAGGTGTTGAACGAGCGGGCGATCTGCGCGACCTCGTCTTCGCCGTCCGACGGCAGGCGCTTGGTAAGGTCACCACTGCCCGAACCGATGTCGTCCATCGCATCGCGGATCATCGACAGGCGGCGGAACGCACGCGAGGTCATCGCACCGACGATCAGCGCAGCCACGATGGCCACGCCCACCAGCGCGCCGGCCGAGGTCATCACCAGTGAACGCATGCCTGCGGTGGCGTCAGACTTGTCCAGCGCCACGACGAGGCCCCAGTCGGTGCCCTTCACGCCTTGGCGCCAGAGCAGCTTGGAGGCGCCGTCGATGGTCACTTCCGTCAGCTTGTCAGCCTGACCCACCGCACCCAGCGTGCTTTCATTCAACTCAGCAGACAACTCGGTCGCAGGCTTGAGCGTGAGCTTGTCATTCGAATGCGCGACGATCTTGCCGGCCGCGTTGACCAGGAAGCCGAAGCTGGCCGGCGTCGGGTGGATGGCCTTCACATTGGCGATCACGCTGTCCATCGCCACATCGCCGCCGATCACGCCCTTGAGGCTGCCGCCTTGCAGAACGGGCACCGCGAACGTCACCACCAACTGGCCGGTGCTGGCGCTCACGTACGGCGGCGTCACCACTGGCTTGCCGGCGTCCACGGCCTGCTTGTACCAGGGGCGTGCCGTCGGGTCATAGGTGCTGGGAATGCCGTCCGGGTTCGAGAATTTGTACGACTTGTCGGGAAAGCCGACATAGATGTTGATGAAGCCGCCAGCCTGATGCACGGCCTTGAACACGGGCACGGGGTCTGCGGTAAGTGCAACGTCCTGCAGCGACACGACCATCTGTGTCTTGGCAGCGACCCATTCGTCAATGGTCGAAACCCGGCCACGCACGATGGCTTGCAAGCTCTGGCGGGTCGATTCCTCGTTGTACGAACGGGTGACGAGGTAGTTCAGGCCACCAGCGAAGGTCAATGCGCCGACCACGATGGCAACGCAGGTCAGCAAAATGCGGGTACGGATGGATGCAAGCACAGTATCGTTTCCTACGAAGCCCACGGCGGCGGTTCCGCCATGTAAGGCATGCGGCACGTGGCCCTGTCGGCCTGCCGTCGCTCAAGAAACGGCCGTCATAAGAAATTCTTAAGGCTGATATCGCGCTCGTCTCACGCAATGCCACGTTGCCGTGGCAGGCAACCCCTACAATCACCCATCGCTACGCTGCTCATGTCGGGCAGGCTCCACTCAATAAAAAGGAATGTGCATGAAAACCAACGCCGCCATCGCCTGGAAAGCCGGTGCTCCCCTCACCGTGGAAGAAGTCGACTTGCAAGGCCCGCGCGCCGGCGAGGTGCTGGTCGAGATCAAGGCCACCGGCATCTGCCATACCGATTACTACACCCTCTCGGGCGCCGATCCGGAAGGCATCTTCCCCGCGATCCTCGGCCATGAAGGCGCGGGCGTGGTGCTGGAAGTGGGCGCGGGCGTGACGTCGCTGAAGGCGGGCGATCACGTGATCCCGCTGTACACACCCGAATGCCGCCAGTGCAAGTTCTGCCTGTCGCGCAAGACCAACCTGTGCCAGGCGATTCGGGCCACGCAAGGCAAGGGGCTGATGCCGGACGGCACCTCGCGCTTCTCGCTCGACGGCAAGCCGCTGTTCCACTACATGGGCACATCCACGTTTGCCAACCACATCGTGGTGCCCGAAATTGCGCTGGCAAAGATTCGCCCCGATGCGCCGTTCGACAAGGTCTGCTACATCGGCTGCGGCGTCACCACAGGCGTGGGCGCGGTGGTCTACACGGCCAAGGTGGAAGCCGGCGCCAACGTGGTGGTGTTCGGCCTGGGCGGCATCGGCCTGAACGTGATCCAGGGCGCCAAGATGGTCGGCGCCGACAAGATCATCGGCGTAGACCTGAACCCCGCGCGCGAAGCCATGGCGCGCAAATTCGGCATGACGCACTTCATCAACCCGAACGATGTTGACAACGTGGTCGACCACATCGTGCAGCTCACCGATGGCGGCGCGGACTATTCGTTCGAATGCATCGGCAACACGAAAGTCATGCGTCAGGCGCTGGAGTGCACCCACAAGGGCTGGGGCCAGTCGATCATCATCGGCGTGGCTGAAGCCGGCGCAGAGATCAGCACGCGCCCGTTCCAGCTCGTCACCGGGCGCGAGTGGAAGGGCTCGGCTTTCGGTGGCGCACGCGGCCGCACCGACGTGCCGAAGATCGTCGACTGGTACATGGAGGGCAAGCTCAACATCGATGACCTCATCACGCACACGCTGCCGCTGGAGCGCATCAACGAGGGCTTCGACCTGATGAAGCGCGGCGAGTCGATCCGCTCAGTCGTGCTGTATTGAACCTGGAAGACGGAGCCACGCTATGACGATCCCGGTACCGGCACTTGAACTGATTTCCGAGCACGCCTGCTTTGGCGGCGTGCAGCGCTTTTATCGGCATGTCTCGACGGCGATCGGGCTGCCGATGCGCTTCTCGGTCTTCCTGCCGCCGCAGGCGTTGGCAGGCACACGCTGCCCCGCGCTCTTCTATCTGGCCGGATTGACCTGCACGGAAGAGACCTTCGCCATCAAGGCGGGCGCGCAACGCGTGGCGGCGCGCGAGGGCCTCATCCTGATTGCGCCCGACACCAGCCCGCGCGACGCCAACGTCCCTGGCGAAACCGACAGCTGGGATTTCGGCATCGCTGCCGGTTTCTACCTGGACGCCACGCAAGCGCCCTGGCGCGAGCACTACCGCATGGAGAGCTACATCGCCGATGAGCTGCATCACATCGCGCGGGTGGCCTTTCCAGTGGCCACCGGGCGCGTCGGCATCTTCGGGCACTCAATGGGCGGCCACGGCGCGTTGACGCTGGCGCTGCGCCATCGGGAGCGCTTCGCCTCGGTATCGGCGTTTGCACCCATCGCGCATCCGTCCGCCTGCCCGTGGGGCATCAAGGCGTTCACGGGGTATCTCGGTGATGATCGCTCCGCGTGGGCTGCGCACGACGCCACACAACTGATGCAGCAGGCGCAGTGCCCGTTCCCGGGCGGCATCCTCATCGATCAGGGCGAGGCCGACAAATTCCTGGCCGAGCAGTTGTATCCGGACGACTTTGCCGCCGCGTGCGCCGCAGCCGGGCAGCCGTTGCAACTGCGCCGCCACCCTGGCTACGACCACGGCTACTACTTCATCCAGGCCTTCATCGAAGACCACCTGCTGCACCACGCAGCACAACTGCGCTAGCGGCTGCCCGCGCCTGCGCTGCCGGCATTGCGGTTGCGCGAGGCGTCACGGCCGCCGTTGGCACTGGTGTCGGTGGCAGTCGCCCCGGCAGCGGTTGTACCGGCGCCGCCTGCCACCGCCAGCGCGATCACGAGGGAAGATGCGCGGAAAGATTTCATCAACGGCTCCTCAAGGGTTGAAAACGTACTCCCTCGCGACAGCAAGGCCCGTTCCGCCGTCACGCTGTTCCATGCGTCAAGAAGGGTATATGGCGGGATATTTGCTTGCGCCCGTGCGTCAAAATGCGGGTGTCCGCACTCAGCTATACATTCAAGTGTGTATGTATAATCGCCCGCCCGACTATCGGTGCTCCGCCGCGCGCCAATCGAGTGCCGCGACAATGCCGCCAGCCCGACGATGGAGCTGTTCAACGTGAAATTCCCCTTCCCGCTGCCGCATTCACGGCGCGCTGCGGGCGACACCTCTACCACGCAGGTCGCCCCGGTCGCGCAGCCCCTGCCTGGCGATCCCGATGCCTGGATCGCGTGCGAGCACTGCGACACCCTGCATCGGCACGAGGTCATCGCGCTCGATGAAGAGGCGCACTGCACGCGCTGCGGCGTCAAGCTGTACCGCAACCAGAGCGAGCGGCTCTCGGTGCTGCTGCCGCTGGTGGTGACGGGCATCATCGTCTACATCGTCGCCAACATCTTTCCGATTGCCGAGATGGACGGCGGCGGCAACCGGCACGCCACCACGCTGTGGGGCGCCATCGTGGCGCTGTACGACTACGACATGCTTTTCGCCGCCGTGCTGGTGGCGCTCACCACGGTTTTCTTCCCGCTGATGTACATGTCGGTGCTGGCGCCGCTGCTGATCGCGCGGTTGCGCGGGCGGCAGCATCCGGCCGCTGCGCTCGTGCTGCGCGCGGCGGCGTTGATCCGCCCGTGGGCCATGGTCGAGATTTTCATGCTGGGCGTGGTGGTGGCGCTGATCAAGGTGGCGCGCATGGTGTCGCTCGAGGCCGATGCAGGCCTGTGGGCATTTGCCGCGCTCACGGTGTTCCTGACGGTGGCACTGTCGATCGACCTGCGCCCGTTCTGGCGCGAGATCGGATTGACACTGCCGCCGGGCTCGCAAGTCGACGCGCCCACCGGCATGGATGCTGCCGCCCGCCCCGGCGAGGACCGCTCATGAACAGCGCCGCCACGTCCGCACCTGCCCAACAACCGGGTCAACAGGCCCGCCCGCTGCGCGCCGCCGCACGCGGCCTGGTGACCTGCGAGCGCTGCGGCCTGCTGGCGCGCATGCCCCAGGCCAAAGCCGCCACGCAAGCGGCGCTCACGCACGAAGATACGCCCGACGACACCGCCGCTGCGCCGGTCTGCCCGCGCTGCAGGTCGCGCATGCACGTGCGCAAACCCGACAGCCTCGCGCGCTGCTGGGCACTGCTGATTGCCGCGGCGGCCATGTACCTGCCCGCCAACCTGCTGCCTGTGATGATTACCGACACGCTGCTCGGCACGCAGCAGGACACCATCATGAGCGGCATCGTCTACCTGTGGACGTCGGGCTCGTGGCACCTGGCCATCATCGTGTTCATTGCGAGCTTTCTGGTGCCGCTGGCCAAGCTCGGCATCCTGGCGGTGCTGTGTCTGTCGGTGCAGCAACGCTGGCGCTGGAACCCGCGCCTGCGCACACGCATGTATGTGCTGGTCGAGATCATCGGCCGATGGTCAATGCTCGATGTATTTGTGGTGACGCTGCTGGCAGGTCTTGTGCATCTGTCAACGCTGGCCGTCATCAAACCCGGCCCCGGTGTCGGCCCATTTGCCGCCGTGGTGGTGCTGACCATGTTCGCCGCCCGCTGTTTTGATCCCCGCCTGATCTGGGACGTCGTCGACGAGCCCGACCCCGAAGAGACTGATGCATGACCGACCCCATCGATAACGACAACGTCCCTGCGCCGCGCCGCACGAAGCGCAAGCGCTGGCTGCCCTCGCTGATCTGGCTTGTGCCAATCGTGGCGCTTGCGGTGGGTGCCACGCTCATGGCGCGCGTGATCCTGGCGCGCGGCGCGCAGGTGAGCGTTACCTTCAGCTCGGCCGAGGGCATCGAAGCCGGCAAGACGCGCGTGAAGTACAAGAGCGTCGACATCGGCGTGGTCAAGGCCGTGGGCCTCACGGAAGACCGCTCGGGCGCGGTGGTGCTGCTCGAACTCACGCACGATGGCAAGGCCTTCGCGGCATCTGACACGCGCTTCTGGGTGGTGCGCCCCCGCGTGGCGGCAGGCAGCATCTCGGGGCTTGGCACGCTGCTCTCAGGTGCCTACATCGGCGTGGACGGCGGTCGCTCGCAAGAGAAGAAATCCACCTTCAAGGGCCTGGATACGCCGCCGGCCATTTCCTCCGATGCGCCGGGCAAGCAGTACAAGCTGCACGCGCCCGACATCGGCTCGCTCGACATCGGCTCGCCGGTGTACTTCCGCCGCGTGCGCGTGGGCCAGGTCACCGCGTACGACATCGACGCCGACGGCAAGGGCGTGACGCTGCACATTTTCGTGAACGCGCCGTTCGACAAGTTCATCGCGCGCGGCACCCGCTTCTGGAACGCCAGCGGCATTGACTTGAAGCTCGATGCCAACGGGCTGAAGGTCGACACGCAATCGTTGCTGACGGTCGTGCTGGGAGGCATTGCCTTCCAGACGCCGGAAGAGGCCGATCACGACCCGGCGGCATCCGACGCCGAATTCCCGCTGGTGCGCAACGAAGCCATGGCGCTGAAGGACCCTGAGCACATCTCGCAAACGGTGGTGATGTACTTCCACCGCTCGCTGCGTGGGCTGACGGTTGGCGCGCCGGTGGAGTTCAAGGGCATCAACGTGGGCGAGATCAAGTCGATCGGCATCCACTACAGCAAGAAGCGCCACGAGTTCGTGCTGCCGGTGGTGGCCACGCTGTACCCGACGCGCTTTGGCATGGACATCCGCGAAGACAACCCGCAGCACGCGGTGGAAGACGTCCGCACCCAGTTCGACGTGCTGGTCAAGAACGGCATGCGCGCACAGTTGAAGAGCGCGAGCCTGCTGACGGGGCAGCAGTTCGTGCAGCTCGACTTCATCGACCCGGCTGACCGCGAGAAGACACCGCCGCGCTTCGGCCTGCGCGATCACGACGGCACCTACGTCTTCCCGACCGCCGACAACCCGACCGACGATATCGAAGCGCAGATTGCCGGCATCGCCAAGAAGCTCAACAAGGTGCCGTTCGAGCAGATCGGGCAAGACGTCCACCGCACGCTGACCACGCTCGATGCCACGCTCAAGCAGACCGAGCAACTGGCCAAGACCGTCAACACCGACCTCGCGCCGCAGATGAAGGAAACGCTGGCCGAAGCGCGCCGCACGCTTGATTCTGCGCGCCAGGCCTTCTCCGACGACGCGCCGCTGCAGCGCAACGCGCGCGACACGCTGGAACAAGTGGCCAAGGCCGCCGCGTCCGTGCGCGTGCTGACCGACTACCTGGACCGCCACCCGGAAGCGCTGATCCGCGGCAAGGCAAAGGACGCGCAATGATGCCGATGCAAACGACGATGCTGTCTTCTTCTCTTCGACTGGCGGGCGCCGCTGCTTTGGCCGCCCTGGTTGCAGCGTGCGCCTCGCCGGAGCCGACACTGCATACGCTGTCGGTACGCCCCGAGGCAACGGACACCGGCCGCTTCCAGCGCGCCTTCCGCCTCATAGGTGTGCGTGTGCCCGATCGTCTGGACAAGCCGCAGATCGTGCTGCGCACGTCCGACAGCGAAGTGGTGGCGCTTGAGCAGCAACGCTGGGCCGCGCCGTTCGGCGCGGAGTTGCGCGATGCGCTATCTGCAAACCTGGCGACAACGCTGTCGGCAGTGGACGTGGGGAATGCCGCCGCCCCGGCGGGCGTGCCGCTCTACCGCATCGGCGCTGAAATGCGCAGCTACGATGCGCGGCCCGGCCAAGGTGTGGCGGCGCTGGTGACGTGGCGCGTGGCGCGTGATGCGGCCACGCAAGGTGCAACGGCTGGAGCCCTCACTTGCCAGACCACGCTCAGCCTGCCTGTGGATGGGCAGCCTGCGAGCGCGAACGCAAATGCGGGCGTGGATGCGGTGGTGTCATCCACCCAGCGTCTCGTGCGGCAATGGTCGCAACAGATTGCGCAGAGCGTGCAGGGGCTGGAATCGCCTGCCGCTGTGCCGGGGTGGTGCCGATAAGTGCCGGTAAGCCGATCGATCAGCGCTCAGCCAGTTGCTGCGTGAGCTGGCCGAGCGTGGCCAGCGCGGCTTCCAGGTTGGCCGAGGGCGGCAACCCGAAACAGATGCGGAAGTAGTGGTCGAAGCGGTTCAGGTTCGAGAACATCGTCCCCGGCGCAATGCGAATGCCCCGCGCCAGTGCCGCATCGAACAACGCCACCGACGACACGTTGGCCGGCAATTCCACCCACATCACCAAACCACCTGCCGGCACCGACAACCGCGTGCCGGCGGGGAAGCATCCCGCAATCGATTCGGCCATGCGCTCGCGCTGCTCGCGCAACGTCTGGCGCAACGTGCGCAGATGCCGGTCATACGCCCCTGATGCGATAAAGCGCCCCGCCAGCACCTGCGACCACGAATCGTTCGGCCGCGACTGCGCAAACTTCAGCATCTGCACACGCTCCTGCCAGCGGCCGGCGGCCATCCAGCCCAGGCGCAAGCCGGGTGCCAACACCTTGCTCAATGACGCGCAATAGATGACGTTGCCGGTGCGGTCCCACGCCTTGAGTGCCTTGAGCGGCGTGGCACTGTCGGCCAGCGGGCTGTAGGTGTCGTCTTCAATGAGGGCGATGCGGTTGGCGTCGCAAAAGGCCGCCATCCGCCGCTTGGCCGCGTCGGGCATGATGCTGCCGAGCGGGTTCTGCAGGTTGGGCACCACCACCACGGCGCGGATGTTGCCGTACGCCTGCACCGCCATCTCCAGCGCTTCGAGCGACATGCCGGTGCGCGGGCTGGTAGGAATTTCCACCGCGCGCAGCCCCAGGCTCTCCAGGACCTGAAGCAGCCCGTAGTACGTCGGGGACTCCACCGCCACCGTGTCGCCCGGCTGCGCGACCGCGCGCAAAGCCAGGTTGACGGCCTCGATACAACCGTGGGTAACGATCACGTCGTCGGGTGCAATCTGCACACCCATATCAAGCGCGCGACGCGCGACGGCAGCCTGCAACTCGGGATGACCGGTCGGGATGACCGGCTGCGTGAGCAGTAACGGATACCGGCGCAGCACCTGCGACGCAATCCGGTTGAGCGCCGCCGACGGATACAACGTAGCCGCCCCACTCGCCCCCGACAGGTCAACGTGCACGCTAGCCTGCTGCCCGCGTGCCACGATGGCCGACACGCGCGCATGCACGCCCACGTATGCGGCCGGATCGGGTGTCGAAACCTCGGGCTCCTTCACGGGCGCCAGCAAGGCGCGGCGCGGCTGGCGCACGAAATAGCCGGAGCGCTCGCGCGCTTCGAGCCAGCCTTCCGTCTCCAGATGCCGGCAGACCTGCAGCGCGGTCGAGAGGCTCACCGCGTGCGTGCGCATCAGCATGCGCACCGATGACATGCGCTCGCCTGGCGCCAGCACGCCACTGCGGATCGCGCTGAGGTAATGATCGGCAAGCGTCCGATACAGCGGCTGCGCAGGCGGGGGAGTCAACTCGGTGACGGACATGGCGGGCAGGGAGAGGCGGTAGCGGCGGCAACAGGCGGGGAGAGCTGTCCAGCACATCATGCCGGCAAGACCGCGACCGTAACAGATACAGACAACGGCAAACTGTACCGCAACAGATTGCCACGAGGGCACGGCTGTTGCGCCGCCCGTTGCCGGTTCTGTGTCTGTTGGCGGTGGCGCCGCGTGCTTACGCTGGAGCCATGTTCAGGAGATCGACATGACGGCAACGACACCCGCATCCGAACCCGAATGGCTGGTGCTCGGCGCCGGACAGATGAGCCTGCACTGGCTGCCCGCCGGAACCACGCTGGTGGTATTGGAGGGCCGCTTGCGCCTCGAACCGCCCTCGCGCTGGGTCATGGCGATGCACTACACGCTCGGCGCGGGCCATGCGCATGTGCTGGACGCGTCCGGGTGGTGGCGCTTGCATGCCGATACGCGCAGCGGTGCGCACTTGCGCATCGTCGCGCCAGTCTCTGGCGCACCACGCCTGGCGTGGCCGGCAAACTGGATTCAGCCGCGCCAGACATCGCGCGGCTGAAGTGATGGCGGCTACCCGTTAGCGCCGCTCGCCCGGCTTGGGCTGCGGCATGTGCGGGCGCTTTCCATCGTTCGAGTGGATCGACGCGTTCTCAAAGTCACCAGGGTCTTCCTCGCCCACGCCGCTTTCGCTGGGGATGGCGGGCACGACGGGCCGGGCCGTCGCGTCACCCGAAGGCGCCTTGGCCGCCTTGGTCCTGTCGTCGCGGGCAGGCTTCTGCGGGGCGCTCATGGCTGCTTGCGACTGTTCTGATGCTGCCCCAGGCGCTGCTGGTTTTGCGGCATCTGGCCTTCATGTCCAGCGGCGCGGCCGTCCTCTGCTGGTACCTGCATTGGGCGATTGGCCGACTGATTGGTGCCGTGCTGCATCGGGGTACGCTCGGCGCGATCGGATTCAGCGCGATCGTTCGCAGCACCACCTGCCGTCCGCTCCTGCTTTCCTTCCCCCTTTTTTTCGCCCTTCTGTTCCCTCGATTGGGCAGCAGGCTTGTGCTGTTGCTGTGCGCGTTGCTTCATCGTCAGACTCCTTGTCGGTTACGGACGACTCGCCCGTACCCAGTTGCCACGCAACGAGCGTGCCGCAGGAACAGCGCAATCTGTACAACCCGGTTCGCCCCGACGCAGGTATCCGCCTTGCTGCACATGCAGTGTCGCGCCCCGGCGCGCAAGAACGCATGGAGAATCCACATGGCAACCAGCAACCTGTATCGCACAGGCGAAGCGCCTGCACAGACCGGCAAGGGTCACGGCACCGATGCACTCGGCCCCTCCGACAGTTCGGACACGGGCAGTGATGTGGTTGGCGGCCCGGGCCTGGGCAGCGACGTTGAAGACCGCTTTGACGAAGACCCCGCCGTTCACCCGCACGGCAACGCAGCCAACCGCACGGCCGGCGCCGACCTGGGTGACGTCAACCTCGACAGCGACACCGATTCCACCGGCACGGGCGAGCGCCGCGCCGCCGGGCACGAACCCGTCACACGCGAAGGCGGCGACCTGATGCCCGATGCCATACACGACGTGCATCACCCCGAAGTCGACACGCCCATCGACGACGAAAACTTCGAGCACGCCACAGGCCTGGCGGGCGAGAACGATGACGCCGATGCCCCCGACGCGGTTGACCTGGACGAAGCGCCGATCGCTCCCAGGCCCGGTGCCCGCGATGTACCCGTGCATTCGCCCACGGGCGGCGGCACGGATTGGTCCGACAACATGCGCCGCAGCCGCCCCACGTACAAGGGCAAGCGCGTGCCGGGCCAGCATCGCGGCTTGGCGAGCGGGATACTTGTGGACCGGGTCTGCCCGCCCACGCAGCCGGTTATAGAGTGGGGGCGGACCAGCGCGCGCGCAGGTGCGCCCAGCGCTGGCCCGCCGCGCCCACGTTTGAGCGAACTTCATACCCTGCCCCATGACCCGTCTACGCTTTCCTCTTCGTACTGCCGCGCTTGTCACCTTCGTGGCAGCCGCCTTCCCGCTGGCCGCCTCTGCGCAAAACGCCGCTGCGCCCACGCGCGTGCGCGCCACCATCAACACCGTACGCAGCACCGCCGTTGATGTGACCGACACCGCCGGCAACAAGGCCACCGTCACGCTGCCGGTGGACATTAATGTCACCCAGGTCGCGCCGATCGAACCATCGGCCATCAAGGCTGGCAGCTATATCGGCACGGCCGCCGTCAAGCAGCCGGACGGCACGCTGCGTGCGCTGGAAGTGCACGTGTTTCCCGAAGCCATGCGCGGCACCGGCGATGGTCACCGCCCGTACGACATGGGCCCGAACAGCAGCATGACCAACGGCACCGTCGAACAGGCAGGCGCTGTCACCGGCGCGCAGGGCCGCACGCTGTCAGTCAAATACAAGGATGGGGAGCAGCGCATCGTGGTGCCGCCGCAAGTGCCGATCGTCACCTTCACGCCCGGCCGGCGCGATGACCTGAAAGCCGGCGCACACGTCGTGATGTTCGTGCGCGCCGATGCGCAGGGCACGCTGGTTGCCCAACGCGTGCTGGTCGGCAAGGACGGGATGGTCCCACCGATGTAATGAAAGACCGGGCCAGCCCAACATGCTGGCCCGCTTCGCTTAAAACGGCTTGCTGACTGAAAGCAGGAACGTACGACGCGGCGCAAACTGCGGCGCGCCCACGCCGATGCCCGTGCCATCGCGCAACTGGTAGCTGCGGTCGAAGATGTTCAGCACAGTCAGGCGCGTCTTGAACTTGCCCAGCGTCGGCAGGTTGAAGTCGCGCGCGGCGCCCACGTTCATCTGCCAGTAGGCCGGCAGGTGGTCGGTATTGGCAAAGCCCTTGCGCAGGCCCGTACCGAACAGCACGTCGCTCGTATAGGTCGTGCCGGAATATCGATACGACGCGCCAGCCGATGCAGTCAGGCGCTGGTCGTGGTCCAGGTTGACCCAGTGGTTGTTGATGTAGGCCAGCGCGTCGGCCTCGAAGTGGAACTGGCCGGTCTCGATGCCCTTGCCCTGCGCGCGCGACACGGCCAGGTTCAGGTATGCGCCGAAGTTGCCGTTGCGATAATTCGCGCTGCCCTCCAGCCCGTAAATGCGGCCACGCTCGTAGTTGAACGCCGAGTACAGCAGCGCATTGCCGAACTGCCCTTCGTCCTGCAGATGGCGCACGTCGCGGTAATACGCATCCAGACCCAGCGTCAGATGCGGCGTGAGCTGGTGCGAGACCCCCAGATCAAAGTAGTTCGAGCGTTCGGACTTGACGGCCGTGTTGGCGTCCGACGGCAGCGCGTTGGTCGTGCCGGCAAAGGCCTGCACCGACGTGGAGTCAAACTTCTCGGTGGGCGGCGGCGTGAAGTAGCGCGCGTAGCCGGCATGCACGCGGGTGCGCGGCGTCAGGTCATACGTCAGGCCCAGGCGCGGGCTCAACTGCTGCTCGCTGACGATGGTGTTGACGCGGTCGTAGCGCGCGCCGTAGTTGACGGTCAGCTTGTCGGTGGGCTTCCACTCGTCCTGCAGGTACACGCCCATGGTCGTGCCGCTGCCGCTGTGGTTGTCGACGATGGTGAACGGCGTGGTGCTGGTCTGCGCGCCGGTGCCGTCGGCGGCAAACACGCTGGCGGTGTTGTCGGCCACGTAGCGCTCGCGCTGCGCGAACACGCCAGCGCGCAGTGTGTGCTTGTCGTTGAGCTTGTAGCTGGCGTCGCCCTGCACGCCGTAGGCCTCGTTACGGCGCGTGATGTCGGCGGCCACGCCGTTGTAGACCAGATCGCCAATCGGGTCAGGCATGTAGTCGATGCGGCTTGCACGGCGGAACAGCGACACCTGGTAGTCCAGCTTGGGCGACACCTTCTGCTGATATGTCAGGATCTGGAAGTCGGTCTTCTCGCGCTGGTTGGCGTTGAGTGCCTCTGACGCTGGCGGCACCGCACCGTCCAGCGTGAACTTCGGCGCGAGCCCGGTGCGCGTCGGAATCTGGAAGCGGCTGTTGGACGTGCCGAACATGAAGCTCACGCGGCTGTCGTTGTCGAGCAGGTACGACAGCATGCCGAACGACTTGTTCTGCGTGGTGTGGTCGTGCGTGGCGTTGCGATTGCCCGTGGGGTTTTCAATGCCGAGGTTGTTCTCGGTGAACACGCCCGAGAGGTAATAGCTGAAGCGGTCTTTCGTGCCCTGGATCTGCGCGTTGACCTCGTGCGTGGCGTTGCTGCCGAGCACGGTGCCGATCTCGCCGCCAAAGGCCTTGGGTTCGCCATCCTCATCGGTGGACGCACCCTTGGTGGTGATGTCGACAATACCGGCGGTGCGGTAGCCGTACTGCGCCGGCAGCGCGCCGGTCAGCACGTTGATCTGATTGGCGAAGCGCGTGTCGAGCATCTGCCCGAAGCCGCTGATCGGCTCGGGGACGATCACGCCGTTGATGCGGTACTGCAGGTTGGCGTGGTCACCACGCACGTGCAGTTGGCCGTACGAATCCTGCACCACGCCCGGCGCCTGCAGCAGCACCTGGTTCAGCGGGGTGGCGTCACCCATCGGCAAGCGGGCGATGTCGTCGGTGTCGAATTTGTAGACGGAGCTGCCGGTGTCCGGCGACAGCGCATTGCGCGCGGCGTCCAGGCGCTTGGCGGTCACACGGGTTTCGTTGAGGTCGCGCACATTGGCGGCGGCCGCCGGTTTGGCGGATGCGGCAGGCGTGGCGGAGGTAGCAGGTGCTACCACCGGCGCGGTCGCCTCTTGGGCGAAGGCGGAGACAGCAGCGACGGATGGCAGCACGGCGGCAAGCGCCATCACCAGCTTGCGGGGCTGGAACGGAATCATGAAAGACCTTTGAATCGAGCGGATGCGTCAAACAGCGGCCCGCGTGTGCATCAGCACAGCACGCGAGCCAACGGGCAAGGCAGGAATCAAAGGCAGATGGGAGGATCGCGCGAACACACGGCCACCGGAAAGACCGGTGCACCCGCATGAAAACCGATGCGCGGAAAGTGCCAGCGCCGCGTGCTGCGCAGCCGCAGCACCGCGAGCATCGGCAAGGCTGCCGCGAGCGCGGCAAAGGCGGCGCACTGCAAGCACGCAGCGTGCTCCTGCGCGGGCTGGCTGCGTTCGGCGCCGGTGGGTTTGGCCGCAACGGCACTGACGGCACTGACGGCAGCAGCGCCCAGCTCAACCGCGGTCCCTTCACTCAGCTCGCTCCAATGCGACAGCGCATGCCGCAGCGCGCCCTGCTGACCAAACAGCAGGAACACCGTCAGCAGGCAAGCCAGCCAACGCAGATGGAGGAAGGAGGAGCGGAAGGAACGCAAGGTCGGGGCGCAGATGCCGGCACACAATATCACCCGACATTGTGCGCTCAATGCAACTAAGTTGCGAATTCTGACACCAGCCGCCCGATTCAGCAATCCGTCAGGTGGAGGGGCAGCACCCGCAACCGTAGCACCCCCGTATTACAAGCGCGTGTGCGCGAAGCCCGGCATGAGGCCGGTCGGCACGCCCAGGCTCGGCACCGGCACGCGCCTCCAGTTCGGGCGCGTCTTGCGGGCGGCCTCTGCGCGTTGCGCGGGCGCGCCCACTTCGGTGGCATCGTGCAGGCTGGCCAGCCACGCGCCGTAATCAAACCAGCCGTCACGAACGAGTTGCTCGCCCACACAATTGGCGAAGCGGTCGGATTTGGGCAGGAAGCACAGCTCAAAGCCTTCGCTTTCACGGCGACCATGCATCCAGCGATGCGGCACCTGGTGGCTGGCCAGCGCTTCCGACAGGCGCGTGCCATAGCGCTGCTGCGCCTGACGACGCGCACCGATCACGTAAAAGCCATCGAGCAACCGGCGCAGCCCCAGCGCAGAGCGCGCGTGACGCACTTCAGCGTCGACCAACAATTCACGATTCTGCGTGCGGGCCTGCAACGCCAGCGCCGCAAAATGGTGTGCGCCCCACTCGTTCATGTAGAACAGCTCGCCGCCGGCAAAGTCGTAGGCGCGGAACACGTTGGCCTGATCTGCGTAGCGGAACACGTGGCGCTTGTTGGCGGCAAAGTCGGCATCCGTGCTGTGCGGAATGCGGCGGCAATGCTGATGTGCGAACACCAGCATGCTCGGGAACGAATGCACCGAACACGGCGACTGCGCCAGCCCCGTCACCGCGCGGATGTCGATCTTGCACTGCTCGCGGCACACGCCCACAAGCTGGCTCAGGTGGTGGTGCAGTTCGTCCACCCAATCGGCATGCGCCAGATGCTTGGGAAACAGTTGATGCGCGGGCTCCGCCACGCCAACTTCAAACAGAAACGGCACGCTCTTGTGCCAGATATCGAGTTTCCAGTGCGACAGCGCATCGCTTTCCGTGCGATGGTGCGCAACCGATTGCGTGACATTGAAAGCGCGCGACTGGACGACCCAGTTCGACGCCGCATGCAGCAGATTGGAAACGTTCATGTCACCCCCCGGAAGACTGAATCGCTTGTTTGCGGGTTACCGACATCGCTCTAAATGTGTGACGATTGTTCAGCAATGTAAAAACTAACGACTCAAACTTACCCCACTTTAGAGGGGTGTGCCATGAAGTTTGTTGAAGTCCGTGTTAAGAAAAATACACATACCGCGTAGGGGCTTGCCAGCCGCGCGGCATGCTGTCAGGCGACCTCAAACGAGGCACATGTCGGAGACTTCCTCGTCCGACAAACCCCACGTCGTGGCGTCTTCCACGGTGACGATGGAGTCATCTGACTTACCCAGGCTGATGCGCTCGGGGCGCACGCGCGTCTTGGTGTTGCCCGAATAGAAGACGACCACGTCTGGCTTGAGCACCGACGCCTCGTTCTGGTGAACCACCACACCCAGCCGGTTGGTACGCAGCTTGACCAGCGTGCCCACCGGGTAGATGCCAACGCTGCGCGTGAAGGCCTGGAACACGGTGCGATCGAACTGCGTATCGGTGCGCGCCATCATGTATTTCAGCGCCTGCGCCGGCGACCACGCATGGTGATACGGGCTGCTCGAGGTGAGCGTGTCATACACGTCGCAGATGGCGCCCATCTTGGCCCACAGGCTGATCCCCTCTGCCTTCTGGGCGTCGGGGTAGCCGCTGCCGTCAATGCGTTCGTGATGGTGCAGGCAGATCTCGCGTGCGATCTCGCTGAACTGGCCGGTGCCCTGCAGCAGGTGATGCCCGCCCACGGCGTGGGTCTGCAGCAACGCCAGTTCTTCCTTGGTAAGCGCGGTGCTCTTGTCAAGCAGCGTGCGCGGCATGGCCGATTTACCGATGTCGTGCACCAAGCCACCCAGCCCGCATTCGCGGATCTCGTCTTCAGGCAGGCCCAGCGTCTTGGCCAGCGCCATCATCAGGGCGCACACCGCAAACGAATGCAGGTAGGTGTAGTCGTCCTTGTTCTTCAGGCGCGCCAGTGCAATCAGTGCGTAAGAGTTGCGCGCCAGCGAGTTGGACACGTCATCCACCAGCAGCAGCGCCTTTTCGGTTTCCAGCGCACGGCCCATGCGGGCTTCGGCAAACATGTGGCCGAGCATTGCCTTGCCGTTCTGCATCAGCTGCTGGGCGTGCTTCCACTCTTCCTTGAGCGACGTGGGCATGATCGGTGGCCGGGCGGCCACGGTCTCACGCCTGAGCGGCTCGGGCGCGGGTGCCGCCGCCGGAGTGGGCATCAGCGTCTCGGACATGACGTCTTCGCCGCGCTCGGGGTCGATCCAGACCTCAGTAATACCCGCCTTGCGGATGTCGTCGATCTGGCCCTGGTGCGACAACTGGAATTGCGCACGCCAGAACGGATGTTTGAGCCAGGACCCGCCCAGCTTCATCACAAACATGCCGACCCGCAATTGGCTCGCATCGATTCGCTTCATACCCTGCCTACCTCGGCTCGAAGTCCGGTTTTTTGATTGAATTAGGGGAGCGGCGTGCCAGCCGACACTGGCCCGTGTTTCGCAGTCTAGGCGTTTTACACTGGTGGATGCTCTGGTCCATCAGCGCGCCAAACCGCGCTTGGCTTATCGGCAAGCCTGCGCAAAACTTGAGACGAATATGGATTGGGCGGCGCGTGGCATACCGCCGCCATGGCAAGCAAACGGTGGAACACCAACAGTGGCAGCGGCCGCATCAAACAGGTGATGCGTCAAGACCCTCGCCTATCGGGCTCGCAGCCCGGCGCGACAGGGGTACACTAAGCCTCAAGGGTGCGCATCCGATATGACTCAAGATCCCATGTCTCAACGCAAGCAGCAGAACACCGATGACTTCGCGCTCAACCGCGACGCCATCCGGTGGCTCGCGTCCTTGCCCGACCAGGTGCGGCCAATCGAACTCGGCCGCAAGTTCCCGCGCGTCATCAACACGATCGCTGCCAAGTGGGCGGATTTCATCGGCTGCCGGCGCTACCTGAACAGCCTGCAGATGGATGACCGCGGCGGCCGCCAAGGCTTTCCGTTCGAGATCGTCCAAGAGATCTGCACGCTGCGCGAGTACTTCGATTCGCTCTATCCGCCAGACAAGGACCTCTGGCAGAAAGCCATCGACGCGAACAAACGCTGAAGCGCTGGCACCAAAGCAAAGCGGCCCACACTCGGGCCGCTTGTCATTTGGGCGCACCGGCTTGCCGATCAGGAAGCGCCATCCGGCCCCGATGCCAGCTTGTTCAGCAGCGCCAGCAGGGTGTGCCGCTCATTGGCCGAAAGATGCGCCGTCACACGGGCGTCGTGGGCAGTCACGGCACGGGTGATTTCGTCCAGGGTGGTCGCACCCTTGGCTGTCAGCACGAGCCGGAAGGCGCGTTTGTCCCTTGGCGAGGGCTGGCGCTCGACCATGCCCATGTCTTCCAGCGTATCGACCAGCAGCACCGCGCCAGAGCGCGCCACGCCCAGTATGTTGGCCAGCTCGGTCAGCTTGAGGTTGGGGTTGTGCGCGATCACGGTCATGGCCGAGAAGCGCGGCGGCGTGATGTTCCACGCTTGCAGCGAGCGCACGAAATCTTCGTAGATGTGCAACTGCGCGCGCCGCACCGCATAGCCGATCAGCCCGTCGAGCGCGCCATACTCCACGTCCGCCAGGTGCGGGTTGAAGTGGCCGGAAGGGGCCACGGCGGGATACAGATCGTCGGCTTTGGGCGTGCGCGGCATGGCGGTGTCGATGGTGGAAGACCCTCGATTATCGTCGGCGAGGCGGCCGTCGGCCATGCGTGCACGTGCATTTCAGTTCAACAGCTTCCATTTGCCATGGTCGATGGTCAGCAGCACACGGCCGCGCGCGTCAAAACCGAAATGGTCTGCGCCGGTGTAGTTGAGCACGCCGTGCGAGACGACGATGTCGTGCTCCGATTCCAGCGCGTTCTTCAGCGCCTGGCGGAACTCAGGCGTGCCCGGCTTGGCCTTCTTGAGCGCCACCGGCACGATGCGCTGGAGCACCTGCAGCGCGTCCCACGTGTGGGCGCCGAACTGCGTGCGCGTATCAGGGCCGTTGGCCTTCTCATAGCGCGTGACATATTCGAGCGCGGTCTTCTTGCTCGGATGGCTGTCGGGCAACTGCTCGGCCACGATGACCGGCCCGGCCGGCAGGATGGCCCCATCGACCGACTTGCCGCCGATGCGGATCAGGTCTTTCGTGGCGGCGCCGTGCGTCTGATAGATCGGCCCCGCATAGCCGCGATCGCGCAGCGCAGTGTGCGGCAGCGCTGCGCCCGTGCCCGCGCCAGCCACCAGAATTGCATCGGGCTTGATGCTGACCAGCTTGGCCACCTGCCCCGTCACGCTGGTATCGGCGCGGGCATAGCGCTCCACGTCGACGATCTTGATGCCGCGTGGCGTGGCGGCGGCGGTGAAGTCCTTCAGCCAACTCTCGCCATAGGCATCGGCAAAGCCGATGAAGCCGACATTCTTGATGCCGGACGCGGCCATGCGTGCGGCAATCGCCTCGGCCATCAACGAAATGGGTTGCGCCAGGCGGTACGTCCAATCCCCCTTGCCCGGTTTCAGTTCAACTGGCGCCAGCGCCAACTGTGGCGTGTGCGATTCGATGGCGACTTCGGCAATCGCAATTGACGGTGCCACGGCGGATGAGCCGACGATGATGTCAACGTGGTCTTCCGTCACCAGCTTGCGCGCCAGGCGTGTGCCGGTGCTTGGGTCGGAGGCATCGTCCACCACCACGAGGCGCAGTTTTTCACCGCCGATGGTGTCCGGATAGAACGCCAGCGAGTTCTTCTGCGTGATGCCGAGCGACGCTGACGGCCCCGTGGTCGACAGGCTCACGCCGACGACGATTTCGGCATGGGCAGCCGTGGTGAGCAACAGCGCGGCAGCAGCGCAGATGGTGCGACGAATGATCATGGAGCCCTCTTCTCTTCTGGCGTGTGGACGTCTTGCGGTTTTTCAGGCGCGGCCGGGCATGGGCGGTTGATCGCGCAGCGACTGCGGATCGAAGCCGGCCAGTTTTTTATAGCGCATCGCGATCCCTTCCAGCTCGGCGCGCGGGATCACATCGTCGATGCGCGCAAAGCCTTGCGGCGCGCGTTCATGCGCGAGCTGCATGACCTGCTCCGGCCCGTTCAGGCGGTTGCGGAGCACGATGCCGGCCGTGCGCGGCAAGCGGTCGGCTTCGTATTCGCGCAACGCAACGCCGGTGTCACGCGTGGCGAGCAGGTAATCGATCAGTGCGCGCGCATCGAGAATGGCCTGCGCACTGCCGTTTGAGCCGATCGGGTACATCGGATGCGCCGCATCGCCCAGTAGCGAGACGCGGCCGAAGGTCCAGCGCGGCAGCGGGTCTTTGTCGACCAGCGGGAATTCGTACACGGCCTGCGCGCCGTCGATCAACGCGGGAATGTCGATCCAATCCCATTTCCAGTCGGCGAAAGCGCTGCGGAAGATGGCGCGGTCGACCTCGCGGTTCCAGTCGCTGCGCGGCGGGGCCTCGTCGGGCACGCGCAGCTCGGCGATCCAGTTGATGCGTGAGCGACCCTGCTGGCGCAGCGGCTCGGAAATCGGATAGGCGACGAACTTTTGATCTTGGTGGCCCGCCATGAACATGGTGCGGCCGTCGAGATAGGGCTCGGCTTCGGTCGTGGCGCGCCACAGCATCCGGCCGGCAAAGCGCGGTACATCGCCTGCCGGGTAGAAGTGCCTGCGCACGGCGGAGTGGATGCCATCTGCGCCGATCAGCACGTCGGCCGACGATTCGACGATGGTGTCATTCGCGCGCGCATTGGCCCGGTTACGGAGCGTAAAGCTGACGGAGCCGCCCTTCTCCCCTGTCGATTGAACGGCCTCGAAGCTGTGGCCCAGGCGGATGCAATCCGGCCCCAGCCGCTCCGCCACGGCATCGGCCAAGGCCATCTGGAATTCGCCGCGATGGATGGAGAACTGCGGCCAGTCGTAGCCTGCTGCAAGCCCGCGCGGCTCGTGCCAGATCGGCTGGCCCAAACGGTTGTAGTAGGCCAGCGCCGAAGTGCGGATCGCCAGCGCACTAAGCGTGTCTTCCAGCCCCAGCTCGCACAACTGGCGCGCTGCGTGCGGCAGCAGGTTGATGCCCACGCCCAGCGGCCGCAGCGTCTGCACCGCCTCCCATACCTCGACCTCAAAGCCCTGGCGCTGCGCCATCAACGCGAGCGTAAGGCCGCCGATACCCGCCCCGATGATGGCGATCTTCATGGCTGTCTCCGTGAAATTTGTTGCAGTCTATAACGAATTTCAACGGCATCCCGCCGGTGGCATGTCAGGGCAAATCCCTAGACAAATGAAGCTGAATGCGGCGCGTTGTTCTCTTGACGGTCTGTGAGATATCACAATACCATCACTCGACTTTTACGAGATTCGAAGCCGCCCCAATGTCGCGTCCGATCAAGCTGGTTTCCGGCTCTGCCAAACCTGCACCCGCATCTGCACCGTTTGCCATTGAACCCGCCGCGCACGCCCCCAAGGGCGCCGCCATGCGCGAACTCGCCTATGCCGAAATCAAGCGCCGCATCATGGCGTGCGAATTCCGCCCCGGCGAGCCGCTCAACGAAGCACAGCTCGGCGCGCTGCTCGGCCTGGGCCGCACACCGATCCACCAGGCGCTGCACCGCCTGGAGGTCGAGGGCCTCGTGCAGATCCTGCCGCGCAAGGGCGTGCTGGTGACACCTCTGTCGCTCAATGACGTGCTCGACATGATCGAGGTGCGCGCTACCAACGAAATCCTTTGCGTGACGCTCGCTGCCGAGCGCGCCCACCCGGCGGATTTCGAAGCCATGCGGGCCATCGTCGATGCATCACCCGCGCTGATCGAGCACCGCGACATTGCCGCACTCGCGGCGCTGGACCTCAAGTTCCACCTCGCCATTTCCGCCGCCTCGCGCAACCGCGTACTGGCTGAACTGCTGCGCGGCCTGCACGAAAAGCAGGCGCGCTTCTGGTTCCTGTCGCTGTCGGAGCCGCAACACCTGCAGAACGTGTACGACGAGCACCTCGCCGTGCTCGATGCACTGGAACGCCGCGATGTGCCCGCCGCCCGCGAGGCCATCCGCGAGCACATCGACGAGTTCCGCCGCACGATCATCCGCACGCTCTGATCGGCTTTTTCCGCCTCAACGCACTCCTGGATTCCCGCATGACCACGCTGCACCTGAACCTGATCGGCCACGGTCCCATCGACGTGACTGTGGACCACCTCGTCATTGCCGGCTGGACCGGCCGCGACGCCGAAGCCGTCGAACACCATATTGCTGAACTGGAAGCGATTGGCGTAGCGCGCCCGGCGCGTGTGCCGTGCTTCTATCGTGTGTCGGCCTCGCTGCTGACCACCGATGCGCGCGTGGAAATTCCCGGCGGCGATTCGTCGGGCGAGGCGGAGTTCGTGCTGTATTCCACGCCGATGGGCCTGCTGGTCGGCATCGGCTCGGACCACACCGACCGCAAGGTCGAAGCCTATGGCGTCACGGTCTCCAAGCAGATGTGCGCCAAGCCCGTGAGCCGCGATGTGTGGCGCTTCGAAGCACTGGCCGATCACTGGGACAGCCTGCAGATGAAGACCTGGCGCACCCGCGACGGCCAGACCGCGCTGTACCAGGAAGGCGGCGTCACGCGCATGCTCGACCCGCGTGATCTGATCCGCCGCTATACCGGCGCCGACACCCTGCCGGTGGGCACCGCCATGTTCTGCGGCACGCAGCCCATCATCGGCGAACTCGGTTTTGGCGAGGCCTTCGACATGGCGCTGATCGACCCGGTGTCGGGCAGCGAATTGCGTCATCAGTATGCTGTCGACACGCTGCCCGTCGAGGGCTGAAGCGCCCCACCTAATCGGAAACATCGGAGACCACCCGCATGATGACGCCCCGCCCGAACATGATCCGCGCATTGGCCGCTGACCTGGCTGCCGGCCGCACCACCAGCGTTGCGCTGACCGAAGCCGCGCTCGAGCGCGCCGAATCGCACCGCGCTGCAGGTGGCGCCGCCTATGTGAGCATCGACGTGCAAGGCGCGCTCGCCATGGCACGCGCCGCCGATGCCGCGCGTGCGGCGGGCAACGTGCCTTCGCTGCTGGCGGGGTTGCCGGTGTCGATCAAGGATCTGTTTGACGTGGCCGGACAAGTGAGCGCAGCCGGTTCGCGCGCATTGGCTGATCAGCCGCGCGCCACTGCCGATGCCGCCGCCGTGGCGCGCCTGCGCGCGGCCGGCGCGGTGCTGCTTGGCCGCACCAACATGAGCGAGTTCGCGTTCTCCGGTCTCGGCCTGAATCCGCACTACGGCACGCCGCGCACACCGGCCGACGGCACGCGCGCTGCGGGCGGCTCCACCTCGGGCGGCGCAGTCACAGTGGCAGGCGGCATGGCGGTGGCCGCGCTGGGCACCGACACCGGGGGCTCGATCCGCATTCCCTCGGCGTTCTGCGGGCTGACCGGCTTCAAGCCCACCGCGCGCCGCGTGCCAATGACGGGCGGCGTCCCGCTGTCCACCTCGCTCGACTCGGGCGGGCCGCTGACCAACTCGGTAGATTGCTGCACCATCGTCGACGCCATCCTGAGCGGCGAGACGTTGGACACCGATGCCGTGCCGCTGGCCGGTTTGCGCTTCGGTATCACGCAGGACTATGTTGGTGCGGACCTCGACAACAACGTCGCCAAGGCCTTCAACCGCGCCGTGGAACGACTCGAACGCGCCGGCGCACACATCGTGCGCTTCGAATTCCCCGAGCTGCTGCAACTGCCCGAGATCAACGGCGGCGGCGGTCTCACGGCGGCCGAGGCATACGCGTGGCACCGCCCGCTGCTGGCGCGCGCCGAAGCGCAATACGACCCGCGCGTTGCCGCGCGCATCCGCCGCGGTGAACAAATGGGCGCCGCAGCCTACATCGACGTGATGAACGCACGCGCACGCATGATTGCCGCCGCCCGCAAGCGCCTGGGCAACTTCGACGCATGGCTGATGCCCACAGTGGCCATCGTGCCCCCAGAAGTCGCACCGCTCGAAGCCGATGACGCGCAGTTCTTCCGCACCAACGCGCTCACGCTGCGCAACCCGAGCGTGATCAATTTCCTGGACGGCTGCGCGCTGACGCTGCCCGTGCATATCGCCAACGAGGCCGCCAGCGAGCTGCCGGTCGGCCTGTCGCTCTGTGGTCTGGCGGGCGACGACGCGCGCATCCTGCGTGTCGGCCGGGCGGTGGAGGCTGCCCTGCGTTGATCGACTAGCCAGAACATTCCCCCGCCGGCGTCCGGGCCACGCAGGCGGTTTCTGTAAGCCACATCAAAGGCGCGCGCACAGACGCGCCGGGCCCAACTCATGCCTGCGCTTCATACACCAAAGCAGCACAACGAAGCGCAAGCAAGCTCTCACGCCACTGGAGGAAACCATGTCACAAACCCAAGCCCTGCACGCCGATCCGGCCGGACCCGCAAGCAAACCGCTCCACAGCACCGAGCTGGATGTCACCTATCGCCGCATTGCGTATCGGCTGGTGCCGTTCCTGGTGGTGCTGTTCATCCTCGCGTGGATCGACCGCGTCAACGTCGGGTTCGCCAAGCTGTCGATGCTGCAAGACCTGCAGTTCAGCGAGGCGGTGTATGGCCTGGGCGCAGGCATCTTCTTCATCGGCTACTTCCTGTTTGAAGTGCCGAGCAACCTCCTGCTGGAAAAGATCGGCGCACGCAAAACGCTGGCGCGCATCACCATCCTGTGGGGCCTGGCCTCGATGGCGATGATCTACGTGAAGACACCCACGTCGTTCTATGTGATGCGCTTCCTGCTGGGCATCTTCGAAGCGGGCTTCTTCCCGGGCGTGGTGCTGTACCTGACGTACTGGTTCCCCTCCGCATATCGCGCGCGCATCAACGGCCTGTTCATGACCTCGTTTGCGATTGCAGGCGTGGTGGGCGGCCCGGTCGCGGGCTTCATCATGAGCCGCATGGAAGGCGTGGGCCACCTGGCCAACTGGCAATGGCTCTTCCTGCTCGAAGGCATTCCTTCCGTGCTGGCGGGCTTTGCCGTGCTGGCCTGGCTGCCAGAGACGCCGCGCCAGGCCAAGTGGCTTTCCGCGGCCGAACAAGACGCCGTCATCCGCGCCGTTGAAGTGGAAAACCGCGACCCCGCCAAGCACGCCTCGTTTGGCGCCGCACTGGCCAACGCCCGCGTATGGATCTGCGCCGCGATCTACTTCTGCGTGGTCAGCGGCAACGCCACCATCGCGTTCTGGACGCCGTCGATCATCAAGGAACTTGGCGTGCAGGGCAACTTCCAGATCGGCCTGATCTCGGCCATTCCGTTCATCGCCGGCACGATTGCGATGGTGTGGAACGGCGCGCATTCCGATCGCACCGGCGAACGCCGCATGCACTGCGCCATTGCCGCCCTCATCGCCAGCGCCGGCCTGGTGGCGACAGGCGCAACGCTGGGCTCGCCGTTGCTGGCGCTGATCTCATTGACGGCCGCGGCCATCGGCATCCTCGCCGCATTCCCGGTGTTCTGGTCGATCCCGGCCGTATTCCTGGCGGGCACCGCAGCCGCAGGCGGCATCGCACTCATCAACTCCATCGGCAACCTGGCAGGCTTCGTCGCGCCGTACATGATCGGCTGGCTGAAGACGAGCACCGGCCACCTGTCGGCCGGCCTGTACTTCGTCGCCGTGCTGGAGCTGGGCGCAGCCGTACTGGTCGTCCTGGGCACGCGCAAACATTAAGCACGAAACACCGAACACCAAGCACCCACACCGCGCCCTCAAAGAAGCCGCCGTGGCGCCAACCCAAGCGCCACGGTGGTTTGGCCGTTGACGTTCCTGCCCTTGATGGCGCCTTGGATTTTTGTAAGCGGGCGGAAAAAAGACGGGGAACTGTCTGAGCGCAGCGAGTTTTCCCCGTCTCCGCACGGTTACGAAAATTCAAGGAGGAAGTCGCCATCTCGGGCGCGCCTTTCTTTGCTTACTTTCTTTGGCAAGACAAAGAAAGTGAGTCGGCCCCGGCAGGGGACGAAACAGAGGCAGACCACCAACGCCAAAACCCCACCAACAAGGTCCCAAACCGCCCCGACGAAGTCCAGAACCCCAAAGGTCAAAGTCGAAAACGCCATCCAAGCAGTTCCGAACACCATCGATGAGGTTCCCAACCCCATCAGCAAGGTTCCAAACGCCGCTAACGGTGTTCCGAACCCCACCGGGTCGAAGTTCCAAACACCGCGAATGCAGTTCAGAACCCCATGAATGCGGTTCCGAACTCGACCACCGCCGCTCCGAACGTCAAAAGCGATGTCCAGAACCTCATCAACGCACCCTGGCGCTCAGCCCACCACCTTGTAGCCCATCCGCACCCCGCCCCAGTGCCGCCCCTTCACATAGATCGGCGCGGAAACGTCCTTCATCATCGCAAACGTGCCATTTCCCATATCGCGACGATAGGTCTGCAGCAAAAACGCCTCGGTATTGCGCGCAGCACCCAAGCCAGTGCGGTCGGCAAACAACCGCCGGTTCCGGCTGTTGGCCGCATTCCAGGCCACGTCACTGCCCTGCGGCTGCGAGAACTTCAAGTTATGCGTCGGCAGATAGCCATTGGTATCCACCGCCGCACAAAACACCACGCGGGGGTCGAGCGTCAACAAAGGCTCCTGCACCGCAGGCAGCACGCGATCCGTGAACGTCGTAAACCGCGTCAGGTGCTGCGGCGGATCGGTATTGGGCACCGGCGCATACGCGCGGTCGAACAAGTCGCCCTCGCTGATATCGCCACGCGCCAGGGCGGACTCAAACAGCGCGCTGATCTTGCCCGCTGCCGCCTGCACCGCTTCGATAAACGGCGTATCCGCACTCTGCACACCCGTTGAAGCCGTCAACCGAATCAACGTTTCCGACGCGCCCAGCAAGCCAGAGAGCTGCCGCTGTGCGTTGTCGATGTTGTGGCTCGATTGCCTGACGCCCTCGGCCATCGCATCCACCTCACGCGCAAGCGACGCGCATTCGTCTTCGATGGCGGCGGTGGATTCGGCAATGCTGGTGGCCTCGACGTCAAAGCGCGCGATGGCCTCGCCCGCCACGCCAATCACCGCGCCAATCGCCTGCGTGCCCGCATCCACGCGCTGGGCGCGTGCCACGTTCGCGCTGCTGTCGCCAATCAGCTTATCGGTCTGGCCAGACAAGTCGGCCAGGGTGGTTTCAATGCGCTGCGTGGCCTCTGCAGTCTGGCCGGCGAGCTGCTTGACCGCACCGGCAACGACCGCAAAACTGCGGCCCGATTCCCCCGCGCGCGCCGCTTCAATGGCGGCGTTGATGGCCAGCAGATTGGTCTGCTTGGCGATCTGCGAAATCTGCTCGGACGCCTGTGCCACATGGATCAGCGCTTCACGCAGCGCCGCAATCTGCTGCTCCATGCTGGCCACGCCAACGGCCAACTCGCGAATGTCGCGCAGCGATGCGTCTACTGTGGCGCGGGAACCGCTCACCTCCCCGCTGGCGTGCGACGCCACTTCACGGGCATGGCGCGCTGCCACGGCGATATCGTGGTTGCCGCGCATGGTGACATCGGCAGCGTTGCGCAATTGGTCAAACACATCGGCCTGGCGGCGCAGGCGCACGGCCACGTCTTCCACGTTGCCCGATACCTCACAAATGCCCATGCCCACGCGGCCGGCCTCTTCGGCAATACGGGCAACGAGTTCAGAAGAGGCTTTCGGGCCGCGGCCCCAGGCGAATGGCTTCACGTGCGGTGGTCTCCAGTTGTCGTTGTTGTTGTGTTGTGCACTCTCGCGCTGATGGCGGAGCGGCCCTCTACAGGGTGTATCGGCGCACACGCATGCACGCTTGAGTGACGCTACCTGCCCTGACTTACGCGGGCATTACACGGGCGTTACACGGGCACTACACGGCCTTGCGCAGCACTACGCCTGCAGGGGACGGTCGCGGCGCACCCGGGCCTCGTAGGCAGCGGCCGTCATGGGCGGGCCAAACAGGAAGCCCTGCAGCTTGTCGCAACCGGCGGCCTGCAGAAACTCGGCCTGCTCCAAGGTCTCAACACCCTCGGCCGTCACGGTCATGTCCAGCGACGCGGCCATCGCCACGATGGCGCGCGAGATCACCACCGAATCACGATGGCGCGGAATGCCGGAGACGAACGAGCGGTCCACCTTCAGGTTGTCGATCGGGAAGCGCTGCAGATACGACAGCGACGAATACCCCGTGCCGAAATCGTCGATCGAGATGCGAATGCCCAATGCCGTCAGTGCGTCGAGCACCGGCACCACCGCAGCGGTGTCGCGCATGAGCAGCCCTTCGGTGATCTCCATCTCCAGCGCGCTCGCGGGCAAACCGGCCTCGGTGAGGCAACGCGAGATGGTTGGCACCAGCCCTTCGCCAAACTGGCGCGGCGACAGGTTCACGGCGACGAAAAAATCCGGCATGCAGGTGGCGCGCCAATGCGCGGCCTGATGGCACGCCTGCGCCAGCACCCATTCGCCGATGTCGCCGATCAGCCCCGCGTCTTCGGCCACGGGAATGAACTCGGCGGGTGAAACCTCGCCCAGCTCGGCGCTGTGCCAGCGCAGCAGCACTTCTGCGCCAACGATGTCCATCGACGTGGCATCGACGATGGGCTGGAAGCGCAGCGACAGCTCGCCCGCAGTCAGCGCGCGGCGCAGGTGGTATTCCAACTGGAAGCGGCGCTGCGCGCGCTGCGACAGGCGCGCGGTGTACACGCGATGCTGGTTGCGGCCGTTCTGCTTGGCGTTGTACATGGCCGCATCGGCGCAACGCAGCAGCGTGGCGGCATCGTTGCCGTGCTCGGGGTACACCGCAATGCCGATCGACGCGCCCAGGTAGTACTCCGTGCCGCTTGTCGAAAACGGCTGCGCGATCGAATGGACGATGCGCTTGGCCAGCCGCTCGGCTTCACTCAACGAGCGCACGTTGTCGAGCAGCACCACGAATTCATCACCGCCCAGGCGCGCCAGCGTATCGCCCTGGCGCACACAGGCAGACAGGCGCTGCGCGACGATGCGCAGCAGATGGTCGCCCGCTTCGTGGTCGGCGGTGTCGTTCACCTTCTTGAAGCCATCCAGGTCCAGGAACAGCACGGCAACCTGGTGCGCCTGGTTGGCGGCCTGCTCCATCACCGCCTGCATGCGCTGCGAGAAGAACGCACGGTTGTACAAGCCGGTCAGCGCGTCGCGCTGCGCGAGGAAGGTGAGTTGCTGCTGTGCCGCGCGCGCCGGGCCGATGTCGTTGAACGAGATGAGCACGGCTGACGGCGCGTCGTCGCCAGGGCGCACGATGGGCAGCACGTTTTCGTGCACCCATACGATGTCGCCGTCCACCAGTTCCAGGCCAACGGTCAGGCCCAGCAGCGGCTGGCCGGTGGCCAGCACCACGCGTGTGGGCCGTTCGTTGAGCGGGATCTCGCTGCCGTCTTCGCGCAGGGACCGGCGCATCAACGCCAGATGGCTGGTGCCCACCGGCGACAGATTGCCCGCCCGCAGAATGCGCCGCGCGCTCGGGTTACACGCGAGGATGGTGCCGTCCGCCGACTGCACGAGGATGCCTTCGGTCAGGTTGTCGACGGCCAGGCGGTAGCGCTCTTCGCTCTCTTGCAGGTCGCGCGCAATGTGCGCCTTCTGCACCGCCACGCCAACGATGTCGGTAATGCCATCGAGCAGCCCCATGGCGTCGCGCGTGGGCGCGCGCGGGGTGTCGTAGTAAATGCCCATCGCGCCGATCATCTGCGCGTTGTCGCCGCGGATGGGCGTGGACCAGCATGCGCGCAGGCCCAGTGGGGCAACAATGTCGCGGTAGTCATCCCACAGCGGGTCGGCGTCGATGTCTTCCACCACGACGGTCTTGTTCAGGAACATGGCCGTGCCGCACGAACCAGCCGAAGGCCCGATCGCAATCCCGATCAGCACCTGCGACAGCACGAACGGCAGTGATGGCGCCACGGCCTGGGTGATGTGCTCGCCGTCTCCACTGAGCAGGACCGAGCACATTGCGCCGTCATCGAGGAGCACCTCCACCAGCCGGCACACCTCGGCCAGCAGATCGGGCATCGGCACATTGCGCGAACTGAGTTCGAGCACGGTCTTTTCGCAGCGCAGCAATTCCTTGGCGCGTGCGGTCTCGGCGGCCAGCGCCCGGTAATTGGCTTCGGATTCACGCAGGGCCTGTTCGGCCTGCTTGCGCTGGGTGATGTCGCGCGCCACGACCTGGATGGCGGTGCGCCAGCCAAGCTGCACCGGCGCGGAGAGCACTTCCACCTCCACCGGCGTGCCATCGCAGCGCAGCAAGGTCTGCTCAACAGGCGGCAGGCCCGCGCCGTGCGCGACCATCCAATCGCGGCGCTGGCGAGCGGTGTGCATCGAGTTGTCGTGCACGAACTCGTCCAGCTCATGGCCGACGATATCGCGCGCGGTCTGTGCGCCAAACAGCCGAACGCCCGCCTCGTTGATGAAAACGATGATGTCGTCCGCCACGATGTAGAGCGCATCCGGCATTTGCCGGACGAGCGCTTCGTAGCGGTCGTCAGCGAGCGGCAGCGGCCTGGGGCTGTCCTGGTCGATCACGTCCGGTTCGGGACGGTCAGGCCGCTCTGCAGAAGTGGCGTCCATATCTCGGCTGTTTTTTTCGATATCGACCATCGTGTCGGGAAAGTTAAGGCGTTCGGCTACCCTTCCCCACTTCAGAGTGGGGCAAATAGCCGAGGTGCGGATAAGCGGCACACCAGTTGCGTCACAATGCCCGCACGACGTCCCAGCGCAACTGTTCGCAAGTTGGCCCTATGCAATCGTTTTCGTCTTCCGTCGGCCATGTGGCCGGCCTGATTTCGCGACGTACCCTGCTGGCCGAAGGTCTGGCCGAAGCTGCTGTGCAATTCCGCGACGGGCATATCGCCGCGTGTGATGCCAACCCGACGCGCGGCATGATCGACTGCGGCGACCTGCTCGTCCTGCCCGGCATCGTTGATCTGCACGGCGATGCCTTCGAGCGCGCCGTCATGCCCCGGCCCGGCGTGGCCTTCCCTTATGAAACCGCGCTGGCCGACGTTGACGGCCAATTGCTCGCCAACGGCATCACCACCGAATTCCACGGCGTGACGTATTCGTGGGAAGGCGGCCTGCGCGGCCACGCCTATGCCCTGCGCATGCTCGACACGCTCGACGCCATGCGCCCGCACCTGGGTGCTCGGCATTTGATGCACCTGCGCTTCGAACTGCACCACGCCGATGGCGTTGCCGATGCGCTGGCGTGGATGAACGCCGGCCGCGTGCACTTCCTGTCGTTCAACGATCACCTGCCGATGATGCGCGACAAGCTGGGCGACGCGCGCAAGCTCGCACAATACGCCGATCGCGCCGAGTGCGACATCAACACGTTCCTTGCACGCCTGAACGCCGCTGCAGGCAACGCCGCGAGGCTCGCCGAGGTGACCGGCACGCTCGCGCGGGCGGCACAGCAACGCGGCATCTGCATGGCTTCGCACGACGAGCCCGACGTTGCCACGCGCAACACCTTCCACGCGCACGGCTGCACCGTCACAGAATTTCCTTTGACCGAAGACGTTGCGCAGGCAGCGCGCGCGCACGGCGGACACATCGTCTTCGGCGCACCCAACGTGGTACGCGGCGGCAGCCACCACGGCGCGCCCAATGCGGGGGCCATGGTGGCGGCGGGGCTGGGCACCGTGCTGGCATCCGACTATTACTACCCCGCCCTGCTGGCCGCGCCGTTCAAGCTGGCCGAGCGCGGGGTGGTGCCGCTGGCCGAAGCCTGGGCGCTGGTGGCCGCCAATCCGGCGCAAGCCGCTGGTCTGACGGATCGCGGCGCGCTCGCGCCCGGCCTGCGCGCCGATGCCATCGTGGTGGACGACCACCGCCCCGGCCTGCCGCGCGTGGTGGCTGCAGTGGTGGGCGGCCGGCTGCGCCATGCCAGCGGGCATCTACCGCTGATCGGCTGAGCGCCCGCATGAACACGCCGCTGCCACCCCTGCCCGCAGCCTGGCGGTACGCGCTCTACCTGCTGCCGCCCGAGCCCTGGTATGGGCTCGGCACACGCTGGCTCGGCCGCTGCGCGCGGCACAACGCAACCATCCCCGCTGATCAACGCGAGTCGTTCGTACGTGAAGCCCGCATCGACCTCGCCACGCTCGACCGCTGGACTGAGGCACCCCGCCAGTACGGCCTGCACGCTACGTTCAAGCCGCCGTTTCGCCTCGCAAGCGATCGCACCGTCGACGAGCTGGATGCCGCCCTGCGCCAGTTCGCGCCGCAGCAGCAAACCTTCATGATCGAGCCGGCTTTGCAGACGCTGCGCGGCTTCCTGGCGTGGCGCCTGCGTCATGGTGATCCGGCCCGCGACACGCTCCACCAGTTTGCCGATGCGTGCGTCGGCGAGTTCGATGCCTTCCGCGCGCCGCCACCGCCAGCCGAACTCGCACACCGCCGCCGTGCAGGCCTGTCAGATGCGCAGGAGCGCCATCTGCAGCGTTGGGGCTATCCATACGTGTTTGGTACGTTCACGTTTCACATCACGCTCACCGGGCAGTTGGGCCATGCCGAGCAGCTTGCGTGCTATCGCGCGCTGGAGGCCACGCGCGTGGTGCTGCCGGCCGCCATGCCCATCAACCACATCGCGCTGTTCTCGCAGCCTGCGCCGGAAGCGCCGTTCACGGTGGCACGTGTGTACCGGTTTGATGGAGGCATCGAAAACTTCGACACCGCAGAGGAAGGTGCTTAGCGCTTGAGTTCGACCACGTCGATCACCTGCGTCTGGCCGTGCTGCTCGACTTCCTGGCGCATCACCACGGCCGCCTCTGGGCAGTACCAATCGGTGATGTGGGCGACGGTCGGGTCAGGCTCGATGGTTTCATTGCCCAGCCGCAGCACGCCGAGGCGGGCCGTGCGCGTGTAACGGATCGGCCGGCACTGCAGTTGGCCAACGACGGTGCTCATCGGCTGCGGCGGCCCCACCTCGCGCTCCGACACCTCTACCTTGGCGTGCTCGGCGCGCATGCGCCCCACGGAGATCCCCAACCGCGGCGAGACCACATCGAAATCGAAGCTCGATTCATAGGTATCGCCCGGCAGCATTTCGGCTTCGGGCGCCAGACCCGCGCCGTACAGGAACATGCCGGAGATGGCGGTGCTCACGGTGCCCACCAGATCGGCATGCTCGCTTTGCGCAAACACCTTGCCATTGATGCTCACCACGCGCGTGACCACGCCGGCTTCGTCCACCAGCAGTTGGTGCTCCTGCACTGTCTCGATCGGCCGGCCACCTAGCGCGACGAGGCCCGACTTTGCATAGATATGAAGGCCGATTTCGCAGCCGTCCTGGATATCGCGGTTGACGTCATGCAACGTGAACTCGACGATCATCGGCGTCTTGCCGTTGCCGTCCAGGCGCACGCGGCTGCCGTCGTGTACCCAGGGCGCGGTGCACAGGCCAGCGGCATGCGCAGGCGGCAGGGCGCAGGCCAGCACAACCGCCGCCCACAAAGAAAAACGCCGATGCACCTGGCGATGCATCAGCGTCTTCATGAACCCGATCGGCACGAGCTTACTGCTTGGGCGCGTCCTTCTTGTTGGCGCCTTCGCTGTACGGGTCGAACTTGCCGCCAGCTTTTTGGCCCTCGGTATAAGGGCTGGTGGCGTCGCCCTTGCGTGCGCCCTGGGTGTACGGATCGTATTTGCCCTTCTCGACGTTGGCCGGCTGGGCGCCCGGGTTGAGCGCGTTGGCGGTGCTGCCGTTCTTATTCGCGCCTTGGGTGTATGGGTCGAACTTGTCGCCAGCCTTCGCACCCTGGGTGTACGGGTCGAACTTGTCACCCGCTTTTGCGCCTTGGCTATAGGGGTCGAACTTCTTCTGGTCAGTCTGCGCGTGGGCCACGGTGCCGATGGCTGCTACGACAGCTACCGCTGCCACGAAGGTAAGACGTTTGTACGGCATCTGAAGCTCCTTTCCTATGGGTCGTTTGGGCTGATGGCACAGCCTCGTTTTGAACGCATCCCGATGTCGTGCGCAACTGGCTGGTTGGCGACGGCGCCGGAAAACCCCCTCTCCTCGTCGTAAGCTATGGCAAGCGCACAGGAAAGTCAACGCACAGAAACCGCATATTTTTTGGGCAGACGCGGGCGGCTTAACGATGTTCCGGCTGGCGGATCACACGCGGCCCCGCCACCGCAATCAGCGCCATGGTGAGTGCCACCACCGACAACCCCCAGCGCAGGTCAGAGCGATGTGCAATCAGCCCGATGATGACCGGGCCGATCAGCAAGCCCACGTACGCAAAGCGGGCCACGGCGGCAATGCCTTCGGCCGCCGGCACACCCGGCAGCCGCGATGCGGTGATGAAGAAGATCGGCACCATGTTGGCCGCGCCCACGCCCATCAGCGCGAAACCTGCCAGGACAGCAATCGGGGCGGGCCACAACAGTGCAAGCAGGATGCCGCCCGTTGCGAGCACGCCACTGGCGCCAAGCACACGCATGTTGCCCCAGCGCCCGCGTGCGAAATCGCCGCCAAAGCGCGCGAGCGCCATCCCACCGGAAAACGCCGCATAACCCGCGCTGGCAATGGCTTCGGGCGATTGCGCGATCTCGCGCATGTATACGGTCGTCCAGTCGTACATCGCGCCTTCGCCCAACAGCCCCAGGAAAGCCAGCAGACCCAGCACGAACAGCGTGCGGCCGGTGTTCGGGTGTGCGGTCTCACCTTGTGCATGCACGTGATCGGGCAGCATGAACGGCCCTGCGCACAGCGCCGTCGCCATCAAGACCAACGCCATGCCACCGCAATGCACCGCCGGAGATACGCCCAGCTCCAACAGCACACCACCCAAGGCGGCACCCACCATGCCGCCGAGGCTGAACATGCCATGCAGCGATGAAATGATGGGCTTGTGGTGGTGAGCTTCCACCGTGGTGGCTTGTGCATTGATCGCCACATCAAACCCAACGGTGCTGATGCCGAACAGAAACAGCGCCAACAGCAGCGCTGGGTAGGTGGGCATCAGCATGATCAGCGCAAGCATTGCGCTGAAAGCGATGCCTCCGCGCATGCTGGCGTGCTGGGTGCCAACGCGCGCGACCCAACGGCCCACGAATTTGATCGAGAGGATCGCCCCCGCCGCCACCATAAACATCGCCAGCGACAGCGACGCCTCGGACAAGCCGAAGCGCGCCTTTACCGTAGGAATGTGAATACCCCAGGTCGCAAACGTTGCGCCGTTGGCGAAAAAGAGAGCCATCGTCGCCGCGCGGGCCGACAGGGGAAGCCGGTGGGGCTGCAGCGCGCCGGCAGATTGAACGTATTCGGAGGACATTGAGGACTACTGAGAAAACGCGTGGCGCAAACGTGCTGCACCGCAAAAGCAACATGCTACCCCGCCCGGCTGATGAACGTATGACGCCACCCGAGTGCCCTGCGGGTATGCCGCTTGCATCACCACATGGGCATCCACCGCATTTTGGGAGACCCGCTATGCCCCGCGTGATATGGAAGGGCGCCGTGAGCTTCGGCCTCGTCCACATTCCGGTTGCGCTGTATCCGGCCACCTGCAGCGACGACCTCGACTTCGATTGGCTCGACCGCCGCACCATGGATCGCGTCGGCTACCAGCGCATCAACAAGACCACCAGCGAGGAAGTGCCGCGCGAGCAGATCGTGCGCGGTTACGCTTACGAGAGAAACCGCTACGTGAGCCTCACCGACGAGGACATCCGCGCCGCCAACCCGGTCTCTACGCAGACGGTGGATCTGCCGACCTCCGTGGATGCGGCGGAGATTCCGTTTCTCTATCTCGACACGCCGCCCTTTTCCAACCCACCCACTGGCGCCGATGCCCGCGACGTGCGATGGGTAAGACCCGAAGTGTGGCCGAGATCGCCTTCGCGGAATGGACACGCGAAGGCATCGCGCGGCAGGCTGTATTCCAAAGTTTGCGCGACGACAAACCCGCGCGCAGCAGCGTGCGCGAAACTGCCAAGTCAGCGGGTGCAACTGGCGCGGCCCGCAAGGAGAATCGCGCCGTGAAAGCTACCGAACGCAAGGTGCGCCCAGGCGCAGAGCGCATCGCAAGTGTGGACGTCACGCACCCGGAGCGCGTGATCGACAAAGCCAGCGGCACCACCAAGGCTGATCTGGCCCGCTATTACGCGAGCGTGGCGAGTTGGATGCTGCCGCATCTGCATGACCGGCCCGTCTCGCTTGTGCGCGCACCGGATGGCATCGATGGCGAGCACTTCTTCCAGAAGCATGCGGCGGCGCTCAAGCTCCCAGGCATCACGCAGCTCGATCCTGCGCTGGACCCGGGGCACGCGTCGCTGCTGGCGATTGGTTCGGTGCAAGCGCTGGTCGGTGCGGTGCAGATGGGCACGGTGGAATTCCACACCTGGAACGCGCTGGCAGACCGCATCGAACAACCCGACCGCATCGTCTTCGACATTGACCCCGACCCGGCACTGCCCTTCACGCGCGTGATCGAAGCCACGCAACTCACGCTCGCGTTGCTCGATGAACTGGGCCTGAAGGCATTCCTGAAAACCAGCGGCGGGCACGGCATGCACGTGGTGGTGCCGCTCACGCGCCGTGAGGCTGCCGGCTGGGGCGTGCTCAAGGACTTCGCACAAGCCGTGGTCCAGCACATGGCAGCCACCTTCCCCGATCGCTTCGTCGCCAAGATGGGGCCCCAGAACCGCGTGGGGAAGATCTTCATCGACTATCTGCGCAACAACCGGGGCGCGAGCACGGTGGCAGCCTATTCGGTGCGTGCGCGGACGGGGCTGCCGGTATCAGTGCCGATCCGCCATGACGAGCTGGCGGGGCTGCAGTCGTCTGCCCAGTGGACGCTGCACACGCTGCCGGACCGGCTCGCCAAGCTCAAGGGCGACCCATGGGCCGCGTATGGAGCCGATTACGCCGGCACGCGTCAATCCGTCACCGCTGACATGCGCAAACGCATCGGCGCCGATGACTGAACCGTCACACACTGACGATTCTTAAAGAATTGGACGGGGAAGGCCCCATTGCTTGTCGGCCGAAGTGCAGGGTGGCTGCGTTAACATGCCTGCGTCCGCACTTGGCGCACATGCGTGCGCCCCACTCTGCCCCCGCCGATGGCCCGAATTCGTCCGACCCGTTTTCTGAACCTGTCGCGCAGCGCCGTTGCCTGCGCGGTGCTCTTAACTGTTGTGGCCTCGCCGCTGGCCCACGCCAAGAAAGCCAAGGCACACGCCGCACCGCGCGCCACCACCGCACAGGCACGCCAGGCCGCGCACAACCCCGCCGGACTACCCGCCAATGTGGCGCTGGCCTTTGCGCGCGCGCACATCCCGCTGGATGCGGTGAGCGTGTTCGTGGTCCGCACCGGCACCGCCACGCCCATCCTGCAATGGAACGCCGACACCGGAATGAACCCGGCGTCGACCATGAAGCTGCTGACCACCTTCGCAGGGCTGGACCTGCTCGGCCCCGACTTCCGCTGGAAAACCACGGCCTACGCCGACAACCAGCCCGTCAATGGCACGCTCAACGGCAACCTGTATCTGCGCGGTCAGGGCGATCCGAAGCTGATTCCAGAAGAACTCGTCAAGCTGGTGACCGACGTGCGCCGCGCCGGCGTAGACGAGTTGGCCGGCAACATCGTGCTGGACCGCACCTACTTCGAGGGCGGTTTATCGGAAGCGCCCCCGCTCGATGGCGACAGCGCGCGTGCGTACAACGTGGCGCCCGATGCGCTGCTGTATTCGTTCAAGACGCTGACGTTTACGCTGTCGCCCGATGCGGGCAACGGCGCCGTCAACATCGATGTATCTCCGCCGCTGGCGCAGTTGCAGATCGACAACCAACTGCGCACCACACGCGGCGGCTGCGGCGACTGGAAGACGACATCTGGCGCCAACATCACCACGCAGACCGACGGCCACGTGCTCGCCAGTTTCGATGGCCGCTATGCCGCCGCATGCGGCGAACGTGTGTACAACATCGCCGCGCTCACGCATGCCGACTTCATCTGGGGCGGCTTCCTGGCGCTGTGGCAGCAGGCCGGCGGCACGACACGCTTCACGCCCGGCCTGCGCGAGGGCAAGGTGCCGCGTCAGGCCGTTCTGCTGGCCACGCACTACGGCCCGCCGCTGTCGGAAGTTGTGCACGACATCGACAAGTATTCGAACAACGTGATGGCGCGCCAGCTGTTCCTCACCATCGGCGCGGAAATTGGCCGCAAACCCGCATCGGTGCGGCAATCGACGGACGTCATCAACCGCTGGCTGGCCAGGCAGAACCTGACGATGCCCGAACTGGTGCTGGAGAACGGCTCGGGCCTGTCGCGCGTGGAGCGCATCAGCGCACGCAACATGGGGCGCCTGCTGCAACAGGCGGATGCCAACCCGAACGGCGGCGTGCTGCGCGATGCGCTGCCGGTGGTCGGCGTGGATGGCACCATGCGCAACCGCCTCACACGTGCCGGCGTGGCCGGCAATGCCGAGATCAAGACCGGCACGCTCAACGACGTGCGCGCCATCGCCGGTTATGTGGAAGGCGAAGGCGGCCAGCGCTTCGTGGTGGTCAGCATGATCAACCATCCGAACGCCAGCGGCGGCCAGGCTGCGCACGACGCGCTGCTGCAATGGATCTATCAGGGCGCGCAACGATGAGCGCGCAGAGCACGCCAACTGCACGCAAGGCCCTGCTGGGCATCACCGGCACGTCGGGCAGCGGCAAGACCACACTCGTCGAACAGCTCATCGCCCGCTTCGTGCGCGATGGGCGCCGCGTGGCGGCCATCAAGCACACGCATCACGGTTTCGATCTCGATTCGCCCGGCAAGGATTCGCACCGCATGCGCGAAGCCGGCAGCGCAGAAGTCGTGCTGGTGGGCGGCGAACGCCTCGTGCTGATGCGCGAATACGCCAATGCCCAGGAGCCGGAATTGGACGACGTGCTGGCGCTGCTCTCGTCCGGCACTGACCTCGTCATCGTGGAAGGCTACAAGCGCAGTACCTTCCCGAAAATCGAAGTCTTCCGCCCTTCGCTGGGCCGCCCGCCGCTGTGGCCGGACATTGGCGGCGTGGTGGCGGTGGCCACCGATACGCCCGATGCCGTGCAAGCGCCTGAAGGCCTGACCGTGCTCGATTTGAACGACGTTGATGCGGTGTACCGGTTTGCCGTGCAGCAACTGGCCAACGCGTGCATATGAAGCGCTCTTAACATCTGGGCGCAGCAGCTTGGCTATGATGGGGCGATTCAGTGTTTCGCCAGCCCCCTCCCAACAACATGCTTTCCCGTCTATCGGCCGCGCTGCTTGGCGCGGCATTTTTTTTGCTCCGCTGGCGGTGACATTGCCGACGGCCGACGCAAACTAGCACAAGCATCGGCGCAAACAAGAACGCCCGCTTCACGCGGGCGTTTTTTGCTGAGTGCTGCTCGATCAGTGCGTCACAGCGTCGGCCAGCAGGCGTTGCAGCACGTTGCTGGAGATCAGGCGATGGCCGCCCGTGGTCGGGTGCACGCCGTCCGCGAACAGGTAGGACGTATCTGCGCCCGTGGCCACCAACGTGTTGACCGAGCAGAACAGCGAGCTGCCGCCCGCGCCCGGCACCAGAGCGTTGATCTTGGTCGCATCGCAAGCTGGCACGCTGGTATTGGCGAACCCGAACATCGCGCCGTTCTGGATCACGGCCGTCAGCTGCGAGTTGAAATCGATCACGCGAGCGCTGGTACCTGCCAGACCGGTTTGCAGCGTCGTGTTGAATGCGCCAACCAACGCATGCAGCAGCGCCTGCCCTGCCGCGCCGCCAGCCACGCCCTGCGGCGTCAGGCTGCTGTCGGGCAGGTTGAACACGTAGAGCTGCGTCGCGTTCTTGCTGATCATGTCCTTGATATAACCGACCAGATCGGCTGCAGCCTGCTGCACCTGTGCGGTGGCAATGGCCGGCGTCACGCCCGAGTTGGGTGTCGCCACAGCGGCAGCCCAGTAGAAGATGTCGTTGTTGCCACCGAACACGAACACCAGATCGTTGCTGCCGTTGAACGTGTTGTTGCTGGCCGTGTAGAAGTTGGCGAGCTGCTGCTTGACCGGATACGTAAGTGCCCCGGCGCCGCCGTTGTGGCCGATGCCGTTCGGGTCGGTCACGCGCGAGCCGCCTTGTGCGTAGTCGAAGCAACCGGGTTTCGGGCAGTTCTGCACCGAAGTGGCATAGCCCATCACGGCCGGCGTCAGTGCCACACCCAGTTGCGAGGCCACGGTTTCCGCCCAGATGGGGCCGGGGTTGGTGGTGAACTTGCCGCCACCCACGGCGGCGGCTGCCGGCGTGTAGGTACCGGCGTCGCTCAGGCTGTCGCCGAACACCACCATGCGCTGAACCTTGGCGACGTTGCTGTTGCCGCTCTGATCGGTTTCACCGCCGCAAGCGGCCAGGCCCAAGGCCAGGGTCGCTGATGCGACGACGCCCATCCATTGACGCAACTTCATGATGTCTGTCTCCCGTGTGGAATTTTTATGGTCTGTGGTGCCGCAGTACGTAACCTCGGTAACCTCGCCGTGCGCGTTTAAAGCACGCGGAACGACACAACGCCCAAGTGTAGCGAGACAGACGGCCGTTCGACGAACGCGCGCCCCGGAAGAATTAGAGGCCAGACTCGAACTAAGCAGCGAACGCGGCGGCCGCGCGACGCAGGCGATCGTTGACGGCTGCCCAGGCGGGCGTGTCGGCCAGGGTTTCCACCCAGATAGCGTCGTAACCGCCGCGGTCGAGTTCGCGCAACAGCGCGTAGAGCGCATTGGCATAAGCGGCGGGTGTGGCGGGGGCAATACGTTGGTCGCAGCCATCACGCAGTGCCACTGGGGCACCCAGCCACACGATACGTTTATCCGCAGGCAGCGCAGCCAAGCGCGCGGGCACATCGGCGGCGGGCAGCAGATGCAGCGGCGTGCGCGGCGCGTAGTGCGCCTTCAACGTGCCGGAAGCGCGCGGTGCAGCAGCATCGGGCAGCGCCGGCAGTTGGCCGGTCACGCGTTCGATATCTTCGGGTGTGACCGCCCCCGGGCGCAGCAGCACGGGGCCGATGCCCTGATCCAGCCGCGAGAGATCGATGATGGTCGATTCAATACCCACGTCCACGCCATCGCCTTCGAGCACGAACACCGCATCGCCGAATTCATCGCGCACGTGCTGCGCAGTGGTTGGGCTAACCTGGCCGAACTTGTTGGCCGACGGCGCCGCAATGCCGCCACGCCCACGCTTGAAGCGCGAAAGCAGCGCCTGCGCCACCGGATGCGATGGGCAACGCAGCCCGATGCTGTCCTGCCCCCCTGCCACTGCAGCCGGAATGTGCGGTGCGCGTTTCAGGATCAGCGTGAGCGGCCCCGGCCAGAAGGCCCCGATGAGTTGCAGTGCGATGCCGGGCACGTCATCGGACCAATAGGAAATGTCAGCACCATCCACCACGTGCACGATCACCGGGTGATCGGACGGCCGGCCCTTGGCGGCGTAGATCTTGGCGATGGCCTGCGGGTTTTCGGCATCGGCGCCGAGGCCGTAGACGGTTTCGGTCGGGAAGGCGACCAGTTCGCCCGCCTCCAGCCTGCGCGCGGCTTCGTCGAGGCGTTCGCGCGAGGGCATGACGTAAGGCGTGGTCGATTTGTGCATGATGGCTGCTTGCCTTGAATCCCGGCGCTCAATCCGGCTGCAGGCCGAGCACGTGCGCGGCGTGGCGGAAGGCTTCATCCACCACTTCCGGCGAGGTGCCGACGCAATTCACGTGGCCCATCTTGCGGCCCGGGCGGGCGTCGGCCTTGCCATACAGGTGGACCTTCGCGCCGCTGTGGCCCATCACTTCATGCCACGCAGGCGTGCGCTCCAGGCCGTATTCGAACCACACATCGCCCAGCACATTCAGCATGCGCCCCGGCGAGTGCTGCCGCGTGCTGCCCAGCGGCAGGCGGGCCATGGCGCGCACTTGCTGCTCGAACTGGCTCGTCTCGCACACATCCATGGTGATGTGGCCGGAGTTGTGCGGGCGCGGCGCCATTTCATTGGCAACCAGCGAGCCGTCCTGCAGCACGAAGAACTCGATGCACAGCACACCGACGTAGCCCATCTCTTCCGCGATCATTGCGGCGGCGGCACGTGTGCGCGTGGCGATGTCGTCCGACACGCTGCGCGAGGGCATGGTCGTCGAAAACAGGATGCCGTCCCGGTGCTCGTTCTCGGCGAGCGGCCAGGTGGTGGTGGTGCCATCGGCGCCGCGGGAGGCCAGCACGGACACCTCGTACGCGAGCGGCAGCATCTTCTCCAACACGCACGGCACGTGCTGCATGGCGCCCCAGGCGGCGCGCAGTTCTTCAACCGTCGAGACGCGCGCCTGGCCCTTGCCGTCGTAGCCCATGCGGGCAATCTTCAGGATGCCGGGCAGCAGGTCGGCGGGCAGTTGTTCGATGTCGGCATCGTGCTCAATGACCCAGCTTGGCGCGGGGTGGATCCCGGTGCGTGCGGCGCACAGCGCGAAGAATTTCTTCTCGGCGATGCGGTTCTGCGCGATCGACACGCAGTTGGCGCGCGGCGCAACGAATGCGCCAAGCTGCTCCAGGCGATCAAGCGCCAGCGCGGGCACGTTCTCGAATTCGGTGGTGACGGCTGGGCACAGCGCGGCCATCTCAGCCAGTGCGGCTTCATCGGTGTAGCCGGCGCACAGGTGGCGCTGGGCGATGGTGCCGGCGGGGCTGTTCGGGTCCGGGTCCAGCACGCAGACCTTGTAGCCCATCGCCTGTGCGGCGTGCGTGAACATGCGGCCGAGCTGGCCGCCGCCGAGCATGCCCAGCCAGGCATCAGGCAGGATCGCGTTGGGAACGTTCAGCGCGCGGGATTCCGCGGTGTGGGCTTGCGCTAGGCGCGGGTTCAGGTCGTCGGCCATGGATCAGGTCGTCGGGGTCGTAGGTTGCTTAGGCGCCGTGCACAGGGAGCGTCATGCCGCGCGCCACCTCGGTCTGCTGCGCGCGGAAGGCTTCGAGCTTGTCAGCCAGCGCCGTGTCAGTGGTGGCGATGGTGGCAATGGCCGCCAGCGCAGCATTGGCCGCACCCGCTTCACCAATGGCGAACGTCGACACCGGAATGCCCTTGGGCATCTGCACGATGGAGAGCAGCGAATCCTCACCACGCAGGTACTTGGACGGCACCGGCACACCGAACACCGGCACGATCGTCTTGGCGGCGATCATGCCCGGCAGGTGCGCGGCCCCGCCGGCCCCGGCGATGATGGCGCGCAAACCCCGGCCGCGCGCGGTTTCGGCATAACGGAACATGTCGTCTGGCATACGGTGCGCCGAGACGACCTGCGCCTCGAACGGAATGCCGAACTGCGTGAGCATGTCCACGGCGTGGCGCATCACTTCCCAGTCGGAGCTGGAGCCCATCACCACGCCAACGAGCGGAGTCGCTGAGGTCGCCGATTCGTGTGCAGTCATCGTCATCGCTCCGGGTTTAACGCAGGGATTCGCCGGTCAGGCGGGTCAGCGCTTCGCGGTACTTGTCGGCGGTCTTCTCGATCACGTCGGCGGGCAGTTGCGGCGCCGGCGCGGTCTTCGGCCACGGCTTGCCGTCAATGCGCACGGCTTCGAGCCAGTCGCGCACGAATTGCTTGTCGAACGACGGCGGGTTGGTGCCCACCTGATACGAATCGGCCGGCCAGAAGCGCGACGAATCGGCGGTGAGCGCCTCGTCCATCAGCGTGAGGGTGCCGCTGGGGTTGTCGCTGAAATCCAAGCCGAATTCGAACTTGGTGTCGGCGATGATGATGCCGCGCGTGGCGGCAAAATCGGAGGCTTCCTTGTACAGGCGGATGCTCACGTCGCGGATCTGCGCGGCGAGGTCCGGGCCAATGCGGCGCACGACTTCATCGAAGGAGATGTTCTCGTCGTGCTCACCCATCTCGGCCTTGGCGGCGGGCGTGAAGATCGGCTCGGGCAACTTCTGCGCATTCTGCAGGCCGGGTGCCAGATGCACGCCACACACGGCGCCGGTGGCCTGGTAGTCCTTCCAGCCGCTGCCGGCCAGGTAGCCGCGTACCACGGCTTCCACCAGGATCGGCTTCAGGCGCTTGACCACGATGGCGCGGCCGCGCACCTGGTCGACTTCATTCGGGGCCACCACAGTTTCCGGTGCGATGCCCGTCTCGTGCGTCGGCACGATGTGGCGCAGCTTGTTGAACCAGAAGTCCGACATCTGCGCGAGCACGCGGCCCTTGTCCGGAATCGGCTGGCCGAGGATCACGTCAAATGCCGACAGGCGGTCCGTGGTGACCATCAGCAGCTTGTCGTCGCCGACAGCGTAGTTCTCGCGCACCTTGCCACGGCCGAGCAACGGCAGGCTGGTGATCGACGATTCGTAAAGGGCGGTGGATGCAGCGGCGTTGGAACGTTCGGCGGACACGGCGAAACCCGAGAGAAGATGAGAAAACGTGGAAGGCCAGCATTATACGTGGCCCATGGGGGGCCCATAAGGTGGCCCATGCAATGCAAAACGGCTGGCACAGTGCCAGCCGTTTGCTAGATGTGACGCGAAATGCTTATTGCACCACTTGAGCCAGATCGCCGCTTTGATACTTCTGCGCCATCACCGACAGGCCGACCGGCTTGATCTTGGCAGCCTGCCCCTCGCAGCCGAACTCGATGTAGCGTGCCTTGCAGACTTGCTTGGCCGCTTCGCGCGCGGGCTTGAGCCATTCGCGGGCGTCGAACTTGTCCGGGTTTTCGGCCAGGAACTTGCGCACCGCGCCGGTCATCGCCAGGCGGATGTCGGTGTCGATGTTGATCTTGCGCACGCCGTACTTGATGGCCTCCTGGATTTCTTCGACCGGCACACCGTAGGTTTCCTTCATCTTGCCGCCGTACTGGTTGATGATGGCCAGCAGTTCTTGCGGCACGCTCGACGAGCCGTGCATCACCAGGTGGGTGTTCGGAATGCGCTTGTGGATTTCCTTCACACGGCTGATCGCCAGAATGTCGCCGGTGGGCTTGCGCGAGAACTTGTAGGCGCCGTGGCTCGTGCCGATGGCGATGGCCAGGGCGTCGAGCTGCGTAGCCTTGACAAACACGGCAGCCTCTTCCGGATCGGTCAGCAATTGGCTGTGGTCGAGCTTGCCTTCGGCGCCGATGCCGTCTTCCTCGCCGGCCTCGCCCGTTTCCAGGTTGCCCAGGCAGCCCAGTTCGCCCTCGACAGTCACGCCAACCTTGTGCGCCATCTCGACCACGCGACGCGTCACGTCGACGTTGTAGTCGAAATCGGCCGGGGTCTTGCCGTCTTCGCGCAGCGAACCGTCCATCATGACCGAGCCGAAGCCCAGGTCAATCGCGCCCTGGCAGATCGCCGGGGTCTGGCCGTGATCCTGGTGCATCACCAGCGGGATCTCCGGATAGGCTTCGACAGCGGCCTGGATCAGGTGCTTGATGAAGGACTCGCCGGCGTACTTGCGGGCGCCTGCGCTGGCCTGCAGGATGACCGGCGCGCCGGTTTCCTTGGCCGCTTCCATCACAGCCTGGACCTGCTCCAGGTTATTCACGTTGAATGCCGGCAGGCCGTAGCCGTTTTCAGCGGCGTGGTCCAGCAGTTGGCGCATCGAGACGAGTGGCATGGTTTTCTCCTATGGATCGATCTGTATTCGGTCTCAGGAACGCATCTGACAGGTGTAGCAATCGTAGCAATCAGCGTTCCGTCGTGGGCGTCAGTGCATGCCGACGCGAACAATCTTGAGTGTGTTGGTGCCGCCGGCCTGGCCCATCGGCTCGCCGACGGTCAGGACGATGAAATCGCCACGCTGCACGACGCCGCGCGCAACCAGCAGTTCTTCGGCCTGGTGCAGCGCTTCGTCGCGGTCGGTGCTGTTGGCCAGCGGCAGCGACTGCACGTTGCGGTACAGGGCCATCTTGCGCTGCGAGGCCACGTTAGGCGTCATCGCATAAATCGGGATGTTGATGCCGTGGCGGCTCATCCACAGCGCGGTGGCACCGGAATCGGTCAGCGCGGCAATCGCCTTGACCTGCAGGTGGTGCGCGGTAAACAACGCGCCCATGGCGATCGACTGGTCGATGCGGCTGAAGGTCTGGTCGAGAAAGTCAGCGTCCAGGTGCACCGATTGCGATTTCTCGGCTTCCACGCAAATGGCGGCCATGGCTTCGATGGTCTCGACCGGGTAGCGGCCGGCGGCGGTTTCCGCCGAGAGCATCACTGCATCGGTGCCATCGAGCACGGCATTGGCGACGTCCGACACCTCGGCGCGCGTCGGCACCGGGTTGACGATCATCGATTCCATCATCTGCGTGGCGGTGATGGCGAGCTTGTTGGCTTCGCGCGCGAGCTTGATCATGCGCTTCTGCAGCGCCGGCACGGCCGCGTTGCCCACTTCCACCGCCAGGTCGCCACGCGCGACCATGATGCCGTCGGACGCGGCCAGGATCTCTTCGAGCACGCCCGGGCGGATGGCCTCGGCACGTTCGATCTTGGCGATCATCTTGGTCTTGTGGCTGTGCGGCGCGCCGGCCACGGCGGCCAGCTGGCGCGCCATTTCCATGTCGGTCGCGTTCTTGGGGAAGCTGACCGCGACGTAATCGGCGCCCAGCGCCATCGCGGTCTTGATGTCTTCCATGTCCTTGGCGGTCAGCGCCGGCGCCGATAGCCCGCCGCCCTGGCGGTTGATGCCCTTGTTGTTGGACAGATCGCCGCCGATCTTGACGGTGGTTTCGATCTCTTCCCCCACCACACGCTCGACCTGCAGCACGATCAGGCCATCGTTGAGCAACAGCAAGTCGCCCGGGCCAACGTCGCGCGGCAGCTCCTTGTAGTCGAGGCCGACGCGCTCCTGGTTGCCCAGTTCGCAGCGGGCATCGAGCGTGAACCGATCACCGGGTTCGAGCGTGATCTTGCCGTTCTCGAACTTGCCAACGCGGATCTTCGGGCCCTGCAGATCGGCCATGATGGCCACTTCACGGCCCACCGAGCGCGCCACCTGGCGCACCAGTTGCGCGCGGTCGATGTGGTCTTGCGCCGCACCGTGCGAGAAGTTCAGCCGCACCACGTCCACCCCCGCCGAGATCATGCGGGTCAGAACTTCCTGCGTGCTGGACGCAGGGCCGAGCGTAGCGACGATCTTGGTAGCGCGGGTCATGGGCGGTGGTGTCTCGTTATTGTGGTGGGGATGGGCGCGGCGCGTGCGATCAGGCCACAGCGGCCTGGCTCTGCGCGCGCTGCTCCAGGATTTCCACGGCCGGCAGCGTCTTGCCTTCCAGGAACTCCAGGAATGCACCGCCGCCGGTGGAGATATAGCCCACCTTGTCGGCGATGTTGTACTTGGCGATGGCAGCCAGCGTGTCGCCGCCGCCCGCAATCGAGAAGCCCGACGAGGCAGCAATCGCCTCGGCCAGCACCTTGGTGCCATTGCCGAACTGGTCGAATTCGAACACGCCGACCGGGCCGTTCCACACGATGGTGCCGGCGGTCTTCAGTTGTTCGGCCAGTTGCGCGGCCGTCTTCGGACCGATGTCGAGGATCATGTCGTCGTCCGCCACGTCTGCCACATCCTTGACGGTGGCAACCGCAGTGGCGCTGAATTCCTTGGCGCACACCACATCGACGGGGATGGGCACCGACGCGCCGCGCGCGGCCAGCATGTCGATGATGGCGCGGGCGTCGCCCACCAGATCGGCTTCGGCCAGCGACTTGCCGATCTTCAGGCCCGCAGCCAGCATGAACGTGTTGGCAATGCCGCCGCCGACGATCAGGTTGTCCACCTTGTCGGCCAGCGACTTCAGGATGGTCAGCTTGGTCGACACCTTGGAGCCCGCCACGATGGCGACCAGCGGGCGCTTCGGCGCACCCAGCGCCTTGCCCAGCGCATCCAGCTCAGCCGCCAGCAGCGGGCCGGCGCAGGCGACGGGCGCGAACTTGGCGATACCGTGGGTGGTGGCTTCCGCGCGGTGGGCGGTGCCAAAGGCGTCGTTGACGTAGATGTCGCACAGCTTGGCCATCTTCTGGGCCAGCTCGTCGCTGTTCTTCTTCTCGCCCTTGTTCACGCGGCAGTTTTCCAGCAGCACGACCTGGCCGGGTGTGACCGCATTTGTCAGATTCGCGCCGTCGACCCAGTTCTGTACCAGCTTCACATCACGGCCCAGCAGTTCGGCCAGGCGCTTGGCAACGGGTGCCAGCGAATCCTCGGGCTTGAATTCACCTTCGGTCGGGCGACCCAGGTGCGAGGTGACCATCACGGCGGCACCGGCGTCGAGCGCAGCCTGGATGGCCGGCACGGAAGCGCGGATGCGCGTGTCTTCGGTGATGTTGCCGGCATCGTCTTGCGGCACATTCAGATCAGCGCGGATAAAGACGCGCTTGCCGGCAAGCTTGCCTTCGGAGATGAGATCGGACAGACGCAGGACGTGAGGCATGGCAGCTACGGAAGGATCGCGGAAAACAGCGATTTTACCCGATGCGACTGGTCAAAACGTGCGTTCTTGGCGTACCCCCGTCCGCTAAACCTTCCGGACTCGACCGTCTTGCCGAGGCCGATTGGCGACCCATCGGTGGACGACCCGGCAAACACTACGCCGTCAGCGGCGTGCGACGGCGCAGCCGCATCCAGCCTTCGGCCGAATACACTGCCAGACCCGCCCAGATCAGCACATAGCCCGCTACCTTGGGGCCCGCGAACGGCTCGTTGTAGAGCCACACGCCCAGCAGCAGTTGCAGCGTCGGGCTCACGTATTGCAGCAATCCCAGCAGCGAGAGCGGAATACGCCGCGCACCGGCGCCAAACAACAACAGCGGCAGCGCCGTCAGCGGGCCGGCCAGCGCCAGCAGCAACTGCATGCCCGGCGATGCGGCCAGAAAGGCGTTCTGGTGCTGCGAAGTCAGCCAGCCGAGATAGGTCAGCGCCAGCGGAAACAAGAGCAGCGTCTCCAGCGCTAGCCCCTCCAGCGCGCCCAGCGGTGAGGTCTTGCGCAGCAATCCATAAAACCCGAACGAAAACGCCAGCGCCAGCGCGATCCACGGCAGCGTGCCGGCCTGCCAGGTCAGCCAGGCCACGCCGGCAGCAGCCAGCGCCACCGATACCCACTGCACCGGCCGCAGCCGTTCGCCCAGCACCAGCGCGGCCAGCATCACGACCACCAGCGGGTTGATGAAGTAGCCCAGGCTGGCGTCGAGCACGTGGTCATGATTGACGGCCCAGATGTAGGTCAGCCAGTTGGCGGCCAGCAGGCTGGTGCTGGCTGCGTAGCGCCCCACCACGCGCGGCTGCGTGCGCAGCGTCCATAGCCACGCCCAGTGCCGCTTCACAAGCAGGATCACCACCATCACCGCCAGCGACCAGATCACCCGGTGCGACAGGATCTCGACCGGCGACACCGCCTTGAGCAGCTTGAAGTACAGCGGAAACAGGCCCCACATCGTGTAGGCCAGAAACGCGAAGATCACGCCGTTGCGTGTGGAACCCGCCATGTTCATCCCCAGAGACGCAACACCGTAAACACCGCCATCCCGACAACGACCATCCCCAGCATGCGCCGCGTCGCCACATAGAACACAGTGGCGGCAATGCCGGCCATCAGGCGCGGGTTGGTCCAGCTCAGATTCAGATGGCCCTGGTTCCAGAGCAGGTCCGGCAGCACGATGGCGATCAGCGCGGCGGCCGGCGCAAAACGCAGTGCGTGCTGCAGGCGTGTGGGCAGCGTCATGCGATCACCCACCATCAGAAACAGCGAGCGCGTAAAGATCGTGACCGCCGTCATGCCGATGATGACCAGCCAGATTTCCAGGGCGCTCATGCTTCACCCTCTTCAGCAGCGGCCCGTTCAGCGCGGCGGCGCAGCCATTGCAGACGGGCAGCCGCCTCATCGGCAGCCAGGCCCGCGGCCATCGCACCGGTCACGGCAATCACCAGGCTCAATCGGTACGGCAGCTTGAAGGCGATCAGCGCCAGCACCGCTGCAACGGCCACTGCCAGCAGAGCGGCACGGCCACGAATGGTCGACACCATGACAGGAATGAGCGCGAGCGTTCCAGCCAATGCCAGGCCCCACGCGTCAGGAAACAGGCTCGCCGCGACGATGCCTAGGATGGACGACACTTGCCAGGCCACGAAATTCAGCAGGACCATGCCCCAGTAATAGCCCTCCTTGCCCACCTGTGGCGCCGTCGAGGGGTACTGCTGGGTGAACAGCACAAATGGCAGATCACCATTGACCACGCCCAGGACCACGCGCCGCACGAGTGGCAGATGCCCGAAATGCTGCGCCAGCCCCGCGCTGAAGATGATGAAGCGCACATTCACGATGAACGCCGTCAGCAAGACTGTCCAGATCGGCAGCCCGGCGGCCAGCAGCGGCAGCACCGCCAGTTGGGACGACCCGGCATACACGAGCAGCGACATGCCAATCGCCTGGGGGATGGTCAGCACTGACTTGCTCATGGCCACGCCGGTCACCAAGCCCCACGCAAACACGGGCACCGTCGACGGCGTATAGGCCCGCAGGCCGGCAGCGAAGCCGGCACGCTCGCCCGGGTCGATCGCTTCCCAACGACGTTGCAGAGCAGCCGCCCAGCGGACTAGCGCCATGGCGCCCCCAAAAGTGGCGAATTCAGCTTTTTTTGATTGTCCGGACAAGGGCAGCCGGCAGCGCTGGCGCGCAGGAACGTCGGGGGCGACATGGGTGGCTCGTAGGAAACGCACGATTATACTTTTGATGTTAAGCATCCGCTTAACGACAACGCGCCTGCGCCCTGCCCCACGCGGCGATTCGTGCCGGGCGCCACGCAGTGCAACAATCGGCGTTGGCGCGCCCGCGCCCACCCCTTACAATTTCGCCTTTGTCGGTTTTTGAACCTGCGGCCCATATCAGGGCGTGGCTGAGCTGCTCAGACCGCGCCGGCACTCCTCACACATCATGACCACGCAAACCGCACCCACGATCGAAATCGGCGCAGACGACCTGCCGCTGCACTGCCCGACCGCCAAGACGCCGACCTGGAACTACCACCCGCGCGTGTTCCTCGACATCGCGGACACGGGCGAAGCCAAGTGCCCATATTGCGGCACCGTCTACAAGCTGGCCCCCGGCGTTGAACTGAAGGGCCACCATTGAGCCGTCTTCACCCGCCGACGGACCAGCGTCACCCTGCCTGCAACCTTCAGCCGGCGAATCGATGATGCGCAAGATCCTCGTCGTTGCCCCCAACTGGATTGGTGATGCGCTGATGGCGCAGCCGCTGTTTGCGCAGATCAAGGCGCGGCACCCGCGCGCGCAGATCCACGCGATCGCCCCCAAGTGGGTGGCGCCCGTGCTCGCGCGCATGCCGGAAATCGCCCGCGTGCTGCCAACCGAACTCGCCCACGGCAAGCTGCAACTTGGCAGCCGCACGATGTTCGCCCAGCAGCTCAAGAGCGAGACCTTCGATGCGGCCTACGTGCTCCCGAACTCGTTCAAGAGTGCGCTGATCCCGTGGCTGGCCGGCATTCCGCTGCGGATTGGTTACAAGGGCGAGTCGCGCCTGGGCGTGCTGAACGTGCGCTACCCGAATCCGCCCAAGAACGCGCGCCCGCCGATGGTGCAGCACTACGCGGCGCTGGCGTTCAAGCCCCATGCCAAGCTGCCCGACACGCTGCCCGATCCGAAGCTGGACGTCGACGTGCAGCGCGTGGCCGCCACGTCCGCCAAGTTCGGCATTCCCGGCAACGCGCGGCTGATCGCCTTCTGCCCGGGCGCGGAATACGGCCCCGCCAAGCGCTGGCCCGCCGAACACTTTGCGGAGCTCGCGCAGATGCTGCGCCGCTCGTTCCCTTATGCGCAGATCGTCGCGCTGGGTTCGGGCAAGGACCGTGAGATGGCCAACGCCATCGTCGAGCGCGCGCCGTTCGTGCGCAACCTGTGCGGCGAGACCTCGCTGGACGAAGCCATCGAGTTGCTCGCCCGCGCCGAGGCCGCCATCTGCAACGACTCCGGCCTGATGCACGTGACCGCTGCCCTGGGGCGCCCGCAGGTGGCCGTATTCGGCTCCAGCGACCCGCGCCACACGCCGCCGCTGTCGCCCGCTGCGAGTATCATGTGGCTCCATCTGGAGTGCAGTCCGTGCTTTGCGCGCGAATGCCCGCTGGGCCACCTGCGCTGCCTGCGCGACATCGGCCCCGAGATGGTGTTTCATGAATTGCGCCGGCTGTTACAGCCGCAGTAACGCTCTCCTTCCACGCCACCGCCATGCCACGATTTGCCCGCCTGTTCGAAGCCGCCGAGGACATCCTCGAAGCCTATCGCGATGCGCTCAAGCGCCGCGATGCCGATGGCGCGCTCAAGCTTTGGCTGGACGAGGATTCGGTAAGCTTCATCCTGCCCGACGGCCAACGCCTGCATGGCCACGAGCAACTGCGCGGCTGCCTCGATGCGCTGGTCGAGAAGAACCCGGTGTGGATCGAATGCCTCGGCCAGCAGGTGCATTCGTCGCTGGGCGTGTCCATCTTCGAAGCAACCGAGGCGCTGCGCTTCTCCGCCACCGCTACCGAGGCCGACCTGTACGTGCACACGACCTACGTGCTGATGCAGAACCACGAAGGCTGGCGCATCGCCCATGTGCACTCCAGCCAGGCCGCCGAAGAACGCGTGACCGCCTCCATGGCCAGCGTCACGCACTCCCTGCACTAAGCGCACCACGCCTGGCGTGGCTGCCTTCTGTCTCCGATGACTCACCCGCCACGCCACGCCACGCCCCTTGAACTGAATCTGGGTGCCCTGCTCGCAGGGCCGTTCGAGCCGCATGCCTTTCGCTCGCCGTGGTGGCTGATCGGCGGCAATGCACAAACGATCGTGCCCGCGCGCCTGTGGCGCTTTCCGCGCATCGCGTATCGGCGAGAACGCTGGGACACGCCAGACCAGGATTTCATCGACCTCGACTGGACCACGCACGAGACCGACGCAAGTGCGCCGCTCGTCGTCATGTTCCACGGTCTGGAAGGCGATTCACGCAGCCATTACGCACAGCTACTGATGGACGCGCTGCGAGCGCGCCGCTGGCAGGGCGTGATTCCACACTTTCGCGGCTGCTCGGGCGAGATGAACCTCGCGCCGCGCATGTATCACTGCGGCGATGGCGCAGAAATCGCCTGGATTCTCGAGCGCCTCTATCGGACGGTCTGCCTGCCGCAGGGCCGCAAGCTGCTGGTCGTCGGCATCTCCTTGGGCGGCAATGCGCTGCTGCGCTATCTGGGCGAGCACGGCACCGATGCGCGCTACGTGAGCGCGGCCGCGACGGTCTCCGCGCCGCTGGACATGCGGGCCGGTGGCGCTGCGCTGTCCAAGGGCTTCAACATGGTCTATACGCGCATGTTCCTGCGCACGCTCAAGGACAAGGCCAACGCCAAGCTCGACCAGCACCCCGGCCTGTACGACCGCGCCGCCATGATGGCCACGCGCACGCTGGGGCAATTCGACAACCTCGTCACCGCACCGCTGCACGGCTTTCGCGACGTGCTCGACTACTGGACGCGCGCATCGTCCAAACCCCTGCTGCGCGAGGTGCGCGTGCCTGCGCTGGTGCTGAACGCGCGCAACGATCCGTTCCTGCCCGGCCGCTACCTGCCAGGCGCGTCCGACGTGTCGCCCGATATCTTGCTGGACCAGCCGCTGCACGGCGGCCATGTCGGCTTTCTCCTCCGTCATGGCAACGCCGGCCGCGTTGATTGGATGCCCGCGCGCGTCCTGCGCTTTTTCGATGACGTGCTCGGCCGCCAACCAGAAGCAGGGGGTGCACGTGGATGACATCGTCCGCCAAGCCATGGCCAAGTGGCCGAACGTGCCGAACTGCTTTGGCTGGCTGGCACTGGACCGGCGCGGCCAATGGCGCATGCGCACTGAATATGCGCAGGCCAACAAACTCTCGGGCGAGCCGATTCGCCACACGGCGCTCGTCGACTTCATCGTGCGCAACTACGCGCATGACGATGCCGGGCGCTGGTTCTTTCAGAATGGGCCGCAGCGGGTGTTTGTCGAACTGGACTACACGCCGTGGATTGTGCGGTTATCGGCAGAAGGTGCGCCTGCCGCATTCACGACAACCACTGGCACTGCGCTCTCACCCACCGGCTGTTTTGTCGACGAACACGGTAGCGTGCTGCTATCGGGCCGCGTGAGCGGATGGGACGCAGAAGAAACCATTGCCCTGCTGCACGATCACGACCTGGAGCCGTTCTCATCATTGGCCCATTGGCACGGAGAAGCATGCGGAGCCGCGCTGGGTACACTGACTCTGGGTAATCGGACGTTCGACATTGAGCCGATAGCGCGCTCGGAAGTCGCGCGGCGCTACGGCTTCGTGGCTCGGCCAACGGAATAGCAAAGACCGGCCTGCCTCACTTCGGCAACGCCTTGTCTTCCGCCTTCTCTTCCCGGTATTGCCGCTCCATCTGATGCAAGCGCGCATCCACTTCCGATAGCGTGTAGAAATCCGCATCCCCCGCATCGCGGGCCAGCTTCAGCTGCTCCACGGCGGAGCCCCAAGCCCCATCCCGCGCGTACTTCTCTGCCAGGGCGCGGTGCTGCTCAACGCGCTTGCCCTTGTCAGCGTAGGCACGGGCAAGCATGTCCCACCAGATCGGCTGGGCGGGGTCTTCGCGGGTCTTGTCTTTCAGATACGGAATCGCGTCATCGACCCGGCCGGCGGTCAGCAGCGTTTGCGCATAAGTGATGCCCACCGCGCGTGACAGCGGGTATGCGGCGAGCGCCGCGCGTGCCAACGTCAGCGCCTCAGGTGCGCGGTCACGAGCGCGAGCCAGTTCGATGGCGGTCACGTCCAGCTCAACGCTGCCAGACGTGATGCCGGGAATATTGCCGTACAGGCGCCGCGCTTCCAGCAACGCCTGGTCGGCCTCGTTCAGCCGCCCCGCCATCTGATTGGCAACCGCTACCCCATACCAGAGCGCCGCGCGCTTTTCGACCGGCGCATCCGGCGCGGAAGACAACTGCGAGCGCATCGCATTGCGTACGTCGATATAGGCGCTCGTCGACGTCTCCTGCTGCACGCGCGCGCGCACCTTGGCGAAACCGAATTCCGGCCGACGCGGCTGGCGCGGATGCGGCAGACCACGCGCGCGGTCTTCCATGTCGGCGATGCGCTCGCCGGTCAGCGGGTGAGTGCGCGCATAGCCTGGGATCACGCCGGTGTCGGCAATATTCGTCACACGCTGCAGACGGCGGAAGAAGTCGGGCATGCCGTCGGGGTTGTAGCCTGCGCCCGTGAGCAGCGTGAAACCAACGCGGTCTGCCTCTCGCTCCGCGCCGCGCGAGAAAGCAAGCTGATTCGACACCGCCGCCGCCTGCCCACCCATCGCCAGCGCCTGCGCGGCATCACCGCTCTTGGTGGCCGCCAGACCGGCCAGCAGAATCGACGCCAGCGCAATCCACATCGACTCGCCGGATTTGTCGATCCCGCGCGCAATATGCCGCTGCAGCACGTGGCCGATTTCGTGGCCAAGTACCGAGGCCAGCTCCGATTCGCTCTCCGTGGCGACCAGCGTGCCCGTGTTCACGCCGATGTAGCCGCCCGGCAGCGCAAACGCGTTGATGCCGGGGTCCCGCACGGCAAACAGCTCGAAGCTCGACGCCGACGTACTGCCCGCCACATGCTGACGGCGCGCCGCTTCGATCAGCTTGTAGCCGATGGTGTTTAGGTAATCGGTGATCAGCGGGTCGGGCACGTAGTCCGGATCGCGGCGAATCTGGCGCATCACGCGGTCGCCCAGGCGGCGCTCCATCTCGGGCGACAACGACGCCGTTGACGGATCGCCCATATCGGGCAACTCGTACGTCGGTGCGTCAATAACCGCAGGCTCCTTGGGCAGATACGGCGACTGCCGGCCGATCTGCACGCTGCGGTTCAGGTTGCTCTGCACCTGATCAGCCGCCGCCGCAGAACCCAACACCGGGTTGACCAAGGCGGCTGGCGCAGACGCCACCGCCTGCGCCAGCACGGGCAACGGCAGCGGCGCGAGCCACGTCGACAGCAACACAGCAGCCGTCAGCTTGCGAACGCGCGGCTGAAAAAAGGAAAGCGTCATACGGAAAGCACAGAGAGCAGAATCAGCGCGGCAACATCGCCGCAAGCCGGGTGCTTGCTATCATAAAACGCTTCGTACTCTGTCCCGCAATACGCGCTGCCACCCATGTCGCAACTCACTCACTTCGATTCCGCCGGACAAGCCCATATGGTCGACGTCGGCGACAAGGCTGTTACGCACCGCGTGGCGGTCGCCACTGGCACGATCCGCATGCTGCCCGAGACGTTTGCGCTGGTGCGCGATGGGACGGCCAAGAAAGGCGATGTGCTGGGAATTGCGCGTGTTGCGGCGATTCAAGGGTCCAAGCGGACGTCGGATCTGATTCCGCTGTGTCATCCGTTGGCGTTGACGAAGGTGGCGGTGGAGTTTGTGTTGGATGAGGCCACGCACACTGTCCGCTGTACGGTTCGCGCTGAAACACATGGGCAGACCGGCGTGGAAATGGAAGCGTTGACTGCCGTGCAGGTTGGACTGCTCACCATCTATGACATGTGCAAGGCTGTCGATCGGGGGATGGTGATTGGGGATGTGCGGTTGGTGGAGAAGCGGGGGGGGAAGTCGGGGGCGTGGGTGGCGGGGTAGCGCGCCAACACGTCACCAATCAAAAGAGCGTCCTGAAGACGCTCTTTTCGCTGGTGCGCACCCGATCAGCGGCACTCGGAGGGGGCAAGGTTAGCCGCAAGTGTCGGGGTACCGTTCAACGCAGCGGAACCTGCGCGAACTTGAATACCCTTTGCGTAGCAATCCCAGCGAATCGGGCCGGTGGGCCGACTTTCGCTGCTCAAGGCAATATCGTTTGCCGTTGGTTTTAAAATCACGGTATTTTCACCATTCGGAACGACACTGCTCGCATAGGCGATGGTGATTTCTCCTGTCGACGCGTCAATGGTAATGCCACCTTTATTGACATTCTTTGTCGCCTTGGTATCGGAGACATAGCCTTGATCAAGCGACAGGCCAGCCATAGCATTCTCAGAAATCAGTGTCTTGGCGGTCGACGCTAATGTGAGTCCCTCTGTAACGCGCGAACGCGTAACGTAGTCTTGATAGGCAGGCACGGCGATCGCGGCGAGAATGCCGACAATCGCAATGACGATCATCAGTTCGATCAGAGTGAAACCCATTTGGGCTTGCTTGCCGGCATTGCTTTTCAGACGCATTGACTTCTCCTCTGTGTTATTTCGGATATTCAATTGCCGATTTATTTTGGCAGTTGAAAGGAAGAAGACTAAGCGAGCAAATGAAGCCTCAGGTAAGGCGCAACGATTTTTGATTTTTCCAGGCCTGTCAGTAGTTTCGTGTTCAAGGCATAGCATGCTCTCAAGGAGACGTATGCCCTGCAAACCGAGAGCCAAGCCGGTGGACTTGCCCGCGATCCCCGCCGAACTGCTTGAGCAGTTCGGCAGCAGCCAGATGACGGCCGAAGCTATCAAAGCCGCGACACTGGCCCTCAAGAAGGCGTTGATCGAGTGGGCGCTGGGCGGCGAGATGAATCACCACCTGGGTTGCCCCCAGGTGCCGCGTGACCGGGATGGCAGATTCGAACCGTTGCTCATTCCCAAGCACGAGCGACGCTTCAAGGGCTTCGACGACAAGATCGTCGCCATGTACGCCCCGAGGCATGACCGGGCGCGAAATCCAGAGCTTCCTGCTGGAGCAATATGCAACGGAAGTCTCGCCCGAGTTCATCAGCTCAGTCACCGATGAGGTGATGGCCGAAGTCACCCGAGAGTACGCCGTGGTGCACAACAAGGCCGTCTATCTGGCGCTGGGGTGCTGCCCGATGGCACGCGCGACATCCTGGGCCGGTGGATCGAGAGCACCGAGGGCGCCAAGTTCTGGATGAAGGTGTTCAACGACCTGAAAACGCGCGGAGCCAACGACATCCTGATCGCCGTGACCGACGGCCTCAAGGGCATGCCCAAAGTGCTGGCAGCGGTATTTCCGGCCATCACGCTGGAGACCTGCATGGTTCACCTGATCCGCAACAGCCTGGACTATGCGAGCCGGAAGGACCGTCGTGAGCTGGCTGCCGCGATTCGACCGATCTACACCGCCCCGAGCGCAGAGGCCGCGCGTGCCGGGCTCGATGCGTTTGCCGGCGGCCCGTGGGGGCAGCGATACCCGACGGTCAGTGCCGCCTGGCGCAACGCCTGGGATCGCGTGATTCCATTCTTTGCGTTCCCACCGGCGGTACGCAAGGTGATCTACACGACGAACGCCATTGAGAACATCAACGCGCAACTACGCAAGATCATCAAGACCCGAGGCCACTTCCCGACTGGCGAGGCAGCGACGAAGCTCATCTGGCTAGCACTGCGCAACATCACGACAGATTGGAGCCGTACCGCTCACGACTGGAAACAGGCCATGAACCAATTCGCTATCCACTACGCGGATCGATTCGTTCGGCCCTCCGTGTGAATCTCAATCCCGCCTTGAACACGACAATCCTGACACTCCCGAATAAGTTCGTCGATAGTTGTTCAGCGTGTGTCGGCAAGTAAGCCGTCAGCCTTCAGGCGCGAGCAAAACGTTTCCAGGCTCTCCACATAGCGCGTGCAAGCTTGTCTCAGCGTCGGCGTCTGGGCGGCGAAGTCGGTCCAGTAGTGGTGATAGAGCCGTCGAATTTGTGTGACAGCCTCGTCATTCTTCCCTTGAAACGCCAACGCCAATGCATATCGTTGAACAGGCGCTGGCCCCGGGTAGAACTGTGCCGCCTGTCGCTCGAGCGAGGCCAGTACCGGTGCCATTTCCGGATTAACGGAAGCATTCATGGCAATGATTAATGTCGCGTACGGAACCAGCAGCACTTGTCCGCTATTTTGGTATCTAGCCAACTCTTTGGCAACGCCATCCTGGGTGAGATAGAGTCGCTCGACACTCTTGTAATCGGTCCAAAGACGAACAACGAGCGCTATGCCACAAGCAACAATCACCCCGGACAGCACCCAGGTCATCCCACTCGATGGGAAGCGCAGGTCTTTGCCGTCCAAGTATCCCAACACAAAAGCAAATGGGAACAGAAAGAAGACGTAATGCAGCGGGTACTCCAGCAAGGAATGTACGAGCATGACGGCAACCAGAGCGCACAGAAACGCCGTATCTGCATCTGGTTTGGGGGGGGGGGGGGGGGGGGCGGGGGCGCCGCATGGGCGGGGGACGTCCACCCCCCCAAGACCACCCCCGCCCCCCGTCGCCCCAAGATCAAGAGGTAGATT
>CAUPMS010000023.1:0-75668 GCA_963512445.1 uncultured Ralstonia sp.
CGGCGTCAGCATACGGAATGTGGCAATTCAGGCCCACGGAATTCTCCGAAGAACCAAAAAAAAGGAGAATTCATGAAACGCCTGCAACTGGCCGCTTTGGCCGTCGGCATGACGGCCGGCTTCGCACACGCCCAATCGAGCGTCACGCTCTATGGCGTGGCAGACATCGGCATCGAAATCATCAACAACGTGCCGAAGACCGGCGGCGGCAACACATCCGTCGTGCGCATGCAGCCGGGCAACCAGTCAGGCTCGCGCTTCGGGCTGCGTGGCGTGGAAGACCTCGGCGGCGGGATGAAGGCGCTGTTCCTGCTGGAGAACGGCACCAACCTCGACACCGGCACGCTGGCCAACGGCACGGGCAGCACATCGCGCCTGTTCGGCCGCAGCGCGTATGTCGGGCTGCAGGGCGGCGCGGGCACCGTCACGGTGGGCCACCAGGATGCGCCCATCTACGACTTCGCCAAAACGTATGACTTGCTGGGCGTCGGCGCGCGGTACTCGATCACATCGATGGACGCGGTATTCGCCCAGCGCATCGACAACGCGGTCAAGTATCTCGGTATCTTCGGCGGGCTGACGGTCGAAGCCACCTACAGCACGGGTTGGGACGCAGGCTTGGGCGGAGAAATTGCCGGTGCCAGCAAGGCCGGCCGACAGATCGGGGGACAGCTCGCGTATGCCATGGGCGCGACCAGCTTTGCACTGGCGTATGACCAGACGCAGGGCTCCAGCGTGGCCTCGCAAGACTTGTCGAACAAGAATCTCGCTTTTGGCGCAGCGACTGCGCTCGGGCCGGTCAAGCTGGTGGCGGGGTATCGCTGGGCGCGTTCGCAATATGGCGGCGCGACCGGCAGCACGGCGTTGAATACGGCGCTGCGCTCGAATATGGTTTGGCTGGGTGCCACGTACAACTTCACGCCTGCATGGTCCGTGACCGGCTCAGCCTACTATCTGAACAACCGCGCCAACAACCAGGACCCGTGGCTGTTTATCGTGCAGGCCGACTACGCGCTCTCCAAGCGGACCGATCTTTACTTCACCGCAGCCCGTGCGCTGAACCGGAACGGCTCGTCACTCGCACTCGGCAGCGGCGGGTCGGTCCTGGCGGGCAGCAGTCAATCGGGCGCGCTCATTGGCATGCGCCACAAGTTCTAAGCGCGCCATGCGCCGTCCACCATGCGCGCGAGCAAGTCGGCATACGACCAGCCCAGTGCACGCGCGGCAATCGCCGACAGGCTGTCCTGATCTTCGCGTCCGGGGCGGCCGGCGCCGGTCATGTTCGGCTTCATGTTGAGATCAAACAACCGGTAGCGCCCGCTCCCATCTGTGCGGCAGTCGATGCGGATGGGGGCGCGGGCACCGACCAGTTCGTAGGCGTGCAGACAATCAGCGATCAATGCACGCACCGCGGGTGCATCGGTTTCTTCCTGCGTGAGCGCGGCGCTGTTCTGCGTGACGGCAACGGCGCCGTTGTAAGGCGCGACGCCGTTGTCGTGGTTGAAGCGCCGCACCGGCGGCAGCACGCTTGCCACGTCACTGTTGAAATGCTCGGGCAGATCGTCCTGGCGCGGCATGACGGTCAGCGTCAGTTCCTGCCCGTCCAGAAACTGCTCGACGATCAGTGCACTGCCGAACGCGCCCCTATCGAGCAGCACACCCGCCCCGCGTTTCAGTTCCGATAGATCGCGCACCAGCGTCACGCCCTGGCTCCCGCGCCCGCGCACCGGTTTGATGATCAGCGGAAAGCCGAGGCCAAGACGGTTCAGCACATCGGTATCGAACGCATCGATGGAAGGCACGTCGCCCATCGGTTCGCGCCCCGCCAGGCACGACGCCGCTACGGGCAGCCCGTGCGCGCGCAACATCGCGTTGGTGGCGAACTTGTCATCGGCATCCTGTTGGCATTGCGGCAACTGGCCGACCACGTGCACACGATTCAGCACCGCCTCGATCGGGTGGCCGGCAAACAGTACGGTATTGGCCCACAGTAGCGTCGTGCCCCGCGCCAACGCGTCGGCAATACCTTCCGCTGTGTCGGGAAATACCCAGTCGAGCGCACGCGCGGCATCGGGCTCCGCCACGGGTGTCAGCACGTCAACGCCAGCCTGCCGTAGCGCAAAGCCAATGTCCGCGCCGCTATCGGAATAGCCACCTGGCTTGGCATCCTTGCGCAGGCCCTCGATCACGGGCGGCGGCAGCGCCTGATACAGGATGGCGATGCGCAGCGAGGTGCAATTGGCTGTCGACATAAGCGTGCGGTGGTGAATGCAGTCCTTGCATTCTAGAACCGCCGCACGTGCGCATGCGTTCAGCGTTCAGCGTTCAGCGTTCAGGTGTGGGGGCCAAGGTCGTCCACAGCGTGCCCGCCGGCTGGCTTGAGCGCGGCCTCGGCGGCGTCCACCTGAGCCGGTTCGGCATCGATGGTCAGCAGGAAGCGCCCGCCAATGACTACGTTCTGGAACTTGCGCTCGTAGGTCTCGGCGTTTTCGCCGCCGGGCTGGTGGTCACCGCAGAGGAAGTTGCCGCACACGGCACCTGCCTCGTCGGCCTGATGCGACAGCGCCACTCGCTCCAGCGTGAGGCCGGTGCTCAACACGGCTTGGCGAGCGGCTTCAGCGGCAGCTTGGTCTGTGAAGATGCGGACGATGGTCGGCATGGGGTTCTCCTGGTCGTGGTGAACCTAAAACCGACGCATCGACTGTGCCTGACGACGCGGCTGGCTGGCGCGTCAGAACAGCGCCATTTGCCGCATCCCAAACCCGATCGCCTCTTCCACCCGCATGCGTGCGTGCGTGAGCGACCCTTCGATGCCCGAGAGCGTGCCGGCCAGCCAACGGTAGAGCAACGGCGCCTGACCGCGCGGGGTCAGGTGGATTTCACCGAGTTTCTTGCCGCGCTTGTCGCGATAGTAGTGGGAGCGGTAGCCGCGTTCCCAATGCGTGATCGGGCCGCGCCATCGGCGCAGGCGGCGAGGTTTGATGGGAGAAGTTTCGGCTAGCGATACCGACGCCTGTTCCTCCCAGCCGAAAGCGGGTTTGGCGAACAGCGGCAAACCTTCCAGATCGGGGTAGAAATCCATCGTCGTATGCTCAGCTAGCCGCGCCGCCGCAGGCTTTGCAGACAAACACGGCGCGTGGCCCGCATGATACCTGGGTTTATGGCAGACAGCACGTGCAAATGGCCTAACGGCGCGCACTGGCGCGCATCGGAGCAACGTCGCGCACGCCGAGCCATCCGGGCTTCGGTATGATGGCCGCTCCCACTCTCATGACACGCGGCAATCCTCCGGTACCGAGCATGAAGAACGCCTTTAACACATTGATGACACCCCGAATCGCCTGCGCCCTGTTGTTGGCGGCAAGCTGCGCCACCCAGGCCCACGCCCAGGAAAACGCCTTCGCGCCGCTGCTCCGCCATCTGGCGGATCGCCTTGTCACCGCAGACCAGGTCGCACTGAGCAAGTGGGACAGCGGCAAATCGGTCTACGACCCGGCGCGCGAAGCCAAGGTCATCGCCAATGTCTCGGCAGAGGCGCCCGCCTACGGCCTGGCGGCGGCGGACGTGGGGAACGTCTTCGCCGATCAGATCGAGGCAAACAAGGAAGTGCAGTACGCCCTGCTGAACGACTGGCGCAGGGCCGGTGCCGCACCCAACGCGCAGCGGCAGAGCCTGCCAGAGGTGATCCGGCCCAAGCTGGACGGGCTGCAGAAATCCATTCTGCAAGCGTTGCACGATGCCGCCCCGGCCCGCAGCCAGGCGGATTGCCCGACACAGGTGGCGAATGAAATCGGCCGTGTGGCGCACGAGAAATCGCTCGACGCGCTGCACCGCATCGCATTGGACCGCGCAACGGCACGGCTCTGCACGGCACGCTGAGGCAAGCGCAGACTGGTCAATTCGCACATCGTCTTCTATCTCCCTTGCATCATCGTCCGAACCAAGCAGGAAAGACGTAGCAGGGCTTATTGACGCCCGCTGCCCGCACGGCAATCTTGAACCCTGGTGGGCGCTGCGCAAGCTGCTCCCAGGTAATCCAGTTAGCCAGCGGATTGCTGTCAGCCACCAGCGGACCCAGGTACGCATTTGCTTTGCGTGGCCGAAGGAGCCGCCTCCACGCCCAACCATGCGGTCAAGCGCGTCACGAACCCAGAGGCGCCAAGTCCGTGCCCTGTCAACAGGAATGTCAGGAGCAGAACCAGCCCCAAAGCAACGCCCGCAAGAAGGGGCGGCCAAAACGGACGGACACGCTCGGACGCTGGCGTTTTCATGGTGTCGCACCATTCTCGAATCGACGTTACCGTGGCGCCTGCCTCCACATCTGATGGTTCAGCATCATCTGCTCCATCATCTGGTAGTGGAGATTCATGTACTGGTCAGTCATGTACTGGCGTTCCTTCATCTGCTCGGGCGTGAGCCGCGAGTAGTAGCCTCCGATTCCCTGCCACCCCATCATTGGGCCGCCGCCCATCATGTGGCCACCGCGCATTCCAGGACCGCCCATCATTCCCGGCCCCCACAGCTCGCGCATCATGCTCATCGTGCTCTGCATCGTCGCCCAATGCTCATCGAGCAATCGCTGGCGCTCCTTTGGATCCTGGGTCTGCCGAACCTTGTCCATTTCTTCCTGCATCTTCTTCATGTTCTCCCGAACAGCCGCAGTCTTCTTGTCGAACTCGGCCACGTTCGTCTGCGCTTGTGCAGTTTGACTGCCCTTGTTCGCACGTGCGGTCGGTTGGGCAAGGACGTAAGCATTGGAAAGGGCCACGGCTGACAGCGTGGCTAGCAGAACTGCTTTTCTCATCATGAATCCCCTGAGGCGAAATATGGACGCCAACATGCCCACGGCGGTGTGCAATGACGATGGCTGCGCACTGCAATCAGTAGGGCAGTCCCTCTTCGATGGAAAGCGAAGGGTCCCGCGACCACTCGTTCCAAGAACCGAGATAGAGCCGCACGTCTTTGATGCCGGCTTCCTCAAGCGCGACGAACGTATTTGACGCGCGCGCCCCCTTGAAGCAGAAGACGATGACGGGGGTATCCTGGCGAATCCCGACCGTCGCGCATTCGGCAAGTATTTCTGCTGCTGACTTGAACATCGGTCCGGTGGGGGTCGGCTTCATCATGCGATACCACTCAAGCCAAACCGAGCCGGGAATACGGCCTTTTCGCGGACAGAAGTCCTTGCCGTAGGGGGATGAACTCTCGCCAATCCACTCATCGACGTCCCGCACATCGAGCTTCACGACACGCGGGTCCGCGATGGCCTCCTTCATTTCTTCCAGATCCACAAGGACGCGACCTCCTTGCGTTACCAGCGGAAACTGGACGGGCTTGGGCGCCGGTACGTCTGTCGTGCTGGGTAGCGCCGCTGCGCGCCATGCGCTGAAGCCACCATGGAGCACCTTGATCTTGTCTCTTGGGTAGCCGAGGTAACGGAGCAGAACGTAGCCCCGACAAGACTGCCCAAAGCCAGTCGTCATCGATTGCTCGTAGACAACTGCTGTTTCCTTCCCGGACAGACCAGCCTTGCCAAAGGCTTCGGTAAATGCCTGCCGCAAAGCCGCCACGCCTTGCGGCGTTGACGTCGCCAAATAAGTAAAGATTTCATGGATATTCACCGCGCCAGGCAAATGCGCTTCGGCATAACTGGCCGCGTCCCTAGTATCGATGAGTACCAGTGGCCCGGATTTCATCATCTCCGCCAGCTCGACGGGAGAAATGAGAACTCTCTCATGCATGGCCGACCTCACCGTGTGTTGGACAAATGCGTCTTCGACGCAGGCGGTGTTCAACCAAGCGCCTACGGAAAATGTAGGCACTGTGGCGGTGTCGATGTTGATGTCCGTCAACTGCACATGCGAGCGCAGTGTTTTTTGGCTGTATGCGGCTGTCGAGCAAGCCGCCCAGGAAGACTCCTGAGCACCGTGCCGGGTGCGGACTTCGCATACGCGACTTGTTAAGCAGGCGGCGCCACAAGAAGATTCAACCGCATCCACTCCCATCCAAATTCGCAGGCCCGACTGACTTATTGCTTCATGGCCCCGCCATGGTTGTGATGATGCTCGTCACCTGTCATGGCATCCGCACCGTGGTCAGAAAGCTGAGCATCGAACCAGTTGTGCAACGCAGCCACGAGGCTCCTGTCTGCCGACCGGTAAGTCAGTTCGGCCCCTCCAGCAACCTCCCGGTACTGAATTTCGATTTACCCAGGCTTAGCGGCCTTAAGCTCGGACAGGCCGGGCATGGCCGAACCGTGAATGTGGGTGGGGCCCGAGAAATCACCTTTGAGGAACTGCGCCTGGATGGCACGCAGATGCCCGCGGACCCGCGCAATCTGCTGGGTGTCGTCAGGGTTCCTGGCAATGACGCGTTGAACGCCGCCGTCCTTGGTCTTGATGAAAACATGCGTCGTGTCTTTCAGGCTGAATGGCATGACATCAGTGCCCCGTTTGGCGACCTCGGCCTGGCGCCGGGTGTCTGCCGCATGAACTCCAGCTGTCACAACAAGGGCGGTTAGAAAGGCGATCGACAGAGCAGGCTTGAGGTTTTTCACGTGAATCCTCCAACTGTGGATGCGTCGCAAGCGGGGCAAGCGCTATCAGCCTGCCGGGTTCAAACGCGGATGGGTCTCCTCGCCCCACACATAGAGCAAGAGTCCCGACAGGAACATGGCGCCGGCGACAAACCAGAACGCGCTTTGAAGGCTGCCGCCCAGCGCGGCACTGATGCCCAGTCCGAGTCCGCCAATGCCATAGCCCAGATCACGCCAGAAGCGATAGATGCCAATGGCCGAGGCCCGCCAGTTCGGATGCGCGATGTCGGCAACCGCTGCACTCAGGTTCGGGTAGAGCATGGCCATCCCGAGCCCGGCTATCGCGGCGCAGACGCTCCACCACGTTGAGCCTGCACCCAGCGGCATCAGTACAACCCCGCCACCGCACACCCACATACCAAGGACGTTGAGCAGATGACGGCCCAGTCGGTCAGACAGTTTTCCAGTAACGAACTGCGCGGCGCCCCACGTGAAGCCGTAGATGCCCACAATCCAGCCGATGCCTGGCAAGCCCACCCCGTGCTGATGCAGATAGACGGGCCAGAACGCCCAGACCAGGGCATCGACGAATTTCTCGACCATACCCGCCTGGCTGAGTGCAGCCATCCGTCGGTCCCGCCACGTCATCAGCGCAAACATCTCTGCGGTGGTCGGTTGCGCTCCGACCGCCGTCGGATATTTTGGTCGCAGTGCCTCGGCGGCTGGCATTGCATGACGCCTGACTTCGTCTCGGGCCCAGGGCAGCGTTTCAGCGACGGCCAGCCACGCAAGCATCGTGGCCAATCCGATGACCATGCTGCCGAACCACAGGAGGCCCTGTCGCGGCCCAAGCATTGAGGCAAGGTATCCCGTGACGACTCCCGCAAAGGCGACACCCACGTATCCGGAGAACTCGTTCAGACCAATCACCAGCCCGCGCTGATCGGCCCGCGTGATGTCGAGCTTTGCGGTCTGGGTCATGGACCAGGTCAATCCTTGGTTGATGCCCATCAAGATGGTCGCGAACACAACCCACGACCAGTTGGTGGCGAGATAGACCAGAGGGGGAATGGGCAATGCAACGAGCCAGCCCAACACCAGGACGCGCTTGCGGCCCATCTGCTCGGCCAGCCGCCCCGCGATGAAATTCATCGCGCCCTTCACAAAACCAAAGGCAACAACAAACGCCACCAGGAGCATGAACGACCCACGCGGCACGCCGAACTCAGACTCCGCCAAGGCCGGGACGACGTTGCGCATCATGCCAATGGTCAAGCCGACCAGCAGCACTTGCAGAAGCTGCTGCAAGAACTGACCAAGATTTGCTCGGATGCCGAAATGCATACCTCTCTTAGACCTCGGTGACTTCGGGCAAAACGCCGCGCAGGTTCGCGCCCGCGATGCGAGCCTCAGACTGCATTAAGCGGGATCTTCAGGTAGCGAACGCCGTTCTCCTCGGGCGGAGGCAGCTCTCCTGCTCGAATGTTGACCTGCACCGAAGGCAGAATCAGCGTCGGCATCGCCAGCGTCGCGTCACGCGCCTGCCGCATGGCGACAAACTGCGCTTCGGTCACGCCGTCGTGCACATGGATATTGCGATTGCGTTCGTCGCGCACCGTCGTTTCCCAGGCCGGGCCACGTCCTTCGGGCGGATAGTCGTGACACATGAAAAGCCGCGTCTCGCCTGGCAAGGCCAACACCTTGCGGATGGAGCGATACAGCGCGTGTGCGTTTCCACCCGGAAAGTCACAACGCGCCGTGCCTACGTCCGGCATGAACAGCGTGTCGCCGACGAAAACCGCATCCCCGATCTGGTACGCCATATCGGCAGGCGTGTGGCCTGGCACGTGAATCGCTTTGCCGGCCAGTTCGCCGATGGCGAACATCTCGCCGTCTTCAAACAGGTGGTCGAACTGCGACCCGTCCTGCCGGAACTCCGGCTCCAGATTGAAGAGTTTCTTGAACACACCCTGCACGCGTCGGATGTCTTGGCCGATGGCGATGCGGCCACCCAGGTGACGCTTGAGATAAGGGGCGGCAGAAAGGTGGTCGGCATGTGCATGCGTCTCGAGAATCCACTGGACGCGCAGTCCATGCTCGCGCACGAATGCGATGACCTTATCGGCACTCACGGTCGACGTCCGCCCCGACTTTGGGTCGTAGTCCAACACCGAGTCGATGATGGCGCACTCGGCATACCCTTCCTGATGGACCACGTACGTCACCGTCCAGGTTGCAGGGTCAAAGAACGGCTGAACAATCGGCTGCATGGAGCCTCCTATGGCGCACATCAATCTACTGGAAAATACTTTATTTTTTTATATACTATATTTATTGAAACTGAAAGCGCGCCATGAACACGACACAAGCCACGATCGACCTCGCCAACATGCAGGCCGCCGCGACGAACGCCTGCGCCTTGCTCAAGGTGCTGGCCAATCCTGACCGACTGCTGCTGATGTGCCAGTTGTCGCAGGAGGAACTGTCTGTGGGCGAACTGGAGGAGCGCCTGGGTATCCGGCAGCCGACGCTTTCGCAGCAGCTAGGCATCCTGCGCGAGAACGGACTGGTGGCGACCCGCCGCGACGGCAAGAACATCTTCTATTCGGTCGCAAGCGGGCCGGCACTCGCCGTCATGACCGTCCTTTACGAACAGTTCTGCACCAATGGCAAAGAGGAGAAGACATGCTGATTGACGTCGCCAACTTCACACCCGGCTTGTCACTGGCCGGAGGGCTCATCATCGGGGCGGCCGCCGCCGTGCTGGTGCTGTTCAACGGCCGTATTGCTGGCATCAGCGGCATCCTGGGAGGGCTACTGAGCCTGCCGCGCAACGACATCGCTTGGCGCATGACCTTCCTCGTCGGTCTGGTCGGCGCTCCTGTTATTGCAGGCTTGCTCGGCAAGCCTGCCATTGCGGATATCCAGGCCGGCTGGGGCGAAATCCTGGTCGCCGGCTTTCTGGTGGGCCTGGGCACGCGCTACGCCAGCGGCTGCACCAGCGGCCACGGGGTGTGCGGCATCTCGCGCGGCTCCATCCGCTCGCTGGTTGCCACCCTGACATTCATGGTGGCGGGCTTCCTGACCGTGTTCGTGCAACGGCACCTGATTGGAGGCTGACATGACTGCCATTACCGCTTTGTTCGCGGGCCTGCTTTTCGGCATCGGCCTCATGATTTCCGGGATGGGCAACCCGACCAAGGTACAGGGCTTTCTCGACCTGGCAGGCCGGTGGGACCCCTCTCTGGCCTTTGTGATGGTCGGTGCGATTGTCATCGGTTCGCTCGCGTTCCTCGTTGCCAAACGCCGCAAGCGCTCATTCCTTGGGTTGCCCGTGCAGTTGCCGGCAAGCACAACCGTGACGCCAAGGCTGGTGCTGGGTAGCGCCGCGTTCGGTATCGGCTGGGGTCTGGCGGGCTTCTGCCCGGGCCCCGCGCTCGTTGCCCTCGGTGCGGGCTATCCGAAAGCGGTCGGCTTCGTGGCGGCCATGATGGCCGGCATGGTGGTCTTCGAGGTCATCGAACGGACGAAATCGAGCATGCAGCGCGCGTAAGCATCGTTGCCTCGTCCCGACTGCGCGCCGAGCCAACAACTTGCCCGAGGACGGCGAACCTAAGGACCACACGCGACTTCGCAATTCGTTGCGTTACATCATGTCCCCATCTTTGATAAGGGCTAAGAATTTTTCCAAGGGCGCGCGGCAGGCGCCCATTCGCTGAACGGAATGCGCGAACCGTTTGGCCTTGGTGAATGAACCCGCGCAATCCATTTTGTGAGAAGGAACCCGCCATGCAAATCAATGTTGGAACGGTCGACCGCATCCTCCGAATCGTTGTTGGGCTGGTCTTGATTGGCCTGGCCGCAACAGGACGCATTGGTGCCTGGGGCTGGATTGGCATCGTGCCACTCCTGACAGGCATCGTGCGCGTTTGCCCTGCCTACAGCATCCTCGGCGTGAAAACCTGCGCCGCGCCAAAGGCTGACGCAAAGTAACCTCACCTCAGTTGGCTCGGCAGCTGACCGGCTGCCCGGGCCCAATTGAATGGCCTTTCCCAAATGACGGAGATAGCTTCCATGAGCGGTATCCCAGAGTTCAAGACCATAGTCAAAGACGTATCAACACAGATGCGTCACATGCGCGAGACTCAACCCGATTTGATGACGGCCTTCAGCCAGTTGGCTGCCGCAGGCACGAAAGAAGGTGCACTGAGCAAGAAGACACGGGAGTTTGTGGCGCTAGGTATTGCGATTGCCAGCCGCTGCGATGACTGCATCGGCTTTCATGTCCAGGCGCTTGTCAAACTGGGCACCACGCGAGCCGAGCTTGAGGAAGTGCTTGGAACAGCCGTGTACATGGGGGGTGGCCCATCGATGATGTACGCGACACATGCGCGCGCAGCATTTGAACAGTTCTCATCCTGACGCGGACAGCCAGCCGGTCAGGGTGCAGAAAACTTTGTTTCCGCTATGAGAACTGTATTGTCTCCCGACAGCGGCGCCAGGATTGACGTCAACCCAGATCCACCGGCACAAAGATCTTCGTATCGTCACGCTGCACCAGCAGGGCGACATGCTTGCCGGCGCGATCCACCAGCGTGCGCAGCTCTTGCACCGATGACACCGGCGTACCGTTGAGCGACAGGATCACGTCGCCCGGTTGGATGCCGACCTTGGCCGACGGGCCGGTGACGTCCATCACAACCAAGCCGCCAGGCAGGCCGTTCTGGCGCTTCTCTTCCGGTTGCAGCGGGCGCACTGCCAGGCCCAGGCGGCCTTGGTCGGGCGCAGCTTTTTCACTGGACGCCACCTTCGCGTCCTTGGCCGCGCCAACGGTCACGGTCAGCGTGGTCGGCTTGCCCTGGCGGATGATCTGCAGCGGCACGGTAGATCCCGGCTTGATGTCAGCCACCTGTTCAGGCAGATCGCCCGAACGGTCGATGCGTGCACCGCCAATCTGCAGAATCACGTCGCCGGGTTGCAGGCCGGCCTTGGCAGCGGGGCCGCCGTCTTCCACCGAATTGACCAGCGCACCTTCGGGCCGCGGCAGCTTAAAGGAATCGGCCAGCGACTGATCGACCTCCTGCACCGCAATGCCCAGGCGGCCACGCGTGACCTTGCCGGTGGACACAAGCTGCTGCTCCACCTTCATCGCCACATCAATCGGCACGGCAAACGACAGGCCCTGGTAGCCGCCGGTCTGGCTGTAGATCTGCGAGTTGATGCCGATCACTTCGCCGCGCTGGTTGAACAGCGGGCCGCCCGAGTTGCCGGGGTTCACGGCCACGTCGGTCTGGATAAAGGGCACATACGTATCGTCCGGCAGCGAGCGCGACTTGGCACTCACGATGCCCGCCGTAACCGTGTTCTCAAAGCCATACGGCGAGCCAATTGCCAGCACGGGCTCACCCACCTTGGTGTTGGCGGGGCTGCCGATCTGCACCACCGGCAGGTTCTTGGCCGAGATGCGCAGCACGGCCACATCGGACTGCTTGTCCACACCCAGCACCTTGGCCTTGAACTCGCGGCGGTCGGTCAGCTTGACGTTGACCTCCTGCGCACCGTCCACCACGTGGGCATTGGTCAGGATCAACCCATCAGCCGAGACGATGAAGCCCGAGCCCAGCCCGCGCACGATCTGGTCGCCGCGCTGCTGCGGCATCTGTGGCATGAAGCGCTTGAAGAATTCAGAGAACGGATCATCCGGGCTCATGCCGGGTGGCAGACCCTGCATGCTGGTGCGCTGCGCATGCGCGGTGGTGCTGATGTTGACCACCGCCGGTCCATAGCGCTCGACGATGCCGGAGAAATCCATCGGTGCGGCCACGGCCACCGGAGCCGCGCCGGGGGTAGCCGCAGTCGTTGCCGTCGCGGTGGCCACGGGGGCGGCAACCGCGCGCGAAATCATGTCTTTCTGCAGATAGGCATAACCGCCCGCAACGGCGATTACAGCGGCCAGGCCAGCCGCACTGCGTGCCAGTGTTTGACGCGTCATTGTCGTGTCCTCTCATGCTCTGCACGTGGGCCACGGCCTGCGGAGTCGCCTGTCGTGCCCATCGGTTGAAGGCATCGTAGGCGCGCAGACTTAAACGAGACTTAAAGGTGGACGGAGCACCCGGACATCACACGAAACAAAGTGTTTCTACGCACCGGCCTGAAACGGAAAGCGCAGTACCACGCGCAACCCGCCGCCCTCGCGCGCCTCCAGCGCCAGCGTGGCGTCATGCGCCTGTGCAATCTCCCGGACGATGGCCAGACCCAGGCCACTGCCGCCAGTGGGCGCCTGCGCCGGGCGGTAGAAGCGATCGAGCACGCGTTCGCGCTCTTCGGCGGGGATGCCGGGGCCGTTGTCTTCCACCACGAGCTGCGCGCCGCCGCCCGGCGTGTGCCCCGTCGACACATCAACACGGGCACCGCGCGGGCAATAGTTGAGCGCGTTGTCGACAAGATTGACCATCAGCACGCGCAGCGCATCGGTATTGCCGATGACGGCCGCAGGCTGCGATTCCACCGCGATCCCCAGATCGATGCCTTTGTGCACAGCCGCCGGCGACAGCTCGGCAACCACGTCGGCAGCCACGGCATCGAGCGCAACCGATGCACGCTGCGTATCGGCCGCGCCGGGCTCCTGGCGCGCGAGCGTCAGCAACTGGCCAACGAGGCGGATCATGCGCTCCACACCACGATGCAGATCAGCGTGCGCGGCGCGGCGTTCGTCTTCGTTCTCGGCGCGGTCGGCCACCTGCAACTGAAGCTTGAGTGCAGCCAGCGGCGTGCGCAAGGCGTGTGCGGCATCGGCGACGAACGCGCGCTGGTGCGCAAGCGCGGTGCCCAGACGCGCGAGCAGATCGTTCAACGCATTGGTCAGCGGGCGGATCTCGTCAGGCAAACCCTGCGTGGGCAAGGGCGACAGCGCCGCTGCATCGCGCGCCTGCACCTGCTTGGCCACCGAACCCAGCGGCGCCAGCCCGCGCCCAACCGCCAGCCACACCATCCAGGCAAGCAGCGGCAGCAGAATCAGCAGCGGCGCCACCGTACGCAGCGCCATGCGCGCCGCCACCTCGTGCCGCGCGCTATACGGCTGCGCGATCTGCACCACGGCGGGCCCGAACGCGACGCTGTAGATGCGCCACGGGCCCTCCGGCGTATTCGCGTCGGAAAAACCCAGTTCCGCCTGATCCGGCAAATCGGGCCGGGCGTGCGAGAGATACAGGCTGCGGCCGGTGCCGTCCCAGATGCGGATCACGACATCATCGTCGCGCGCAATGCCGGCCAGCGCCGGCGGCGGCGGGTCGATCCACTGGCTCGGCAGCGCGGCGGCCAACTGCTGCATCTGGTAATCGAACAGCGCGTTGGCTTCCTGGCGCGCCTGCGCGTAGATCAGGCCGGTGGCAATGACGATGCCTGCCAGCAGGCCGCCGGCGAGCCACCACAGCAGGGTTTTGCGAATGGATTGCATGGGTTATTGGTGCGTCTTGCCGCCCTCAGGTTCCGCAGGCGGCGTGGGCGACGATGACGCCTCACGTGGAATCACATACCCCACACCGCGGATGTTCTGGATGAAATGACTGCCGAGCTTCTTGCGCAGTGCGTGGATGTAGACCTCCACCGTGTTGCTGCCGACTTCCTCATCCCAGCCGTAGAGGTTGTCCTGCAACTGCGCGATCGACCACACCCTGCCCGGCCGCGCGAGCAATGCGTGCAGCACCGCAAACTCGCGCCCCGACAGCTTGACGGGCAGGCCCGCGCGCAGCACCTCGCGCGTCACGGGGTTGAGCAGCACCTCGCCATGGCGCATGAGGGGATCAGCGCGGCCCCCTTGCCGGCGCAATAGCGCGTGCATGCGTGCAGCCAGTTCCTGCAGGTCGAAGGGCTTGACGAGGTAGTCGTCTGCGCCGGCATTGAGACCGGCCACGCGGTCGGCCACCGCATCGCGCGCGGTCAGGATCAGGATAGGAATGGCGATGCCGCGCTGGCGCACCTCGCGCACCACGTCCAGCCCGTCGCGCTTGGGCAGGCCCAGGTCGAGCAGCATGAGGTCGAACATGGAAGCGCCAAGGTCTGCACCAGCGGCGCCGGGTGCCGCAACGGCCTGCACAGCGGCCTCGCCGTCGCGCACCCAATCGATGGCGAACCCGTCGTGGCGCAAACCCTTGCGCACGCTGTCGCCAATCATGTCGTCGTCTTCTACGAGGAGCACGCGCATGACGAATCAAAAATAAGCCGGGAAAGGCGCATTGTAGAACCGACGCGCGGGCGGCTGCCGCTTTGCATGGGCATGCGGTTGCGCAAGGCTGCGCTTGCCTTTATCGTGACGCGATCCGCCATTCGAACCCGCGCCCAGATGAGCGCCCTGCAAGCCACTTCCCCCGCCTCTGATTCACCGATCGACCTGCGCGAGCGCATCCGCGCGGCGCGCCCGTCGCTCTCTCCGGCCGAACGCCAGGTGGCCGACTGGGTGCTGCGCCTGCCGGGCACCGTGCTGAGCCTGCCGGTGGCGGCCATCGCACGTGAGGCCGGTGTCAGCCAGCCCACGGTCATCCGCTTCTGCCGCTCGATGGGCTGCCATGGTCTGTCGGATTTCAAGCTGCGGCTGGCGCAAGGCAACGTGGCTCGCGATACCACACCGGCCCATGCACACGCATATGCGGCCTCCCCCTCGGGCACACGCGTATTGCAGAACGCCATCGACGCACTCACCACGCTGCAAGACCGCTTCGACCCGCGCATGCTCGATGCGGCGGTCACGCTGGTCGACAACGCTCACCGCATCGACCTGTACGGCTTCGGCAGCTCCGGCGTGGTGGCGGCAGACGCGCAGACCAAGTTCTTCCGCTACGGCATTCCCGCCAATGCGTATAGCGATCCGTATCTCGTGTCGATGTCGTTGAACGTGCTGCAGGCGGGCGACGTGGTGATCGCCATTTCCAAATCGGGCGCGTTGCCCGAACTGCAGACGGCCGTGGAGCGCGTGCGCGAACTGGGCGTGCGCGTGATTGCGGTGACGGCGCCCGACAGCCCGCTGGCCGCGCTGGCCGACGTAGTGCTGCCCGCCGGCGTGGACGATGCCGTGGCCGACCGCTCGATGGTCGCGCGCCTATTGCACCTGGCGCTGCTCGATGCGCTGGTGCTGGAGGTGGCGCTGCGCAAGGGCAGCGCCGTCCAGCACGCCGATCAACCTGAGTAAAAGAGTCAAGCCGGCTCAGTGCCCCTGCGCCACCGCGTGGTCCATGGCGGCACACAGCCCGATCAGCGCCGGATACGGCGAGTGGATGACGTACACCGGCATCGATGCCACATAGGCCGAGAAACGGCCCTTGTCTTCAAAGCGCCGCCGGAACGGTGAGTTGGCAAATGCCGGCCCCAGGCGCGGCACGATGCCACCGCCGATGTACACGCCGCCACGCGCACCCAGCGTGACCGCCAGGTTGGCCGCAATGGTGCCGAGAAACGCGCAGAACGTATCGACGGCATAGCGGCAGCGCGCGTGGTCGCCAGCTGCGTCTTCCATTTCGCCGAGTGCGATGGCGGTGATGTCAGCGGCGCGGCGCAGCGTGGGGCCTTGCTGCCAGAGATCGAAGCACGCGCCCAGCGCCTCGTAGATCAACTCCAGGCCCATGCCCGAAATCAGCCGCTCGGCCGACACGTGGCCAAAGCGCTCACGTGCAAAGCGCCAAATAACGGCTTCCTCGTCGTTCATTGGCGGAAAGGCGACATGACCGCCCTCGCCAGCCACGGCAATGAAACGGCCATTCGGCGTCGGCAGCAATGACGCCACACCCAGGCCCGTGCCGGCGCCAAGCAGTGCGCGCGGCGCATCGGCCAGGCTGGTGCCGCCGCCCACCTGCTCCAGCTCTTCCGCCGGCAAGTACGGCAGCGCATGCGCCAGCGCGGCAAAATCGTTGAGCACGACAAGCGTGTCGAAGCCCAGCGATTGCCGCATCGCTTCAATGGAAAACGCCCAGTCACGATTGGTCATGCGGATCTGGTCGCCCAGCACCGGGTTGGCGATGCCGATTGCACCATGCCGCACGCCGGCCACCGCAATCTCGGGTGGTAGCGATGCCAGATACGCGCGCATCGCCGCTTCCAGCGATGGGTAGTCGTCGCCCGCCAGCACGCCGATGTGGGCCAGGCGCATCGGCGCCATCTCCAGCGCAAAGCGCGCATTGGTGCCGCCCACGTCGGCCACCAGCCGCGGGTAGGCCGTCACATCGGCCACGGTGCCCGTGCTCACTTCATGCAGTCCAATAGACATCGAGCGGTACCTCCCGCTGATGAATGACGTAGCTCACCGGCAGCGCGTGCTGTGCCTTGCCTTGCGCGGCCTGGTCGAACACGCTGCGCTTGAGCGGCCCCGTGATGAACAGAAACAGCCGCCGCGCCGCACACAGCGCAGACAAATTCAGGCTGATACGCCGATGCGGCGCCGCGCCCGGGCGCACCGGCAGATACGCCGGCACCCGCGCGCGATCAATGCCATCGACCAACTCAGGCGCGTCGGGAAACAACGAGGCCGTATGCCCATCGTCGCCCATGCCGAGAATCACTACGTCAGGTTGCTGAAACGGATCATTGGCGGTCGCCACGCATGCATCTACGTCAACCGACTCGCCATGCACATGCGGTGACAACACCAGCGGAAAAAACCGCGCAGCGGCTGCCGCATCCTGCAGCAGATGTTCGCGCACGAGCCGTGCGTTGCTGTCGGCGTGCCCGGGGGGCACGGCTCGCTCGTCGACCAGCGTGATCGACACATCGGCCCAGCGCAGCGGCAACACGCGCAGCGCGGCAAACAGCGCGATGGGCGAACGCCCGCCCGACACGGCCAGGCAGACGCTGCCCTGCTCGTTGATCACGTGCGTGAGCGTGCTGGCGATCGATTCGGCCAACGCCTGAACCTGCGCCGTCACGTCCGAGACAGCATGCCACTGCATCGCCATCACATCTCCTCGTGCCAGGCGGCGTTGTCGCGCGAGAGCAGCGCGCTCGATGCCGCCGGGCCCCAACTGCCCGCCGTATAGCCCTTGGGCGGAATGCGCGCCTCGTTCCACGCCTCGATGATGGGCTCGACCCAGCGCCAGGCTTCGGCCTGCTCATCGCGACGCACGAACAAACCGAGCTTGCCGTTGACGGCGTCCATCAGCAGGCGTTCGTAGGCACCCGCGTGGCGCACACCGCCGTGGTCGGTGAAATCCAGATCCAGCGTGGAGGGTTGCAAACCCAGCGCCGCACCCGGCGTCTTGGTCAGGAACTGCAGGCGGATGCTTTCTTCCGGCTGCAGGCGAATGACGAGACGGTTCTCCGGAAACTGGATGAGCGGCTTGGGAAACAGCGCGTGCGGCACGTCGTGGAATCGCACCACGATCTCCGCCAGCCGTTGCGGCATGCGCTTGCCGGTGCGCAGGTAGAACGGCACGCCGGCCCAGCGCCAGTTGGCGATCTCCGCCTTGATCGAGACGAACGTTTCGGTACGGCTGTCGGGCGGAATGCCTTGCTCATGCAAGTACCCCTGCACCGGCTGCCCAGCAATGGCGCCTTCCAGATACTGGCCGCGCACCGTCTTCTCGGGCACTTCCTGCAGCGGGATCGGCTTGAGCGCCTTGAGGATCTTCAGTTTTTCGTCGCGGATGGCATCTTGCGACAGGCTCGACGGCGGCTCCATGGCGACAATGCACAGCAGTTGCAGCAGGTGGTTCTGCACCATATCGCGCAGCGCACCGACACCGTCGTAGAAATCGCCGCGCTTTTCCACGCCAAGCTGCTCGGCAATGGTGATCTGCACGTCCTTGATCCACTCGCGGCGCCACAGCGGCTCGAACAGCGCGTTGCCAAAGCGGATCGCCATCAGGTTCTGCACCGACTCCTTCCCGAGGTAGTGGTCGATGCGGTAGATCTGATCTTCGGCAAAGAACTCGGCCACGGCGGAGTTGATGCGCTCGTTCGATGCCAGATCCGTGCCCAGCGGCTTTTCCAGCACCAGCCGCACGTTGGGCGTGTTCAGGCCAACGCGGGCGAGCTGCGCGCAGATGTCGATGAAAAAGCCCGGCGCGGTGGCGAGATAACACACCGTCACGGGTGCGCGGTCTTCGCCCAGCGCGGCGGCCAGCGCATCGAACTGCTCGGGTTTGCGGGCATCCACTTGGCTGTAGACGATGCGCTCAGCAAACGAGGCCCAGGCGTCGTCGGAGACGGGCGCGCCGGAGTACAGGCGCATGGTCGGGCGCGTTTCGCGCTCAAGCAGGGCGAGGTAGCCCGCGGTCTCCAGCGGCTGCGTGCCGATGGCGAAGATCCGCCCGCGCGGGTGCAGTTCGCCGCCCTGGTGCGCATCGAACAAGGCCGGAATCAGCTTGCGGCGGGCAAGATCGCCCGTACCGCCGAACAACACCATGTCGAATGCGGGCACCGACATCGTCATCTCCTGTGTGTGAGCCATCGATTAGGCTAGCCTAGCTGACTGGGGCCTGTCATCCAATGAAACGGGCGCGCGCAAGTGGCATTTGAGTCGTAGGGCTAGGCGTGGACGGCGCCGCTTAGCCGGCTAAGCAAGCCGGCCGCAACGACGCCATGCGGCCCAAATGCACCTTGCCCTCCGGGTTGACCCGATCTGGGGCCATCTACTTTGTCGGCCCGCCTTGCAAATGGAATGACCATTTGCGGCGGCGTCCTTCGCGTAGCTGGCCCCAGCTCGGGTCAACGCGTGCCCGTTTCATTGGATGACAGGCCCCGGGCAACACGTGTTTTAAGCTCATTTTGTAGTATTACTACAGCTTGAGCAAGGCGTTCGTGAAACTGCCCGAGCAAGCGTCCGCAGCCGGCCCTTTGACGCTTTCCGCAAGCCCTGGCGCGGTTTCAGGCACGCAATTCGCGTGCACGGCCGCTGTGAAAATCCGGTACCTGTGGAAAACCCTGTCCCACATCCGGCCTGTTTGTAGGAAAATTACAGCATTCCGTCCCACCCCGGACCTCATTCCCCCCAGGAGAACCCACATGGCCCTGCACCGCACATTGGCCGCCGTCACCCAGCGCATCATCGACCGCAGCCGCGGCCCCCGTCAGGCCTATCTGGACGTCACCCGCAAAAACGCCGGCCGCAAGGTCGAGCGCACGTTGCTCTCGTGCACGAACCTCGCCCACGGTTTTGCGGCCATGCCGGGCGAAGCGAAGATCCGCCTGAAAGCGCTGGAGCGGCCGAACATCGGCATCGTCTCGGCTTATAACGACATGCTCTCGGCGCACCAGCCGCTGGAAGCGTTTCCGGCATGGCTCAAGCAGGCGGCACTCGATGCCGGCGGCACCGCGCAGTTTGCCGGCGGCGTGCCGGCCATGTGCGATGGCGTGACGCAGGGGCAGGACGGCATGGAGCTGTCGCTGTTCTCGCGCGACACGATTGCGTTGTCAACCGCCGTGGCGCTGTCGCACCAGATGTTCGATGCGGCGCTCTACCTGGGCGTGTGCGACAAGATCGTGCCGGGGCTGGTGATCGGCGCGCTCTCGTTCGGCCACCTGCCGGCCGTGTTTGTACCAGCCGGCCCGATGACCACCGGCATCAGCAACGATGAAAAAGCCCACACGCGGCAGCTCTACGCCCAGGGCAAGCTCTCGCGCGCCGACTTGCTGGAAGCCGAATCCAAGTCGTACCACGGCGCCGGCACCTGCACGTTCTACGGCACGGCCAACTCCAACCAGATGTTGATGGAAGTGATGGGCCTGCACCTGCCGGGCACCGCCTTCATCAACCCGAACACGCCGCTGCGCGAAGCGCTCACGCGTGAATCGGCGCGCCAAGCGCTTAAGCTCGTCTTCAGCGGCGACCAGTACACCCCGATTGCCGACGTGCTGAACGAGCACGCGTTCGTCAACGGCATCGTCGGCCTGCTGGCCACGGGCGGTTCGACCAACCACACGCTGCACCTGATTGCCATGGCGCGTGCGGCGGGCATCCTGCTCACGTGGGACGACTTCAATGACCTGTCGGGCGTGGTTCCGCTGCTGGCGCGCGTGTACCCGAACGGCAAGGCCGATGTGAACGAATTCCAGGCCGCGGGCGGCTTGTCGATCGTCATTCGCGAGCTGATCGATGCCGGCCTGCTGCACGACGACGTGACGACGATCATGGGCCGCGGCCTGCGCCGTCATGCGCAGGAGCCCTTCCTGGAAGGGGACAAACTCGTGTGGCGCGATGGCGCGGCCGCCTCGCTCGACACCGACATCGTGCGCGGCGTGGCCGAGCCGTTCTCGCCGGACGGCGGCCTGCGCGTGCTGGGCGGCAACATCGGGCGTTCGGTGATCAAGGTGTCGGCCGTCAAGCCGGAGCATCGTTTTGTGGAAGCACCGGCACGCGTGTTCCTCGCGCAGGACGATCTGATCCACGCCTTCAAGGCGGGCGAACTGGAGCGCGACTTCGTGGCCGTGCTGCCGTATCAGGGCCCGGCCGCCAACGGCATGCCCGAGCTGCACAAGCTCACGCCCACGCTGTCGGTGCTGCAGGAGCGCGGCTTCAAAGTGGCCCTGGTGACGGACGGCCGCATGTCAGGTGCATCGGGCAAGGTGCCTGCGGCCATCCACATCACGCCCGAAGCGCTCAATGGCGGGCCGCTGGCGCGTGTGCGCGATGGCGACATCGTTGTGCTGGATGCGGAAGGGGGCACGCTGTCAGTGCGCGTGCCAGAGGCGGAATGGAATGCCCGCAAGGTGACGACGCCGGATCTGTCGCACTACCACGCAGGCGTTGGGCGGGACTTGTTCTCGGGCTTCCGCCGCAATGTGTCTGCGGCAGAAGAAGGCGCCTGCACGTTGTTTGTATCGGCAGGCGCATAAGCAGGCGGCAATGTGGCCGGCCCGATGCTGGGGCCGGCCGCGTTTTTACAGCATCGACTTGTCGATCGAAATACCCAACTCACCGGCCATCTGTTCGACAAGCGCCTGAAGCCTGGCCACCTTGTGGGCCAATTGCTTCTGCTCCGCTTTCAGCGCTTCAAATTCGGAAGGCGCGATGGTCTCGTCAACGTCGCGGCTCTGCCGCATCTCGGCTGGCGTGGCTTGCATGGCTTGCGTAACTTCACCGCACAGCAAGTGCATCCAACGGCTTTCGCGCTCGCCCGGCATGCGCTGCAACTTCACAACAGTGGGCGGATCGCTCTCGGCCATCTCATCCAGAAACGCCTCAACGGATGAGATGTCGGCAAAGGCGTGGAACCGCGCAGCGTTCAGTCGCAACTCGGCTGCCGTCTGCGGGCCACGCAGCAACAGCGTGGCGAGCAACGCGATGGATTGGCTCGGCACACCGAGTACACGATTCATGTTGTGCTCGAAGCGCGGGACGCGGCTGCTGCTGCCTTCCATCACGAGGCTCAGCGATTTCAGCCCGTCGATGGCTGTGAGGATCTCTGCCTCGGTCACGGACATGACCGGCGCGCGCGCGGTTTTCTGATTGCAGCCGGCGGCCAACGCGTTGAGCGTGAGCGGATAGGTGTCGGGCACCGTGTGCTGCTTCTCGACCAGAACGCCAAGCACGCGTCCTTCAAGTGCGGTGAGGGTACGGATGGCGCGACGCTGTGCAGCGTCGGGATTGATATTCATGGCGGGATGGCAACGGATACGTTTGTCTGGGGCAAATCAGCGCGCGCCTATGGGCTCGCAACGCTTGATCCCAGCATGATATCCGGCAGGCGCAGGCAGGAAGCTTCCTGCCTGCCCGCGTGACGTGCAACCCGACGCTCAACCCTTGGCCGGCCCACGCACCAGCAACACAGGCGTGGTCGCCTGACGGATGAACTTCTCGGCCACGCTGCCCAGCATGACATGCGCCAGGCCACGGCGGCCGTGCGTGCCGATCACCACCACATCGGCGCCGCTGCGCACCGCTTCGGCCTGCAGGGCACCGGCCACGTCCTCACCTACGTTCTGGGTTTCCACCAGCACGGTTTCCTGCTCCAGACCGGCAGAGGTGAGCGTCGCGGCGGTGTCGGCCAGCAGCGCGGTGCCGGCTTCGATGAAAGACTTACGCAGCTCCGTCGGGTCGTAATAGCCAACGTCGAACAGCATGGCGGGGCTGTCGACGATATAGACCGCACGTACGGTGCTCTGAAATGCCTTGGCCAGGCGCACGGCCTCGGCCAGGGCCAGCTTGCTGGTTTCGCTGCCGTCAACGGCGACCAGGATGTTCTTGTACATGGTTCAAGCCTCGCAGGAGAGTGGTTGTCGGAATACCGCGCCGGGGCAGCGTCTTGGCCGCCCACACGCTATTCTGTGATATCCACCGCCCTTTTGCGTTGCGCCAAATCAGATGGCCGCGACCATGCGACGCAACAATGCACCGCCATCCCCCTGCCCCCACGCCCGAGCTGATTGCCGCTTACCGTAGCGCGCGGTATCGCGTGAGCGCGCCGCAGGGCGACGTGCTGCTGCGCATAGATGCCATCAACCCCTGCGTGGCTGCATTGCTCGCGCAAGCCAATGCGCCATGGGCGGTGTTCGTGACCGCACATCAGCCGTTCTCACACGCGGTGTCTGCTGATGAAAACGCTGCGCGGCAAACCGAGCTGCTTGCCTGGGCCATTGCACGCGGCATGCCTTGGCTCTCCGGCGTTGGCGGCCCGCCCGAAGATGCGCCCAGCCACGCGTGGGCACCCGAGCCAAGCCTGCTCCTGTTCATCGAAAACCCGGCCATTGCCGACACGCTGATGCTCACGTTCGAGCAAAACGCCGTAGTGCTGTGCGATGCGCATGGATTTTGTACCTTGCGTTGGCACCCGTATCTGCCAGACTGATTTGGCACAGGGGCACTTGGCGAGTGGCGCTCCGCAGCACCGTAAGTGGCGCACACGATTCCTAAGTGCTGACGTAGATACATCGGCAGGAGGTTCGTATGGAACTGCACATGCAATCGCATCATTGGGAGCGCCGCATGCCGGATTGGCTCGCAGCCAGCGTGGCCGGCATCGTGGGCGGCGCACTGGTCATCGTGCTGGAGTTCTTCTGGTCAACCATGGTGCTCAATGAAAGCCCATGGCGCCCGACCCACAAGATCGCCGCCATGGTGATGGGCCGTGGCGCGCTGGAAGAGATGTCATTGTTCAGCTACAGCATCGTGGCCGTGGCTCTCGTGCTGCACTTTGTGCTGGGCGCCATCATGGGGATGATTCTCGGGGCCATCATCGCGCCGTTCCACTTCGATTCGAGCCCGGGCATGCTCGCGGCCATCGGCGTGGCCTTCGGGATCGTGGCGTACGTGGTCAACTTCTACGGCATGACAGCGGTGTTTCCGTGGTTTGTGTCGGAGCGCGGCTCGGGGCCATTGCTGGCGAACCTGCTGTTTGGCGTAGCCGCCGCCATGACCTACGGCATGCTGGAGCGGCGTGCGCAGCAGATGGACAAATGAGGATGCACTGACACGCTAAGCTCTTCTTTTCCTGCAGCGCCGCAAGTCAAGCGGTGCAATCAGGAGACGGCCACCTGCGGCAACTTGCGCTGCAGGTGGCCGCTTTGCATTGCGGCGCAACACACAGCACGGGCATCGGCGCAATCGGCATACCGGGTGCGCGTCCTCCTTTCGTTGCCTTGCACGATCCATATGCACGACCTAGCCTGTCTTTAGTGTGTTGAGGAGCATCCTCGCCGGAGGCGCCCATGGCCCTTGCGATTGCGCTCGTGCTGATCGTCGTGCTGGCGGTAGGGTTTCACTTTGCCAGCCCTTGGTGGATCACCCCGATCGCCTCCAACTGGGTGCGCATGGACGACACGCTGACGATCACCATCGTCATCACCGGCGTGCTGTTTGTCGCCATCAATCTCTTTGTGGTTGCGGCGCTGCTGCGCTACCGCCATCGCCATGGCCAGCCCAATCAACGCGCCGCTTACGAGCCGCACAACAAGCGCCTGGAATGGTGGCTGATCGGCATCACCACCGTGGGGGTGGCGGCGCTGCTGGCGCCGGGCCTGTTCGTGTATGCCGACTACGTGCGGCCACCACCCAACGCATTGCAGATGGAAGTGCTCGGCCAGCAATGGCAATGGCGCTTCCGTTTTGCCAGGCCCGGCGGCAAGCTCGGCACCACCGACGTGCGCTACATGAGCAACGACAACCCGTTCGGCATGAACCCCGCCGACCCGAACGGGCGCGACAACTACTTGATCGAAACGCCCGAGCTGCACCTGCCGATCAACCGGCCGATCCAGGTGCTGGCACGCTCGCGCGATGTGCTGCACGACTTTTATGTGCCGCCGTTCCGCGCGCGCATGAACATGGTGCCGGGCATGATCACCACGTTCTGGTTCACGCCCACCAAGGCGGGCCGCTACGACATTCTCTGCGCGCAGCTCTGCGGCATCGGGCACTCCAACATGCGCGGTGTGGTGGTGGTGGAAGACGAAGCATCGTTCGCGCGCTGGCTCGCGCAGCAGACCACATTTGAGCAAAGCCAGAAAGCGAAGGTGCAGGCCGCAACACCGGCTGCGGGCGGCAGTGCACAAGCATTGGCCGCACAAGGCCAGACGCTTGCCCAGGCCAAAGGCTGCGTTGCCTGCCATAGCGTAGACGGCAGCCCGCGCGTTGGCCCCACCTGGAAGGGCCTCTACGGCAAGACGGAAACCATGGCCGACGGCAGCACCGCGCACGTTGACGAGGCGTACCTGCGCGCGTTCATCCGAGACCCGAAAGCGCGCGTGGTCAAAGGCTTCACGCCGATCATGCCGACGTTCGATCTGAGCGAGCAGGAGCTGTCAGCGCTGGTGGCGTACATCCAGGCGCAGGGCGAACCCACTGCGGCGAACGCCGCGAAACCGTAGCGAGGAGGATCAATGTCCTACGCCCACACCGATCATGACCACGCGCCCCAGAGCTTCTGGACACGCTACGTCTGGAGCCAGGATCACAAGGTCATCGCGGTGCAGTACTCGCTCACGGCCATCGCCATCGGGCTGGTGGGGTTGGTGCTGTCAAACCTGATGCGGCTGCAATTGGGCTTTCCGGGCAAGTTCGCCTTTATTGACGCCAACCACTACTACCAGTTCGTCACCATGCACGGGATGATCATGGTGGTCTACCTGCTCACGGCGCTGTTCCTGGGCGGCTTTGGCAACTACCTGATCCCGCTGATGCTGGGCGCGCGCGACATGGTGTTCCCGTTTCTGAACATGCTCAGCTACTGGGTGTACCTGCTGGCCGTGCTGGTGTTGGTGGCGAGTTTCTTTGTACCGGGCGGGCCGACCGGCGCTGGCTGGACGCTGTATCCACCGCAGGCGATTCTGCCGGGCACGCCGGGCACCGAGTGGGGCATCGTGCTGATGCTGGTGTCGCTGGCGATCTTCATCATCGCAGCCACGATGGGCGGGCTCAACTACGTGACGACGACATTGCAGGCGCGCGCACGCGGCATGACGCTGATGCGCATGCCGCTCACGGTGTGGGGCATTTTTACGGCGACGGTGCTGGCGTTGCTGGCGTTTCCGGCGCTGTTCGTGTCGGCCATCATGATGCTGCTCGACAAGACGCTGGGCACGAGCTTCTTTGTGCCGGCGGTGGTGTCGATGGGGCAGCATCTGCCGCATGCCGGCGGCAGCCCGTTGCTGTTCCAGCATCTGTTCTGGTTCTTCGGGCACCCGGAGGTGTACATCGTCGCGCTGCCCGCGTTCGGCATCGTGTCAGACCTCATCAGCACGCACGCGCGCAAGAATATCTTCGGCTACCGGATGATGGTGTGGGCCATCCTGATCATCGGCGCGCTGAGTTTCGTCGTGTGGGCGCACCACATGTTCGTGTCGGGCATGAACCCGTACTTCGGCTTCTTCTTTGCCACCACCACGCTCATCATCGCCATCCCGACCGCGCTCAAGGTCTACAACTGGGTGCTCACGCTGTGGCGCGGCAACATCCACCTGACCGTGCCAATGCTGTTTGCCATCGGCTTTATCAGCACGTTCGTCATCGGCGGGTTGACGGGGCTGTTTCTTGGCAACGTGAGCGTGGATATTCCGCTCTCCAACACGTATTTCGTGGTTGCGCACTTTCACATGGTGATGGGCGTATCGCCGATCCTGGTCGTGTTTGGCGGCCTTTACCACTGGTACCCCAAAGTAACGGGCCGCATGCTGAACGACGCACTGGGCCGCGAGCATTTCTGGATCACCTTCATCGGCACGTACCTGATCTACTTTCCGATGCACTACCTGGGCGTGCTGGGCATGCCGCGCCGATATTACGCATACGAGGGCTACAGCTTCATCCCGCCGTCTGCGCAGACGCTGAACACGTTCATCACCGTCATCGCAATCATCGTGGGGGTGGCGCAGTTGCTGTTCCTCTTCAACCTGGCGTGGAGCCTCGTGCGCGGCAAGAAGGCCGACGCCAACCCGTGGCGCGCCACTACGCTCGAATGGCAGACCCCGCAGACGCCGCCCGTGCACGGCAACTGGGGGCCCACGCTGCCGGTGGTCTATCGCTGGGCGTATGAGTACAGCCCGCCCGGCCGCGCAGAAGACTTCGTGCCGCAGAACGAACCGCCGATCGCACCACAATCTGACGCGCCCGGAACAGAAGCCGACATCCTCCACGCCAGGGGGGTGCGCGCATGACGACCCTACCCCGCCACTTCGTTCCCGATGCATCGCCCGCATCGCCTTACGCGGGACGTATTGGCCTGCGCGTCTTCATGGCCGTGGTGACGGCGTTGTTCTCGCTGCTGATCCTGGCCTATGCGATGCGCATGCGCGAGCCCGACTGGATGCCCGTGCCGCACCCGGTACTGCTGTGGTGGAACACGGGTGTGCTGGCGCTGGCCAGTGTGGCGATGGCGCTGGCACGGCGAACAGAGACACCTCGCACAGACGCGCGCCGCACGCTCTGGTTGCTGGCAGGTGGCGCGCTGGCAGCGCTGTTCGTGTTCGGCCAATGGGCGGCGTGGCAACAACTGTCAGCCAGCGGACAAGGCGTGGCGGTCAACCCGTCCAACAGCTTTCTCTACGTGTTCACCGGCCTGCACGCGGCGCACGTGGCTGGCGGCCTTGTCGTCTGGGCGGTAACGGTCGCACGCCTGCGCAGCAACCTTGATCGCACCCAACGTGCCATCGCCCTGTGCGCAACGTACTGGCACTTTCTGCTGGCTGTCTGGCTCGTGCTGCTGGCGGCCATGTGGTGGATCACACCCGCATTCGTCAGCGCCATCTGCGGGCCGTTGTATGGAGCCACGCCATGAGCAACCCCACGCTCCCAACCCATTCGGCCGAAGCCCTGCAGGACGGACTGCCGCAAGGCTGGCCTGGCATCGTCAACGACTGGTCGGCCGACCGCGAAGCCTTCAAGGTGCCGTGGGGCAAGGCCATGATGTGGATCTTCCTGCTGTCAGATACCTTCGTCTTCAGCAGCTTCCTGATCGGCTACATGACGGTGCGCATGTCAACCACGGTGCCGTGGCCCGACACCGCCGAGGTGTTCGGCATGAAGATCGGCAGCGTGGAGGTGCCATTACTGCTGATCGCCATCATGACTTTCGTGCTCATCAGCAGCAGCGGCACCATGGCAATGGCCGTCAACTTCGGCTACCGGCGCAACGCCAAGCGGGCCGCCGCGCTCATGCTGGCCACGGCGCTGCTGGGCGTCAGCTTTGTCTGCCTGCAGGCATTTGAATGGACCAAGCTGATCGTGCTTGAAGGCGTGCGCCCCTGGGGCAACCCGCTGGGCGCGGCGCAGTTTGGTGCGTGCTTTTTCATGATCACCGGGTTCCACGGCTTTCACGTGAGCTGCGGCGTGATTTACCTGCTGCTGATCGCGCGCAAGATCCGGCAGCCGGGCTTTGCCGAACACGGCAACTTCCAGATTGTGGAGATCGCGGGCCTGTACTGGCACTTTGTCGATCTCGTCTGGGTGTTCATCTTTGCGTTGTTCTATTTGTGGTGAGGCATGGCATGGACCGCAGCGACCTTTCTTCCGCACCGCAAACGCCAGAGGCCCACGGCCAGCAGCACAGCATCAGCGTCTATCTGAAAATCTGGGGCCTGCTGTTCGTGCTGAGCACGCTGTCGTATCTGGTGGATTACTTTCGCGTGGAAGGCCTGACGCGCTGGGTGTTGATTGTCGTGCTGATGATCGCCAAGGCGGGGCTGATCGTCTCGGTGTTCATGCACATGATGTGGGAGCGGCTGGCGCTGGTGTACGCCATCCTCGTGCCGCCGCTCGCGTTGCTGGTGCTGATGGTGTTGATGGCGGCCGAGGCGCATCACACCTTTGACATGCGCGTGCTGTTCTTCCACTGAACGCCCGCGCACGTTGCGCCATCAACACGCGGCGCGTGGGCGCGCATGCACGCGCGCCAAGCTGGCGTGCACGGCCGTGGCGAGGGTGTGGCGGGCGCAGCCTACCCGGCAAAGCCATCGGCCGTGAGCATGGCCGCATACGCGCCGTCCGCCAACTCCATACACGTCCCCAGGTATTCCGCTTGTCGGTGTTCTTCCATGCGGCGGAAGTGTTCAAAACCGCTGGCGTGCAACATGCCCAGCATCGTGCGCAGCTTGCCGAGCTTGTCATACAGCGCGTCGTGCGCTTCCAGGCGGCGGGAGTCGAAGGATACGGCGGTGGGTTGGGTCATTGGGCGTCCTGTTCATGCGATGAATGGAACCGTGTGCCCGATCCTGCTGATGCAACTGAGGCAACTGAGGAGGGTGGGCGAGCACAGGCAAGCTGGAAGACCGATAGCTAGCAATCGGCACGGCCGAAGCCGTTCAAGCCTGGCTCGCCCATAAGACGAAGCCAAGCCATAGCAAATGAGGACAAGCGCGTATGCTCCGCACTTGCCCGCCAGCTACGAGGCTTCCAGACCTCGACCACTTTCTCTATGGCACCGAAAGCAGTGCCGCGAGTGTAGGGGCTATGGCTTTGTTAAAACAATGGGCGGAACTATAAATCAGAATTTGCTGAGGCTACGGAGCAGGCGACGCAGGCTTGTGGTTCTGGCAGAACAAAAAACCCCTCGCTTTTGGCGAGGGGTTTTGAAAGGCTTGAGGCCGGCCCGCGTTCACGGGCATTGACTCAAGGGAAGCCTTACTTCACGCACACATAGGCGGAGCCTGCACCCACGTAGGTGTCGCCAACCGGGTTGCCAGCGGAGTGGAAATCACCGGCGACCGAGCCCCAGCTACCGGCCATGTTGTACCAGTAGTTGGCGTACTCGCCCGTCACCGACATGTTGGCAAAATCCGCACGAGCAGCTGCGAAGGCTTGCAGATTGCTTCGCGTTGCTGCTGCACCACCACCATGTGCGCGACACATGCTGTTGGCAGTGGCTTCAGTTGTGGCTGCGTAGTCGCTGTACTGCGTCCAGAAGTACTTGCCGCCTGCCGAAATCACTGCACGCAAGGTAATCGGCGTAGTACGCGTCGAGCCATTGGTTCCGGCGGTGATTGTTGCGGTGCCGTTGGTGGTCGCTGCGCGCACTGCGCTAAAGGTGACCGTGGCTTGACCATTTGCATTGGTATCCGACGTCGAGGCAGACGGGGTGCCGGTCGTCGACGACCAGTCCACTGTCACGCCCGGCAGGATGTTGCCGTTGGCGTCAGTCACCGTGGCCGTCAGCGTGGTCGATTCATTGCCCGTGCCGGTGATCTTGGCAATGCTGGAGGTCAGCGCCGAGACGCGAGCCGTTGCAAAGTTCGCGGTCATTGCCACCAGCGGTGCGTTGACTGCCGGCGACGCACTGACAGCCGCTGTCACCTGTGCCGTGCCCACCCGTGTGCCGCGCAGTTCGATGGTTGCCTCACCGCTTGCGTTGGTCCGGCTCGTCGTGCCGCTCAGCGAGCCGTGGTTGGTCGCCCAGGTCACGTCCAAATCCGGTACCACGTTGCCATTGGCATCCTTCACGATGGCGCTGAAGGTGGCCACGTCGGCGTTGTCGGCCACGATGCTCGTCTTGTCGACCGTCAGATCGCCGCTGTCGATGGTGGCGCTGGCGCTGTCCGCCACGAAGGTCACCACCGGTGCGTTCACGGCACCCGACGTGCCCACTTGGGCGGTCACCTGCGCCGCGCCAATCACCATGCCGCTCAGCGTGATGGTGGCCTTGCCGCTGGCGTCGGTCTTGCTCGTCGTGCCGCTCAGCGAGCCGTGGTTGGTCGCCCAGGTCACGTCCACGTTTGGCACCACGTTGCCATTGGCGTCCTTCACGATGGCGCTGAAGGTGGCCGCGTCGGTGTTGTTGGCCACGATGCTCGTCTTGTCGACGCTCAGGTCGCCGCTGCCAATGTTGGCGCTGGCGCTGTCCGCCACGAAGGTCACCGCCGGTGCATTCACGGCACCTGATGTGCCCACTTGGGCGGTCACTTGCGCCGTGCCGGCCTGCGTGCTGTGCAGAGTGATGGTTGCCACGCCGCTTGCGTCGGTCATGCTGCTTGTGCCGCTCAAGGTGCCCCGATCGGTTGCCCATGCCACCGGCAGGTTCGGCACGACGTTGCCGTTACCGTCCTTCACGATGGCCGTGTACGTGATGATCTCCGTGCCGTTGGCAACGGCGCTCGTCTTGTCGGCGGCCAAGTCTCCGTTGCCGATGTTGGCGCTGGCGCCGTCCGCCACAAAGGTCACCACCGGTGCGTTCACGGCACCCGACGTGCCCACTTGGGCGGTCACTTGCGCCGTACCAACCAGCGTGCCACGCAGCGTGATGGTTGCCTTGCCGTTGGCGTCAGTCTTGCTCGTCGTGCCGCTCAGCGAGCCGTGGTTGGTCGCCCAGGTCACGTCCACGTTTGGCACCACGTTGCCATTGGCGTCCTTCACGATGGCGCTGAAGGTGGCCGCGTCGGTGTTGTTGGCCACGATGCTCGTCTTGTCGACGCTCAGGTCGCCGCTGCCAATGTTGGCGCTGGCGCTGTCGGCCACGAAGGTCACCACCGGCGCATTCACGGCACCCGACGTGCCCACTTGTGCAGTCACCTGTGCCGCGCCAACCAGCGTGCCACGCAGCGTGATGGTGGCCTTGCCGTTGGCGTCAGTCTTGCTCGTCGTGCCGCTCAGCGAGCCGTGGTTGGTCGCCCAGGTCACGTCCACGTTCGGCACCACGTTGCCATTGGCGTCTTTCACGATGGCGCTGAAGGTGGCGACTTCAGTGTCGTTGGCTACGATGCTGGTTTTGTCGACAGTCAGATCCCCGCTGCCGATGGTGGCGCTGGCGCTGTCCGAAACGAGGGTCACCGCCGGTGCATTCACGGCACCCGCTGTGCCCACTTGCGCCGTGACTTGCGCCGTGCCAACCAGCGTGCCACGCAGCGCGATGGTGGCCTTGCCGTTGGCGTCAGTCTTGCTCGTCGTGCCGCTCAGCGAGCCGTGGTTGGTCGCCCAGGTCACGTCCACGTTTGGCACCACGTTGCCATTGGCGTCCTTCACGATGGCGCTGAAGGTGGCCGCGTCGGTGTTGTCAGCCACGATGCTCATCTTGTCGACGCTCAGGTCGCCGCTGCCGATGGCGGCGCTGGCGCTGTCCGCAACCAGGGTCACCGCTGGTGCATTGACCGCACCCGACGTGCCCACTTGGGCAGTCACTTGCGCCGTACCGGCCAGCGTGCCGCGCAGCGTGATGGTTGCCTCACCGCTGGCGTTGGTCTTGCTGGTCGGGCCGTTCAGCGTGCCGCGGTCGGTCTTCCACACCACATCCACGTTCGGCACCACGTTGCCATTGGCGTCCTTCACGATGGCGGTGAAGGTGGCGGCATCGGTGTTGTTGGCAACGATGCTGGTTTTGTCGACGCTCAGGTCCCCGCTGCCGATGTTGGCGCTGTCGCTGTCAGCCACGAAGGTCACCACCGGTGCGTTCACGGCGGAGGCTGCGCCCACTTGCGCGCTCACTTGCACGTTGGCGGCCTGCGTATGCGTCAGGTTGACGGTGACGACGCCGTTGTCGTCGGTCACGCCCGTTGCGGCGCTCAGGTTGCCTGCGTCGTTGCCCCACGTTACGGTCACGCCAGGCACGACGTTCTGGTTGGCATCCTTCACGGTGCCCGTGAAGTGCGCGCGATCGGCGCCGTTGGCCGTGACGACGGTCTTGTCGACACCCAGGTCGCTGCCTTGCAGGCTGGCGGTGGCCGCGTCTGCAATGAACTTGACTTGCACGCTGGCTTGCGCACCGTTGACGAGCGTGGCGCCCACTGTCACGGTTTCGGCTTTCAGGTTGATGATCGAGAGCGTGACGTAGCCTTGGGCGTCGGTCTTTTGCGTGAGCGAGCCGCCAGGCGCGACTTGCGCCGTGCCGCTCAACGTGAAGGCCACGTCCACGTTCGATACGGGGTTGCCGGCTTCGTCGGTCACGCGGGCACGCACCTCATTGGTGGCAGTACCGTTGGCGACCATGCCATCGGCAATCACCACAAAGTTACCCGCATCAATGCGCGCGCTGGCCGCGTCGGCCACTTCGGCAATCGTCACTTCAGTCAGTGCGGTGTCGTGCACCTTCGGGCTCACGACGATGGTGCCCGGGCGGGTGCCCGAGGTGAGCGTCGCCTGGTAGACACCCGGTTGCACTTCGGCCACCGGGCCGATCGTGGCGGGCTGTGCGGGCAGGCTGGAGGTGACGGCGCCGGTGGTGTCCAGCGTCTCCGTCAGCGTGGTGTTCAGGGCTTGGGCGGCGCCGCCAATGGCGTTGCCGTCCTTATCGGCCAGGTTGATGGTCACGACTGACGTGCCCTTGCCGGTGGCCGGGATCATCAGCGGCGAGGCGCTGACGGTGGTCTTGGCGGCATCGGGGTCGCCCGGGCTGACGATGACGGTGGTGCTGGCCATTTGCGAGGCGTTGCCTTGCACGTCATACGCCACGCCCGTCAGCGGGTAGGTGTTGGCCGTGCCGGGTTGGTACAGCGGCAGGCGCACTTGATACGTGCCGTTGCCGGCGTCAACCACGGCGCCGCCGGCTGCGGCCAGCGCGCCGTCTTGCCATTGGATACGGCCCAGGCCGTACTTGGATTCGATGGTGTAGTGCAGGTCCACCGTGTTGGCGCTCTTGCCGGCAACCTGCGCGGGCAGGTTCAGCTTGATGAGTTGGCGCTTGCGGTATTCGAGCACGATATTGTTGTTGCGCTCGACCAGATCGGTGCGGCTGCCGGCCAGACTGCGGCGGGCGGCCACCTGGCGGCTGTCCACTTGCTTAGCCCATGGCTGGCCAAGCTGATACGTGAACTGCACGTTGGCGCTGGTGCTGCTGTTGCCCGCACCGCGACGGTGGTCCACGCCAAACGAGACCAGCGAGATCGGGGTGTAGCTCAGGCCCAGGGTGACGGCGGCCGGGTTCGACTGGCGGTTGCTGGCGCCAAACAGGCCGACTTCGTTGCCGAAGTACTGCTCGTACATGAGCTTGGCGCCAAGGCTTGGCATGGCCGGCAGGTAGCCTTCGGCGCGCACGTCAAAGCCGTTGGCCGGGCGCTCGTCGTAGTCGAGCAGGTCGGGCGAGGCCTTCCAGTCTGAGATGCGCAGGTAGGCGTTGCCCGAGAGCTTGAGGTAGTCGCGCCACGCTTCCACACCAAAGCCCGCGCGCTGGTGGCCGCGGCTGATGTTCTGGTCGTAAAAGGCGTTGACCCCGAGCATCCAGTGCTCGGTGAAGTGGCGATGGCCGACACCAAGGTTGCCGGTGATCTGGCCGTCGTTGCGGCGCAGGCCCAGTTGGGTGAACACCAGGTTCGATTCGCTGTCGGCCAGCGGGATGAGCGTGTCAAGCGCGCCGCTGAAGTTGCGCATGTCGTGCATGGCACCCAGGTCGACGCGGGCGGTGCCGAAGCGGTTGAGGTAGTTCTCGGCGGCCGAGGCGGCGCCGCTGCTCAACTGTTGGCCGGCCATGGCTTTGAGGTCAACGCTGCCGTTCGGCACGTTGCTGGCTTCGCCAACTTGCTGGACGATCTCGGCCAGCTTCTGCAGCTTGGCGTCTTGCGGCGCTTGCTGTTCGTGTTCGCTTTCGCGTTCCTCTTGTTCCTGCTCTTGCGCCTCGGCGCTCTGCGCGTACACGTGCGTTGTGTACAGCGGGGCCACGATCATGCCGATCTGCGCGGCAATCTGCGTCAGCGCGACTCGCTTGCCCCACGCTTGCCAGCCTTGCCGGCGACGTGATGTCTTGCGTCCTGGTGTCATGAGAATCCTCACTTGGTGAATGTTCACCAGGAACGTTAAAGATCATGACGCCTTGTTCGAATGAGAATGCTCCTAAAGGATTTTCTGAATTGGCGATTCAGCCCAGTCCTAGCTTTTTATGCCAACAATTCAGACAAATCCTAGGCGGACGGACTGTAGATGTGGCGCCGATGCCAATCGGAAAGCGCCATAGAAAAAGCCCGCTGCCTGGGTGGGCAGCGGGCCTGTAGACCGGTCGCTAGGTACGATTGGTGCCGCTCGGCACGTACAAATCCCTAAGCCACGCTGATGGCGTCCAGCGCCTGCGTGAAATCCGCCACCAGATCGGCTTCGTCTTCAATGCCAACCGACACGCGCACCAGCGAATCCGCAATGCCCATCGACGCGCGGCGCTCGGCGCCCATTTCCCAGTAGATGGTCGGCGCAACGGGAATCACCAGCGTGCGCGTGTCGCCCAGGTGCGTGGCGCGCACGGCGTAGTGCAGGCGGTCGAGCATGTCGACGTAATCCGCGCCGTCCACCAGTTCGAAGCTCAGCAGGCCGCCGTAATGGCGGAACAGCTCGGTTGCGCGGGCGTGCTCGGGGTGCTCCGGCAGGCCGGGGTAGTACACGCGTGCCACCTTCGGGTGCGCGGCCAGCGTACGAGCCAGTGCCAGCGCGTTGCTGCAGGTGCGGTCAATACGCAGGGCCATCGTCTCAGCGCCCACGGCAATGCGGTGTGCGGCGTCGGCAATGAGCGTTGCGCCCTGGTCGCGCAGGCCCTTCTTGCGGATCTGCTGAATGCCCTGCATGTCTGGCTTGGCCTTGCGATACGCGGGGTAGATGTTCGGATACGCCGTCCAATCGAACAAGCCCGTATCCACCACGGCGCCGCCCAGCGCGTTGCCGTGCCCGCCGATGTACTTCGACAGCGAATGCACCACCAGGCTCGCCTGCGCATCGCGCCCGCGGAACAGCCACGGTGAAGTCATCGTGCCGTCGATCACGTAGATCAGGCCGCGCGCCTTGCAGATGGCGCCGATGCCCTTCAAGTCCGCCACCTGCGTGCGCGGGTTGGCAATGGTTTCCACAAAGACGAGGCGCGTGTTGGGCTGCACGGCATCGGCCACGGCCTGTGCCGACGTCGCATCAACAAACGTCACCTCCACGCCCAGGTTGCGCAGCGTCTCAAACACGCTGTTGGTATTGCCGAACAGGAAGGCGCTGGAGACCACGTGGTCGCCCGCGCGCAGCATGGTCGAGAACACCGCCATGATGGCCGCCATGCCGGTGGCGAAGCATGCGGTGGCCACGCCCGCTTCCATCATCGTGATCTTGGTTTCCAGCGCGGCGGTGGTCGGGTTGCCCTGGCGCGCGTAGGTGTAGCCGGGCTTGCCCTGAAACACGTCGATCAGATCACGCGTGCCGGCATAGCCGTATGTGGTGGACGTGTGCAGCGGCTTGTGGACGGCGTAGTGCTCGATGCCGGCTTCGCGGTCGGCGTGCAGGAGGGCGGTGGTCAGTCCAGTCATGGCGGGGGCGGCAGAAGAACAGGGGAAAGTTGGGCATTATCGCGCGATTCCCGGCCAGCCTGCGTGTCACGCCCCCTGCGCAGCCAGCACCATGAATACCAGTGCACTGGCGCACATACACAGCGTCGCCACCCAGGCGGTGCCGTGCAGCAGCGCAGAGCTGCGGAACGGCCCCATGACCGACTTGCGGCGCGACATAAGCTGCAACATCACCATGACGGGCGTGGCCGCCACACCATTGAGCACGGCGGCCCAGTAGAGCAACTTGAAGGGCTCGATCGGCAGGAACACCATCGCCGTTCCCGCCGCCATCACCAGTGCCAGAAACAGATAGAACCGGGGGGCGTGATGCAGCTTGGCCTCCAGGCTGCTGTGCCACTGAAAGGCCTCGGCAGCGGCATAGGCGGCCGAGCCCGCCAGCACTGGCACGGCCAGCAGCCCCGTGCCAACCACGCCGAGTGCGAACAACGTCTGTGCAAAGCGGCCGGCCACCGGCTTGAGCGCTTCGGCGGCCTGCGCGCAGGTCTCGATTTGCGTGACGCCATGGGTGTGCAGCGCGTACGCGGCTGTCAGCATGATGCAGAAGGCAATGAGCGCAGACACCAGCATCCCGATCGTGGTGTCGATGCGGATGCGTGCGAGTTGGTCTTTGGCCTGCCACGGCGCCTTCTTGAGCGGCGCTTCGTCTTCGGCCAGCCGTGTTTCTTCCACTTCGCCCGCGGCCTGCCAGACAAACAGATAGGGGCTGATGGTGGTGCCAAACACGGCCACCAGCGTCATCGCATAGTCTTTGGACCAATGCAGCCGCGGCACCACGGTGTCGTGCAGCGCGTGCGCCCAATCCACCTTCACGACAAAGGCAGTGGCCACATACGCCAGCAACGACAGCGCAGTCCATTGCAGATAGCGCGCGTAGCGCCGATACGGCATCCACACCTGCAGCGCGAGCGTCGCCACCGCAAACAGGCACGCATACCGCGCCGTCGACCCACCCGCGAGCAAGCGCACGCTGTCGCCCATGGCGGCAATGTCAGCCCCCACGTTGATGATGTTCGCCGCCGTCACCAGCGCTACAAACGCATACGCCAGCCACGGCGAGTGATGCCGCCGGATATTGGCCACCACGCCCCGGCCAGACACCCGCCCCAACCGCGCGCTGACGAGCTGGATGGCGATCATCAAGGGCAGCGTGAGCAACAGCGTCCACAGCATGCTGGTGCCCACCTGCGCGCCGGCCTGCGCATAGGTGGCGATGCCGCTTGGGTCATCATCCGCCGCGCCGGTGATAAAGCCGGGCCCCAGCCGGCGGTACCACGGGGCGTCGTCTGCAGCGGGCACGTCTGGCAACGATCAGTTGCGGTTGTCGGTGGGCGGCGCGGCGGGCGTCTGCTGGCCCGGGTCGTGCAGCTTGTCGCGCGGGATGCCCGGCGGCGCCTCGCCCTGGCGCATGTGGCGCAGCGCGTCGTGCTGGCTCTGCGCTTTCTGTTGCTTGTCTCGCATGGTCAGCTCCGGCGTGCGTGTGCAGGTGTGCAAAATCAGCGGCGCTTGCGGATCAGGCTCACCCGTCCGTTGCGCTCCAGAATGGCGGCCTCAACATCGTCCAGCGTGTGCGTGCCTAGCGTCTGGCGCACGCTTTCTTCCAGGTCGCCCATGGTGATGAGCGCCGCATCCATCTGGCCTTGGTTGAAGCGGCCCTCGCGGTAGACCTCGCGCTCGCGGCCGGCGATGAGCCGGTCGAGCGTTGGCAGCCGCACACACGCCCACCCCAGCAGACGATGCACCGCCACCAGCGCGAATGACGCCGACACCGTCGCCACAAACGGCGACGCCCCGACAATCGCACGGCTCAACGTCGCCCCCAGCAACACGGCGACAACGAAATCGAAAGGCGCGCGCTGCCCAAAGGAGCGCCGGCCCGACAGGCGCACCAGCGCCAGCCCGATGGCGAACACCACCACCGCGCGCAGTGCGGTCTGCAGCGGGTTGAGATCTTTGCCTTCGCCAAACAGGAACAGCAGCGTGTCCATGGCGCCTCCTGTTGTCGATGTGGAGCCTTTTCCACCACAGCAGCAAGCCGCGTGCCGGGCGGCATGCGTTCAAGACTGCACCCATGACGGCACCCGCACGCGATGGCATGCCGCGTGCTGAACGCGGGGTATCCACCCTGTCACCACGCGCCCGCCATGCCAGACCAACCACAACAGCAGCAGCAACCGCCCCAGCACCAGGACCACCAGCCCGGCACCGAGAGCGACATGACGCCACGCCCACGCGCAGAGATGGGCGACTACGCCGGCAGCGGCAAGCTGGCGGACAAGGGCATCGTGGTGAACGCCGTGGCGCCGGGGTCGATCTGGACGCCGCTGATTCCGTCCACTTTCGATGCGCAAGCGGTGGCCAAGTTTGGCGGCAAGGAGCCCTTGGACCGCGCCGGGCAGCCGGATGAAGTCGCACCGTGCTACATCTTTCTGGCGTCGGCCGATGCGCGGTATATGACGGGGCAGACGCTGCATCCGAATGGGGGAGAGGTGGTGAATGGGTGAACCCGACAGAGCGGGGATAGCGCCTGCCGCGCATCTCTTTTAAGTCCGCGCTGCCGCGGAACAGCTCGGATGTTGCTGTCGGTATCATGTGCGGGTTACCTCTCGCCGCAAGATGTGGCGGCGTGCCTCCAACATCCAGCACGGCCAGCGTCCGATAGCCATGTGGCGGGCCGGCCGCATGCTGCGTTCCGCACTTGCCTGCCAGACACCGAACACCTGTTGAGCCCCGTATGACGACTGGCGAACTGATCCTCTACACCACCGAAGACGGCATCACTCAGCTCCAGCTACACGCGCTGGATGGCACCGTTTGGTTGAGTCAGACGGAAATTGCCGAGCTGTTCCAAACCTCGGTTCCGAACATCAATATCCATGTCCGCAACATCGCCGAGGAAGGAGAGTTGCCTGCAGAGGGAACCATTAAGGAACACTTAATAGTTCGCCAGGAAGGCATGCGCACGGTCAAGCGGCCGATCAAGCTCTACAACCTCGACATGATCCTAGCCATTGGCTACCGCGTCCGCTCGCATCGGGGCACGCAGTTCCGGCAATGGGCGACGGCCCACCTGCGCGAGTTTCTGGTCAAGGGCTTCGTCATGGACGATACCCGGCTCAAAGAGCCTGCAGGCTGGGACTATTTCGATGAGCTGCTTGAACGCCTGCGCGAGATTCGCGCATCGGAAAAGCGTTTCTACCAGAAGGTGCGCGACATCTACACCACGGCAGTGGACTACGACGGCAAGAGCGACGACGCCAAACTGTTTTTCCGCAAAGTGCAGAACAAAATGCTTTGGGCTGTGATGCCTTTCTGGCTTTCAACGAACGCGAAGTTTTAACGCATGCCGGACAGGTTTCCGCCCAGATTGCCGAGCAATTGGCGTTGGAGCGCTATGCGCAATTCGAGGCGCAGCGCCGCAAGACTGAGCAGCAGGCCGCTGATGCCGAAGATACTGTGCTTCTGGAGCGGGTTGAGCGCGTGGTGCAACGGCGTGCCTCCATGAAGAAACGCGGCGGCACCTGACCGCCCTGCCAGCAAGGCGCGTTGCTGGAGGGCCAGTGGCAGTTATCCGAGATTTTGGGATAACTGCCACTGAGGACGCACTGCAGCAAAGAAGCACGGCGGCGCCTGACACCCCGCCGTTATGCAATGTAATAAAGTCAGATCAAAGAGACATATTGATCGGCAGCACCGGGCGCTAGAATGGCTGATCCCTGCCTTTCGGGCCGGTTCCCAAGACCTTTGCCCCCTTCAACGCACCGCGGTTCTGAAACGCCTCCATGTGGATTGTCCAACTCGCGCTGCGAAGGCCGCTGACGTTCATCGTCCTCGCCCTGCTGATTCTGCTGGCGACGCCGTTTACGCTCATGCGTACGCCGACGGACATCTTTCCGGAAATCGACATTCCGGTCGTCAGCATCATCTGGAACTACAACGGCCTGCCTGCCAAGGAGATGGCCGATCGCATCGTCTCCGTGACGGAGCGCAGCCTGACGACCACCGTCAACGACATCGAGCACATCGAGTCGCAGTCGCTGGGCGGTATTTCGATCGTCAAGGTGTTCTTCCAGCCGACTGCCAACATCCAGACGGCGCTGGCGCAGATCGTGTCGGTGTCTCAGGCGCAGGTGCGGCAACTGCCGCCGGGCACCACGCCGCCGCTGATCATCAAGTACTCCGCTTCGAGCATTCCGATCCTGCAGCTGGGGCTGTCCAGCACGACGCTGTCAGAGCAGGAACTCAATGACGCGGCGCTGAACTTCCTGCGCCCGCGCCTGATTACCGTGCCGGGCATCGCCGTGCCGTTCCCGTATGGCGGCAAGAGCCGGCAGATCACGGTGGACCTCGACACGCAGAAGCTGCTGGCGCAGGGTCTGACGCCGGTGGATATCGTCAACGCGGTGGGTGCGCAGAACCTGATCCTGCCGGCCGGCACGCAAAAGATCGACGCCACCGAATACGGCGTCACGCTCAATGGCACGCCGGGCAGCATCGCCGCGCTCAACGCGATTCCGGTCAAGACCAGCAACGGCGCCACGCTCTATCTGGGCGATGTGGCCAACGTGCGCGACGGCTTCTCGCCGCAGACCAACGTGGTGCGCCAGGACGGCCAGCGCGGTGTGCTGCTGTCCATCCTGAAGAACGGCGGCGCGTCCACGCTCGATATCGTCAACAACATCCACAAGCTGCTGCCCGCCGCGGCCGCAGCCCTGCCGCAAGACCTGAAGATCACGCCGCTGTTCGATCAGTCACTGTTTGTGAAAGCGGCCATTGAGGGCGTGATCCGCGAGGCGATCATCGCCGCGTGCCTGACCGCCGCGATGATCCTGCTGTTCCTCGGCAACTGGCGCAGCACGGCCATCATTGCAGTGTCGATTCCGCTGTCGATCCTGTCGTCGATCATCGTGCTGCACCTGCTGGGCGAGACCATCAACCTGATGACGCTCGGCGGCCTGGCGCTGGCGGTCGGGATTCTGGTGGACGACGCCACCGTCACCATTGAAAACATCGAGCGCCACCTGCACGAAGGCAAGGCGCCGATCACGGCCATCCTGGACGGCGCGGCCGAGATTGCCGTACCGGCCTTCGTATCGACGATCTGTATCTGCATCGTCTTCGTGCCGATGTTCTTCCTGACCGGCGTGGCGCGCTACCTGTTCGTGCCGATGGCCGAGGCGGTGATCTTCGCGATGCTGGCGTCGTATGTGCTGTCACGCACGCTGGTGCCGACGCTGGTGATGATGCTGATGACCGGCCACACCGAAGACGCCAAGAAGCCCAGCGTCATGCGGCGCATCTATGAAGCCTTCAACACGCAGTTCGAACACATGCGCGGCAACTACGCCGCCATCCTGGGCGGGCTGCTGGAGCGCCGCCGTGTGTTTGCGCTGTCGTTCCTGGGTTTCTGCGTAGTGTCATGCGCGTTGTATCTCGTGCTTGGCCGCGACTTCTTCCCCGATGTGGATGCCGGCCAGATCCGCCTGCACATGCGCGCGCCGTCTGGCCTGCGCATTGAAGAAACCGCGCGCCTGGCGGATGAAGTGGAAAAAGCCATCCGCGAAATCATTCCCAAGAAAGAGCTGTCGACCATCCTCGACAACCTGGGCGTGCCCAACTCCGGGATCAACCTGTCGTACAGCAACGCGGGCACGATCGGCACGCTGGATGGCGAAATCCTGATCGCCTTACATGAAGGCGAGCGCAAACCCAGCGCGACCTACATCAGCCGCCTGCGCGAAGAACTGCCCAAGCGCTTCCCCGGCGTGGAATTCGCCTTCCAGCCGGCAGACATCGTCAGCCAGATCCTGAACTTCGGCTTGCCTTCAGCGATTGACGTGCAGTTCTCGGGCGCCGATGTAGCGACCAATCAGCAACTTGCGGGCATGCTGGCCAACCGCATCAAGCAGATTCCGGGCGCGGTGGATACACACGTGCACCAGCGTTTCGACCAGCCAACGCTGGCTCTGAACATGGATCGCACCCGCATCCAGCAGGTCGGTCTGGAAGGGCGCGATGTGGCGCAGAACCTGCTCGTGTCGCTCAGTTCCAGCTTTCAGACTTCGCCCACGTTCTGGCTGAACCCGATCAACGGCGTGGTGTATCAGGTGGCCGTGACGAGCCCGCAGTACCGCATCGACTCGCTCGACGCGCTGCTGCGCACGCCGGTGGCCAGCTCGCGCGGTGGCGCGGCGCAAGCGGGCGGCCCGCAACTGCTGGGCAACCTCGTGCAAGTGCGCCCCGCCGTGCAGCCGCAGGTGGTTTCGCACTACGACATCACGCCCGTGGTGGATGTGTACGCCTCCGTGCAGGGCCGCGATCTGGGCGCCGTCGCCAAGGAGGTGCAAAAGGCCGTCGACGACATCCGCCCCAAGCTGCCGCGCGGCGCGCAAGTGACGGTGCGCGGTCAGGTGAAGACGATGGAGTCGTCGTTCCTCGGCCTGGGGCTGGGTCTGGTGATGGCCATCGTGCTGGTGTACCTGCTGATCGTCGTGAACTTCCAGTCGTGGGTCGACCCGCTCATCATCGTGACCGCCCTGCCGGCGGCGCTGGCGGGCATTGCGTGGATGCTGTTCGTGACGGGGACGACGCTGTCGGTGCCGTCACTCACGGGCGCAATCATGACGATGGGGGTGGCGACAGCCAACTCCATCTTGCTGATCTCGTTTGCGCGGGAGCGGTTGGCCGAAGGGATTGCGCCGGTGCAAGCCGCGCTGGAAGCCGGCGCGACCCGCCTGCGCCCGGTGCTGATGACGGCGCTGGCGATGATCATCGGCATGGTGCCCATGGCGCTTGGCCTGGGCGAAGGCGCCGAGCAGAACGCGCCGCTGGGTCGCGCGGTGATCGGCGGTTTGCTGTTTGCAACCGTCTCGACCCTCTTCTTTGTTCCGGTGGTGTTTGCCAGCGTGCACAACAGATTGCAGCGCCGTGCCGCACGGCGTGGCAATGGTACTGAATTGCGGGGAAGCGAAGGACATGTCTGAGCAAACATCCGGAACCCATTCGGGTCCTCATTCGGCACACCTTGCGGACGGTCCGCCGCATCACGTCGTCACCGTTGACCCGATCGAACAGGTGGACCGCGGCCCCGCCATGCGCCGCGCGCGCTGGGTCGTGATTGTCGTGGCCGTGCTGCTGGCGCTGGGCGCCGCGCGCACGCTGGTCGGCCGCTATTACAACGCGCATGCGCTGGAGCGTCAGGTGAGCGCGCAGACCAGCCGCTACGTCACCACTATCGCGCCCAAACCGGCCAACGCCAGCCGCGATCTGACACTGCCGGGCACGCTGCAAGGCTATGTCGAATCGCCCATCTATGCGCGCACCAGCGGCTATGTGCTGCGCTGGTTCAAGGACATCGGCGCCCACGTGGACAAGGGCGAAGTGCTGGCGCTGCTCGACACGCCCGAAGTTGACCAGGAACTGAACCAGGCGCAGGCCGCGCGCAATCAGGCCGCTGCACGCCGCGCGCTGGCGCAGACCTCGCTCACGCGCTGGCAGAACCTGCGCCAGAAAGACGCCGTCTCGCAACAAGAGCTGGATGAGCGCACCAGCGCCGCCAACCAGGCCCAGGCCGACCTGGCCGCTGCAGAAGCCAATGTGCGCCGCCTGCAGGAGCTGCAAGGCTTTCGCCGTGTGGTGGCGCCGTTTGCGGGCGTAGTCACTAAGCGCAATGTCGATGTCGGCACGCTGGTCAACGCTGGCAATGCGGGTGCCAACCGCGAGCTGTTCACGCTGGCGCAGACCGATCCGCTGCGCATTTATCTGTACGTGCCGCAGGCGTATTCACAGCAGGTGAAAGTGGGGCAAGACGTGGCTGTCACGGTGGCCGAGCTACCGGGCCAGACCTTCCACGGCACCATTGCGCGTGCGTCCGGCGCCATCGACGCCACCACGCGCACCATGCAGGTGGAAGTACAACTGCCCAACAAGGACGGCCGCCTGCTGCCGGGTGCGTATGTGCAAGTCGCCATCAAGGGCAAGGCGCCCGGCGATGAGGCCAACACCAGTGCATCGACCGCCTTCATCGTGCCGACCAACACGCTGCTGTTCCGCAAGGAAGGCCCGCGCATTGCCGTGGCAGAAAACGGCCGTGTCGACCTGCGCCCCGTTGCCATCGGGCGCGACTACGGCCGCACGGTCGAGATCGTCTCGGGCCTCAAGCCGAACGATGCGTTGATCCTCAACCCGGCCGATTCCATCGAGCAGGGTGAAGCCGTAACCATCGTCGTGCCCGCCCCGGCGTCGGCACCTGCGGCATCTGCGCCGCACGCATCATGATCGGGCAACCGCGACTGCGCACCACCGCGCTGGCGGCTTCGCTGGTCGTTTCGCTGGCAGGGTGCTCGCTCGCACCGACGTACGAGCGCCCCGCCATGGACGTGCCCGCGCACTGGCAGACCGAAGCGCCGTGGCGCGCCGCGCAGCCCGCCGATGCCGCGCCCAAGGGCACATGGTGGCAGCGCTTCAACGATCCGCAGCTCGACAAGCTGATCACGCAGGCGCTGCAGGAAAACCAATCGCTCAAGGTCGCGCTGTCGAACCTGGAGCAGGCACAGGCGCAGACGCGCGTGGCGCGCGCCAGCCTGCTTCCGACCATCACAGCCAGCAGCAACGACGCACGCACGCGCACGTCGGCGGAGCGGCCGCTGGCGTCGTACAGCAGCCAGACCATGTCGCCCGTGCAGAACGACTTCGTGGTGCGCGCCGATGTGAGCTACGAAGCCGATCTGTTCGGCCGTGTGCGCAACACCGTCGCCAACGCCGCCGCCAATGAAGAACAGGCCGGCGCCAATTTCGAAAACTTCCGCCTGCTGCTCGCCGCGCAGGTGGCCACCACCTGGTACAACCTGCGCGAAACCGATGCGGAGATCGCCGTGGTGCAGGAGGGCCTGACGCTGCAGCGCAAGGCGCTCGATTTCGTCACCTCGCGGCATCAGGACGGTGTGGCGTCGGGGCTCGATCTTGCTCAACAGCAAACACTGGTCGACAGCACCGCCACGCAGGCCGAGCTGCTGAGCAAGCAACGCGCGCAGTACGAACACGCGCTGGCCACGCTGGTGGGCACGCCCGCCCCTGCATTCCATATCGACCCGATTCCACTGAAAGGCACGGCACCGCAGATTCCGGTGGCCCTGCCCTCTGACGTGATCGAACGCCGCCCCGACGTGGCCGCCGCTGAACGCGGCGCCGCTGCCGCCAACGCGCAAGTGGGCGTGGCGCGTGCCGCGTTCTTCCCAAGCGTGATGTTGAACGGCGGCGCCGGCTGGGAAAGCCGCGATCTCGCGCTGTTGTTCTCTGCGCCCACGCTGCTGTGGTCGTTCGGCACGCAGATCGCGCAGTCGGTGTTCGACGCCGGCCGCACGCGGGCGCGGGTGGACTTTGCCAATGCGGCCTACCAGGGTGCGATCGCCAATTACCGGCAGACGGTGCTGGGCGCGTTGCAGGAAGTGGAGGATGGCTTGGCCGGGCTGCAATCGCTCGACCGCGCCGCAAACCAGGCACGCAATGCCGTGGAGAGCGCCCGCAAGGTCTACGACATTGCCAGCGTGCGCTATGAGGGCGGGCTGGCGACGTCTTTGGACGTGATCACCGCGCAGCAGTCGCTGCTGAACAACCAGCGCACGGCGGTGCAGATTCTCGGCCAGCAAATGACGACGAGTGTGTTCCTCGTCAAGGCGGTGGGCGGCGACTGGAACCAACCCGCCACCGCGCCGACGGCCAAGCGTTAGGCCACGCGGCGCAGAACACCGGCGCCCGCAAAGAGACCTGCCAGCCAGCTCAGCATCGGCACGCCGTAGCGGGCGGTTTCGCCACCGCCCAGGCGGGACGTCAGCGCGATCACCGCACCAGCCAGAAGTGTCCCCACCACCAGGCTGACCAACAGCGCGCCCAAGCCGGTCGCCAGCGTGCGCCGCACCGGCGGATGGGCATGCGCCGGCGGACACAACACCGCCATGCGGGCACGCACGTAGGCGGCAGTGCGCACGCTGTCGGTGGCCGTGGCGTGATGGCGCATCACCTGCATCCACGTCTGCGTTTCGAGCACACCGGAGCTCAGCTCCTGCGTCACGCGGCGCAGCGCAGCACGTTCGCGGGCGTGGTCGGTGGCATCGGTGGGGGTTTCATTGGGATCGGGCCGGCCGAAGACCGAGGGCACGGCAGCCGGGTCGCTGGCGCGCACCTCGTGCCGGTAAGTCACACGCACACGGCGCGAGCGCACGGTGTAGACCATCGTCGCCACCGTCACGATAGGCATCAACAGATCCAGCACACTCGCCAACATCATCGGCAGCGTGTCGGGCACGCGGGCAGTGTGCGCGAGCCCCCACATCACCCTGTATCCCGTGTACAGCGCAGCCGGCAACCGCAGCATGCAATACACAAACCACAGCACGGGAAACCAGCGCACGCGCATAAATGCCACCGCCACCAGCACCGGCAGTAAAAGCACCGACGATAGCGAGAGCAGCGTCCCGCCTGAAATGGCTCCCGCCGCGAGGATCCCGATCATCGCCTGCACGAGCACCAACATCGGCAGCGTGTTCAGCCACAGCAGCGTCACGAGCCAGCCGCGCACGCCATAAAGCCGATGCGCCCGCGCACGCGCCGCAGATATCGCAATCCAACTTTCTTGCATGAAGCTCCCTCATCCGGGTTCGCCATGCTGCGCGCCGTGGCGAAGCGTGGATTTTTGAACTTCGGCGATTGTGTCATCGGGGCAAAGCGGATGCCCCCCTCTAGAGTGGGGGCGAGACCACATTGTCGTCAATGTGTTGCCAAAGGTAATGCTGACAAGGGGTTGCGGGTGATTAGCCGCCCTTAATTCTGATGTTGATATGGCTGACTGTTGTTTCGGTGTCGTCAACTACGGCACGGGGCAGTGAAACCGCTGCATGTCTGCCCCGCATACCGGCCCCAACCATTTGCATGCAACGCTGGTAACCAAGCTCCTTACACTCGCTGCAAACTCCAAGGAAGCCGATATGCGCCCACGCCGTTTGCCGCAGTGCCTGCTGTCCGCCCTCACCCTGAGTCTTGCGCTCGCCAGCCCGGCCGGTGCCACGCCAGAACCTAAACCGATCGATATCCTGATCCGCAACGGCACCGTGGTCGACGGCAGCGGCGGTGCACCGTTCGTGGCCGACGTGGGCGTCCGCCACGACCGCATCGTGCTGGTGCAGCCATCCGCCAAGGGCGTGCAGGCCAAGACGGTGCTCGATGCGCACGGGCTGGTGGTGGCGCCGGGCTTTATTGATCCGCACACGCACGCGTATCACAACCTCGTCTCCAAAGACCGCCACCAGAACCTGCCCTACCTGCTGCAGGGTGTGACGACGGTGGTGATCGGCAACGACGGCATCGTGCTCGAAGGCGACGGGCCAGACCTCGACCGCATCGGGCCGGCGCTCAAGGCGCTGGATGCCAACGGCGTCGGCACCAACGTGGCCATGCTGGTGGGCCACAACGCCGTGCGCCACCGCGTGATGGGCGACGTGGCGCGCGCGCCCACCGCTGACGAACTCAAGACCATGCAGGGGCTGATGGAAGACGGCATGCGCGACGGTGCGTTCGGCATGTCGACGGGCCTCGTGTACACGCCCGGCGTGTTCGCCAAAACCGACGAGGTGGTGGCGCTGGCCAAGACGGTGGCCGCACGCGGCGGCATCTACGACACGCACCTGCGCGACGAGGGCAACTTCCGCACCGGCCTCGTCAATGCGGTGAAAGAGGCGCTGAATATCGGCCGGCAATCGGGCATCCCGATTCACATCTCGCACATCAAGGCGCTGGGCGTGGACTCATGGGGCAAGAGCACCGAGATCGTCGGGCTGATACGCCAGGCGCAGGCCAGCGGCATGAACGTATCGGCAAGCCAGTATCCGTACACCGCGTCGAGCACGCACATCATTCCGGCGCTGGTGCCGGGCTGGGCGCGTGACGGCGGCAACGGTGCGCTGCTCAAGCGGCTGGAAGACCCGGCCACGCGTGCGCGCATCGCGGCGGACATGGAGAAGGCCATGCAGCAGCGCAATGGCCCAGCCGCGCAGGTGCTGATTTCCGCCAACCCCGAATACAACGGGCAATCGCTCGAAGCGCTTGGCAAGAAGCTGGGCGTGAGCCCCGTCGATGCGGCCATCCACGTGATCCAGCATGGCGGCACGAACATCGTGTCGTTCAACATGAGCGACGCCGATCTGGAAACGTTCATGAAGCAGGACTTCGTGGTGGGCGGCTCCGACGGCATTGCCGGCCACCCGCGCGAAGCCGGCACCTTCGCACGCCGCATCGGCGAATACGTCACGCACAAGCACGTGATGACATTGCCGTTCGCCATCCGCCAGGCCAGCGCCCGCACGGCCGAGATCTTCGGCATGAAAGACCGCGGCACCGTGCAAACAGGCAAGTTTGCCGATCTGGTCGTCTTCGACCCCGCCACCTACGCCGACCGCGCCAGCTATGAGCAACCCGCGCTGCCGCCTGTGGGCGTGCGCTGGGTGCTCGTCAACGGTACGGTGGCGGTGGCCGATGGCAAGGCAGTGCCGGATGTTCTGGCGGGGCGGGCACTGCGCAAGTAAGGCGACCGCGCTACCATCGGCGGGTCTTTCTCCTCACCTTTCCAATTTCCAGTCCCAACATGTCCGACATCCAACGCTTGCACACCAACGCCCGCATGAGCCAGATCGTGATCGCCAACGGCATCGTGCATCTGGCCGGCCAGGTGCCCGACGCCGCGTTCGACTTCAAGTCCGTCACCGAGCAGACCAACAACATCCTCGGCCGCATCGATACGCTGCTGGCCGAAGCCGGTGTCGACAAGACGCGCCTGATCTCGGCCAACATCTGGCTGACCGACGCCAAGCACTTTGCCGAGCTGAATGCCGCCTGGGAAGCCTGGGTGCCGGCCGGCAACGCACCGACGCGCGCCTGCGTGCAGTCGGGCCTGATGCGCCCAGGCATTGATGTGGAAATCGCGGTGACGGCGCTGGCGAAGTAAGGGCGAACGGCTCATGCGCTTCGACACCCTTGTGCTGGGCGCTGGCATTGTCGGCGTCTCGGTGGCCGTGCATCTGCAGAAACGCGGGCGCGCCGTCGCCCTGGTGGACCGACGTGCGCCGGGCCTTGAGACGTCGTTCGGCAATGCGGGGCTGATCCAGCGCGAGGGTGTGTATCCGTATGCGTTCCCGCGCGATTTGCCGACGCTGCTGCGTTATGCAAGCAACACGTCGGCAGATGTGCACTACCACCCGGGCGATCTGCCCCGGCTGCTGCCGTTTCTGTGGCAGTACTGGCGCAACTCGCATCCGACACGGCATGCGGCCATTGCGCGTGCGTATGCGCCGCTCATTGCGCACAGCGTGAGCGAGCATCGCGCACTGGCGGAGGCGGCCGGCGCCATGCACCTGATCCGCCCCAGCGGCTGGATCAAGGTCTTCCGCAACGCTGCCACGCAGGATGCGGAAACCCGCGCCGTCGAGCGCTGGCAACGCGAATACGGCGTCGCCTTTGAAGCGCTGGACCCCGCGCGCCTGCGGTCGATTGAACCGCATCTGGACCCGTCGCTGTTGGGCGGCCTGCGCTATACGGAAGCCGATTCCGTGAGCGACCCGAACGCGCTGGTCACCGCCTATGCGAAGTATTTCGAGCAACTCGGCGGCCGCCTGTTTGAAGCCGATGCCAACACGCTGACACCCAACGCGCCGTGGCTGCTGCAAACCAAGGCAGGCGAGCTGCGCGCCGACAACGTCGTCATTGCCATGGGCCCGTGGGCGGACGTCATCACCTCGCGCCTGGGCTACAGCCTGCCGCTGGCCGTCAAGCGCGGTTACCACATGCACTACGCGAGCGCCCCGGGCACGCAGTTGAACCACCCGGTGCTCGATGCGGACGGCGGTTACGTGCTGGCACCGATGGCGCGCGGCATCCGCCTGACCACGGGCGCTGAACTCGCGCACCGCGATGCGCCCAAGACGCCCGTGCAGTTGGAGGCCGTCGAGCCTGTGGCCCGCAAACTCTTTCCGCTGGCCGAGCGCGTGGATGCGGAACCGTGGATGGGCGCCCGCCCCTGTACGCCCGACATGCTGCCAATCATCGGGCCGGCGCCGCACCACCCGAGCCTGTGGTTCGCATTCGGCCATGCACACCACGGCCTGACGTTGGGGCCGATTACCGGGCGATTAATTGCAGAAATGATGACGGGCGAGGCATCTGTGGTAGATGCTCGCCCGTTCCGTGCCCAACGCTTCTGGGATTCAGCGCGCTAGTTCAAAGCAGGCCGCCCTGGCACAGGTATTTGATCGACAGGTAGTCATCAAGCCCGTACTTGGAGCCCTCGCGGCCGTAGCCCGACTCCTTCACGCCGCCAAAGGGCGCTGCCTCGCTGGCGAGCGCGCCTTCATTGATGCCGACAATGCCCGCTTCCAGCGCATGCGAAACCCGCTCGATGCGGCGAATGTCCTGCGTGTAGAAGTACGACGCCAGCCCGAATGGCGTGTCGTTGGCGGCCTGCACGGCCTCGGCCTCATCCACAAAGCGGAACAGCGGCGCGACGGGGCCGAAGGTTTCTTCGCCGCAGAGGGCCATGCCGCTGTTAGCGTCGGCCAGCACGGTGGGCGCGTAGAAGTGCTCACCAACTTCCGGAAGCCGCCTGCCGCCTGCCAGCACGCGGGCGCCGTTGGCAACCGCGTCCTGCACATGGCGCTCGATCTTGTCGACGGCGCGGGCGTTGATCATCGGGCCGATCTGCGCGGCGGGGTCGGTGGCCGGTGCGACTTTCAGCGCGGAAACCCGCTCGGCCAGCATGGCGCCAAAGCGCTCGTACACGCCGGCCTGCACGAAAACGCGGTTCGGGCACACGCAGGTCTGGCCGCCATTGCGGAACTTGGCCGCCAGCAGGCCGGTGATGGCCGCATCCAGATCCGCGTCGTCAAACACGATGAACGGCGCGTTGCCGCCCAGCTCCAGCGACAGCTTCTTCAGCGTGCCGGCCGATTCGCGCGCCAGGTACTTGCCGACCGGCGTTGAGCCCGTGAACGTGATCTTGCGCACGCGGGCATCCTGCAGCCAATCGCCCACGGCTTCGATACCGCGATCGCGCGAGGCAGAGATCATGTTCAGCACGCCCGGCGGCAGCCCGGCTTCCTGCGCGAGTTGCGCCAGGGCCAGCGCGGTGAGCGGCGTGTCTTCGGCCGGCTTGGCGACCACGGTGCAGCCCGCCGCCAGCGCCGGCGCGATCTTGCGCGCGATCATCGCCAGCGGAAAATTCCACGGTGTGATGGCCGCGACGATGCCGACGGGTTCCTTCACCGCGCTCATGCGCTTGCCGCGCTGCTGCTGCGGGATAAGGTCGCCGTAGATGCGCGTGGCCTCGTCAGCAAACCAGGCAACGTACGACGCGCCGTACAGCACCTCGCCGCGCCCTTCGGCAAACGGCTTGCCCTGCTCCAGCGAAATCAGCCGCCCCAGCGCATCGGCATTGGCAACGATGGCCGCATGCCAGCGGCGCAGGATGGCGGCACGCTCGGCGGGCAGCGTGTCACGCCATGCTGGGAAGGCGCGTGCTGCGGCGTTGGTGGCGGCACGCGCGTCGGCGGCGCTGCTGTCCGGCACGTTGGCGATGATGCTGCCGGTGGCCGGGTCGGTCACGGCAAAGCGGGTGCCGTCAGCGCCCGCAATCCACTGGCCGTCGATCAGGTTGTCGGTGCGGATCAGCCCGGTCTGGCGGAGCTGGTCGAAAGTGAAAGCCATCGTCGCTTCCTTGCAGCTGCGCGGTCAACCGATGTGCGCGGCAATCGCCTCGCCCACCTGCGTGGTGTTGGCCGTGCCGCCCAGGTCTGGCGTGCGCGGGCCCTCCTTGAGCACGGTCTCGATGGCGGCAACGATGGCGTCGTGTGCCCTGCGACCCACACTCGGGCCTTCGCCCTGCCCTTCGGTCAGGAAGTCGAGCATCAATGCAGCCGACCAGATCATCGCGATCGGGTTGGCGATGTTCTTGCCGTAGATGTCGGGCGCAGAGCCGTGCACCGGCTCGAACAACGAGGGGAACGTGCGATCCGGGTTCAGGTTGGCAGACGGTGCCAAGCCGATCGTGCCGGTCGTCGCGGGGCCCAGGTCGGAGAGGATGTCGCCAAACAGGTTGGTGGCGGCCACCACATCAAAGCGGCCCGGCTGCAGCACAAAGCGCGCGGTCAGGATGTCGATGTGCTGCTTGTCGAGTGCAACGTCCGGGTACTGCTTGGCCACCTCATCGGCGCGGGCGTCCCACCACGGCATGCTGATGGCGATGCCGTTGCTCTTGGTGGCGAGCGTCACGTGCTTGCGCGCGCGGCTCTGCGCGAGGTCGAAGGCGAACTTGAGCAGGCGCTCAGCGCCCTTGCGCGAGTAGACCGACTCCTGGATCACGATCTCGCGGTCGGTGCCTTCGTACATGATGCCGCCCAGCGAGGTGTACTCGCCTTCGGTGTTCTCACGCACGACGTAGTAGTCGATATCACCGGGCTTGCGGTTGGCCAGCGGGCACGGCACACCTTCAAACAAACGTACGGGGCGCAGGTTGATGTACTGATCAAACTCGCGGCGGAACTTGAGCAGCGAGCCCCACAGCGAGACGTGATCGGGCACCGTCTGCGGCCAGCCCACGGCGCCAAACAGGATGGCGTCCATGCCTTGGAGTTGCTGCTTCCAGTCGTCGGGCATCATCTTGCCGTGCTGCTGGTAGTAATCGCAGCTTGCCCATTTGATGTGCTGGGTTTCGAGATCGATGCCGAAACGGCGTGCGGCGGCTTCAAGCACGCGCAGGCCTTCGGGCATCACTTCGCGGCCGATGCCGTCGCCGGGGATCACAGCGATCCGGTAAGTCTTGCGGGTCATGTCAGATCCGGTAAAAGAGGAAGAAGAATCAGGCAACTTATGCCGCGATGAACTCGCGTGCAAGCTTGCGTGCACCGTTGGCAAACATGAGGATATCAATGCCGGTGGCGACGAAGGTGCAGCCCAGCTCCAGATAGTGACGGGCCAGCGCCGGGTCGGAGGTCAAGGTGCCGGCAGCCTTGCCCGACGCAACAATCGTGCGCATGGCGTTGTCGATGGTGGCCTGCACTTCCGGGTGGCCCGCATTGCCGCGGTGGCCCATCGATGCGGCCAAGTCTGCCGGGCCGATGAACACGCCGTCCACGCCATCCACAGCGCAGATGGCTTCGAGGTTTTGCAGCGCGGTCACGGTTTCGGCCTGCACGAGCAGGCAGGCTTCGTCGTCGGCAATTTGCAGGTAATCGGTGCGGGCGCTCCAGCGCGATGCGCGCCCCACGGCACTGCCCACGCCGCGAATGCCGTGCGGCGGATAGCGCACCGCACGCACCAGCTCACGCGCTTGTTCAGCCGTGTCGACCATCGGCACCAGCAGCGTGCGTGCGCCGATGTCGAGCAAACGCTTGATGAGCGACGGATCGCCGTTGTACGGGCGCACGATGGGCTCGGCGCGGTACGGTGCCACGGCCTGCAGTTGCGCGAGGATCGTGCGCACGTCGTTCGGGGCGTGCTCGCTGTCGATCAGCAGCCAGTCGAAGCCGGCAGTGGCGCTCACCTCAGCCAGGTACGGATCGCTCATCGCCAGCCAGAAGCCGATCTGACGTTGTTTGGCGGCCAGCGCGGCCTTGAAACCGTTCGGCCGGTTAAGCGCGTGCGCTTGCATTGCGTTGCTCATGCGAATTCAAAGTGTCGGAAGTGGGCTCGAAGGTGATCGGTTCAACCTTGCCGAGCAGGAAGAGGTAATTGAGGATGGCAAGACCAATGAGCGCGGCAGAGAACACCAGCGCGGGGATGAACGAACCGGTCGCACCCACGATGGCGCCGGTGACGATCGGGCCGACCACGCCGCCCATATTCGACACGCTGTTCTGCAGCCCAGCCACCATCGACACATTGTTGCCCGGCGCCACATCGGCCGGCAGCGCCCACACCTGCGATGCGGCCACGGTGGTGCCCGACTTGGCAATGCACAGCAGAATGACCGCCACCACGGCCGACTGCGCGAACGCCGCCAGCCCGATGCTCGACGCCATCACCAGCCCGATCACCAGGAACAACTTGCGCGTGGCCGTGAGCGAGAGCAAGCCCCGCGCATACACACGATCCGACGCCCAGCCCGCAAACACCTCCACGAACATCGACACGAACAGCGGCAGCGATGCCATGAGACCCATCTGCATCAAACCCATGCCGCGCTCCTTGACCAGGTACGTCGGCAGCCAGGTGATGAAGAAGTACGAGTTGTAGTTGATCATGAAGAAGCCGATACACATCGCCCAGATGTTCCGGTGCGTGAGCAGCTTCGTCCACGGCATCTTCGGTTCGTCTTTGCTACCCGTGCCACTTTTTGGCGGCAGGCCGCGCTCGATATGCGCCAGCTCGGCGGCGTTCACGCCCTTGTGCTCGGCCGGCGTTTCCTTGAACACCGCCCACCACACCACGCTCCACACAATGCCCAGCGCGCCCGTCACGGCAAAGGTGATCTTCCAGTCGAACATCACCAGCAGCCACGCGATGAGCGGCAAGGCGACAGCGCTGCCCAGCTTGGAGCCGCTGTCAAAAATGGCCGCCACCGTAGCGCGCTCCTGCTTGGGGAACCAGCGCCCCGTAATGCCCGCGCTGCTCGGGTACGCACCCGCTTCACCAATGCCCAACGCCACACGCAGGCCCACCAGCGACTTGAAGCCGTTGGCCAGGCCCGTGATGGCCGTCGCCAGAGACCACCACAACACCGCAAAACCCAGCACCTTCTTCTGCCCGAAGCGATCCGCCAGAATGCCGGCCGGCAACTGCAGCAGCGCATACGACCAGAAGAACGCCGACATGACGACGCCCATTTCCACCGCGCTCAGGTGGAACTCTTTCTGGATGTGCGGTGCGGCGGCCGACAGCACGGTGCGATCGATGTAGTTGATGGCGATCGCCGACCACATGAGGCCGGCGACAACCCAGCGCACTTTCGAGCGCTGGCCGCGTTGTGGGGTGTCCTGCATGGTGTTGGTCTCCTGTTTTGTAATAGGTGATGCTGGCCTTCGCGTCGAGCCGCTAACTGACGATGCCCATGTGCCAGGGCACGAATTCGTGATCCCCAAGGCCGAGCAGCTCGCTCTTCGTGCGCTCGCCCGAAGCGGTGCGCAGGATGTGCTCGAAGATGTCCTGCCCCATCTCTTCCACCGAGCGTTCGCCATCGAGAATGCGGCCGCAATTGATGTCCATGTCTTCTTCCAGCCGGCGGAACATCGGCGTGTTGCTGGCGAGCTTGATGGTGGGTGCCGGCTTGGAGCCGAACATCGAGCCGCGCCCCGTGGTGAAGCAGATCAGGTTGGCGCCACTGGCAATCTGACCCGTCACGGCGACCGGGTCGTAGCCGGGCGAATCCATGAAGACGAAGCCGGCGCGATCGATGGGCTCTGCGTATTCGTACACGGCCTGCAGCGGCGTGGTGCCACCCTTCATGGCCGAGCCGAGGGATTTTTCGAAGATATTGGCGAGACCGCCCTGCTGGTTGCCGGGGCCGACCACGCCGTTGAACTGGCCGTTGTGGCCGCGCGTGTAGTTCTCCCACCATTTCAGGCGGTCGAGCAGCTTCTGGCCGACTTCGGGCGACACCGCACGGCGCGTGAGCATGGTTTCCACGCCGTGAATCTCGGGCGTTTCCGACAGGATGGCCGTTCCGCCGTGGCGCACCAGCAAGTCCATCGCGGCGCCCAGCGCGGGGTTGGCGGTGATGCCCGAAAAGCCATCCGACCCGCCGCACTCCAGTCCGATCTTGATGTGGCTGGCCGACACCGGGCGACGCATGACATCGTTGGCGGCCGGCAGCATCTTCTGGATGGCGGTGATGCCCGCCTCGATGGTGGCGCGCGTGCCGCCCGTGTCCTGCATCACCAGCGTGTGCATCAGCGCGGCCGGCACCAGCCCTTGCGACTCCATCAAGTCGGCCACCTGGTTGCGCTCGCAACCCAGGCCGACGACCAGCACGCCCGCCAAGTTCGGATGCCGCGCATAACCCGCCAGCGTGCGGCGCAGTACATCAAAGTGCTCTGACGGCGACGACATCCCGCAGCCGCTGGTCTGCGCAAATGCGACCACACCATCCACGTTGGGAAACGGCGCCAGGCGCTCTGGCGTGAACCACGCCGCAATGTTCTTGATGACGGTGGACGAACAATTGACCGAGGCCAGGATGCCGATGAAATTGCGCGTCGCTACGCGCCCATCCGGCCGGACGATGCCGTGGAAGGTGGCGCGCTGGGCTTCGGGGAGGTAATCAACGGGGCGCACATCCAGGCCGAAGCCGGGGTCGCTTGCGTAGTCGATCAGCGCGACGTTGTGCGTGTGGACGTGCTCGCCAGCTTCGATATCGCGTGCGGCGCAGCCGATGACGGTGTCGTACTTGCGGATGGCCTCGCCCTGCGCGATGCGGCACGCGGCGATCTTGTGGCCAGCCGGCACCTGCGCGCGCAAGCGGATCGTCGCGCCGTTAATAGACAGGCTGGCCCCAAGCGACAGCCCTTCGCGTGCAATCAGCACGTTGTCTGCCGCGTTCAGTTGAATCAGCGGCCCGCTGCTTGTTACAGCCCGGGCTGGGCTTGCCTGCAACATCCTTTGCTCCTCCGGGCTGTCTTCTCGTGCAGCCGTCGTCGATGATATGGTTTTGATGTTACCGGTTTATGTAACCGGTAACATTTGCGCAATCGTAGTCGGCTTTTGCGATAATTGCTAGCCCCTTTTTTCCCCTGTGTTTCCCCCTGTGTTTCCCTAATCGGCCCATCGATCACGTGACCAAGTCCACCACTGTGTCTCTCGTAGAATCTGCGCCCGCCACCGCACGTCGTGCGCGCAAAAGCACTGGGCGCGTCACCTTGAGCGACCTCGCCCAGCTGGTGGGCGTGACCAAGGTGACGGTGTCACGCGCGTTGAATACGCCGGAGCTGGTGTCGAGCGACACATTGGAGCGCGTGCGCGAGGCGGTGCGGCAGACCGGCTATACGCCGGACCTGGTGGCTGGGTCGCTGGCATCCAACCGCAGCCGATTGATCGTCGCGCTCATCCCCACGATTGCGGGCAGCGTGTTCCAGGAAACCGTTGCAGCGCTGACCACCGAGCTGGCAGCGGCGGGGTATCAATTGCTGATCGGCCAGAGCGGCTATGACGAATCGCGCGAGGACGCGCTGCTCGATGCCGTCGTCGGGCGGCGGCCGGCGGGCATCGTGCTGACAGGCGTGGTGCACGCGGCCAGCGTGCGGCAGAAACTGCAGGCCGCCGGTGTGCCGGTGGTGGAAACGTGGGACATCACGCGCAACCCGCTGGACATGCTGGTCGGCTTTTCGCACCAGAAGGTCGGGCAGGCGGCTGCGCGCTATCTGAAGCAGCGCGGTGCAAAACGTCCGGCCGTCATTACCCCGAGCGACCGCCGCGCACAGGCCCGCGCGCAAGCCTTCGTGAAGGCATTCGGTTCAGATGCGGAGATTCCGGTGATTGCCGCCGAATCTCCTGCCAACCTGGGCGACGGCCGGCGCGCGCTGGGCGAATTGCTCAATCAGCACCCGGACACCGACGCCATTTTCTGCGGCGCCGACATCCTCGCGCTCGGCGTGCTGATGGAAGCCGCGCATCGCGGCATGGCGGTGCCCGAACAGCTACGCGTGGTCGGCTACGGCGATCAGGTGTTCGCCAAGGACACCACGCCCGCGCTCACCACCATCCGCATCGACGGCACGGGCATCGGCAAGCTGGCCGCGTCGCTGCTGATCGACCGCATCGAGCATGGCGACGAAGAACGCCGCACGGTCGATGTCGGCTTCACGCTCGTGGAGCGCGATAGCGCGTAGCGCACTGTCCCATCGATCGCCGACACCAGGCGGCATATCGATGATTCGCATGGTGTTCGACGCACTAGGACGACATGTACGCGGCATCGACAGCACCCTGCCATCATGTCGATCAATTTGATTTTCTTCGACATATCTGGGTGACATGTACGCGAAATCGACACGTCCCGAATATGTGTCGATAATTCTCGAATTTTTCGACACGATGTGGAAATACGTCTACGATTTCCGATAATATCGACATATCTATCGACATAAAAGATATCTATAGCCGACATTCACCGATGAAATTCAAGCAAATGTCTATACAGATGAATTTCATCGACATATCAGCCGATACGACGCACAGCCTACCAGCTGGGATTGTGACGCAGCCCCTCCATCTACACCGCCCTGGAAACGCCATGTTCAGTCCCGACGCACCCTACAACGATCTGCCTGCGCTGCCCCCCAACACAGAAATCGAATCGAAGGCTGTTCTGAAAGCCTGCATCGGGGCACGAGCGGCCCTCGCCACACTCAAGGAAGCAGCGAAACTCATCCCAAACCAAGCCGTGCTCATCAACACGATCCCACTGCTGGAAGCGCAAGCGAGTTCCGAGATCGAGAACATCGTGACCACCACAGATCGCCTCTTCCAGTACGCGCACGATGCCAACCAGACTCAGGCCGACCCGGCAACCAAAGAAGCACTGCGCTATCGAACCGCCTTGCATCAGGGATTCCGCTCTCTCACCGAACGACCGCTTACAACCACAACAGCTGTCACGGTATGCCGCACGATCAAAGGTGTGGACATGGACATCCGCAAGGTGCCGGGTACCGCGCTAGTCAATGACACCACGCAGAGGCTCATCTACACGCCCCCGCAAGGAGAGGCCCGCATTCGGGATCTGCTGAGCAACTGGGAACGCTTTCTACACGATCATCAGGACGTCGATCCCCTGATCCGTATGGCTGTCATGCACTACCAGTTCGAGGCGATTCATCCCTTTACTGATGGCAACGGCAGAACGGGGCGCATCCTGAATCTGCTCTTCCTCATCTCCGAAAAGCTGCTGGATCTCCCCATCCTGTATTTGAGCCGGCACATCATTCAGAACAAGCAGGCGTACTACCGTCTTCTGCTCGACGTCACGACCGGGCAGGCCTGGGAGGCATGGATTCTCTATATGCTCGCGGCCGTGGAGAGCACTGCGGTCTGGACGACAGCCAAGATCGAAGCGATCCGGTCGTTGATGGACAAGACAACGGAAACGCTCCGCAAGGACATGTCGAACGGCTACAGCCGTGAACTCGTGGAGCTGATTTTCGAACAGCCGTACTGCCGGATCTCGAATGTGGTCGAGGCCAACATCGCCCAGCGGCAAACCGCCTCCAAACTGCTAAAGGAACTGGCGGCCAGAAACGTGCTGACCGAAATCGCGGTCGGTCGGGAAAAGCTCTTCATCAATCCCCACCTGATGAAACTGCTGACCACCGATGCACAGGGCATCGACAACGGCGTGCAGCGTTAACCTGCTCAAGCGAGCGCAGCCTCGACATCCAGCGGAAACACGGGCCGCTGCACCTTCGCAAACGGAAAGCGCGCGTAGTCCGAACTGGTTACACCGCCGCCATCGCACTCCACCACGGCTTTCGCGATCGGCACGAACACGGGCCGGCAGTACATGCGCGACTTCAGCAGCACGAAGCGCGCGGCATGCGGGTCTACGCCGATGTGCGTGAAGATGCCGAAGTCCCAGTGCTCCTGCGGCGTTTCGGTCACGATGACTTGCGCGGCACCGATATCGAGCAATGCCGTGCGGCCCATGCGGATGCGCTGGCCGGTGTAGGTCGGCCCGCTGATGATGTATTCGCCATCGCTGATGGCCGCGACCTTGCCCGTCAACGCGCGTGAAACCGGGTACACGCCCAACTGCGTGAGCGGCACCTTGTCGCCCACCGGCAGCGTGACGGTGGCGCCTACGCCTGCCTTGATCATCGTGGCGACCGCTTCCGGGTCACACACCGGCCCGACAGCGATGCCGGTCAAACCCTGCTTCAACGCTTCGTGCAGGACGTGCATGTCATCGCAGGTGCCGCCGGACATGCAGTTGTCGCCGTGGTCGAGCAGCAGCACCGGTGCGTTGCCGGGGCCTTCCGCCAACTTGGCCGCGCGTGCGATCGATTCGGCCAGCGGTTCGGAGCGGTAGACGAAGCCTTCGCGGTCGGCCCAGATGGCATCGGCAATGCGCTGGGCGGCGGCGTCTGCGGCTTGTGCGTCGCCGTTGCCGACCACCACGACGGAGAGGCATGGCGCGGCAATGTCCGCCAGCCCAAACCCCGCGAGAATCGACACAGCCAGCATGCCGTCCTTCTCCGCTTGCTTGGCCAGCGCGACGGCGCGATGCATCGCCCCTTCATCCGTGCGGCTGCGCAGCGTGTGCGTGACTATCGGCACGCGGCGCCATGTGAGTACGGGGTTCGTGCGGCCGGCCAACTTGTCGAACAGCAAGCGGCCTGCATGTTCGCCCGTCTCGTACATGTCGACATGCGGATACGTCTTGAAGCTCACCGCAATGTCTGCCAGGTCGATGAACTTCTGCGTGAGATTGCCGTGCAAGTCCAGCGCAACCGTGATCGGCACATCGGGCACCACTGCGCGCAGGCGTTCGAGCAGATCGCCTTCGCCATCGTCGCTGTTCTCGGCAACCATCGCGCCGTGCAGGTCGAGCATCAGCGCATCGCACCCCGGCACGGCCGCGACGATGGCGTCGCACAGCGTGGTGTAGGCCTGCGCTGCGACGCGCCCGCTCGGGTTGGCCCCGGCGATGACGGGCACGACGATGTCCGCGCCCGCCGCCTCGGCCAAATCGATGAAGGCACCGGCTGCCGTGCGCGTGCCCTTGGCGGCGCGGTAGGCGTCGGCACCATAGTGCGGATGGAACGACGCCAGCGGCGTCGGCACCGGCGAGAACGTGTTGGTCTCGTGATTGAAGCGGGCGATCAGGATGCGCATGGGCGTGTGTGGGTTATGAGTGGCAGGCCGCTTGCAGCATGGCGTGCAGCAGCACGTTGGCACCGGCTTCCAGGTGTTCGGGGCGCGCGTCTTCGATCTCGTTGTGGCTGATGCCGTCCTTGCACGGTACGAAGATCATCGCGGTGGGCGCCACGCGCGCGAGGTAGACGGCGTCGTGCCCTGCACCGCTGATGACGTCCATTTCCGAGAAGCCCAACTGCTGCGCGCCGTTGCGCACGGCGTTCACCAGCGTGGCGTCAAATGGTTGCGGCGGGAAGTAGACGACTTGCCGCAATGCGATGTCGATGCCGCTGCGTGTGCGCAACTCGGCCACGGCGGTACGCAGCGCGGCGTCCATGTCGGAGAGCACGGCATCGTCCGCCGCCCGCAGGTCGACCGTCATCGACACGCTCCCCGGAATCACGTTGCGCGAATCCGGATGCACGCTCAGGCAACCCACCGTAGCGCGCGCATGCGGCGGGCGCTCCAGCGCAATGCGGTTGGCGATGCCGACAAGTTCTGCGGCGGGCAGCAACGCATCGCGGCGCAGCTCCATTGGCGTGGGTCCAGCATGTGCCTCCATGCCGGTGAAGACCACGTCGTACCAGCGTTGGCCGAGCGCGCCCGTCACCACGCCAATCGTCGTGGCGTGGGCCTCCAGCACCGGACCCTGCTCGATATGCGCCTCGAAATACGCGCCCACCTGCCGGCCGCCGACTGCCTCGGTACCCGCATAGCCGATGCTGCGCAGCGCCTCGCCCACAGCCACGCCGTCGCGGTCCTGCGCTGCCAGCACGGTGTCCAGCGCGAACTCGCCGATGAAGGCGCCGGAGCCCATCATCACCGGCACGAAGCGCGAGCCTTCTTCGTTGGTCCACACGGCCACTTCGATAGGCGCTTCGGTTTCGATGCCCGCATCGTTGAGCGTGCGCACCACCTCAATGCCCGCGAACACGCCGTAGTTGCCGTCGAACTTGCCGCCGGTGGGCTGCGTGTCGATATGGCTGCCGGTCATCACGGGCGGCAGCGCATTGTTGCGGCCGGGCCGGCGTGCGAAGAGGTTGCCGATGGCGTCCACGCGTACGGTGCAGCCCGCGGCTTCGGCTTGCGCGACGAAGAAGTCACGGCCCTGGCGGTCGAGATCGGTCAGGGCCAATCGGCGCACACCACCTTTGGGCGTGGCGCCAATGCTGGCTTGCTGCATCAGCGTGTCCCACAGGCGCGCGCCGTTGATGCGGAGTTGGGTGTCTGTCGTCATCGTGTCTCGCAAGTTCATGCCGCCAGGCCAACGCCGAGGTAGCGGTCCTTGACGGCGTCGTCGGCGCGGAAATCGTCGTTGCTGCCGGTGTAGACCACGCGGCCCTGTTCGATGATCACGTGGCGGTCGGCCAGTTGTGTGCAGACCTCCAGGTTCTGCTCGACCAGCAGGATGGACACACCCGCCTGCTTGATCACCTTCAACTGCGCGACGATCTCTTCCACGATGACGGGTGCGAGCCCTTCCACCGGTTCGTCGAGCATCAACAGCCGCGGGTGGTTCATCAACGCGCGGCCGATGGCCAGCATCTGCTGCTCGCCGCCGGAGAGGTTCGCGCCACCGTTGCGCCGCCGCTCGTGCAGGCGCGGGAAGATGCGATAGATATCCGCCAACTGCCACGGCGAATCACGCCGCGCGCCGAGCTTCAGGTTCTCTTCCACCGTCAGCAGTTTGAAGATGCCGCGATGCTCCGGCACCAGACACAGGCCCTGCGCGGCAATGCGATGCGCGGGCTGCCCGGCGATGTCCTTGCCCCCGCTCTTACCACCGAAACGCACATGCCCGCCGCGCGGCGCGACCACGCCGGCAATCGCCTTGAGCGTGGTCGACTTGCCCGCGCCGTTGCGGCCGAGCAGCGTGACCAGTTCGCCCTCGCCCACCGTAAGCGCCACACCTTGCAGCACGTGGCTCTTGCCGTAGTAACCGTGAAGGTCTTCAACGTCGAGGATCATCGCCGCCGTCATTTCTTCCCTCCCGTGATCATGTTGCCGAGATAGGCGGCACGCACGCGCGGGTCTGCACGCACGGTGTCGGGCGTGCCCTCCATCAGCACCTTGCCTTGCTGCATGACGGTGATGGTGTCCGAGATATCCATGACGATGTCCATGTTGTGCTCGATCAGCACGACGGTGTGGTCACGCGCAAGACCACGGATGAGCGCCTTCATGGCGGGCAGGTCGTCCACGCCCATGCCAGAAGTTGGCTCGTCGAGAAAGATCGCGCGCGGGTTGGCAGCCAGCGCCATGCCCACCTCCAGCCGGCGCTGCTGGCCGTGCGAGAGCGCAGCGGCCGGCGTGTTGGCCAGGCGCGGCAGTTCAAGCCGATCCAGCACGCGGTCGACCGCGTCCGTGCAGGCCAGATCGCCCTGCGGCAATCGCCAGCCGTGCATGGCGCGGCGCGGCGTGGTGCCGAGCGCAGCCAGTCGCAGGTTCTCGCGCACGGTGAGGCTCGGGAACAGGCTCGTCACCTGGAACGACCGCGCGATGCCGCGCTGCACGCGCTGGTAGTCCGCCTCGCGTGTCACGTCATGGCCATCGAAGACGATGGTGCCGCTGGTGATCATGCGCGTGCCGGTGAGCATGTGGAACAGCGTGGTCTTGCCCGCGCCGTTAGGGCCGATGACGGAGTGCACCGTGCCCGGCATCACGCGCAGATCCACGCCGCCCAGGGCGGTGAACTTGCCGTACTGCTTGACGATGCCCGTGGCTTGCAGGATGGGCGTGGTGCTCATGCGCGTTCCTCCTGAACCACCGTTGCGCCTCGCGGCGCACGCACGCGTTGCCACAGCTTCTGCCCGAGCCCGAACAGGCCGCGCTGCATGAACAGGCTCACCGCAATCAGCAGGAAGCCGAGCAGCATTAACCAGCGCGGCCACAGCGTGGAAAGCCAGTCCGACAACAGCACATAGAACGCCGCGCCCAGCACCGAAGCAAACACGTTGCCCGTGCCGCCAATCACGGTCATCACCAGGATCATCTCGCTGACGTGGTAATCGATATTGGCCAGCGGCGCGATGCCCGTGAGCATGGCGTGCAGCCCGCCCGCCAAGCCGGTAACCGCGCCCGAGATGACGAACGCCAGCAGCTTGAACGCGCGCACGTTGTAGCCGACGGCGAGTGCGCGTTCCTCGTTGTCGCGAATCGCCAGCAGCGTGCGGCCGAATACCGATTCCGTCACGCGCTGCACCAGGAAGAACACGATCAGGAACAGCACCGCCACGAACGCGTAGAACGCCCATGGCGAACCCGCAAATGCAGGACGCGGAATGTCGAGCAGCCCGTTGTCCCCGCCCGTGAGCGACGGCGTGGTGTAGGCCAGGAAATAGAACATCTGCGAAAAGGCCAGCGTGAGCATGACGAAGTACGTACCGCGCTGGCGGATGGCGAACCACCCCACCGCCGCCGCCACAACTGCGCCCACGACCACCGCCAACCCGATCGCCACCGGCATCGGCAACGACAGCTGCGTCAGCCCCACGCCCACCGCATAACTGCCCAGCCCGAAGAAGATGCCCTGCCCGAACGACAGCAGCCCCGTATAGCCGAGCAGCAGGTTGCAGGCCATCACGGCCATGGCGTAGACAAGCACTTCGGTCGCCAGCGTGCCGGAGGTCAGTACCAGCGGCAGCAGCAGCGTCACGCCCAGCGACAGCCACCAGAAGCGGTAGCGCGAAAATCCATGCAGTGCGGCTTGCATCATCCCCTCCCCAGCAGGCCGTGCGGGCGCAGCAGCAGCACGGCTGCCATCGCCACGTAGATCATCAGCCGGGCGCCCTCGGGCCACAGCGTGCTCATCAGGCTCTGCACGATGCCCACCAGCAGGCCGCCGACCAGCGCCCCCGCAAAGCTGCCCATGCCGCCCACCACCACCACGACGAAGGCAATGCCGAGTGCCTCCACGCCCATGAAGGGCTCCGCGCCGCGAATGGGCGCAGCCAGCACACCCGCCACCGCCGCCGTGGCGGCACCCAGCGCAACCATCAGGCTGAACAGGCGGAACACATTGATGCCGAGCAGCGACACCATCTCGGTCGACTCACTGCCCGCACGCACCGCGCTGCCCAGCCGCGTGCCTTCGAGCAGCCACCACAGCCCCATCGCCAGCACCGCGGTAAAGCCGATCACGAACAGGCGGTACTTGGGGTAGACGAAATCGCCCCACATCACCACGCCTTGCAGCGCATCGGGCGGTGGCACATCCACGCCCAACGGCCCCCACGCCACGATGATGAGTTCCTGCACCACCAGTGCCAACCCCACGGTGATGACGATATGAAACTCGTGCGCCTGCGCATACACGTGGCGCAGCAGCACCTTCTCCGTCACCCACGCAAGCACGCCGATGACGATGGGCGCGAGCACCAGCGCGAGCCAGAAATTCATGCCCAGTTGCAGGGCCTGAAAGCAGAGATACGCGCCCAGCGCATAGAACGCGCCGTGGGCGAAATTGACGAAGCGCAACAGCCCGAAGATGATCGACAGCCCTACCGCCAGCAGGAAGTAGAGCATGCCGATCCCCACGCCGTTGACGACCTGGAGCAGGTAGACGTTCATTGCGTTAGCGGAAATTGCATGCAGGAAGACAAGCGCCCGCCGCTCATGCCGAGCGCGAGCGTACGGCCCATCAGACCATCAGGTCAGCTTGCACTGCGTCTGTTCGACCGGCAGGAACGCCTTGCCGACCGACACCACTTCGGCAAAGTCGTCCTTGTCCTTCATGCGACTCTTGGGCTTGCCCTTGAGCAGGTAGTAGTTTTTGAGCACCTGATGGTCGGCCGCGCGAATCTCTTCGGGGCCGGTCAGGCCGTCGTACTTCATGCCCTGCAGCGCGGCAATCACGGCCTTCGGGTCAGCACTGCCCGCTTTGACCATCGCGTCGAGCAGGATCTTGGTGCAGGTGTACGAGCCCGCCAGGCTGTAGTTCGGGTTGGCCTTGAACGCAGCCTGCGTGCGCTTCACCAAGTCCCGGTTGGCGGGCGACTCCACGTCGTGCCAGTACTGCGCGCCAAAATACACGCCGTCGCACAGGTCCGCGCCCAGCGATTCGAACTGCTCCAGGCCTGACGCCCACGCCACCAGGATCGTCGTGTTCTTCTTCATGCCGAAGCTCACCGCCTGGCGCAGCGTGTCGGACGACTGCGAGCCGAAGTTCAGGATCAGCAGCACATCGGGCTTGGCGGCCATCGCATTGGTCAGGTAGCCGCTGAATTCCTTCTCGGTCAGCGCGTGGTAGCTGTTGCCCACGTGCTCGATGCCCTTTTCCTTGAAGATGTTCTTGGCTGCGGACAGCAACCCGTCGCCAAACACGTATTGCGGCGTGATGGTGTACCAGCGCTTGGCCTTCGGCATGGATTCGATCAGCGGGCGCACGGTGCGCTCGATGGCCCCGTACGTCGGCACCGACCAGCGGAACGTCGCGCGATTGCAATCCTTGCCGGTAATTTCATCCGCCCCGGCGGTGGTGATGAACACGCCGCCGAACTTCTCCGCCTCCTTGCCCATCGCCAGCGATTCGGACGACAGGATGCCGCCCGCAAAGTAGCGCGCGTTCTTCTGCTGCGCGAGTTCCTGCACACGGCGCACAGCCGTGGCGGGCTTGCCCTCGGTGTCGAGCACGCTGTACGCCAGCGGCCGGCCCAGCACCTTGCCGTACTGCTCCACGGCCAGCTTCATGCCCAGATCCGCAAACTTGCCGTTGGCGGCAAACGGGCCGGACATCGGCACCGGGCAACCGAGTTCGATGGCATCGGCAGCAAACGCAGAACGGCCCTGCAGCACCGACGCGGGCACGGCGGACAGCGCCGCCAGTTTGAGCAAGTCTCGACGATTCAAAGCGCACTCCTTGGGTTCGTGTGGGTACAGAACAGCGCGTGGGAAGCCCCGGTGGCGCCTCCTCCTGACCTTCACCGGCGAGGTTTTCGCCGACCGTCGAGTCGAGCAAGAACCAGACCAGTTTCTTATATTTGTTATGATAAATAGGCGAAATCATCATAGAAGCCGGATCCGCGCCACGTCAACGGCAAAGCGCTCGGTGTTTACGCCAAGGTGTGCGCGGTTGAAGTGCCGGGCGAGGATGCGGAATGCGGTGCGTGCGCACGCTCGAAGGGCATGCATGCACCACGCCGGTCAGGCGAAGCAGCACGACCCCGCAGTTAGAATGCGCGCAACTCAGGAACGGACAACCATGGCCACACTCGGAGCAGGCAAGACGGCGTCGATCGGTATCCGCAAGCAGAAGCGCGCCGACCTCGTTGCCGAAGAACTCAAGCGGCTGATCACGCAGCGCAACCTCAAGCCCGGCGACAAACTCCCGCAGGAGATCAAGCTGCAGGAGACCTTTGGCGTGAGCAAGGGCACGATCCGCGAAGCGCTCAAGTCATTGGAGGTGCAAGGCCTCGTGAGCGTGAGCACCGGGCCCGCTGGCGGCGGCACCATCGTTGAGGTGCCACTGGACCGCACGTTCCAGCTCATGCAGAACTACCTGTTCTTCAAAGACATCGGCATTGCAGATGTCTACACGGTGCGCCGCCTGCTCGAGCCCGAACTCGCTGCCGGTGCGGTGCCGCACCTGACGGAAGACGATTTCCACGCGCTCGAACACACCATCGACCTGTGCGACCCCGCCTCTGCCAAAGCCGCCGCACCGCTGGACCAGCGCCAGGAAGACCTGAGCTTTCACGACATCCTGGCCGCCGCCAACCCCAACCCGATGCTGCGGTTCTGCTGCGAGCTGATCAACGAAATGCTGCGGCAGCTGGTGGTGTTTGGCAACGAAACGTCGCCCAAGGACCACGCCAGGTTTGGTGCGTCCACCGTCAAGTTCCATCGTGAGATTTTCGAGGCCGCGCGCGCGCGCGATGCCGATCGTGTGCGCGAACTTATGGCCGCGCACATGGAAGACTGCACGCACCACGTCACGCGCATGAAGGGCCGCGTGCACGGCCGCCTCGTGCTCGACTCCGAGATGCCGCGCCGCGCCCGCCCGCTCATCGACGAGCCAGCCAACAGCAGCGCAGACGCATAGGCCACTCAGCAGGTCTTGTACGGCAAGAACTTGCCGCTCATCACAATGCGCACCCGCTCGCCCTTGGGTGGGTTAAGAAAACGGCGTGCAGCATGAGCAAGGTCAATGCCATGCACGCAATGCCGCGCCCAGCGCGACGCTTGCGCGCGCTGTAAAAACTTCCGCATCGCAGCATCGACATTGCACGGTCTTCAACGCGTTGCAGATACACCGCGGACTAGGGCAAACCCCGAGATTGACAGCGCTGTCAATTGTGGCCATTCTTGCGTCCGTCGGCTCGCCACACTATTCAGAAGAGAACGCCGATACCACTGTCATGCATGACAGCCGGTCCAATATCAGGAGACAGTCCATGGAGCTTGAAGCCGCACGTCCGGCCGCACGTCGTCAATCCCGCAGCAAGCGCTTTGGTCAACGCGTCGGCGCGTCGGCCATCGCTGCAGCCATACTCGCGCTCGGCGCTGCCAGCGCCCACGCATATGACGTCACCACCAGCCCGTATCTGCTGGGCGACTGGGGCGGCCTGCGTACCCGCCTGGCCGAACAGGGTGTGACTTTCAACCTCGGCTACGGCAGCGAAGTCGCGCATAACTTCAGCGGCGGCACCGAGCACCTCACGCGCTACACCGATCAATGGGTGATCGGTACGGCGCTGGACCTGCAGAAGCTCTGGGGCTGGAGGGGCGGCACGTTCCAGGCCACCATCACCGATCGCAACGGCCGCAATCTCGGCTCCGACGCGAACATCGGCAACAACATGCTGATCCAGGAAGTTTATGGCCGCGGCCAGACCTGGCACCTGACGCAGTTCTGGCTGAACCAGAAGTTGCTCAACGACCGCCTGGAAATCAAGGCCGGCCGTGTCACGGTGGGCGAAGACTTTTTCTCGTTCTCGTGCGACTTCCAGAACCTGACGTTCTGCGGCTCACAGCCGGGCAACCTGGTGGGCGGCTACTGGGTGAACTGGCCGACCAGCCAATGGGGCGCACGCGCCAAGGTGCACACCTCGGCAGAAACCTACGCGCAGATCGGCGTATACCAAGTCAACCCCAACTACGTGGATGACGGCTGGGCCCGCCGCAACGGCTGGAAGCTGAACAACCCGGGCGGCACCACCGGCGCGCTGATCCCGCTGGAATTCGGCTGGATGCCCACCATCGAAGGCCGCCCCGGCACGTATCGCGCAGGCGTTTGGTACAACACGTCCAACGGACGCGATCTGTACGAAGACGTGAACGGCAACGCGCGCGGCATCACCGGGCTGGACGCCCGCCAGCACAACGGCCAATACGGCGCCTACCTGAACCTGCAACAACAGATCACGGGCGCACCCGATGGGCGCGGCGCAACGGTGTTCCTGAATTTCTCACAAGCCGATCGCAACACCGCGCAGACGGATCACCAGATCTCGGTGGGCGTGCAATACAAGGGGCCGTTCGATCGCCTGCCTGACACCATCGGCTTTGCCGTGGGCGCCACGCATAACAACGGCCGCTATGCCAACTTCGTACGCCAGGTGAATGCCCGCACCGGCTCCAATACCGTGGTGGGTGACGGCTACGAATACGTGAGCGAGCTGTATTACAGCTGGTCGCCGGTGAAGTCGGTGTACTTCCGGCCTAATCTGCAATACATCCTCCACCCGGGCGGCACGTCGCAAAACAAGAACGCGTTCGTCGTTGGCTTGAAAACTGGCATGACGTTCTGATCGGTTCTAACCGGTTCTGATCGCGAAACCCATTCAATTGCGCATTACAGGAGACCTTTCATGATTTCCCGCGTACTCAACACCCTGGCCGCTGCGGCGGTTCTCACCTTCGCCGCAACGTCGGCCCACGCCAGCAAGGAAGCACCGGTGATCGGCTTCTCGATCGACGACCTGCGCGTCGAGCGCTGGACGCACGACCGTGACTACTTTGTCGACGCGGCCAAGAAGCTGGGCGCAACCGTCAACGTGCAATCGGCCAACGCCAACGAAGCCAAGCAGATCGCCCAGATCGAAAACCTGATCGCGCAGAACGTCGACGTGCTCGTGATCGTGCCGTTTAACTCCAAGGTGCTGGGCAACGCAATTGCCAGCGCGAAGAAGAAGGGCATCAAGGTCGTGTCGTACGACCGCCTGATCCTGAATGCCGATGTGGACGGCTATGTGACCTTCGACAACGTGAAGGTGGGCGAGCTGCAGGCACAGGGCGTGATCAAGGTCGCACCGAAGGGCAACTACTTCCTGCTGGGCGGCGCCGCGACCGACAACAACGCACGCCTGCTGCGCGAGGGCCAGATGAAGGTGCTCAAGCCGTACGTGGACAAGGGCGACATCAAGATCGTCGGCGAGCAATGGACGCCCGAGTGGGACCCTTCCAAGGCACAGAACATTGTTGAGAACGTGCTGAGCGCAAACAACAACAACATCCAGGGCATCGTCGCCTCGAACGACGGCACGGCCGGCGGTGCAATCCAAGCGCTGTCGCGCCAGAAGCTGGCGGGCAAGGTGCCGGTGTCGGGCCAGGATGCCGACCTTGCCGGCGTGCGCCGCGTGGCCGAAGGCACGCAAGCCATGACGGTGTACAAGCCGATCAGGGAAATTGCCGCCACCGCCGCTGAAATGGCCGTCGACCTCGTCAAGGGCACAGCGCCAAAGTTCAACACCAAGCTGAACAACGGCAAGAAGAACGTCGACACCGTTCTGCTGACCCCGACGCTGCTGACCAAGGACAACCTGGACAGTACCGTCGTCAAGGACGGCTTCTATACGCATCAGCAGATCTTCGGCAAGTAAGTTGCCGATGCAGTTGTCGTCGGTTGGTCAGTCGTAGTGAGTAGGAGAACGCCATGAGCAGTAACGGCACCCTGTTCGAGATGCGCAACATCGTGAAGTCGTTCTCCGGTGTACGCGCGCTCGACGGCGTCAGCCTGGCAGTACAGCCGGGCGAGTGCGTCGGTTTGTGCGGGGAGAACGGCGCCGGGAAATCCACCCTTATGAAGGTGCTGTCAGGGGTCTACCCCTACGGCACCTTCGAGGGCGAGATTGAATGGGAAGGCGCGCCGCTGCGCGCGCACTCCGTGCGCGACAGCGAGCGTGCAGGCATCGTCATCATCCATCAGGAACTGATGCTGGTGCAGCAGCTCTCCCTCACGGAGAACATCTTCCTCGGCAATGAAATCACCAAGCCGGGGGGCCGCATGGACTACGACGCCATGCACGCCAAGGCCGAAGCCCTGCTCGCCCGCCTGCGCCTGACCGATGTGAACGTGGGCGCGCCCGTCATGAACTACGGCAGCGGCCACCAGCAGCTTTTCGAGATTGCCAAGGCGCTGGCCAAGAACGCGCGCCTCCTGATCCTGGACGAGCCGACGTCGTCACTCAGCGCCAAGGAAATCGAGGTGCTGCTGTCCATCATCGAAGACTTGAAGCGCAGCGGCGTGGCATGCGTCTACATCTCGCACAAGCTCGATGAGGTCAAGCGCGTGTGCGACACCGTCACCGTCATCCGCGACGGCAAGCACATCGGCACGCGCCCCGCCGCCGACATGACTATCGACAACATCATCACGATGATGGTCGGCCGCGAAATGACGTCGCTCTTCCCGAAGGTGGAACACACCGTGGGCGAGGTGGTGATGGAAGCGCGCAACGTCACCTGCTGGGACGTCACCAACCCCAACCGCAAGCGCGCAGACAACGTGAGCTTTGCCGTGCGCAGCGGCGAGATCCTCGGCATTGCCGGCCTGGTGGGCGCGGGGCGTACGGAGATGGTGTCCGCACTGTTTGGCGCCTACCCCGGCCGCTCCACCGCGGAGATCCTCATCGAGGGCAAGCCGGTCAAGGTCAGCACGCCGGCACAAGCGATTGCCAACGGCATCTGCCTGGTGCCCGAAGACCGCAAGCGCCATGGCATCGTGCCGTTGATGAGCGTGGCCGAGAACATCACGCTCGCCACGCTGGCGCAGTACGCACGCAGCATGCGCGTCGACAAGGGCGCCGAACTCACCACGGTCGACCGCGAAATCAAGCGCCTGCGCATCAAGACCGCCAGCCCCGCGCTGTCGATCGCCAGCCTCTCGGGCGGTAATCAGCAGAAGGCCGTCGTCACGAAGATGGTGCTGGCGGCGCCGAAGGTGCTGATCCTCGACGAACCCACGCGCGGTGTGGACGTCGGCTCCAAGTACGACATCTACAAGATGATTGCCGACCTGGCCGCAGCCGGCGTGGCGATCATCATGGTCTCTTCCGAGATGCCGGAGATCATGGGCATGAGCAATCGTGTCCTGGTCATGGGCGAAGGCCAGTTGCGCGGCGACTTCGTCAACCAAGGCCTGACCCAGGAACGCATCCTGGCTGCCGCAATCAACGCTGAACCCGGCCGCCAAGCGGCTTAGTTGTAGAGACTGCCATGTCCAATATCCTGCAATCCCAACTCGCCCGCCAGAACGGCGCAAATGGCAACAGCGGCGGCCCACGCCTGGACGGCCGCGCCATCCAGCAACTGTTCGTGCGCTACAAGGTGCTGGCCCTGCTGCTGGCCGTGGCGCTCATCTGGATCTTTTTCTACTTCCAGACCAACGGCACGTTCCTCAAGCCCAACAGCATCTCCAACCTGTTCCTGCAGATGTCGGTGACGGGCATGCTGGCCTGCGGCATGGTGTTCGTCATCATCGCCGGGGAGATCGATCTCTCGGTCGGCTCGCTGCTCGGCCTGTTGGGCGGGCTGGTGGCCATCCTCACCGTCAACCTCGGGTGGAACACATGGCTGGCCGTGGGCACGGTGCTGGTGGCAGGCGCGGCCATCGGCGTGGTGAATGGCTTCATCACGACCAAGCTGCGCGTGCCTTCGTTCATCGTCGGCCTGGGCGGCATGCTGGCCTTCCGCGGCCTGCTGCAGTGGAGCACCGACAGCGTGACCATCGCCCCGGTGCCCGATGACCTTGGCAACCTCGCGCAGAGCTTCGTGCCCGCATGGCTGGCGTGGTCACTCGCCGCCGTCATCGTCGCTGGTTCTGTTGTGCTGACGGTGCGGCGCCGCCGAGAACGTACGCGTCTGTCGCTCTCACTCACCCCGATGTGGGCCGATGGCCTGAAACTGCTCGCCATCGCCGCCGCCTCGTTCGGTTTCGTCGCCGTGCTCAACCAGGCCAATGGCGTGCCGCTGCCGGTGCTAATCCTGCTGGTGCTGCTGGCCATCTTCTCGTACGTCGCAACACAAACCGTGTTCGGCCGTCACGTCTATGCCGTGGGCGGCAACATGGAAGCGACGCGCCTGTCCGGCGTGAACGTAGGTCGCGTCAAGCTGCTGGTGTTCGTACTGATGGGCCTGATGTGTGCCTTCGCCGGCATCATCACCACGGCGCGTTCAGCGGCGGGTTCGCCCTCGGCCGGCGTGGGTGGCGAGCTCGATGCCATCTCCGCGTGCTTCATCGGCGGCACTTCGATGCGCGGCGGCTCGGGCACGGTGTATGGCGCGCTGATCGGCGCACTCGTCATGGCCAGCCTGGACAACGGCATGCAGCAGATGAACGTCGACGCCTCATGGCAGATGATCGTCAAAGGCGTGGTGCTCGTGCTGGCGGTGTGGATCGATGTCCTCTCCGGCTCGAACCGCGGCTAACAACACAAACCATCCCAGGCGCTAACGCAAGCACCCAGATGGCTTGGCCTTTGACGTTCCTGCCCTAGATGGCGCCTTGAATTTTTGTTGCAGGGAGGAAAAAGAAGGGAGGCTGTCTGAGCGCAGCGAGTTTGCCTCCCTTCCCTCCCTGCGACAGAAATTCAAGGGGAAGTCGCCATCTCGGGCGCGCCTTTCTTTGCTTACTTTCTTTGGCAAGACAAAGAAAGTGAGTCGGCCCCGGCAGGGGACGAAAAGCGGGATGGACCACCAAGTCCAAACCCCGACGACACACACATCAAACCAACTCCAACACCGTGGCTGACTACCAAACCCCCGCTCGCGTACTCGTCACCGGCGTGGCCGGCAACCTGGGCCGCAAGGTCGTCGAGGCACTGGCCTCTGCCCCGTGGTGCACGTCCATCATCGGCGTCGACTGGGTCGAGCAGACCGTCGAGTTTTCGCCGCAAGCGGCCCAACGTTTTCAATGGGTCAAGGCCGACCTTACGCAGGCGGATGGCGCATGGACTGACTTGCTGAGCAACGTGGATGCCGTCATCCACCTGGCCGCCATCCATTCCACGCCGGATGCAACGTGGGAACAAGCGCTGGCCTCCTATGGCATGACGCTCAACGTGCTGCAGGCCGCTGCCACGCACGGCGTACGGCGCTTCGTGTTTGCCTCGTCCAATCACGCGATGGGCGCGTACAAAGACCAACCGCTGGCCGGCACCATCGGCCCGGGCAAACTCACCGCCGAGTTGCCGCCCGCCCCCGGCACGCGCTGGAACAACGGCACCCAAGACGTCTACTCGCTTGCCTACGGCACATCCAAGGCGATGGGCGAACGGCTGTGCAGGGCGGTGGGTGCAGTGTCCGCAGCCAACGGCGGCAAGCTGTCGATCGTCTCGCTGCGCATCGGCTGGGCGCTGCCCGACGAAAACGACCCCAACGACATCAACTACTCCGGCACCGCCGACACGCCCGTTCCCACCGAACTGCCCGATGAGGCCAGCCGCATTGCGCTGCGCTGGTTCCGCAACATGTGGTTATCGAATGGCGATCTGCGCTGGCTGTTCCTCTGCTCCATCACAGCCGACCCGGCACGCTGGCCGGCGCCGGCCATCGTCGTGAATGGCGTATCGAACAACCGTGGAATGGATTGGGGCCTGGAGACCGGGCGCAAATTGCTCGGCTATGACCCGCAGGATGATCTGTACCCGTTGATCAAGGTTGCGCCGTAGCGCGTAAAGAAAAAGGCCCGGCGCAATGGCCGGGCCTCTTCGCACATGCGTGCAGAAGGATTACGCGACACGCACAGGCCTCAGGCCCCCCTCGTCCAAGTCAGCCCCTTTGTCGCGAGCATCGTGCTCGCTGACAGCCGCAGGGCCGCGCATCTTGTCGAGGAACAACACGATCATCCCAGCCAGCAAGCTGCCGCCGATGAGCGACAACAGCACCAGGACCAGCGGGCTCGGACCAGAACGGTTTTCCGCCAGCGTCGGGCCCGAAACAAACCGCGCCTCGGTGATGTGCTTGGTCCGCATCTGCTCTGCGGCCAGCATGATCTGGTTGTAGACCTCGCGCGTCTTGTCGTCCTGCAGGTCCTTGCCTGTAAAGACGGCTTGCCCGGTTTTCACAAACTCGGACAGCAACATATTGCCGGTCAGCGTCTGGCTGGCGCGCTGCGCCATGCGCTCATAGAACTCGTTACGCAGCGCGTTCTGCTCGGCATCGCGCTCCAGCAACGTGAGCTGCGTCTTCAGGTCAGCCATTTCGGTTTCGATCCCGACCAGCTGCGCCATGGGCGACAGGTAACGCGACGATTCTTTGTCGCTACCGGTCGACAGCAGCTGGCGCGCTTCCATTTTCGACGCCTCGGGATACTTGCCGGCAATGGTGCGAGCAGCTTCGAGGCGGTTAGCTGTAGTGGCTCGCATTTGAAATCCGCCGGGCTCGCATTCAACGCGATTTT
>CAUPMS010000024.1:0-73579 GCA_963512445.1 uncultured Ralstonia sp.
TACTTATACATAATGTGCGGGCCGGGGTGCGCGTTATTTCCTACATAAAAAAAAAAATGGGCGCGGCGGGCTGGCGGCCGGCGGCGCCTTCTTCATACCACTACGACGAAAACAACCCGCCGTAGCCGCGACAACGCGCTTACATCTTCACGGTGTCGGCCACTTCCTTGAAGTCTTCGATCTGGTCGAAGTTCATGTACTTGTAGATCTGGTCGCCGTTGGCATCGAGCACGCCCATGTCGGCCATGTACTCGCTCTTGGTCGGGATCTTGCCCAGACGCGAGCAGATCGCCGCCAGTTCCGCCGAGCCCAGGTACACGTTCGTGTTCTTGCCCAGGCGGTTCGGGAAGTTGCGGGTCGACGTTGACATGACCGTCGCGCCTTCGCGCACCTGTGCCTGGTTACCCATGCACAGCGAGCAGCCCGGCATTTCGGTGCGCGCACCGGCCGTGCCGAACACGCCGTAGTGGCCTTCTTCGGTCAGCTGCTTCTGGTCCATCTTGGTCGGCGGCGCGACCCACAGCTTGACCGGAATGTCGCGCTTGCCTTCCAGCAGCTTCGACGCGGCACGGAAGTGGCCAATGTTGGTCATGCACGAGCCGATGAAGACTTCGTCGATCGTCGCACCGGCCACGTCGGACAGCGTCTTCACGTCGTCCGGGTCGTTCGGGCAGGCGACGATCGGCTCGTGGATGTCGGCCAGGTCGATCTCGATGACGGCGGCGTATTCAGCGTCGGCATCCGGTTGCAGCAGTTGCGGATCGGCCAGCCACTGTTCCATCGCCCTGATGCGGCGCTGCAGGCTGCGTGGGTCTTGGTAGCCCTGCGCGATCATCCACTTCAGCAGCGTGATGTTGCTGTTCAGGTACTCAATGATCGGCTCCTTGTTCAGGTGCACCGAGCAACCGGCGGCCGAACGCTCGGCCGACGCATCCGACAGTTCGAACGCTTGCTCGACCTTCAGATCGGGCAGGCCTTCGATTTCAAGAATGCGGCCCGAGAAGATGTTCTTCTTGCCTTGCTTGGCAACCGTCAGCATGCCTTGCTTGATCGCGTACAGCGGGATCGCGTTGACCAAGTCACGCAGCGTGACGCCCGGCTGCATCTTGCCCTTGAAGCGGACCAGCACCGACTCCGGCATGTCCAGCGGCATCGTGCCGGTGGCGGCCGCGAAGGCGACCAAGCCCGAACCTGCCGGGAAGCTGATGCCGATCGGGAAACGCGTGTGCGAATCACCGCCGGTGCCGACGGTGTCGGGCAGCAGCATGCGGTTCAGCCACGAGTGGATCACGCCGTCGCCCGGGCGCAGCGCGATGCCGCCACGGTTGCTGATGAAGTTCGGCAGCGTCTGGTGCGTCTTCACGTCCACCGGCTTTGGATACGCGGCCGTGTGGCAGAACGACTGCATGACGAGGTCGGCCGAGAAGCCGAGGCAAGCCAGATCCTTCAGTTCGTCGCGGGTCATCGGGCCGGTGGTGTCCTGCGAACCGACCGAGGTCATCTTCGGTTCGCAGTACGAACCCGGGCGCACGCCCTGGCCTTCCGGCAGACCGCAAGCGCGGCCGACCATCTTCTGCGCGAGCGAGAAGCCCTTGCCGCTGTTGGCCGGCTGATGCGGCAGGCGGAACAGCGTCGACGGGGCCAGGCCCAGCGCTTCACGCGCCTTGGCCGTCAGACCGCGGCCGATGATCAGCGGAATGCGGCCACCGGCGCGCACTTCGTCAAACAGCACGTCGGACTTGACCTGGAATTCGGCGATCACGGCGCCGTTCTTCAGCGCCTTGCCTTCGTACGGGCGCAACTCAACCACGTCACCCATTTCCATCTGCGACACGTCGAGTTCGATCGGCAGCGCGCCGGCGTCTTCCATCGTGTTGTAGAAGATCGGGGCGATCTTGCCGCCCAGGCACACGCCGCCAAAGCGCTTGTTCGGGACGAACGGGATGTCTTCGCCGGTGAACCACAGCACCGAATTGGTGGCCGACTTGCGCGAGGAGCCGGTGCCGACCACGTCGCCCACGTACGCAACCAGGTGGCCCTTTTCCTTCAGCGATTCAATGAACTTGACCGGACCGCGCTTGCCGTCTTCTTCCGGCGTGATGCCCGGGCGCGCGTTCTTCAGCATCGCCAGCGCGTGCATCGGGATGTCCGGGCGGGTGGTGGCGTCCGGTGCCGGCGACAGGTCGTCGGTGTTGGTTTCGCCCGTGACCTTGAAGACGGTGATGGTCAGGCTTTGCGGCACTTCCGGACGGCTCGTGAACCATTCGGCGTCGGCCCAGCTTTGCAGCACGGCCTTTGCGTGCACGTTGCCCTTGTCGGCGAGTTCCTTCACGTCATGGAACTGGTCGAACATCAGCAGGGTTTTCTTCAGTGCATCAGCAGCCACGGCGGCCACGGCGGCGTCCGACAGCAACTCGATCAGCGGGGCGATGTTGTAGCCGCCCAGCATCGTGCCGAGCAGCTCGGTGGCACGCTGGCGCGAGATCAGCGGGCAGACGGTTTCGCCCTTGGCCACGGCGGCCAGGAAGCCGGCCTTCACGCGGGCGGCTTCGTCAACGCCAGCAGGCACGCGGTGGGTGATCAGGTCGAGCAGGGTCTGCTCTTCGCCGGCCGGCGGGTTCGTCAGCAATTCGACCAGTTCGGCGGTCTGCTGAGCCGTCAGCGGCAGGGGAGGAATACCGAGCGCGGCGCGGGCGGCCACGTGAGCGCGAAAGTTTTCAAGCATGGGAGACCTGCTGAGATGGCGTTACAGGGGAAGTCTTTTCAGGCACCCGAGGCTGTTCTGGGCGCCGCTTGGGCGCGATTCTAATCGCAATACCCCCACGCGGTCAAATGTCTTATATCTTATATAAGAGTCAATGACGCCGGCCTTGCTGGGCTCAGATCGATGCGGCATGGTTCCGGGCGATTTCTGTACACCCCGCACAGCACGCCACGCCAGGACTGCCTTACAGATTGCGCTTAATCACATGCCGTGCTGCCACCCATTCCTCATTTGTAGGCTCTACCGCCACGCGAATCCCGCTCGCTGAACTGGAGATGATCGCTGCATGCGCCTGGTTGGCCACGTCATCCAGGTCGGCGCCCAAATAACCAAGTGCACTCACAACGCGTTCGCGCAGTACGACGTTGTGTTCACCAATACCCGCCGTGAACACCAAAAGATCCAGGCCACCGAGCACCGCCACCAGAGCGCCGATCTCGCGGACGATCCGGCGCACGTAGAGCGCGAGCGCTGCCTGCGCACGCGGGTTGTCGGCCTCGTGTGCAATGAGCTCGCGCGGGTCGGAAGACAGCCCTGACACGCCCAGCAGACCCGATTCGTGATACAGCACGTTGCCGACTTGTGCGGGGGAAAGATGCTCCGCCTCCATCAGGTAGAGCACCGCACCCGGATCAATCGAGCCACACCGCGTCCCCATCATCAGGCCATCAAGCGCGGAAAACCCCATGGTTGTGGCCACGCTCTTCAGCCCATGCATTGCACACAGGCTGGCGCCGCTTCCCAGGTGCGCGACGATGGTGCGCCCCAGGGCGATATCGCCGTGCCGCTCCGGCAAAGCGATCGACATGTACTCGTATGACAACCCATGAAAGCCATAACGCCGCAGACCACGCTCCCATGCCGTGTAGGGCAGCGGCAGCATCGTCTCGACCTGCGGCAGCGTGCTGTGGAACGCTGTATCGAAGCAGGCCACTTGCGGCACGTCAGGCAAGCTCGACAGAAGCGCCTCGATGGCCTCCAGTGCAAACGGTTGATGCAACGGTGCCAGCGGAATGTAGCTGCGTAGATCGGAGAGCACCTCCGCGTTCACACGTACCGGCGCGAAGTACTTGGAGCCGCCATGCACCACCCGATGCGCCACGGCCATCAGCCGACGGCCGCCTAGCCTTTGCTCGACACGCTGGCGAATGTGCATGAGCGCCGCGTGATACGGCTGCGCACCGTCAAGTTCTAGCGCCTGTGTCGGCGCGCCGGCCTCTGTCGCCGTGGGGTGGTCAGTGCCGATGCCCTCCACTTTGCCGCTCCACATGGGCGTGCGCGGCAACGGATTCAGGGTGGCATCGAACAACGCAAACTTGATGCTCGACGAGCCGCAGTTCAGTACGGCAATGCAATCGTTCATGGGGGTAAGTTGCGGTAGCGGTGAGCCAGCAACGTGGCAATGGCGCACGACGCGATGCGCGATTCGCGCGAGTCGGCACGGCTGGTCAAAACAATGGGCACGCGGGCGCCGAGCACAATGCCCGCGCTGGCAGCCCCACCCAGGTATTCCAACTGCTTGGCGAGCATGTTGCCGCTTTCCAGATCGGGCACCACCAGCACATCGGCCTGCCCTGCCACTTCCGAAACAATGCCCTTGATGCGCGCGGCGGCGGCAGACACCGCGTTGTCGAAAGCCAGTGGCCCGTCCAGCACACCACCCTCAATCTGGCCGCGGTCCGCCATCTTGCACAGCGCAGCCGCATCAAGCGTGGCGGGCATGCGCGGGTTCACGGTCTCGACCGCTGCAAGAATCGCCACTCGAGGCCGTTCCACGCCAATCGCATGGGCCAGATCGATGGCGTTGCGGATGATGTCCGCCTTTTGCTCCAGGGTCGGTGTGATGTTGATGGCAGCATCCGTCACGATAAACGGGCGCGGATACGCTGGCGACTGCATCAAAAAGCAATGGCTGATCCGGCGTTTGGTACGCAGCCCTGCCTCCGCGCGCACCACCGCCGCCATCAGCTCGTCGGTATGCAGGCTGCCCTTCATGAGCGCTTCCGCCCTGCCCTGCGTGACAAGCTCGACAGCACGGCTGGCAGCAGCGCTACTGTGCGGCACATCTTCGATTTCCATGTCGCCGAGGTCCAGGCCGGCCTCGGCGGCTACGCGCATCAACTTGGCACGGGGTGCGACCAGACAGGGCACGATGAGGCCTTCAGTGCGCGCGTCCATGACGGCAGACAGACTCAGTGCATCGCACGGGTGGACTACAGCCATACGGATCGCGCCAAGCGGCCGCACATGGTCGAGCAGCCGGTGGATACCGTCACCGCTGGTGGTAATACGCACATCCGGCAGCGTGGTACGCGCACGCTCGATCCGCTCAGTGGGCGCGATGACCTCGGCCTCCCCCGTGATGGCGACCGTGCCGCTGTCGTTTGTACAAGTGCATGCCAGCTTGAGCCGCCTTTTTTCATCTTCCTTGCTGACCACCGTCACGCGGATGGTCAAGGTGTCGCCAACGCGCACCGGCGCAAGGAATTGCAGCGTCTGCCCAAGGTAGATCGTTCCTGGCCCAGGCAAACGGGTCCCAAGCAAAGCGGAAATCAGCGCACCACCCAGCATGCCGTGCGCAATCACGCCATGAAAGCGGGTGGACGCCGCGAATTCCGGATCCAGGTGCTGCGGGTTGACGTCCCCCGACAGCACCGCAAAAAGCTGGATATCCTCCGCCGTCAGCGTGCGCAGGATGGCGGCAGTGTCGCCAATGGCAATTTCGTCATAAATGCGATTGCGCACCACGCTCAGATCACCGGCCGGCAGCAACGCCGGCGGTGCAGGCAGAGGATCGGGGCCCATGTGTGTTCGTCAGGAAGTTTTGTGGAGTTGACCATTGCTCTTGCCGGGCGCAGGCCCAAGGGTTGGCTGCACGGTTGCGGAGCGGATGAAGGCCTCGCCCTGCGTACCCAATGCCGACAGCATGCCCTGCAGCGCCGTGTGGACCGGCATGGCATTGCCCGACGTGCTCAGCGCGTGTACACAAGCCTGCTGCCATTCCAGCATGACGCGCTGATAATCGGCCACCAAGCTCGATTGGTTCGAGATGGCCGTCTGCAGCACGCCCTGCAGCACCTGCACGGCGCGCTGGCTGGTCTGCCAGAATGCGCTGGGCAGCAATGCTGCAAACGCGTTCCAGTCCTCAACGCTTTGCAGATCGGCCAGAGCAGACTCCGTGCGGGCAACGTCTTCGGCCAGCAGCTCGGCACCCAGTTCATACCAGCGCTGCCGCGTTGTCTTGAGCAAACCCAACGTCTGCAGGCCGAATGCGAGCTGCGCCTTTTGGAGCGCGAGAGGAAGGTTGGCGGATGTTTCCATATTGGCTCCTTAAGCCATCTGGCTGATGGTTTGGCGAAAGCGCGTCAGTGATGCAACAAACAGCACGGCGCCGATGACGCAGATAGCCAGACACTGCGGCCACACGACCCCCAGCCCCGCACCCCGATAGAGAATGGCTTGCGACGCCGAGACAAAATGCGTGGTTGGCGCGGCGAGCATGATGTCCTGCACCACACTGGGCATGCTCTCGCGCGGGGTGGAACCACCCGAGAGCAACTCCAGCGGCAGCAGCACCAGAACCAACAGCATGCCGAACTGCGGCATGGACCGCGCCACCGTGGCAAGAAAGATCCCCATGGAGGTTGTGGCAAACAGATGCAGCGTAGCCACCAGCATGAACAACGGGATCGAGCCCTCGATCGGTACATGCAACGCGCCTTGCACCACGCACAACAGTGCGACCAGCGCGGCCAGCACCACCACCAGCCCCATCGACCAGACCTTGGACATCATGATCTCGAGCGGTGTGACAGGCATCACCAGCAGGTGCTCGATCGTGCCGTGCTCGCGCTCGCGGATTAGTGCGGCGCCAGTCAGGATGATCGACAGCATGGTCACGTTGTTGATGATTTCCATCAACGAGCCGAACCACGTCTGTTCCAGGTTGGGGTTGAAGCGCGTGCGCAGCACCAGATCGACCGGCGTGGCGGGCTCAGCGCGGTGACGCTGCAGGAACGCGTTCACCTCGCCCGAGACGATCTGCTGAATGTAGCCATTGCCGGTAAACGCCTGGCTCATGCGCGTGGCGTCGATGTTGAGCTGGATAGATGGTGCACGTCCAGCCAGCACGTCACGCTGGAAATTGGGCGGAATATCGAGCACGAATGTGTAGCGGCCGCTGTCCATGCCCGGGTCCACCTCGGTGAGCGAAATCAGCGCCGGCGTGCGGAAATGCGGCGGATAGAAGCTCGACACAATGCGCGCCGACAGGGGCGAGCTGTCTTCATCGACGATAGCGATCGAGGCATTGTGCAGGCTCTCGGGCATGGCAGTGGCTGCCACGTAGATCGACAGCGTGAAGGTGTAGGCGATCAGCACCAGCATCATCGGGTCGCGCGCCAGGCTTCGCAATTCCTTGATGCCAAGGCGGAAGATGTTGCTCAGGCGGGCGGTGCGGCGATCGGTCGGAAGGCTGGGCATGGCGTGGCTTTCCTACCGATCCTGCTTGCGCAGCATCAGCAACGTGGCACCCAGGATGACCGGCACCGCCACCAATAGCGGCCAGAATGCGCTGCCCAGCGCGCCCATATCCAGCGCCTTGCTGAACACGCCCCGGCTGATAGTCAGGAAATGCGTGGCCGGATACACGCGCCCGATCAAGGCACCGCCCCCTTCCAGCGACGACACGGGATTGAGCAACCCGGCAAATTGCACGCACGGAATGATCGTGCCGATCATGGTGACGAACATGGCCGCGATCTGGCTTTGCGTGAAAGTGGAAGCAAACAGCCCGAAACCCGTCGAGCACGTTACGAAGATCAGCGCCCCCAATGCGAGCGTCGCAAAGCTGCCCTTGATCGGCACGCCGAACACCGTCACCGCCAGCAGCGCGAGCAAGAGAAAGTTCAGCATGGCCAGCACGATATACGGCACTTGCTTGCCCAGCACGAATTCCGCACGCGTAACCGGTGTGACGTAAAAATTGATGATGGAACCCAGCTCCTTTTCCCGCACCACGGACAACGCCGCCAGCATGGCGGGAATCATCATCAGCAGCATTGGAATCACGGCGGGCACCATGGCGGGCAGGCTCTTCACGTCTGGGTTGTAGCGATAGCGCGTTTCAACGGTGCTTGGCATCGCGAGCCGCATCCCCAGCCGGTGCACGGCCGCATCCGCCAGCCAAAGCTGGTGGATGGCCTGCACGTAGCCACGCACGGTTTCTGCGCGAGTGGGCATGGCGCCGTCCACCCAGGCACCGATCTGCACGGCCGTGCCGCGTTCCACGTCGCGCGCAAAGCCCGGCGGGATCTCAATCGCCAGCGACAACTCGCCGTTGCGCATGCGGCGGTCCAGCTCAGCGTAGTCGCGGATCGCAGGTTTTTCGATGAAATAACGCGAGCCCGCCAGATTGAGCGTGTAGTCGCGCGAGAGCGCGGTCTGGTCGCGGTCGAGCACGGCGTAGGTCAGGTTCTCCACGTCCAGGCTGATGCCGTATCCGATGATGAACATCAGGATGGCCGTGCCCAGCAGGGCCAGCGTGGCGCGCACGCGGTCGCGGCGCAGTTCCAGCGCCTCACGCTGCGAATAGCTCAATGCACGCGCAAAACTGAAGCGGCGGTGGGCGGACGTTCCGGTCGGCGCGCTGGTTTCGGCTGCGCGCACCGGCAGCGGCGCGGCAACCTCGTCGGCACCCGCAGCCGCTTCGGCAGCCTCCCGCAGATAGGCAATGAACGCCTGCTCCAGCGTCTGCGTGCCACGCGCGCGCACCAGCGCCTCGGGCGCGTCGCTCACCAGCACGTGGCCGGCATGCATGAGTGAGATGCGGTCGCATCGCTCGGCCTCGTTCATGAAATGCGTGGAGATGAAGATGGTCACGCGATCCCGTCGGGCGAGGTCGATCATCAGGCGCCAGAACATGTCACGCGCGACCGGGTCCACGCCGGAAGTGGGCTCATCCAGGATCAGCAGTTCGGGCCGGTGCACCATCGCCACGGCCAGCGACAGGCGCTGCCGCATGCCCAGCGGCAAGCTCTGGGGCAAGCTGTCGGACACTTCCTGTAGCCCGAAGCGGGCCAGCATTTCAGCCACACGCGGCTGCAACTCGGGTTCGGGCACCTGGAACAGGCGCGCGTGCAGCACGAGGTTCTGATGCACAGTCAGCTCGCCATACAGCGAGAACGCCTGTGACATGTAGCCCACGCGCCGGCGTGTGTCGATGTCCTTCGGGTCGACCGGGTGGCCGAACAACCATGCCTGACCTTCGCTGGCGGGCAACAAGCCGGTGAGCATCTTCATGGTGGTTGATTTGCCGCAGCCGTTGGAGCCGAGGAAACCGAAGATCTCTCCGCGACGGATACGGAAGTCGACGTGGTCAACCGCCACAAAGTCGCCAAAGCGCATGGTCAGGCCGTTCGCTTGCACGGCCACATCGTCTTCAGCACCAGCCAACAAGGGGGGCACCACCACGGCCTGATGCCCCTGCCGGCGCGTCAGCGGCAGCAGCGCAATGAACGCGGCTTCAAGCGAATCGGTGCCGGCGCGGCTGCGCAGGCCGGCCGGTGTGCCGGTGGCAAGCACCTGGCCCGCGTCCATGGCGACCAGCCAGTCAAAGCGTTCGGCCTCTTCCATGTACGCGGTGGCCACGATCACGCTCATGCCCGGGCGGCCGGCACGAATACGGGCAATCAAGTCCCAGAACTGCCTGCGCGAGAGCGGATCGACGCCTGTGGTCGGTTCATCGAGGATCAGCAGGTCCGGGTCGTGGATCAGCGCGCAGCACAACGCCAGCTTCTGTTTCATGCCGCCCGACAGCTTGCCCGCAGGCCGCGAGAGGAACGGCAGCAGGCCGGTGCTGGCGGTGAGCGCGTCGATGCGTCGGCGGCGCTCCGCAGCATCATGGCCAAACAGGCGCCCGAAGAATTGCAAGTTCTCCTCGATCGACAGCGTGGGGTACAGGTTGCGCCCCAACCCTTGCGGCATGTAAGCGATGCGCGGGCCGACCGCGGCGCGCGCACGGCGGTTAGCCATGTCGCTGCCCAGCACATGCACTGCGCCGTCCTGCAGGGCCCGCGCGCCGGCCACCAACGACAGCAGGCTGGACTTGCCCACGCCATCCGGACCGATCAGCCCCACCATGCAGCCGGCAGGCAGGTCGAGCGTCAGACCATCCAGCGTCAGCGTTTTTCGGTAGCGCAGGCTCACGCCCGCAAGGCTGACGACCGGTGCTGCGAGGCGCGCGTCGTGCATGGCGGGCGGATTGGCAAACTTGGTCACTGCGGCACCTTGATCGCCAGGTTGGGCGGCCATTCGGCTTGCGCGTCGAGCTTGAGCCACGCCATGCCGGGCAGGCCGGTCTTCACCAGCTTCAGGTGCTTGCGCAGCAGATCGCGGTCGATCTGCGCCTTGACGCGAAACATCAGCTTCTGGCGCTCGCTGGCCGTCTCCACGGTCTTGGGGGTGAATTGCGCGGTGCTGGCCACAAACGACACGCGCGCGGGAATCACATACTGCGGCGCAGCGTCGAGCACGATACGCACCTCGCTGCCCATGGCGATGCGCCCGGCGTCCGTCTCCGGCACGAAGAAGGTCATGTAGACGTCGGACAAGTCCACCAGGTTGAGCAGCCGGCCGCCGCCGGCTAATACCTCGCCGGGCTGGGCGATGCGGTATTGCACGCGTGCGTCGCGCGGGGCCGTCAATGCACTGTCATCAATATCAGCCTTGATGCGCAGTACGGTTGCGTCTGCCGCCTTGACGGTGGCACCGGCCCCCGCCACCTGTGTACGGGCTGCCGATACTGCCGCCTGCGCCGCCTCGGCTTGCGCGCGGGCCGCCACCAGCGCAGCCTTGGCGCTGCGCACGCGGGCGCGGTCGTCATCCAGCTCCTGCATCGACGATGCGCCTTCGTGCGACAGCGTTTCGGAACGCGCCAGCCGCCGCTGCGCGGCATCCAGGTCGCTGTCGCGCAGGGCGATTTGCGCCAGTGCGGCCTGCCGATCCGCCTCGCGTACAGCCACCTGGGCCTGTGCGCTAGCCACGGCAGAGACAGCTTGCTGCTGTCGCGCCTGGGCCTCGTCGCGCTGCGCTTCCAGAGTCTGCACCTGCATGTGCGCAAGCGGCTGGCCGGCCGTCACAAAGTCGCCCTCATCCACCAGGATGTCCTGCACGCGACCGGGCAGCTTGGTGGCCACGTCGATTTCGGTGGCCTCGATGCGGCCGTTGCCGCTCGCAAAGCCCTTGCCAAGCCCCTCTTGCCGTAAAGCCTTCCACGCGAGCGCCCCACCAGCCACCACCAGGGCGGCAGCGAGCAGCGCAATCCATCGTTGTTGGGAAGTTGCGGTCATGGTGTTGTTCCGCCCGATACGCGCGGGGGCGGTGTCAGGCTCAGATCGGGTTGCGGTTCGGATGCGGATTCGACGGCCTGCGTGCCGCCGCCCAGCGCCGCGTACAGGCCAACGCGGCTAGAGAGAAGCGCGCGGCGCACCTGCACCAGTTGCTGCTGCGCAGCCAGCAGATCGCGCTGGGCGTCGAGCACCTCCAGGAACGTCGATGCGCCGGCGTCAAAACGCAGTTGCGACAGCCGGGCGCGTTCGGTCTGCGCTGCCAGTGCGGCCTGCGCGATGTCAAGCTGTTCGGCCAGCCATTTGCGTGCGGAGAGCGCGTCGGACACGTCGCGGAACGCGTTCTGCACGGTCTTCTCGTAGCCGGCCACGGCAAGGTCTCGGCGGGCTTCCGCCAGGTCGAGGTTGCTGCGCAGCTTGCCGCCCTCAAACAGCGGGAGACTGATGCTCGGGGCAAACACCCAGGCGCGCGTGCCGGGTGCAAACAGATTGCCCAGTTCCGGACCGATCGTGCCGTAAGCACCGGTCAGCGCCACGCGCGGGAAGAACGCTGCGCGGGCGGCGCCAATGCTGGCGTGCGCGGCACGCAGCCGGTGCTCTGCAGCAACAATGTCCGGGCGATGCGTCAGCAGATCGGAAGGCAAGCCTGCGCGCAGCTCGGCCAGCATACGGTGTTCGTCAAGCGGCTCTGCCAGCGGCGGCAGGTCGATGGGCTTGCCCACAAGTAACGCCAGCCCGTGCGCCTGCGCGTCGCGCGCCTGCTGCAATTGTGTCAGCAGTGCCTGCGCCTGGGTCAGCAGGGTCTCGACCTGCGTCTGGTTCAATCGTGACGTCGCCCCAACCGCCACACGGCGCGAGAAGATGCGCAGTGTCTCGGTCCGGCTGTCGACGGTCTGTTGCGCCAGCGTGATGCGCTCGTCCAGTTCACGCAGCACCAGGTAGCTGTCGGCCACCTGTGCGATCAGCCCAAGCGCCACCGCTCGGCGCGCGGCATCGGAAGCCACGTAGCTTTCCAGTGCGGCATCGTTGAGATTGCGCACGCGCCCCCAGAAATCGATCTCCCAACTGGAGACACCGGCCCCCACCTGGTATTGGCTTACACGCATTGGCATGCCGAAGGGGCCCAGGTCCGCCGGAATGCTCAGGCGGTTGATGCCGGCCTCCGCATTGAGGTGTGGAAATGTCTCCGCCCGCTGGATGCCGAACGCAGCACGCGCCTCTTCCACGCGCAGCACGGCAGTGCGCAGGTCGCGGTTGTTCTCCAGTGCCTGCGCGATCAACGCCTGCAGGCGCTCGTCCGTAAAGTAAGTTTGCCAGCCGGTGGCTGAGGCTGACAGGCCGTCACGGCCATCGTCGGCTTCGTAGTGCTGGGCCACGGGCAGCGCGGGCGCCTCGTAAGGCGGCGCCATCGAGATGCAACCCGACAGCGCCAGCACAGTGGCGGCCATGGCGACCACGGCGACAATACGCGGCGTGCCGGCGCACCTGCCACACGCCCGGCGTTGTTTCTGCACACGCATTTATTTCTCCAGCACGTAGGTGCCGGGTGCATCGGCAAGTGGTGGCAGCCCTGGGGCGCCCATCGTCGGCGGCTTCACCGGTGCCGCGCCCGATGCATGCGCGACCAGCCATGCATGCCATGCCGGCCACCACGAACCGTCGGTCGTGGGTGCCGATACCAGCCAGTCATCTGGCGCTGCCGATGTCTCGCCGACGTGACGGGTCTGCATCTGGAACCGCCGATGCGAGTTGACCGGCGGGCTGACGATGCCGGCGTTATGCCCGCCACTTGTCAACACAAACGTGAGCGCCGCCTCGGTTAGGTGATACAGCTTGTAGACCGAGCGCCACGGCGCCACATGGTCGGTCAGCGTGCCCACCACGAAGATGGGAAGGTCAATATCGTTCAAGACTACCGGCTTGCCGTTGACGGGGTAACGGCCCTCGCTCAGGTCGTCGTTCAGGAACAGGTGCCGCAAGTACTGGCTGTGCATGCGTGCGGGCATGCGCGTGGCATCTGCGTTCCAGGCCATCAGATCGTTCATGGGCGCGCGATCGCCCAGCAGGTATTCACCCACCACGCGCGACCACAACAAGTCGTACGACCTAAGCATCTGGAAGGCTCCGGCCATCTGGCTGGCGCGCAAATAGCCGGTCTGCGCCATCTGCGCTGCAAGCAGACTGACCTGTGCCTCGTCGATGAACAGGCCGAGTTCGCCCGGCTCGCAGAAGTCTGTCTGCGCGGCAAAGAGCGTCATGGATGCCAGCCGAGCATCGCCATCGCGCGCCATGGCGGCCGCGGCAATGGCCAGCAACGTGCCGCCGAGGCAGTAGCCGGTAGCGTGTACGCGCTGGCCCGGCACGACGGCATTCACCGCATCGAGCGCGGCAAAGACACCGAGCTTGAGATAGTCGTCCATGTCGAGGTCGCGATCGGCCTCGTCCGGGTTCTTCCAGGAGATGCAGAACACGGTATGGCCCTGCTCCACCAGATAGCGGATCAGCGAATTCTGCGGTGACAGGTCCAGGATGTAGTACTTCATGATCCATGCCGGCACGATCAGAATGGGCTCGGCCTGAACCTTGCGTGTGGCCGGCGTGTACTGGATCAGCTCGATCAGGCGGTTGCGCAGAACCACCTTGCCGGGCGTGATGGCCACGTCACGACCCACCATAAAGCGTTCGGTACCCGCTGCCGGCGCGCCGCTCATGGAGCGCTCCAGATCGTCAAGCGCATTAAGCGCGCCGCGCACGAGGTTGGCGCCGTGCTGCTCAAAGGTCCGGCGCAGGACAATGGGGTTGGTTGCCAGTTGGTTGCCTGGCGACATCATGTCGAGCCATTGCCGCGCAGCAAAGGCGACCACGTCCTCATGATGCTTGGCGACACCCCACACGCCGCGCGTGGCCGCCTCCCACCATTGCTCTGTCAACAGGAAGGACTGGTGCAGCACGTTGAACGGCCACAGGCGCCACTCGTCGGCCGAGAAACGACGGTCGCGGGCCGGCGGCTGGACGCAAAGACACACGTCCTGAGGGCCGGAGGCCATGCAGTTGCGGATGTAAGCCTCGAGTTGTTCGGCCTGCGTCAGCGCCAAGCGGCACAGATCCAGCTGCTTGCCGGGCGAGACGGCCAGGTGCAGCGCCCAATCGAGCAACGCCAGTTGCATTGACGCAAGCGACAGCGAATTCGAAGTGCGAGCAAGGGCGGCGTGAAACGGCAGATCGATTTGCTCTGCGGTTAGCGAAGACGGCACGGGGGCGGTGCGCATGGTCGGGGCGTCAAACGATTGCCAATATGCAATCCATTAGATGCCAGCGGCCACCGCCCAGAGTTGATGCATCTCAAACCCAGACAAGAGTGCGGACTCTAGGCGGTTTCACAGAAACGACATCTGCGGTTCCTTGCCAATCGCAACAGCAGAGCAGTTGTGGTGACGAAACGCCGCGGTGGGGAGCGAAGTGGTCTTACCGCAATCGCTTTGACTACAGCACAACGATAAGCGTGTACCCCCGCTCAGACGTCCCCTATGCCTTGACGAGAATAACGGGACACTCCGCCCGTGCGACAACGCGATTGGCCACGGATCCCAGCACGGCATCAACGAATGCACCGCGTCCATGTGAACCCATGACGATCGCTCCGGCCTGAACCGAACGGCTGTATTGAACAATGCGCTCTGGAGCGAACCCGATCAATCCATGCGCTTCAAACGGAATACCTGCGTTGCGCAGGATCTCAACGACGGAGGCCATCGCCTTTTCGCTCTCTTCCCGATGCCAAGCGGCAAGATCCGCCTTTCCGAGAAACGTCTTCACTTCTCCACTGACCTCCGGCGTGCAATGAAGCACATGCACCGTGATGTCCTGTGTGAGCAATGTGCGGCTGGCTATGCAACGCGCAGCTGCATCTGAGTAAGCGGAACCGTCGGTGGCCAAAACAATGTTCTGGGTCATCTCGATAGTCCTTTCGAGTCGGCGAATACTGCCAACGTACTGCATGCGCGATCAGACGCGCTGATCTGAATCAATAGATTTCGAGGCGGCGCGCCTGCATGGGCGGCCCCGTCCCCCATCTATCGCACCAGCAGCACCGGCAGAGACGACGACCGAGCTACGCTTTCCGCGACACTTCCCAGCAGCGCTCGCCGTACGCCTCTTCTGCCGTGGGTGCCTAGCACCATGACCTGAGCTTCGGCCTGCACCCCCAACTTCTCGAGTTCCGTTGCGACGTCGATGTAAGCCAGCGGGTCGTCCGTGGTCACCACTGAGGCCTGAATACCCGCTTGCTGCGCAGTGTGCAGCGCCTGTGCCACAAGTGTGTGGCCTTGCCGGATCAACGTATCGGTGATCTGTCGCGTGCTCAGCGAGCCAAGATCCCATTTGACGTGGGCATTGTCGATGACATGCGCAATGACCAGCTTTGAGCCGAGCGCTGCCGCCAACCGGATTGCCTCGTCCAAAGCGCGTTGCGATGTCGGGCTGCCGTCGATTGCGACCATGATGATGTTGTACATGTCGATCTCCTGAAATTGCGCCTTGGGTGGCGATACAGAGAAAAAGCAAATCAGCGTTCTGCTTTGGTTGGTGCATCTTTGGAAGACGATGCAATTGATTCGGGCTGCCGCCAGCGCAAGCGCTTCGCTTGCAAGAGGTGCTGCCAATCCAGTTTGGCGAACCCATAAACCAACGCCAGAAACACGACCTGGGACACGACAAAGTACGCCCCCATAAAGACCCCGCGGACCTCGATCTCGTCATCCAGATAGCGGGCGCCAATCTGGGCAATGTGCGTCCAGGTCAGGTAACTTATCCAGCGTCCAACGAAGAACGGGAGCCCGATCAACCATAGCCGCATCCCGGTCAAACCGTATGCAATGAAGATGTAGTTAGACGGGAACGGGCTGAATGCGTACCCAAGCATCAGCCCGACCGTCATACCTTTGCGGGCTTCCAGCCAGGCGCGCACAACATCGATGTTCTGACGATCCGCCTCGCGCATCCAGCGGTTGCGCACGAGCGCGCAAGAGAGCCGCGCCAGCACCAGGCGGCCCAGAGTCGCTGCGCAAGCGGCAATGCCCGCAAGAAGCACTGGATTGGCATCGGGCTGCGAGAAGCCGATCCACGACATCACCATCCACGTCGGCGGTGCGAAGGCCGGCATCACGTTCAGCAACAGGACGGTCGCGAACAATGCGAGCAGGTTTGTCATGACGATCAAGCCTCTCCACCTAGCACGTGGAACATCTCGTCTTCTTGCGCGCAATGCAGCCGCAGGATGGCGTCCAGCCCGTACAACAAGCGCTGCAGCTCTTGTGTGATAACGGCATCGGGACCGTCGGCGGAAACATCCGCAACGATCCTGCCCAACAGGTTCGTCACGCGGAATATCTCCCGATGCACGGCGCTCATTGCTGCCATCGGATCCTCTCCGCCAAGCAGGCGGGCCACGTCAGGATAGAGCTGGGTATCGTCTCGGCGTTCATGCGGCAACAAGACGTCTGCCAAGGATTGATTCAACGCTGACAACTCGGCCCTCGCAGTACCGCCCGCCATATGGGGTAGCGAGTCTGCGATCAGGCGGATTCGGCTCATGATGGGCTCCAGTTCTGCGTGTTCGGCCTTGAGGCGCTCAACATCGGCAGAGGCGAGTAAACGCATCGCTTCATCTTCGGTTGGCCGAAGCGCTCGCAGCGCGTTGACGATGGCCAATACGTCGACAACCTCCTGCAGCATTGCCCCTGCCAACGCTGGGAGGTAACCGAGCGCTGCGACAACCATGGCTACAAGCGACAACGACATGCCGATCATCACGCTCTGCAGCGCAACCCGGCGTGTGCGGTGCGCAATCCGGACTGCGTCAACCAGTCGATCCAGACGGTCCACCAACAAGACAATGTCAGCGGCTTCCGACGAGGCTGCTGCGCCGCGCGCGCCCATTGCCACGCCAATGTCGGCAGCGGCGAGCGCAGGCGCATCATTGACGCCATCGCCAACCATGACCACCTTGCCGTCAGCGCGGGCGCCGCGAATCGCCGCAAGCTTGGCCGCAGGCGACAGTGCCGCATAAACCTCTGTCACCCCCAACATGGCGCCCACAGATTCGGCAACGTCCGGCCGATCGCCGGTCAGCATCGCCTGTCGTGTGATGCCCTCTTGGCGCAAAAGACGCAGCGCACGAGGTGCTTCAAGGCGGACGCGGTCAATCAACTGCAATCCGCCCACCAGTTCACTGTCTACGCCGACAAAGACAGCCGACGCACCGGCGTAGCTCACGCGCCTGACGAACCCCTTTATCCAGGAAGGCACATCAGACGAACCCAAAACATAAGGCAACGTACCGATGGAAACGACGTGTCCATCAACGTGACCGCGAACACCTGCACCCGGACTTTCGACAACCGCGCTTGGTAGCCCCAGCGTGGCGCCACGTTCGCGTGCGGCCTTGGCAACGGCTTCTGCCGTGACGTGATTCGATGCTTGTGCGAGTGACCCTGCCAAACTCAGCACAACATCGGACGCATATTGCGGCGCGCACTCAATGTCGACAAGTCGTGCATATCCGCTGGTCAGCGTCCCCGTTTTGTCGAAAAAAAGCGTGTCGGCCAGCGCAAGCCGCTCCAGAGCGCCCCCGCCTTTGACCAGCACGCCTCGCTTGGCGCAGCGCGACAGGCCTGACACGACCGCAACAGGTACGGCCAGGATCAGCGGACACGGCGTGGCCACGACGAGCACGGCCAGACAACGGGCCGAATCACCAGTGAGCATCCAACTTGCCCCCGCCAGGACAACCGTGAAACCCACAAAAGCAAACGCGTAGCGATCGGCCAGCCTGGCGGAAGGGCTCCGCTGAGCCTGCGCGGCACTGACCAACCGGACTACGCCCGCGAACGTACTCTTCTCGGCCGACGCGCTTGCGATCATTTCAAATGCGGCGGCCGCATTCAGCACGCCGCTGCACACTGCATCTGCCGCCAAGCGATGGCTGGTGAGCGACTCCCCCGTCAACGTGGATTCATCAAGATCGGCAGGCTCGGACAAGGTACCGTCCACCGGCACGACTTCGCCGTGCCGAACCAGCAACCGGTCACCCGCTTGAATCTTCTCCAGACTGACTTGGCGCCACTGTCCGCCCTCGAAGCGATTGGCCCGCTTGGGCACGTGGCTGAGCAACGCAGTCATTTCGCGCTGCGCACGCGCTTGGGCGAAGTCTTCCAGCACGCGCCCGCTCGCGAGCATCAACGCGATCACCGCTGCGACCAGCACCTCGCCTGACAAAAGCGCAAAGCTAATCGACATTACCGCCAGGATGTCCACCCCAGCCTGCCGTCGCATCAGCGATCGGACAATCGTGACAGCCAGCGCCAGCCAGTTCGGAACGACGCCAATCAGCCAGAGTTGCCGCGCCAGTGCATCGGCACCGAGGTACCGTGCCCATAACCCCGCCGACAAGGTCAGCGCCGACAAGGCAAGCAATGCAACGTTGGCCAGCAGGCGCGTGGCGTGCATCGTCGAGTCTCCTGTCGGGGCGATTTTCATGCGCACTAGATCATGCGGCGCAGCAGCCTGTCCTTCAGGATGAACTCGTGCCAGAGCGCCGCGGCGGCATGCAGCCCGACCGCGATATAGACGAGCGTGGCACCCGACTCATGAACCTCCTTGGACAAGTGTGCCAACGTCTCGTCTTGGGTGAGCGCCAGCGTCAGATTCAGCCCGAACGGTTGAATTGGCTTGCCCCCCCAAGCCAGTGCCAACAGGCCCAGAACGGGCATCCCGACCATCAGGACATAGAGCACGCCGTGAGTGAGTCGTGCCGCAAGCTGCACCAACGGTGAGCCAGGGACGGCGGGCGGCGCCTGTGTGCCAAACCGGGCTAACAAGCGCAGCACCATCAGCGCGAGCACAGAGAGCCCCGCAGTCTGATGAATCATGAACAGCGCGGCACGCGCGTCGCTGCCTTTAGGGAAAAAGTCGAGAATTTCGATGGCCACAACAGCGACCAACACCGCCAGAACCACCAGCCAATGGAGCGACCGCATGGCGAGGGAGTATTTCAGTTCGGATTGCATAGCGTTATCCAAGATGCGTTGAGTAAGAAGATCAGCATGGCAACGCGCACGCCCATGATGCGTTCCGCACCGATACTCTGCTATCGGCCTCATGGGCACTCATCAATATAGCTTGAGGTCAGCCGATTCCCACTGGGGACAGACCCACCACAGAATGCGTCAACGCATATGCCGAGGAATACTCTAACTCGCCCGAGGCTTGTGCGTGGATGGTGAACAGCGGTTGCCCCACATTCACCTGATCCCGAAGTCGCACATGCATCTGTACGCCAGCGACGTGGCGCATCGGTGCGCCCGCAAGTTTTGCGATGCGGGCAAGGTGGCGGTTATCGATGTTGGTGACGATGCCAGTTTGCTCGGCAACGATTTCGCGGCGGAAGACGGCTTCTCCGGGGATACGCAAGCCACCCTGCGCTTCGCAGATCGCCTCGAACTTTCGCCATGCAGTACCGCTATCCAGCAAGCCGGTTGCCATGTCGAGCCCGGTTCCGGCGGCGGCAGTGCCGCAAAACTCAAGCAATGCGCCCGCCAGCAATAGAGACCGTTCCCGCAAGTCGAATGGCGCCGTTGGAGATCTCTGGAGCACAGCCAAAACGTCTTTCGCTTCCAGCGCGGGGCCGATCCCGCGACCAATGGGCTGCGTGCCTTCCGTGCGCAGCATCAGCACCTGAACGCCAAACGCTTGAGCCACGCGTTTGAGTAGCATTTCGAGGCGCTCAAGGTCTTCGATATTGCGGACTTTGGCCGTGGGGCCGACGGGCACATCGATCAACACATGCGTGGACCCCGCTGCGATCTTCTTGGAGAGAATAGACGCCACAAGCTGTGCATCGCTGTCGACATCGAGTGCCCTTTCCACGCGAATCAGCACATCGTCCGCAGGGCTGAGACTTAGCGCCCCACCCCACGCGAGCGATGCGCCAACCTGCCCCACAACGCTTCGCAGTTCGGCGGCGCTCAGGTTGACGCGGGTGAGCGTTTCCATCATGTCGGCCGTGCCTGCCGGCGAGGTGATGGCGCGTGACGAGGTTTTGGGCAACAGCAGCCCGGCCGCAGCACAGATGGCAACGACGATGGGGCTGGTGCGGTTACCGGGCAGACCGCCCACGCAGTGCTTGTCCGCCACGACTGAGCGATCCCACTGCAGGCGCTCGCCAGAATCCACCATTGCTTGTGTCAGGTCGATGGTCTCTCTGACTGTCATACGGCCAGCCGCGCAAGCGCTCAGAAATGCTGCGATATGGACATCAGCATAGCGCTCGTGAGAGATGTCAGCGATGATCCCCTGCAATTGCCTTGCGTCCAGATGCGCGCCGTAAATCTTGGCACGCAGGGCACGCAGTGACTCAAGCGACGGCGCATGCGTGACACCCACTTCATCCCCGGGGCGCGCCATCAACGAATCCACCGCGCTGGCTGACAGACTGACCTCATGCTTCTCCAGCAGCCCCGACCCCACCAGGTTCAGCGTAGCGATCAGTGATCGCTGCCCGATGTGGACTTCCACACGCGCCTGCGCGGCAAAACCCTCTGATCGACAGATCGCGCTGTCGGGGTGCATGTAGATGACGTGTTCTTGCCATGTGTCGACCCCCAGCGCCTTGAACGTGAGGTGCTCACATGGCGCGGTCGGAGCATCAACCGAGGGCATGGTGGCAGCACTCATGGCATGCGCGTCAGCCAGCAAAGCGGAAATGCCCGCTGTGTAGCGTGATCTCCTTGGAACCTGTCTGCTCGAAAAGAGCTCGTGCAACGTCCTCGATATCACTGCGATGCACCCGAAACGCGCTGAGCAGATCGTCCGACTGACAGGAGCGCGCGCCAAAATGGTCCTCCAGGGCCTCCGCCGTGATTGCGTAGCTTGCGAGGCTGCCGTCGACCGACGCACCGCATTGCAGACGCGGCCCTGCTGCGCAGTATGTCGGGTCGTCAGGCAGGAACCGGATCTGTTTCATGATGACCTCCAGATGCGAAAGTGTTCTTATCGGACAAGCACCTGCTTGCTCGAAGGCAGCGGGTAATCAAACATGCGTGAAATGGCGTCGGCCAGCGGCGCTGTCAATGCAATCCGGTTCGATGGATGCTGGACGGTGTCGCATGTGACAACATCGGCGCTGGCGGCGCACAGCTGGCTGTACGCGTCGGCGGCGAACACGGCGTGCACGCCAATGCAAACGGGCTGCGATTGGCCGGCTTGCCGCAGCAAGTCCGCTGCGGCAAGCAGCGTGCGCCCGGTCGAGATGATGTCGTCCACAAGCACGGGCACGCACCCCGGTGGGATGTGCGGCATCGCTGCGATTTCCACCCGCCACGCGCTGTGCCGCGTCTTGGCCAACGCTGCCCATGGCGCATGGCAAATGCCGGCTACATGCTCGACCCACTGCCTGCTTTCATCGTCGGGCCCGATCAGGAACGGCGCCTGTACACGGGACTGTATCCATGCGGCAATGGCAGGCGCCGCTTCCACGGCGACCGTCGGCATGCGATAGACATTCGACAAATGCGAAATGCGATGCAAGTGCGGATCCACCGTGACAAGCCAGTCGAATACGGGATTGAGCAAGGCGGCAAAGTGCTCTGCGGCGCGAATCTCGCCCACATTGAAGATGACGTCCTGTCGCATATACGGCAGGTACGGTGCAATCAGCCCAACGCGGCGCGCGCCGGCCTCGCGGGCGGCGATCGCCAGCCAAAGCAGTGGCAACAGCTTCTCGTCGGGATGATCAAGCGTGCAGACGATGGCGACTTCTACGCCATGCACCGGCGTGTAGAGCCGCACGTAGGATTCGCCATCCGGAAAGTGGCTCACTGCGGCATGCCCCAACTCCGCGCTCAGCGGTATGGCAAGTCGCTCGGCGGCGGCCTCGCAGCCCGGCATGGCAATCAGCACACGCTGCGGGGCCAGACCAACGTCGGGGGCAGTCATGCGCCCTCCAGGTCGTAGGACTGGCGATACTCCGGCATGCGGACAGTCCACTGCAATTCGTGCTCGATGCGCTGGCGCAAGGCGTCGCTGGCGGCAGGTTCACCGTGCACGACAAACGTCTGTTGCGGCGCTCGCGTGAAACCGCGCAACCAGGTCATCAGTTCATTGGCATCCGCGTGGGCGGAAAGATTTTGAATCTGCTCGACCGAAGCACGAATGGTCACGTCACGGCCATGCACGCGCAACGCCCGCTGGCCCGCCAGCAGAGCGGCGCCCCGGGTGCCGGCCGCCTGGAAGCCTGACATCAGGATGGCGTTGCGCTTGCCGCCACCAATGCTCTTGAGGTGATGCAACACGCGGCCACCCGTCGCCATGCCGCTGGCCGCAAGAATGATCTTGGGCGCGCGATCGTTCCCCAGATGCATCGACTGCTCAGGGCTCTGCACCGGGATGGCCAGTGCGCAAGCCGCCTGGCAATCCGCGGCCCCGATATGCAGATCGTCAACGTGGCGTGCAAACACCTCGGTCGCACGCTCGGCCATCGGGCTGTCGAGGTAGATCGGCACATGCGGGATTCGATGCTCACGGATCAACGTATAGAGGCAATACAGCAGTTCTTGTGTACGACCCACGGCAAAGGCTGGAATCAGCAGCGTACCGCCCTGCCCGATCGTCCGCTGCACAACCTGCTGGAGCGCGTCGAGCGGGTCGCCCGCCGGGTGCACGCGATCTCCGTAGGTGGACTCCACGAGCAAGGCATCGGCCTGCGCAATGGGCTCTGGTGGCCGCATGACCGGATCGACCTGCCGCCCCAGATCGCCGGAAAAAACAATACGACGGCCCTCCGTGAGCAGGGTCACCGTCGCCGCGCCGATGATGTGCCCCGCACGGTGGAACTCCGCTTCTACACCATCGGTTACGGGAAAACGCTCGCCAAAACCGACGGGATGCAACCTGCGCAGTGCCTTGGCGGCGTCCTTCTCATCGTAGAGCGGCAACGCAGGATGATGGCGCGAGAACCCCTGTGCGTTTGCGTACTGCGCATCTTCTTCTGCAAGCCGAGCGCTATCAGGCAGGAGGATGTTGCACAACTCTGCCGTGCCTTTTGTGCAATAGACCGGGCCATGGAACCCGTTTCGGACCAGCAGCGGCAAGTAGCCGCTGTGGTCGATGTGGGCATGCGTGAGCACGACAGCGTCAATGTGGTGCGGGTTGACGGCGAGCTTGTCCCAGTTGCGCAAGCGCAGAGACTTGTAGCCCTGAAACAGTCCGCAGTCGACCATGACACGGCGCTCGCCGGTCTCAAGCACGTATTTCGAGCCGGTCACCGTGTCGGTCGCGCCAAGAAATTGCAGCCGCATGCCACACCCCTTGGCGCTCAGCGAATCGTGACGCGCTGCTGTGGTGACGCCTCCTTCTTGGGCAGCGTCACACGCAGCAGTCCGTTCTCGTACGTGGCGTCGACCTTGTTTTCATCGACCGCCGCATCCAGCGTGAACATGCGCTGCATGGATCCGCTATAGCGCTCGCTGCGGATGATGCGTTCGCCTTCCTTCTCTTCGGACTTGCGCTCGACCTTGGCCGAGATCATGACCGTACCGCGATCGACCGTCACGTCGATGTCTTCCTTCTTCGCTCCAGGAATTTCCGCGACAACGCTGTATGCCTTGTCGGACTCCGTCACGTCCACCTTGAACGGCAGCGCACCATCCATGCCGCCGCGAAACGAGCGCAGAAGCCCTTGGAAGATGTCGCCAACCGGTTCAATGGCGAACGGGTCATAACGCTTGAGCTGACTCATGACTACCTCCTGATGATTGGCCCCCGGGGGATCTTGGGGCCAGCAAATTCATCGTGGCACGGTGGTGCCAGAGCGCCTTGCGGCAGATCAACGGCGGCGCACGGTGGCCGTCGCACGGGCGTCTTGGGAATCGTATCGAGCACATCGCTTCTGAGGTGCCGGCCACCTTGTCAGGCTTTCCTGACATGAAAACCCGTAGCTCCGACAGCATTCTCAGCACAGCCTGCATGACGCAGGCGAGCACGCTGCCAATACTGATGACATACGAACAAGCAACGCAGCGTCCTGTCGAATCGCCCCCGGAACCCGACACCGCCCAGCAAGCACAACGGAGCGCGCCATGAGCCAGAACATCGAATGCATCGCCCAGTGGGGCGACTCGCACGATCTTGCCGGTTTCGACACTGTGCTCCCCGTTGGCGCACACCTTGTGGCAGAGCGCGATGGATACGAACACCATGGCATCTATGTCGGCAACGGGCAGGTGATTCACTACGCCGGTTTCTCTCGCCGCCAACGCCGGGGGCCAGTGGAGCGCATCTCCATTCGCTGCTTTGCATGCGGTTTTGCAGTGACCATCCAGCGCGACGCCAGCCCCTGCTACGACGGCGAAGAAGTCGCCCGCCGTGCCGGTTCGCGCCTGGGGGAGCGCGACTATCGGCTGCTGACCAATAACTGCGAGCACTTCTGCTCGTGGTGCCTGTTTGGAGAATGCCGCAGCGCACAGGTGGAGGCGTGCCTGAAAAGCCCCCTGCGGGCTGCGCGCACGCTATTCAAGCTGATGCTGCTGACACTCTCCTCCGATTGGCGGGCTGCACAGCCACAGGCTCAGGCCGCATGACGCCAGCGAACACCATGCCCCAATACGACACTTCGTTGCGCGAGCTGATTAGCAAGTGGTTTGGCCTGAGCGACGCACCGCATCTGCGAATCACGCGCCTGCATTGCCCAGGCGTTGATTGTGGCTGCGTGCGGGCGGAGCTGACGACATCCGCCCGCCCGTTTGTCATCGTTTTCTTCCGTCATCAGGCGGGCTGCTGGAGGTTGTTTCCACCATCGCACGTACGCCGCCAATAGCAGCAACGCGAATCTTCCTGCTGGAAGGCAACACCGACTTGCTGCCGGATTGATCCGCATCAACCGTCTTTCCGGCCCAAGCACGAACATCAAGGTTCGACCGGGACATCGGTTGACGGACGAGACCATGCGAAGGTGAGAAAGTGAAAGAGAGTATGAAGCCGCAGCAACAAAGGTTTTCGCTCTGGTACGCCATCATCGTCGCGTTGAGCATGCTGGCGTTCCAAACACTGTTCATGTCCGAGCAGGACAACACCCTCCCCTACAGCGACTTCAAGCTCCTCTTGCATGCGGGCAAGATCAAGGACGTTGCCATTGGTGACCAGGACATCACAGGCACCTTCTCGACGGAAGGCGTCGAGGCGTTGCTGACGCAGCAGCAGATCGATGCCATTCGACGCACGGGCAAGGGCGACCATCCTTTCCAGACGCTTCGCGTGAGTGACCCGGCCCTTGTTCAGGAACTGGAGGCGGCCAAGGTACGGTTTGTCGGTCGGCCAGACAACAAATGGTTGAGCACGCTCCTATCGTGGGTTGTGCCTGCGCTCCTGTTCTTCGCGGTTTGGAGCTTTCTGATCCGGCGCATGGGCGGGGCAGCCGCCGGTGGGCTGATGGAAATCGGTAAGAGCAAGGCAAAGATCTACATGCAAAAGGAAACTGGCGTGACTTTTGCCGACGTTGCCGGCATTGACGAAGCCAAGGACGAGTTATCGGAAATCGTCAGCTTTCTGAAAGAGCCACTGCGGTATCAGCTCCTGGGCGGCAGGATTCCCAAGGGCGTGTTGCTTGTGGGTGCGCCAGGCACGGGCAAGACCCTGCTTGCCAAGGCAGTTGCTGGTGAGGCAGCCGTGCCATTTTTCAGCATGAGCGGGTCGGAGTTTGTTGAGATGTTCGTTGGCGTAGGTGCGGCGCGCGTGCGGGATTTGTTCAGTCAGGCCGAATCCATGGCGCCATGCATCATCTTCATCGATGAACTCGATGCCTTGGGCAAGACGCGTGCGTTCAACCTGGTCGGCGGCAATGAAGAGCGCGAGCAGACGCTGAACCAGCTTCTGGTCGAGATGGACGGCTTTGACAGCAACAAGGGCGTCATCATCATGGCTGCGACGAACCGGCCCGAAATACTCGACCCTGCCCTGCTTCGTCCCGGCCGGTTCGACCGCCATGTCGCCCTTGACCGTCCAGACCTGAAGGGGCGAGAGCAGATCCTCAAGGTCCACGCCCGCAATGTCACGCTGGGGGCCGATGTCGACCTGAGCAAGATCGCCGCTCGAACGCCGGGCTTTGCTGGTGCCGACCTGGCCAACCTGATCAATGAGGCGGCACTTCTTGCGGCGCGCGACGGTAAATCCGCCGTGGAGACCGCCGACTTTGACGAGGCGCTTGACCGCATCGTGGGCGGGCTGGAGAAGAAGAACCGCGTGATGAACGCCAGGGAAAAAGAGACGATCGCCTACCACGAAGCAGGTCATGCCATCGTGGCCGAGCACCGGCCCCTGGCCGATCGCGTTTCGAAGGTTTCCATCATTCCAAGAGGTATCGCCGCCCTGGGCTACACACAACAGACCCCGACGGAGGACCGCTACCTCCTCAAGCACAGTGAATTGCTGGACCGGCTGGATGTGCTGCTGGGCGGCTACATTGCCGAGCAGATCGTGTACCACGACGTATCGACCGGTGCGCAAAACGACTTGCAACGCGCCACTGACATGGCCCGCCAGATGATCACCCAGTTCGGCATGAGCGAACAGCTCGGTCTGGCCACCTACGAGCAGACACCCAACCCACTGCTCGCCGGTGCAGGCTTGATGCAGCGCGAGCGCAAGGAATATAGCGAAGACACAGCTCAGTTGATCGATGCGGAAGTCCGTAGGGTGTTGTCCGAAGCCAGCGCCCGCGTGAGCGCCACGCTCGAAAGCCAGCGTTCCAAACTGGAAGCGCTGTCGCGCATGCTGCTGGACAAAGAGGTGGCAGACCGCCACGACCTGGACATGATCCTGGCTGGCAACGTGACCCCAATGCCGCCTCCGAAGTCAGAAGCGGGCGCCCCCGCCAGCGCTCACGCGCCGCTGCCGGCGCAACAGCCACAGTAAGCGGCATTGGCCGAATGACACACGCAATGTAATTCGGCACACACGTGTGGTCACGGTAGCAGCGCTGTGCTCAAAGTGCTCAAAGGCTCGATGGCGGAGGTTTCGTTCAGATGGACCAGCGCGTCAAACTGCGCGCCGATGGCCGCATCGAAGTAGTGCGAGGCGTACTCGGTCTTCGGCAGGTACAGCACACCGATTGCCCGTTCCAGCATTGGCTCGCGCAACACATCTGCCGCCGTATCGCCAAGCGGAAGGAAGAAGCGAGCGTGCTGCTACGCACGGACTTGATTCAGCCCAAATTGCGTCGCGCGGCGGGAAGTACTCTGAGAATTGTCCACCGCCACTGTGTTGCAGATTCTGCTCTGCAGCAGGCCGGAGGAACTCGCCCTCATAGGAGTCAACATGAAACAACGCTCTCAATCCGAACGAGTGCGGCCGGCACGCTGGAGCCCATTTGCCGTTGAGCCGATCCACAACCGGTATCGGCAACCCGACAAGGCACCGGCTGCAAGCTGTTGCCCAGTTTGCGGTGCCGTCTACCTCAAGGGCCGCTGGTTGTGGCGCAATCCACCGCCTGGGGCAACCTCATTGATCTGCTCGGCATGCCAGCGTGCCGCCGACCAGATGCCGGCAGCCCGAATCCATCTGTCGGGGGACTTTGAGGCGGCCCATCGGGAAGAGATCCTGACACTCGCGCGTCACCGCGAGGCAGATCTGCGCGCGGATCATCCGATGGAACGCATCATGGCCGTCGACTGCACGAGCAGCGGTACGGACATCCTGACGACCGGCTTTCATCTGGCGCGCGACATCGGCCACGCAATCCACCATGCGTTCCACGGGCACCTGACGTTTGACTATGGCAACGCAGAAACCGAACTGCACGTGAAATGGAGCCGGTAGCACCCAGGAGGGGCGTTCCGTAACGCCCCAGCCGCCTATCCGACAGATTGATCATCCAGACAACAGATCATTGAACCGCCCTTGCAAACCAAGCGGCGATTCACCCCGGTCAATCGAGTCCAGGCAGCCGCGCCTCAAGACACTGAGACCTCTGCGTAGCGCTGCTCGATCTCGGCGGCGCTGCCAAGTTCGGTACCGGCATGGCCCAACGCTGCCGCAGCGGCGGCCATGCCGTATCGAAATGCCTCTTGTATCCCCGCATTCCGGTTGAGCGCCCACACCATTGCGCCCACAAAGCTGTCACCCGCCCCAATGGTGCTGAGCACTGACGTTGCGACAGCACGTGAGCGGACAACCTCTTTTTGCGTAACGAGCACGGCTCCGCCAGCGCCCAGTGTGAGCGCAACGGCATGCGCGTGCCCATTGCGGACAATCTCCCGAGCAGCTTGCATGCAATCCGCCTCCGTCTCCAACGCGCGCCCGGTCAGTTGTCGGAGCTCGTTCAGGCTGGGCTTGATCAGGTATGGCGCATGCGGCAATGCCATGCGCAATGCCGGCCCCGAGGCATCCAGTACGACGCGGCTGCCATGAACCTTGGCCCTTTCAATGACGCGTGCGTAGAAATCATCGGCAATCCCGAGGGGCAGGCTCCCGCTTAGCACGAGGTAGCGCGGCGCGGGTTGCAGCGCATCCAGGTAGTCCAGGCTGCGCTGCCATTCCGCTGCCGAGACGGCCGGCCCCGGCATCACGAACCGGAACTCGCGGTGGCTGCACAGTTCCGTCACGGAAAAGTTCTCACGCGTCTCCCCTTCGATCCCGATGGCGACGAACGATAAGCCCTCTGCCGACAGTAGACGCTCCAACCGCTCAGCCACCGGGCCGCCAGCAAGGTAAATGGCCAGGCAATCCCCGCCCAGGCGATGGACAACGCGGGCAACGTTGATTCCGCCTCCTCCAGGGTCACAGCGCGCCGGGGTGCAGCGCATCTTGTGTGTATCCGTCAAGCGCTCCACCGACGTGGCGATATCGATTGCGGGATTGACCGTAAGCGTGACGATTTCCGGCATTGCACACCCCAAGAGGCCACGGCGGGCAGCCGGTGGTCATGCAGCACATCCGTGTTTCGATTCGGCCGCCCTTACGGAATTCAACCCAAGTTCAACAGCGAAGCCGCACCAAAGCAAACTGATCTAACAGCCTATTGGGCACTGCATTGCGCGCCTTGACCTGCCTCAACAAGGCAATACCTGCTTACGTCATTCGCACCCGGCAGCCGTACTCACCGATGCGTTTGCATGGGCTGTCTCGGCTATGCGAGCAGGTGCATGCACAGGAACGCCCGGCTTCATACAGGAACCATCGCTCGACTTCGGTTGCAACAGCGCTGCGCCACGATCATCAAGCTTTGCTCACGATCAAGTGCGCTTCCAAGCCGTCTCCTACAGTGGTGGCAAGACCCCTCGACACGCCACCTTCGCCATGATCGATCCAGCAGCCATCCATCATCAGCTCGCGAAAGCGGCACCCGTTCGGCATATCACCGAAGATGCGTTGGCGACGGTCTTTCTTCCGGATGCCAATTCCTGTCTGCTCCCTGATCCGGCGCTTGCCATCCTGGCAAAGACAGCCGCCAACTGGTTTGCCTCGACCTTGGCAAACGAAATCCATATCAGCGCGGAGCATGGACGCATTCGCGTTGCTGGCCACGTCTGCAATGCCCGCCCGCTGGCCCATCTGAAGATGGCCCTGCTCCGCTTGCCTGGCGTTGGCGGACTGGAGATGACGGTTACGGTGGACGCCATCGCCAATCCGCTGCGAGCGTACTACGCCGCCACGCAACCGCAGCACGCCGGATAACCCGGGGGCGCGCAAACATGCGTACGACATTTTTCTGTGCGACCGATTGTCCGTGCCCCCATGTCGCCGTCAATCCAGCGTGTCCGGAGTCAGTGGAAGAGATTCTCCGGGCGTATGCAGCGCTCTTCTGGTTCAACCTCTACCTCAGGTGCCCCGACTTCTCTCCCGCCGATGGCATGTTTCCCAGAGAACCGGACATTCGCCAGAAGTATCTGGCTGTTCATTCGAAAGTCTTTACACACTGGGCAACGGCGGCCAATCGCATGGGCATCACCACCGCGCGATTTCGTGACGTCTGCGCAAACGTGCGCGCGGCTTGGATGGGACCGGCCGACCCGCTGCGCACATGCCGCTCGCGAGCCGACGTTCTGTCGGACCATCCAGCGTTGGATCTGGATTAGGCGCCGGCCGGCTCAGCAGATGCCATGAGGGGCACTGCCCTCGGAAGAAGGTCTTCTGGCCCAGGCAATAAACCACCTCAGGAAAACCGTCCCGTCAGGGGCATACGGCAAGCCGGTCCAGAGACTTGCGTCAGGTCAACTCCGGCAATGACGAAGTGCCTACCCTGCAGTCATATCAACCGGAGATCGTGATGCCACAGCCTACCGATGCAGCCTGTAACCTCGCCTGCGCCACCATGCGCGACGCCAGCCGCGCGGCCGAGTTCTTCGTCGATAGCCAGCTTCAGCTCGCGCGCCTTCGCGTCAAGATGGCAGAAACCGCGCTGGAAAATCTGTGCCAACTGGAGGGCCAGCTGGATGCCATCAAAGACTGGAGCGCATTGGCCTCGGCGCAGCGTGCATACATGAAGCTGCAAGCCAACCAAGGCGCAAACGCCGTCCGCCAGTGGGGCGACCTTCTCAATGAGGCACAGCGGTCTTATCAGCGCCAGGCGACAGAGTGGAGCAATCCGTTCCAATATCGGCCGGGGACGTCTGCGTCTGCCGCACAACTGTTGATCGCGTCCCTCGACGCCTGGCAGACGTTGGTCAACACCTTCAACGTGATCGCCGCATCGGCTACGCAAGCCCGATCGCCGTCGCAGCCGCAAACGACGTCCGAGGGCGCGCAAGGCGCCTGACGGCTGTCCGGGCGAATGGAAATACGGCGGCCCAAAGCGGAAAGCCGAAAGCCATGCAGGCATCGACGAAAGAAAGCCGCTTGATTCCTGTCAACGATGGTCTCTGGCAGCTACCTATGCTTGAAATAGCCATCGGGCAAGCACGCGGTGGATGAAACAGGTTTTTGACCCAACGGTTGGACTTGATTTGTTTGCTGGAGCACAAAATGCGCAGAAGACTCATGATGACTCTGCTCGTGGTCGCAGCGGCTTCCACTTCGGCGTACGCGCAGAGTAGGCCCGACGCGGCACAGAACGGCGACGGACAGGCGGCTGGCAAGGTGGACCCCTACACGGACGGCGCCAAACAAGCCAAACGCGACCCATACACTGAGGGATCAAGACGCGGCAAGTTTGATCCGTACACAGAGGGCGCAAAGGGCAAACGTGACCCATACACAGAAGGATCGAGGCGCGGCAAGTTTGACCCGTACACAGAAGGCGCAAAGGGCAAACGCGATCCCTACACGGATGGCGGCAATAAGATGAAGTAGCAGCATCTGTTATTGCCTCGGTCGGGCTCCATTCGCAGGCGTAGATGCCATCGTCAATAGAGCAAATATGGCGCTCGCTGAAAAAGAAAGGCATCGGTCTGTGCGATGCTGGCGTGCTCGATTGCGTCCAGCGAAACACCGTCTCGCAGCATCGCCCAGACCGTCTCGGACCCAACGGACGTGCGGATCGCCTCAAGCTTGAAATGCTCCGGATAGCGTTGCGACAGTACCCGGGCCAGCGCTAGACCGATGCGACCCGGGCGCGTCAGTGCTGACGTCCGGTGGATCGCCACACCCGAGCACGAGCGGCCATGGTATGGCCCCTCCGCAGGAACGAAATGGACGGGTGTATAGGTGGCGCCGGTATCCAGAGCGTTGAGTTCTCGCGCTACCGCGGCGCCGTCCATCCACGGTGCTCCCACCATGCCGAACGGCGCCGACGTGCCTCTGCCCACGCTGACACTTGCGCCCTCGATCAACCCCACATCCGGATATCGCTCCAAGGCAGCGAAATCGCGCAGGTTTGGCGATGGCGGAACCCAGCCCAGCCCGGTATCGGCAAAGCGCATTGCGCGGTCATACTGCTCCATGGCCACGACATGCAGCGCGGCACCGATGTGCAGCTGGTCGTTCAGCAACCTGGCAAGCTCGCCGATTGTCATGCCGTGCACAAGCGGCAGAGGCACGTAGTTCGTCAATGAGCGGTCTGCCGTATCGGATACCGGCCCACCAACGAGATCACCGCGTATCGGATTGGGACGATCCAGCACCAGCAACGGGATGTGGGCCTTCGCTGCGGCTTCCAGCGTCGCCCCCAGGGTGGCAAGGTAGGTAAAGAAACGTACGCCGGCGTCCTGGAGGTCAAACACCAGGACGTCGATATCGGCTAGCGCGCTGCGCGGTATGTCCTTGCTGTTGCCATAGAGGCTATGGACGGCCACGTTGGTGCGTGTGTCGATCGTGTCACCAAAGCGCGCGTCGAGATCCGTACCGATGCCATGCTCCGGTGCAAAGATTGCCTTCAACCTGACACCCGGCGCCTGACTGAGGACATCGATGGTGCGCCGCCCCTGCGCATCAAAGCCACTGTGGTTCGTGACCAGGCCGACCCGCGTTCCGACGAGCGGTGCGAAACCGCTGACCTCCAATACGTCGATACCTGACCGTACAGAGCCGAGCGCCATGGGTAAGCGGCGTCCGGCGCTGATCACCGCATCGGCCATGGTCGGGGCGCGCGCTGCGATCTGTTCGCCAGAGAGCGGCGGCGCAGTGCTCGATACCAGATTCAGCACGGCTTCACGCAACGGCATGGCGTTACCCTGCTCGTCCGGATACAGCCGGCTTGTGAGCACAATCACGAATCGGCGCGTTACCAAGTCGATCCATAAGCCGGTTCCGGTATAGCCCAGGTGCTGCAGGAGTCCGGCGCGCGGCGCGCGATAGCGGTTGGGAATCAACGGCGCCTGGACTTCCCACCCCAGCGTGCGCGTCGCCTCCACGGCAGTCGAGGCGTCCGGCGTCAACAGCATGGCAACGCTGTCCGGTTGCAAGATACGGCGATCCCCGAAGCGGCCGCCGTTGAGGAGCATTCTGGCGAACTGCGCGAGGTCATCCACCGTGGAGAACAAGCCCGCGTTGCCGGAGACACCGCCCAGTGCAGCGGCCGTCGGATCATGCACTTTGCCGCGAAGCCATCGTCCGTTGCGAATGATGGTTGGCGCGATGCGGCTGATCGCTTTGTGGCTCGGATGAAATGCGGTGTCGCGCATGCCAAGCGGTCGAAAGATCTGCTGCGCACACCATGCGTCAAGCCCGACCCCGCCGACACGCTGGACGATCTCGCCCAAGGCGACATAGTTGAGATCGCTGTAGATGACACGGCGCCCTGGCTCCGCAATCGGCGGCATGATCCCGATCGCGTGAAGCACCGTGGCGCGACTCCGGAGTTCCGATCGGGCCGCCAGGCCGGGAGGCAGACCGGACGTGTGACTGAGCAACTGCCGTATGGTGATGCGCATCTTCCCTCCGTCTGCGAAGGCAGGCCAGTAACGGCTGGCAGGTGCGTCCAGCTCCAAACGTCCGCGCTCTGCCAACTGCAGTACCGCCGTGGCAGTGGCCACTGCCTTGGTGAGCGATGCCAGATCGAAGATCGTGTCTTCAGTCATCGGCTCAGCGGCGAGTCCGACAGATCGCTGCCCCAGCGCGACACGTTCGCGCACCCCGCTGGCATCACCGATCGCCACGACCGCCCCCGCCACATTGGCATCGGCAATCTGCGCGGCGACCACGGCTTCCAGCTCGTGTATGGGCACAGGCGTGCCCAGCGGCCCAAGGCCGATGGCGGCGGGCTCGGCGCGCCCAGTCTGCATGCAGGCCAACAGCACCGCCGCCAGCACCGCGACTATCGCGGCAAATTGGCTGGATCGTAACGATTGCGCGCGTTCCATAGCATCCACCCGTTGGTACCTTCCGCATCGGCAGCGTCGACTTGGGCACGAATCATCTCGGCATTGAACTCACGACGATCAAAAGCATAGTCCCGGAACGCTTGCAGCCATGGCCGGAACCTCACGCCCGGCAAGCCTGTGCGCCGCTTCGCTTCCGCCAGGGAACGCGAGACGATCTCGCCAGGCTTCTCGATGGGGTTTCTGCGGCCGGGCAAGCCCCACGTGAAGCCGGATGGATAGAGCATGGGCGAGATGTAGTCGACCACAGCGCCCAGTGTGTTGATCTGCTGGCCGATCGCTGTGTCGTCGGTGTTCCAGCAAACGTAGCCGAAAATGTCCGCTGCCAGGTAAATGTTGTACGGCCGCAGCCGCTCTCTCGCCCGCGCAAGAAAACCCGTAACAGCCGCAACCCGGTGTGCTTGCGTGTTGGCCTGATGGAACTGCAAGCCATTGGCGTCCGGGAAACGAAGGTAATCGAACTGGATTTCGTCAAACCCGAGTCTTGCAGCCTCTTCTGCCACGTCAAGCGTGCTGGCCCAGGCGGCTTCGACACCGGGGTCGATCCATCGTTGGTCTTCACGGTCGTGCCAGACCTCTCCATCGTGATCCCGCACGGCCCATTCGGGGTGCGCCCGGGCCAAGCGGTCGTCCTTGAAGACGACGATGCGTGCAATCAGATACAGACCACGTAGACGGAGTTGCCGAATCACGGCGGCGAACTGGTTGATGCGGGCTGCACCGTTGTTCTGTTCACGGGCCGCGCCCACTGCCACACGGGCCGCACTCGGATAAGGGGTATCGCCCCGGTCGCCCTTCATGTCGATCACCAGCGCATTGATGGCCGTCTCGCCCTGAAGTACGACGGCCGCATCGCGCAAGGATCGGTTGGTGACGCCCTGTACCGATAGATAGACCGCCTTCGGCCTGATCGGCTTGAGCGATATCCAGACTGCAGGCTGCGGGCCGCCAAGTACCAGCTCGGCACGAGCATAGCCAGGAGCGCGGACGCTGACCACCGCGCGTGCATCCACTGCCGATGCCGGAATGGCGACCAGGCCGGCAGCATCGGTCGTTCCGCTCTCGCCCCGAACGAATGTGAAAGCGCCCTCCACAGGAAGGTGAGTCTGTGCGTCGACCACCCTGACCTCGGCTGCGCCGGCAAGCTGCGCGCAAGAGAGCCACACCGCTGCAAGCCAGAGGCGCAGTCGGCTATTCATGATTGCCCCCGGCTTCATTGAGAATGCGCGTCATGCATCGCGCTCCACAGCCATCGGTGATCAGGTATCGAGGCAGTGCCAGGGCGGGTTGACTCGCCCGCAGCGGTTGCGCGTCCAGAGTGAAAGCAGCGGTATAGCCCTCCTCTCGTGCGATGCACTCCAGTTCAGGATCGTGGATGCCGAACGGCCACGCCAGTATGTGCACCGGGACGCCGATCTCTGTTTCGATGCGAACCTTTGCGCGGCGCAACTGATCGTGGGCGAACTTGACGAAATCATCGGCGCTTCGGTGCATACGTTCCGCGCGGAAGTTCGGATGCCAATAGGTATGAGACTGCACGTCAAACTGGCCGGTGCGGGCAATCTCTCGCAACTGGGGCCAGGTCATCGCGTATGCCGCATTTGAGATCGCAGACGGGTATACAAACAGCGTCACGGGGATGCTCCGGCCGCGCAGCGCGGGCCACAACGTCTCGTACACAGACCGATGGCCGTCATCCACCGTAATGGCAACAGCCTTCGCGGGCAGTGCATCTTGCTCGCCTTCGTGCCAGCGCAGAATGTCCGCTAGCGGAACGATGCGATAACCGGCCGCCTCGATCGCATGCAGATGCGCCTCGAATGTCTGCATCCGAACCGTCATGGTGCTATCTGCCGTCGAGGCAAAGCGGTGGTAGACGAGCACCACCACACGTGGCTCCATGGCGAGCGTATCTGCGTTGGCACCGGGGCACGCAAGCATCAGAAGCGCGCAACACAGCGAGAAGACCCAGGTGTTCATCAGCCGCAGCTCCGAAGGAGGATGGATGGTGCGCCTCGACTATCCTGCACGGCCTACGACTCGCGTGGTGTGCCGTGCAGCCAATGCCAAAGCAGCACCCCGCTGCCCGCCATGCCGCCCAGATGGGCAAAGTGCGCGACATCGACTTCGGTTCCGCTCACGCCGAGTGTCAGCTCCACGAGCGCATAGAGCGTCGCAAACACCCACGCAGGCATCGGGATGGGCGGAATCAACGGAACGATCATGCGATTGGGAAACAGGACGGCGTAAGCGAGAAGCAATCCGAATACGCCCCCGGAAGCGCCAATGACCGGACCCGCCGGCAGAACGCTGAAGACTGTAAAAGCGATTTGCGCGAACGCCGCACTCAAGACGCTGGATAGATAGAGCAGCCAAGTCCGAGGCGCTCCCACGGTGTGTTCCACGTCGCGCCCGAACATGTAGAGGCCGAACATGTTGAGCGTCAGATGCGCACCATTTGCGTGCAGGAAGGCGTATGTCAGCGGTTGCCACGGCATGAATCCGCTCCGCATGCCGCCTCCCGATATGCCGAGCGGCCAGAGCGCAAAGGTACGCAGCAACGCGTCTCCCGCAAAAAGCTCTGCAACGAACACCGCCACGTTCATGAGGATGAGCAGCTTGATCATGAAAGCACCCCTGATCTCTGCCCACGATACGGCTGCGCGCGTTTGCCGGGTTGATCTCGCGCAAGCCGGTTCGACAGTGTGTCGTGATCCTGCAAGGCCATGCGTTCGTTTGATGTGCCGCAAGGCCCCGGCTTGGCCAGATGCAACGATGGAACAACGTGCACGCAAGAGGATGACCCATGCCATTGGCCGCTTCCTTTCAGTCCTCCGCAAACCAGGCCATCGCCGCGATCTTCAACGAAATCGCTGATTTGCTGGAGGTTGAGGAGGCCAACCCGTTTCGGGTGCGCGCTTACCGCAATGCTGCGCGCATGGTTGAAGGCATGACGGAAGGCGTTGACGCCATGCTGGCGCGCGGCGCCGACTTGACCGCCTTGCCGGGTGTCGGAATCGACCTCGCGGCAAAGATGCGCGAGATTGTCGAAACGGGAAGCTGTGCCATGCTCACACGCGTGCGCACCGAGGTTCCATCGTACGTGCTGGAGTTGCTCCAATTGCCTGGCCTTGGTCCAAAGCGGGCCCGTATGCTGCAGCACGAACTGGGCATCACATCCTTGGATGAGCTGGCTCGGGCTGCGGCGGCGCGCCGCATTCGTGAACTGCATGGCTTTGGCGCCCGCAGCGAACAGCGGCTGCTCGAGGCCCTCAACGCGCGCCTGGCGCGCGATCGCCGTTATGGTCTGGCAATCGCCAAGCCATGTGCCGACGCATTGACGCATTACCTGCTCGCAAGCGGCCTGGTCGACCAACTCGTCGTTGCCGGCAGCTACCGGCGGGGGCGAGACACCGTGGGAGACCTTGATCTGCTCATCACGGGAAGAAAACGCGCCCAGATCGTTGAGCATCTCGTGCACTACAACGAGGTTGCCACTCGAATTGCTGCGGGGCCCACCCGCGCCAGCGTCGTCCTGAAGAACGGCATGCAAGTGGACTTGCGGGTGGTGCGTCCCGACGCTTTCGGCGCGGCGCTCGTGTATTTCACCGGCTCGAAGCCGCATAACATCGCCCTGCGCAAGCTTGCACAGGGCCAGGGTTTGAAGATCAACGAGTACGGTGTTTTCCGAGGAAGGGCGCGCATCGCAGGCCAGACCGAGGCATCGGTCTACCGTGCGGTCGGGTTGCCATGGATCTGCCCAGAGCTACGCGAAGACCAAGGGGAGATTGCAGCCGCGCGGTCCGGCTCACTGCCATCCCTTGTTGAAGAAAGCGACATCAAGGGGGATCTTCATGTCCACACATCCGCCAGCGATGGCACTGCCAGCCTCGAAGCCATGGCAGCGCAGGCGCGCCTGCTGGGCTATCAATACCTGGCGGTGACCGACCATTCGCCACGCATTGCCGTGACACACGGGCTCACGGCAGAGCGCTTGGCCGCACAAGCCGATGCCATCGACCGCTTCAACGCCGAACACGAGGGTTGGCCCGTGCTGCTCAAGGGGGTTGAAGTCGACATTCTGGAGGACGGGTCACTGGACCTGCCTGACTCGGTGCTGGGGCGCCTGGATCTTGTCGTAGGCGCCATTCACAGCCACTTCAGCCTGACGGCCGATCAACAGACATCGCGCATTCTCCGTGCGCTCGATCATCCGCACTTCAGCATCCTTGCTCACCCGCTGGGCCGCCTGATCGGCGAGCGCAACGCCTGCAACGTTGACCTGAAGCGTGTCCTGACAGCCATTGCACAGCGCGGCTGCTACGTTGAGGCCAACGCCCAGCCCGCCCGCCTGGACCTGTCCGACATTGGATGCCGCCTGGCAAAGGCGGAAGGTGTGCTTGTGAGCATTGCGTCCGACGCGCACAGCCCGGCTGATTTGATGAACTTGTCCCTTGGTGTCACGCAGGCGCGCCGCGCCTGGCTCGGGCAGGCAGACGTACTCAATGCGCACTCGCTCGACACGCTGCGTCCGTTGTTGAAGCGAACCATGTGACGATCGAATTCGCACACCACCTCAGGCTGTTTGTACCTGCACCGCAACATGTCGCCGGTCGCGCCAATTGGTTTGATCCGAGTCAAGGTGCCGGAAATCGTGCGATCAAGAATGAACACATCAATGTACACACCAGCAACCAGACCAACCGGAGCCTGACCATGAGCGTGCCAGTCGATATTTCGTTCCAGGGTATTGCGCACTCCAAGGCCGTCGAAGAAGCGGTTATCAACCGTGTAGACCGCCTGGAGCGTATTCGTGGCGATCTCCTGCGCTGCCGCGTCAGCCTTGCCGTGGGAGCCAGGCATCAGCACCAGGGCAAGCCGTTCGACGTCCACATCCACGTGTTCACACCGCAACAGACGCATGTTTCGAGCAACACCTCCAACGAGGACCCATACGTCGCACTTCACGAGGCTTTCACGCATGTGGAGCGCATGCTCGTGCAAGCCAATGGCAAACACTCGTCACAGTCTTGAGGCATCGTGGGCTTGCACACGCGCTATTGCATGTGCAAACCACCATTCACGGCCAGGTTGGCACCAGTCACGTAGGCAGCGTCCTCGCCGCACAGAAAGGCCACCAAGGCAGCCACTTCTTCCGGCCGGCCCAGACGGCCTACCGGGATTTGCGGAAGAATCCGCTCTTGCATGATCTCGCTGGGAATATCGCGCGTCATTCGCGTGGCGAGATAACCAGGCGAAATCGTGTTGACGGTCACGCCTCTTGCGGCGCATTCGAGGGCCAGTGCCTTGGTGAACCCGTGTATGCCGGCCTTGGCGGCCGCGTAGTTCGTCTGCCCGAACGCGCCCCGCGATCCGTTGACCGACGAGATGTTGATGATGCGGCCCCAACCGCGCTCGATCATGCCTTCGTACAGCGGCCTGGTCATGTTGAAGACGGAGTCGAGATCGGTGGCAAGCACGTTCCGCCAGGCATCCAGCGTCATGCGCTTGAAGGTCATGTCCTGCGTGATACCGGCGTTGTTCACCAGAATGTCGACCGGACCCACGATCGAACGCACCTCAGATGCACATCGTTGGCAAGCGTCGTAGTCGGCCACATCCACCGCGAACGTCTGAAACAGACGCCCTTGGGCATGCTGCTCTGCCACCCATGAGGTCACATGCGTATTGCCCAACGAATGGGTTACCACAACCCGATGCCCTTGCGCATGAAGACGGACGGCAACGGCTTCGCCCAACCCACCCATGCCACCGGTGATGAGCGCAACGCGATGTGTTGTCATGATGGCCTTATCGCGCCGTCGCCGGACGTGCGCCAGCGCGAGGGCAACCACGCTTACACAGGAGCCACCGGTCTGCTTCCGGTTCAATGCGCAACCGCACAACGGCATCAACCGGCTGCGCGCCTGCGCGAACGCTCAGGGTCTGCATCACACCCCGATACGCGGCCGTTATCCGATAGTGCCCGCGAGGCAAGCGCATATACAAAAGCGGCCCCTCCGTGCGCACGCGCAAACGGAGCGTGCCACGATCATCCGCAACCGAAACATCCACATCCGACAGCGCCTCGCCGGTTTTGGCCGACACCACGTTCAGCCGCACGTTGAAACGACGTGCCATCGCGCGCATGGTGTCGCGCGCGTCGCTCCCGACGCCGCCCGACACATACGCGATCTCGTTCTGGAAGCGGACCTCCGGAGCCGCCGCCGCGTCCGATTCAACTGCACCAGCGCGTGCGCTCGCGGCCAAAACCAACACGGCGAGCAGGCAGCGTGGCAAAAGACGACGTGCTTGGCTCATTTCATACCTCATTGCTCAGCGCCCGGGTGGCCGACCGTCTGTGCCAGCACCGGAACTTCATCTTCATTGAGTGACAAGGCTTCAGCCAGAAGACGCTGATTAAGCCAGCCACGCACTACGCAGCCCAAACCGGCAGCGGCACAGTAAAGCGACACGTTCTGCGAGATCGCCCCCGCCGCTACGCCGGCAAAGGTTTCGCGCACGGCTTCGGGCATCTGATCTGCACGAGCATGGTTCACCACGTACACCAGATCCAGCGGCGCCTTGCCGACAAAATCCTGATACCCGGTGAGGTTGCGCGCGTCCACGGCATGCTTGAGCCGCAAACGGTGCGCCACAGGCTCGTATTGGTAGACGCCTTCTGGCAGTGCGACGTAGATGTCGATCTCGTTCAGGCCATGCGCCGAAGGTGCGGTGCGCCCGCCCGTTTCCGGACGGTTGATGCCGTTCGCCGCCCATAGCAATTCGCTCAGTTGCTGCAGCGACAGCGGCGTGGGCGCGAACCCCCGCACGCTTTTCCGCTTGGTCAGCGCTGCGGTCAACGTGTTGCCGCCATCCAATAGCGGCGGCGCCAGCGCAATGGTTGCCGGCGCGGCGTGGGACGTTGGCTGCGGCAGTAGATGTTGCACAGGGTCATAAGACAGCAGCATCGCCTCGCTCATGGCATCCACCTCACACAACTGAAAACCCATCGGACATGTGTTGCCGCCTAGGCGGCGATGATCACCTTGAGCGCCTGAGTCTTCGCGGCGTTGCCGAAGGTTTCATAGGCGGTGAGGATGTCATCGAGCCTGAACCGGTGCGTAATGAGCTGCCCCGGCAGCAGCTTGCCTGCGCGCACCGTTTTGAGGAGCATCGGTGTGCTGACCGTATCCACCAGCCTCGTGGTGATCGCGATGTTCTGGCTCCACAACGTTTCCAGATGCAGGTCTGCCTTGACGCCATGCACGCCAATGTTTGCAATCACCCCGCCTGGTGCAACCAGTTGCTGGCAGAGTTCGAACGTCGTAGGCACGCCCACCGCCTCGATCGCACAATCGACCCCGACGCCATCGGTCAGCCGCTTCACGGCGGCAACTGCATCTTCACTGGAGACGTCGATGCAGGCCGTTGCGCCGAGCCGGCCGGCCACCTCCAGCCGCGCCGCGTTCGTGTCGATCATGATGATCTGCGCCGGTGAGTAAAACTGCGCCGTCAGCAACGAGGCCAGCCCGATGGGTCCAGCACCGACAATTGCCACGCTGTTGCCGGGCTGGACGCGGCCATTGAGTACGCCGCATTCGAACCCCGTCGGAAAGATGTCCGACAGCATGACCAGCGCCTCTTCATCGACGCCAGGCGGCAATTTGTAAAGGCTGGTCTCGGCGTGCGGAATCCGGACGTACTCGGCCTGCACACCGTCGATGCGATTGCCCAGGATCCAGCCGCCCGTCTCGCAGTGCGAGTACATGCCGCGCCGGCAGTTCGTGCATTTTCCGCAAGACGAAATGCATGAAATCAGCACGTGGTCACCCGGCTGGAGCGATGTCACGGCCGCGCCGACAGATTCGACCACGCCCACGCCTTCGTGGCCCAGCGTGCGCCCCGGCTCGCAGGTTGGCACGTCGCCCTTGATGATGTGCAGATCGGTACCGCAGATGGTCGTCAACGTGACGCGCACCACTGCGTCGCCGGGCGTCTGCAATTCCGGTTTCGGCTTGTCGGACAGCGTGATTTTTCCGGGCCCTTCGTAGACGAGTGCTTTCATGGGAATCACCAAAGAGAACGATGACTCCATGCTAGGCAACCGCCCTGCGCGGACGTTGATCTACGTCAGGGCGCATGACAGCAACCGCGCGATATTGACCTCCAGTATCAGGAGGCGAAACCCGCGTATGGCCGAACAAGCCACCACCATTCCATGCACACAGCCCGCCGAAGCGTTGGTCCCTCGCATGCTTGAGGCGGCAGCGTATCCGCACCTCGCTGCGGATTTGCAGATGATCGAAACCCATCTGTCGTGGGTCTTCCTGGCCGGAGAGTTTGCGTACAAGGTGCGCAAGCCGATCATGCTGGACTTCGTCGATTTTTCGACGCTCCGTGCACGGCAAACCGATTGCGAGGAGGAATGCCGCCTCAACCGCCGTCTTGCCCCTACGCTATACCTTGGCGTGGTGCCCATTTCGCTCGATCCGGCCACGGGCGCCATCCGCGTCAATGGGCAAGGCACGCCTTGTGAGTACGCGGTCTGCATGCGTCGGTTTGCTCAGCAGGACGTATTGAGTGCATTGGCGCAGGATGGGCAACTCCACCCGGAAGAGGTCGACGCGCTGGCTGACGTGATCGCAGACTTTCACACAACCGCCCCTGTCTGCAACCCCGGTTCAGACAATGGAACACCCGCAAGCATTCGGCGCACGCTTGAGGACTGTGCAGCAGGGGTGATTGCTCTCAGCACTGAACCGCTGATTGCGGCGGCCGCGGTATCGCTGCTTCGTCAGCACGCAGATCGCCTCGAAGAGACATTTGCGTCACGCCGGCGCAGCCGCCACATCCGCGAATGCCATGGCGATCTGCACCTTGGCAACATCGTGTTGATCAATGGCCAGCCGACGCCGTTCGACTGTCTGGAATTCTCCCCGTCGCTTCGGTGGATCGACACCATGTACGACACCACCTTTCTGTTCATGGACTTGCTCGCCGTGGGCCTGCATGGGCTGGCGTATCGGCTGCTCAACCGTTATCTCGAACGAAGTGGCGACTATGGCGGGTTGGCAGTACTGCCCTTCTACGCATCGATGCGCGCCCTCGTGCGCGCCCGAGTGCTCCTGGAACGCGCCCATCAGTTGGAGGGAACACCCGATCTGGCTGCCAGGCCGCGCAGCGAGGCACGCCGCATGCTCGACCTGTCCCGGGATTTGCTTTGCCGAGACGACGCCTGCATTCTTCTCATGCATGGCCTTTCCGGCAGCGGAAAATCCACACGTGCCGCACGGCTTGCCGAAGCAGAAGGGATGATCCGCGTGCGCTCCGACGTGGAACGCCAACGCGTCCGGTATGTGGCCGCCGTCGATCGCTACCTGCCGTGCGCAATCGAACGTACCTATCGGCGTCTGGCCGCTATTTGCAAGCTGGGCGCACGCGCGGGTTTTCCGATGCTTGCCGATGCTACGTTCCTGGCCGAGCGCCAGCGCAGACGCTTCTTCTCGCTGGCCCGCCGATTGGGGGTGGCCGTGGCCATCGTAGACTGCATTGCCGACGTCCAAACGTTGCGTACACGCATCCGCGCTCGCATGCGCAGCGGGCTCGACGCGTCCGAGGCAGACCTGCACGTGCTGGAAGCCCAGATCGCCACACAACAGCCGCTCAACGTGCAAGAGCGGGCATATGTCATCCCGGGCGAGATACCCAGCGTGGTGCCTTACGTCAGAAGCAGAGGGCAATGGTTGCGCCGTGGCAGCTCAGGCAATCAAGTGCCTTGAAACCAAGCGCCCGAGCAATGGTGTTTCACGCGCGGCGGCCAATTTGCGCCATATCAACGCGCACAACCGCAGAGTGCCTACGCTGCATATGGATACCTCATCTGGCGGGCCTGCTCACCTGCCCGCCAAGACCCCACCGGAGATCACAATGCAACAACCTGCTGATATGGCGTGCAACCTGGCATGTGCCTTCATGCGCGATATGAGCCGCACCGCCAGCTTTATGCTCGAGGCACAAATCGACCTCGCTCATTTCCGCCTCAAGCTGGCCGAGGCTGCACTGGAAGATGTACGTGAGTTGGAACATGAACTGAGCGGCACGCATGACTGGACCTCGCTGGCCACTGTCCAAAGCCTCTTCATGAAGATGCAATCGACCCACGGCGCAACGGCTCTGCAGACATGGGTCGACTTCACGAACAAGCTCCAGGCCGCCTATTTGCGTCGGCTGACGGAATGGACTCAGCAGATGCAACAACCGGAAGGGCAAACCTCTTCCTCCCAGTTGTTTGCCGCCTCATCCGATTCGCTGAAGGCCTTCTTTGACAGTTTCAACCTCATGGCCCTGCCAGACTCCGAGGCGAAGAAGAACGTACCGGCACGCCCCGCAAAGGCAAGAACTGAACAAGCCGCCTGATCGACAGGCCAAGGAGCCCATCATGCGAGTTCAGGACGTCTATTCACACAATGCAGTCCACATCCCGCTCTCGTGCACGCTTCAGGAGGCGGCGCAGCAGATGCGCCAGAAACATGTCGGTGCGCTGGTAGTGACGGAGAACACCCCGTCCGGGCCCCGCGCAATCGGCGTGGTCACAGATCGAGACATGGTGCTCGATGCAGTCGCCGTTGGTGTAAATCCTTCCCAGACCTGTGTGGCCGATGTGATGAGCCGAGGCATCTTCAACGTACCGCTCGATGCAAGCCTGAGCGACGCGTTGCAGGAAATGCTCGCATCCGGCGTCCGGCGTGTTGGCGTGACATCCGACGGCGCGCTGGTCGGCGTGCTGTCTCTGGACGATGTGCTCGGCGCAATGGCCAACGAATGGAGCCTGATCGCCCGCCTCGTCCATAACGAGCGTGAGCGCGAAACGACCGGTAGCGTCCAGCCGCCGCTGAGCGTGTAATCCGGCTGCCACCCCACTTCAGGAACTCCGCGCCATGAATGCCGAGCCGCTTTCTCTAGGCATGGACATCGTGGCTGACGACGCCGTGCTCGAAGGCAGCCTGACTTGCCCGGCCAACGCGGTCGGCTTGGTGATTTTTGCGCATGGCAGCGGCAGTTCACGGCTCAGCCCGCGCAACAGGTATGTTGCCGATCATCTCCACGCGGCCAGACTGGGCACACTGCTGTTTGATCTGCTGAGCGCCGAAGAGGCGGCGCACGCCTCGTGCCGGTTCGACATCGGCCTCTTGGCGCGGCGGCTGCGTACCGCCACACACGCGGTACGCAGCATCGCCCGCGAACGCAGGTTGCGCCTCGGGTACTTCGGCGCCAGCACCGGAGCCGCAGCCGCGATCCTGGCGGCAGCCGAGCCGGATGACGCCTGCCCGATCGAAGCGGTCGTCAGCCGCGGCGGTCGCCCGGATCTTGCCGGCCAACGTGCGCTGGGCAAACTCGCCTGCCCGACGCTGCTGATCGTCGGCGCGGCCGATTTGGAAGTTCTCGACCTCAACCGGCAAGCGCTGAGCCAGATGCATTGTGAGAAAGCCCTGGACACGGTACCCGGCGCAACGCACCTTTTTGAAGAAGCAGGCGCGCTCGAACAGGTGGCCGAGCTGGCACGGGCATGGTTTGTCCGTCATCTAAGCTCGGCCACGCAACCCCAACAACACGCGAGGTAACCCCGTGCGATTCAAAGATCGATTGGATGCAGCGCGCATGCTGGCGAATGCGCTGGACAAGTACAGGGGCACGCATCCTCTGGTGTTGGCCATCCCCCGGGGCGCGGTTCCCATGGGCGCACTGATCGCAACCGTACTCGACGGTCAGCTTGACGTCGTACTGGTTCGCAAGCTCGGCGCGCCTTTCAACCCCGAACTGGCGGTTGGTTCCGTTGAGGAAGGCGGCTGGAGTTACATCGCGCCGTACGCAGGCCGCATCGGCGCGGATGCGACATATCTTGAGCAGGAAAGCGCCGAACAGATGGACGTCATCCGCCGGCGCCGTGCGCTCTATACCCCCCACCGTGACCCATATGACGTACAGGGGCGCGTTGTGATCGTGGTCGATGATGGTCTGGCGACCGGGGCTTCCATGAAGGCGGCACTCCACGCCATCCGCCAGCGTCATCCGCAACGCCTCATCTGCGCGGTGCCCGTGGCCGCACCCGATAGCCTCGAGGACATTCGGCCGCTGGCTGATGAGGTCGTCTGCCTCTACGCGCCGCAGGGCTTCCGCGCGGTCGGCCTCCACTACGACAACTTCCCGCAAGTCGAGGATGCCGAGGTGCGTGCAGCGCTGGGCTCATCCGCGCAAACCGAACGCCAGGCGGGCTGATCCGACTTCGGCAAGCGCGTCACGCCCGGCGTCAATCCAGACCATACCTGCGCACATACCAGGTTTTTGTCACGTAAGCGGACAACCCATAGGCCAACACGATTGCCGCCAGGCAGGGCCAATAGGCCGCTGGAAGCGGAACAAAGCCAAACAATGCGCCGACCGGGGTCAGCGGCATGGCTACGCCCACACAGGCAATGGCAACGCTGGTCATCACCAGTGCGGTGCTTGCACGGCTTTGCACGAACGGCACCTTGCTCGTGCGGATGATGTGGATGATGAGTGTCTGCGTGAGTAGCGATTCAACAAACCACCCCGACTGGAAGAGCGACGGATCGGCCCACGCGTGAAAGACGCCAAGCAGCAGCGCATAGGTCGCAAAATCAAACAACGAACTGACGGGGCCCATGTACAGCATGAATTTCAGAATGCTGCCGATCTCCCACCGTCGCGGCCTGACGAGGTAGTCATCGTCCACGTTGTCGGTCGGAATGGCGGTTTGCGAGAAGTCGTAGAGCAGGTTGTTGAGCAGCACCTGCACCGGTGCCATTGGCAGAAAGGGCAGAAACAGGCTGGCGCCCAGCACGCTGAACATGTTTCCGAAGTTCGAGCTGGCGCCCATCTTGATGTACTTGACGATGTTGCCGAACACCTTGCGCCCTTCCGTCACGCCCTCTCCCAGCACGGCCAGGCTTTTCTCCAGGAGGATGATGTCGGCGGACTCCTTGGCAATGTCGACCGCGCTATCGACGGAGATGCCGACATCCGCGGCCTTGAGCGCCGGCCCGTCGTTAATGCCATCGCCCATGAACCCCACGACATGGCCCCTGCGATGCAGTGCCTCGACAATGGCCGCCTTCTGCGCGGGCGACACCTTGGCGAAGACCGACGCGCGTTCAGCCACATCGGCCATCTGGTCGGGTGACATGGCAGCCAGCGCGGTGCCAAGTACCACCGGTTCCACGGCCAGCCCGACCTCGCGACAGATCTTGCGCGCGACAATGGCGTTGTCCCCCGTCAGAATTTTGACGGCCACGCCACTGGCCTTCAAGGCTGCAATGGCTGGCGCAGCTGTATCACGTGGTGGGTCGAGAAAGGCGATATACCCCAGCAACGTCAACTCCGACTCGTCCGCCACGGCGTACTGGCTTTGCTCGGGCGGCATCTCCTTGTACGCAACAGCCACGACACGAAAGCCGTCGGCGTTCAGGTTCTCCGCCAATTGCCGCGTCTGTTCGAGATGGCTTGCCTCCAGCGGGCCAGCCTCGTCACCGCTGACGTACCGCGCGCTGACAGCCAGCACCTCTTCCACCGCACCCTTGCAGATCAGCACGTGCGTGCCGTCGTCCCGCGCCAGTACCACCGACATGCGCCGGCGCTCGAAGTCAAACGGCAGTTCATCGATTTTCTGGAAACGCGCATGCACATCCAGGCTCTGCTCCAGCTCCACGTGCTTGAGCACGGCCACGTCCAGCAGGTTCTTCAGGCCCGACTGATAGAAGCTGTTAAGAAACGCATACTCCAGCACCTGGTCAGATTCTTCGCCGCGCAAATCCAGGTGGTGCTTGAGGATGATGCGGTCTTGCGTGAGCGTGCCGGTCTTATCGGTGCACAGCACATCCATCGCACCGAAATTCTGGATGGCGTTGAGCCGCTTGACGATGACCTTCTTGCGTGACATGGCAATGGCGCCCTTGGCAAGATTGACCGTGACGATCATCGGCAGCATCTCGGGCGTCAGGCCGACGGCAACGGCAACGGCAAACAACAGGGCCTCGAACCAGTTGCCCTTAGTCAGCCCATTGATAAGAAAGACCGTGGGCGCCATCACAAGAATCAGCGCCAGCATCAGCCAGGTGAACCGGGTAATGCCGCGATCAAAGCTGGTCTGCACGCGTTGCGCGGCAATCAGGTTGGCCACATGACCAAAGGCGGTCCGGTGGCCGGTGGTCAGGACAACGGCCGTCGCGTAGCCGCTCACCACGGCGCTGCCCATGAAGCACAGATTGGGCCGATCGAAATCTGCCGCAGGGTGGCTGTCGGAAGGCTCCGCATGCTTTTCCTGCGGCATGGCTTCGCCAGTCAGGGCAGACTGGTTGACGAACACATCCTTCGCGCCGAGCAGCCGCAAGTCTGCCGGCACCATGTCGCCGGCGGAAAGCTGGACGATATCGCCCGGCACCAGTTGCTCGATAGGGATTTCCTGGCTCGCTTCGGCGCCGTCTGAACCGATGCGCCTTACCGTTGCCGTTGTATGCACCATGCGACGCAATGCCTCGGCCGCCCGGTTCGAGCGATGCTCCTGCAGAAAGCCCAGCACAACGCTCAGCACCACCATGACGGCAATCAGCACGGCCGCCCGTACATCACCCAACACCGCCGAGACGCCCGCCAGCGAGATGAGCAGCAGATTCAGCGGATTCACCGAGCGGCGCGCCAACTCAATCAGCACAGCCTCGTGATGGCCGTTGGCCACGCGGTTGAGCCCGTATTCACGCAGGCGCTGTGCAGCGGCTTGCTGCGTCAGGCCCTGCTGCTGGGTCCGGAGCCGCGCCAGCACGTCTTGCGCGGCAAGGTCCGACCACATCGAGAGATCGTCGGCAGGCGAATGCGGAGACGGCACGGACGTGATGTGCATGGGAAATTGCGAGCAAACCGCTTGGATGAGCAAACCATTAGAGCGCAGTACGCACGTCCGGCCTTGACGCAACTCAACGGTCGTCGTCACCTGGGCGGCTGTCGTGCGTGCTTCGCCTCCGGGGTTCAATGCGGGCGCCACGCCAGCCTCCACCCAGCGCAAGGAATAGCGCCACGGTGTCTTGCAGCCGCTGTACACGCACCTGCTGCGTGCCAAGCAGGTCCGCCGGCAGTTGCAGCCCGTTGAGCGCTGCGTCTACGGCGTCGGCCTCGGAAGGAAATCGACCAGCCAACACCGCCTGCAGATGCGTAGCCTGGTTAGGCTTGCGCTCCAGCGGCGGCAGCGATGCCTCCAGCGACGCCAATTGCACAGTGAGACTCAACTCGCTGACATGCGCCACGGCACCGGCTTCGACCTGCGCGCTACAGCGTATCGTCGTCGGAAAACAAACGATGACGTATGGCGTAACGCACGAGCGCGGCTTCGCTGGAGAGCCGCAGCTTGTCCATCAGCCGCATCTTGTAGGTGCTGATGGTCTTTGCGCTCACGCACAGGCTGGCGGCGATGTCAGTCTGCGGCTCGCCACGCACCAGCCGGCGATAGACCTCCATTTCCCGGTCTGACAATCGAGTGTGCGCAGCTTCCTCGCTGGGCTCGCCCAGGCTGTGTGCAAGCTTCTCCGCCATGAGCGGACTGACATACGTGCCGCCCAGGGCCACCTTCTGCAGTGCGGTGACCAGTTCAGTTGCGGCGCTCTCCTTGGTCAGATAACCGGCCGCGCCCGCACGGAAGGCGCGCGCCACGTACTGTTCTTCAGCGTGCATGGTCAGCACGAGCACGCGCACTCTGGGGTGATCGTCGTGCAGCTGGCGCAGCAGTTCCAGTCCGCTGCGCCCGGGCATCGAGAGGTCAAGCACGATCACCTGCGGCTGATGGTCACGCACCAGTTGCAGAACCTGCGTACCATCGGAGGCTTCGCACGCGACCTCGAAATCCCCGGCGCGCTCCAGGATATGACGCACGCCATCGCGCATCACAGCGTGATCGTCAGCGATCATCACGCGGATCATATCCTGGCCTCCTCGTTGGTTTCATGAACGGCGGGAAAGCGTACGGCCAGGCGAAAGCCGCCCTCAGGCGTGTGTGTGATCGTCGCTTGCCCACCCAGGAGCCGAGCCCGCTCGCGGATACCAAGCAACCCCAGCGGCTTGCGTTCGCCCGCTGCCGGAGGTGCCCCGCTCCAGCCGTGTCCATTGTCTTGAATGGACAATTCCAGCACGTCGTCCTGTTGCGAAAACTCGATTTCAACACGGGTGGCATCTGCATGGCGCACGACATTGTTGAGCGCCTCCTGCACGATCCGAAAGACCGAGATTGCGGCGCGCTCGGGCATCGACATCTCTTGCGCATGTACGTTGACCACCAGGCCAAAGCGCTGACGAAAATTCTTGGCCATCCACTCGATGGACGGCGCAAGGCCCAGCTCGTCGAGCAGCGGCGGCCGAAGGTCTGAGGAAATCTGCCGCACGGCTGCAATCGTTTCGTCGATGACATGCTGCATCGCGCGGGTCTGGTCAATCAAGGCTTTGTCGCTCCCTGCGGCCTGCAGATCTGCCGCCAGCAGCGAAATATCCATCTTGAGCGCACTCAGACGCTGGCCCAGATCATCGTGCAGCTCGCGTGCAATACGATGCCGCTCCTCTTCACGCGTGGCTAGAATGCTGTCCGACAGGTGCTGCAACTCCTCCTGCGAGCGCCGCAGCGCCGCTTCCGCGCGGACACGCTCCGTGGTGTCCCGCAGCATCACGGTGAAGAGCTTGCCGCCGTTCACTTCGATCTGGGAAATCGACGCCTCGATCGGGAACTCCCGCCCGTCCGTATGCAAGGCAAACAGCGGACGTTGCTTGCCCATTTGGCGCTCCGATACACCCGTCACCCCAAAGCGCCGCACGTGCGCCTCGTGCGCGCCGCGAAAGCGCTCGGGAATGAAATCGGACAACTGGCGGCCGATGGCATGACGGGCCGGGCATCCGAACAGTGTTTCGGCCATGGGGTTGAACAACACGATGCGTTGCGCTTCATCCACCGAAATGATGGCCTCCATGGACGAGCGGATGATGCCGGCCAGCCGCGCTTCGCTCTTCTCCAGGTGGGTCAGATCACGGGCCACCGCGGCGCGTAGCTTCCGAAGCCGGAGCCAGTAGAACACCAGCGCCAGGATCGCAGCGATGCTTGCCGAGGCCAGAAAAATAAACGGGGCGTCTCTGGCCTGCAGTGCCAGCGCCAACCGCGTGACGGACGCTGCCAGCAGCAGGATCGCCAGCACCCCAACCACGAGTTCTGCTGAGGTGGATTGCAACTGCAACAGGCGCCTGCGCGTTGCCTTAGAGGATTGACTGTCTTGCTCCGCCACCGAACGCCGCCAAAAGGTCGGAATGCAGACAACATAGTCCATTCCGGGAGCGAGAGATACTAGCCATGTGATGGAGACGCCCTCTGGAAAACCCTGTTACCGCTGTCAGGAAACTCTGACAAGGGCATGGAGCATCCCGACGCGCATCTCAGCGCCGCCTGATTTCGCGCAAACGCCGCGCCTCCGATACTGGGCTTACGGACACCGGCGTTGATGGAGCGCAGTGGCCGGATACCCACCACCTCACCCGGGGTGTGTGCCAAAAGACCACAGATACCTTCCGGAGCCGCCCCATGATCCCGCACACAGCAGCGCACCAAGCACCCGCCGACACCCGCCGTCCTGCCACGCTTGCCCCGCTCCGGCTCGTCCGCGATGCAACGCAGGCCCATCTGACAACGCCACTGGTCCCCAATAGCCAGTGCGGCAGCTGCATGATGCAATGGGCGTGCATCGCGAGCGCCGTGCCCTCCGCGCAACGAGACAGCCTGGACAGAATGGTTCACACCTGGCGCAAGATCGCCAAAGGCGAAGCCCTCTTCCGCGCTGGCGATCACTTCCATGCGCTGTATGCCGTCCGCTCAGGCTCGTTCAAGACCGTGGTATCGCATCCCAACGGAGCAAGTCACGTCAGCGGCTTCCAGTTGTCGGGCGAAACGCTTGGCCTCGACGGCATTGCCGCCGATCGCCACACTTGCGATGCGATTGCCCTGGAAGACAGTACCGTCTGCTCTATGCCATTCCATTGCATTGAAGACCTGTGCCAAGACATCCGCCCACTGCAACATCGCCTTCACCAATTGATGGCCGAAGAGATCGTGCGCGAGTCAGGGCTCATGCTGCTGCTTGCCGGGCTGAGCGCGGAAGCGCGTGTTGCGACCTTCCTGCTGAACCTCTCTGCGCGCATGCAGGACCGCGGTTACTCCGCTTCGAGCTTCACGCTGCGCATGACCCGCGAAGAAATTGGCAGCTACCTTGGCATGCAGCTTGAGACTGTCAGCCGTGCGCTGTCGAGGTTCCACCGCGAAGGCTGGATCGTCGTGAGCGGCAAGAACATCGAACTGACTGACAAGGCGGCACTGACGGAGCTTTGATCGCTCCGCTCGCCACAAAACACAAAAAAACACCGCCCCGCTTTTTCTGGTGGGGCGGCGTGTTTGCTTTCCTGCCTGATTTCCAACCTTACGGCGCGATCTGGAGATGATCGATGACCTCTGTCACGCCAGGTGCGGACCATGCCGCGCCCTTGGCCGCGCGCCGCTCCGATGCGGAATCGATGCGGCCGCTGAGCGTCACCGTCCCGCCTTGGACTGAGACGCGGATGTGGTCGGCTTCACGCGCGGCATGCCGCTTGAGCGCAGCGCCGATCTGCTCGGCGACATTAGTAGGCGCCACACGCGTCTTGATACGTAGCCGATTGATCAGGCCCGCCACACCCCGCAGCGACCCCACGGCGTGAGCTGCCAGCTCGCTCTGGTAGGGCCAGTCCACCTCACCCGACAGCGTCACCCAGCCATTCTCGACAAGAACCTCAATACGGTTGGACGGCAGGCTGACATGCCATTCAAGTGCGGAGCGGGCCGCCTGAGCAACGTCCGCATCCGTATGCGCGCCCGGCAGGCGAACTTCGATCTTCTGCACGATGCCACGCACTCCAGCAACACGTTCGGCTGCATGCTCGGCGGCGAGTTTTTCCATGTAACTGCGCACGTGGCCAGTGAGCGTCACTACACCGTTGTCCACTTCTACACCAATCGCTGCGGCATCCACCGCAGGTTCCCAAAGCAGTTCGTCGTTGACGTCCTGCTTGATACCCAGATCGCTTTTCATACCTCGCTCCTGCTAGATATAGCCGCCTCGCTATGCCCTGCGGCGCTCACGCGCTGTTTGGCAAGGCAGACAGCGCATGGCAGTCGGTTGGGCTTGCAGGCGTAAGAACGGAATCGCTTCGCCGCAATCGGCGCAGATACCGTAGCTGTGCTGCTGCATACGCTCGCGTGCAGCACTCAATTGCGCAAGCTCGCTTCGGTAACGAGCGAGCATGACGTCGTTCGTTTGGTCCCCGGCTTCTTCATCGGCAAGATCCGCGTTTTCGAACGGCGCTTCACGCGGCACCGACACAGCGGATGCGCCCAGCGCCGACAACTGGCGCTGCACGCGTGCTTCCTGTTCGTCGAGCAGGCTCCTAAGCCGGTCCCATTGCGCCTCGCTAAAGCGAGTCATGCCCAGTCTCCTTCGGTTGATTCAGCGTCAAGCGGTGTGTTCGGCTTCAGGCTTCCGTTGGTGAAAGCCATGCCGGCCGCTGCCTCGATTGCTCCCACCGGCCGGCGGTCTTCACCTGATCGATAAAGCCCGCCATCTCTTCCTGCGACAACCCACTGAGCACGTCGCGCTGGAACAGCGCCAGCACCGGTGCAGGAATGGTGGCGGTGATGCGCATGATTTCTTCGACAGCACTGAATGCCCCGCGGGCGGCCATGACACAAATCACGGACAGGTGCCCGGACACCGGCAATTGGTCAGCCAGGAAGTCCCGCATGGGCGAAGCCAGGTGGCCCATCCAGATGGGAGCGATCACGATCACGTGCTCAACCTCACCAAGCGGCGGACCTTCATAGCGATACTTGGCGCGCGCATGGAATATCGTTTCGATGACACAACGCGCATCTCCCAGGAAACCGGCGCGCGGATGCTCGTCCGACACCTCGGCCAGTTGCCAACCGCTCTGCGCAGCCATCTGCTCTGCCACCTGACGTGCCGTGCCAGTGCGCGAGTAGTACACGATCAGTTTCTTTTCCATGTCGTACTCCAAGGGTTTCGAAAGCAGTGGAACGGGGCCGTTGGCCACTAGGAGCCAACCCACATCTGATCGACGACGGCACGCACGCCCGGCGCATCCCACGCAGCTTCCCGCGCTGCGCGGCATTCGTTGAGGTTGCGCAGCGGCCCGTGCAAGGTCACCGTCCCGTCCGCCACGGAAACATTGAGGCGCGAAGCGTCGACCGCAGCCAGGCGTTGCAGTGCCTTTGCAATGCGATCGCTCAGATCGGCCGGGCCGGAGGCGGCGCGCAATGTCAACGCATTGGCCACCGACTTCACGCCATGCACTCTGCGCACGACGTCCAGCGCCGCGCGGCGCTGGAAGTCCTGATCAACTTCGCCGCGCAAGGTCACGGCCCCATCTTCGACAGTGACTCGGACAGCATCCGGCGGCACCGATGCATTCCAATGCAGCGCACTGCTGATGGCTTGCGCAATCTCGTCGTCGGGGCGCTGCATATCCGGCGGCATCCGCACATCCACATGGACGACGAGCGCGGTCACCCCGGAAACACGCCGGATCGCCTCTTCCGCGGCATGCTTGTCGGCGAACGTGTCGACGCCACCGGAGAGCGTGACGACGCCGTCCTTGGCCAGCACAGCAAACCGGCTGGCATCCACCGCCGGGTCCCATTGCAGTTCATCTTCAACATCGCGCTTGAGTTGGATATCGTTTTTCATGGCGATTTCCTGAGAGTCGTCCTGGCCGAGGCTTAGTGCGACATCAGCACCGGCACGGTCATCGTCTTCAGCAGGGTGCGCGTCACCCCGCCCAGCACGAGTTCGCGCAGGCGGCTGTGCCCGTAGGCTCCCATCACGATCAGATCGGCATTGAAATCGGCCGCTCGCGAGAGCAGCAATTCACCCACGGCAGTGTCGGAATCTGGGCAATCGGCCTCTTCCACCGTGGCATGAATGCCGCGCGCGTTCAGCGCACGCGCCACCTGACCTAACGTGGTTTCTTCGGCCCAGTGCTTGGGCTGCGTGCTATTGATCTGCAGCACGTGCGCATTTGCACCCGTCATCATCGGCAAGGCATCGTGCAGCGCACGGGCGGATTCGCGGCCACCGCTCCAGGCCACCAGAATGCGCTGCGGCAATGCCGTGAAGTTGCCCGCATACGGCACCACCAGCACCGGACGGCCCGACTCCAGGATCAGGGTTTCTACAAAGTCGCCGGCGATAAATTCATCCGGGTCATCGTGGTTCCGTTGCCCAACCACAAGAAGGTCGGCCTCCCGCGCTTCGCGCAACACGAGTGCCGTGGGGTCGCCTTCCACTGCACGCCACTCCGTTTCGACCGCAAGCTTCTCCGTCGCCTGGCGAAAGCGCGCGTGCACGGCGTCCCGGATGCTGTCGCGCCGGATACGGTCTTCCTCCAGATAGCGTGCAGCGTTCTCCATCATGTAGAACCAACTGAGGCTTGGCGCAAAGCTCGCATAGATGCCGACGAGTTTGGCGCCGTGCGCCTGTGCATACTGGGCCGCAAGGTTGAGGCGGTGCATGGCGCGTTCGCTGCGGTCCAGATGCACCATCACGCTGGCGTAGCTCATGATCAGATCCCGATGTCGTGTCAAAGGATGTGGTGCCCCGGCTAGGCAATGACGACATTGCTCAGCGGTTCCGTAGCCGCGTGCGGTGTTTCCGTCTGCACCGCGCGCACGAGCAGCACCGGCAACGTGCTCCGGCGTACAACGCTCTCGGCCACACTGCCCAGGAACAACCGCTGGAAACCGCGACGCCCGTGCGTGCCCAGCACCAGGGCTTGAGCGCCGACGTTGTGGGCCACCTGTTCAATGGCAGTGCCAATATCAAAGGTTCCGATTGGATCATCAACCACCACGCTGTGGACGTGCACACCTGCCTTTTCGGCCTTGGCCCGCGCGTCGGCAACGATTTGATTGCCTTGTTTGGCCAATGCCTCGGTGAAGGCGCCGACATCGATATAGCCAACGTCGTACATCAGATACGAGTTGTCGATCACGTGGGCAATGACCAGCTCAGACCCAAGCTTTTGCGCAAGCTGAATTGCCTCGTCAAGCGCACGATCTGCCGTAGGGCTGCCATCCACCGCTACCAGAATCCTGTCGTACATGATGTGCCTCCATCGAATCCGTGGTCTGCCCGAAGCGGGCTTGCTGGATTCCATGTTGGACCACCATGCGGATCACCCCTTGATTTACATCAGCGTTTGGCTCACCGGCTCCCCCCACAAAGCCACTTGATCTGCCTCAATGGCTTGAGCCGAGTGATCGATAGACTCGTGCGCTATCCGCTGCCCTTCTGGCGCAGTCATGGAAAGCTCACGGCACCTTGTGCGGGATCAACTTCTGACACCGGCCCGTTCTTATAGTGAAAACGTACGCGCATCGGAGTTCAGCATGAGGGTCGACGAGATTTGCTCCCACCGCATCGTCCACGTCCAGGCGACGGCAACGCTGCAGCAGGCCGCGCGATTGATGCGGGACGAAAGCGTGCGAGCGTTGCTTGTCACGGAACACACCGCTGCCGGTTCGCGCGTGGTGGGCATCGTGACAGACCGAGACATGGTTGTGCACGGCATTGCCAGCCGCAGCGACTGCACCCAGACCGCCGTATCGGAAGTCATGACCCGCGGGCTTCTGACCATCCACGATGACGCCATGATCAGTGAAGCCTTGCGCTCGATGCTGAGCCACGGCCTGCACCGTCTGGCAGTGGTCGATCGTCAGCAACGGCTGGTGGGCATGCTCAGCCTGGACGACACCATCCGCGCGATGGGCGGCGAATGGACCTTGCTGGCTGGCATTCTGGGCCGAGACAACGCGACCGCATCTCGCCAGCATGCGCCATCCGATCTGATTCTCTGAGCCATCACCCAACCATTCCTCAGGAGAGCCGCCATGTTTCCCAATGTCGGAAACCTCTGGTGACGGGCCTGATCCGCATGTGCCCGCTCTATTGGGTGCTGGGCATTGGGCGCGATTGACTAGGCGACAAACCAGAACACTGCCCAACTGGACAGAAGCATGGTCATCAGACCGGCGATGACCTTGCCAGCGAAGGCTCGGCCCCCGCTGATGGCCACCACAACCTTCGAGAACGTGTTGGCGGTTAGCGCGAGCATCACGAGCAAGCCTGCCGTTGAGGGCTGCAGCGCGTGTCCGGCAACCTGTGTTGCAACGGATGCGGTCGCAGCATGCACATCAGCGAACGCACCAAACACGGTGACGGCCGCCACCGCTGCCGTCCCAAACCATGTATGCGCTGCGGCCACCGCGAGCAGCAACGCCGCCGTCCACAGCGCAAAACCGATCGCAACGCTCCAGTTGATGAATGAAGTTGAGTCTTCCTGCGCTTGCTGACGCGGCTCGCTGTCACGCCATATCCACAGGGCGGACCATGCCACGGTCGCCATCACACCCATCGCCAGCGGGCCGGCCAGCAAGCGCAACAAGTCGATGTTGATGGCGGAAATCAGCAGCAGCATCTGCACCAGCGTAGCGACATTGGACAGCAACGCTGCGGCAACCGCGCCATTAACGGGGCGGTGATCTTTCCGGACGCGCGCGGCCATGGCCGTGATCGTTGCCGTACTCGATGCAAAGCCGCCGAACAACCCCGCCAGCGGCAAACCGATGCGCTCTCCAAACCATCGCGCCGCAAAGTGGCCTGTGTTGCCGGTCAGCATGATCAGCAGCACAACCAGCCAGAGGGTATGCGGGTTCCAGGCATTCAATGGCCCCATGGCTCGGTCCGGAACCGCAGGCCAAATCAGTAATGCCGCCACGGCAAGGATCAACAAATCGGCAAGCTCACGCTGAGTGATCATGGTGCGGGCAAACCGGTGCAAGCCTGCTTTGGCATAGAGCAAAGCGAGGAGAGCTGCGCCCAGACCTGCAGCCATTCCGGGCGCGCTCACCGCATAGGCACCCAACAACGTCGTCACAACCAGCGCAAGTTCCGTTGTCACACCAGGATCAACATTGGCCGAATGGTGATACCCCATGGCTGCCAACACCGCGACCGCCAGCAACACGGTTGGCACGGCAAACGGTATCGGCAAGCTCGCCGCAATAGCACCAGCCAGTGCCGCAATCGCAAACGTTCGCATGCCTGCCGGCAGCTCTGCATTGTCGGCGTGGCTACGCTCGCGCTCAAGGCCGATCGCCAGCCCCACGCCCAAGGCAACCGAGAAGGACAGCAGTGAAGACATTGAGTAGAGACGGATGGCAGTTGCGTCGCATCCTATCCTTTCAGTATCGCGCGCGGCAACGCTTTCCGATTGATCTGGCGCAGTCGATGGTCGACCGCAAGAGAGACAGCCCCGCGCCCGCCATCCATACTGGACAGACGGGCCACACTCGGAGGCGGCCATGTCTGAATCAATGCAGGCCATGGTGATGGAAGAGGCAAGAAGACCATTGGTCTGGCGCCATGTGCCGATGCCCACACCTGGGCCGGGGGAGGTCCGGATCGCTGTGTCTGTGTGTGGCGTCTGCCGCACCGATCTCCATATCGTGGACGGCGAACTGACCGCCCCGAAGCCCTCCCTCATTCCCGGTCACGAAATCGTAGGCATCGTCGAGTCGTGCGGTGAAGGCGTGACGACGCCTGCCCCAGGCGAGCGCGTCGGCGTGCCGTGGCTTGGCTGGACATGCGGAGTTTGCCCGTACTGCATGCAAGGCCACGAAAACCTGTGTGACCACCCTGCCTTCACCGGATATACGCGCGATGGCGGGTATGCGCAGTATGTCGTCTGCGATGCGCGGTATTGCCTGCCGATTCCCGAGCGGTACGACGATGCCCACGCCGCTCCACTGCTCTGCGCCGGCCTGATCGGCTACCGCACGCTGCGCATGGCCGGAGATGCACGCCGGATCGGCATCTACGGCTTTGGCGCCGCAGCCCATCTCATCACGCAGATTGCCGTGGCGCAGCGGCGCGAAGTCTTTGCCTTCACCCGGGCCGGCGACACTGCGGCTGAGCAACTTGCGCTGGACACCGGTGCCAGGTGGGCAGGCGCCAGCGACACCGCCGCACCGGAGCCGCTCGACGCCGCGCTGATCTTCGCACCGATCGGCGCGCTCGTACCGCAAGCGCTGCAGGCCGTAGTCAAAGGTGGCACGGTCGTTTGCGGCGGCATTCACATGAGTGACATTCCCGCGTTTCCGTACCGGTTGCTATGGGAAGAGCGCAAGATTGTCTCCGTCGCGAACCTGACCCGAGCGGATGGACGCGCGCTCATGCGCATCGCGGCGAAAATCCCCTTGCAGGTTCACGTCACGCCCTATCGATTGCAAAACGCCAACACCGCGTTGGAAGACCTCCGCGCTGGGCGGGTAGCCGGTGCTGCCGTTCTGCAGGTGTCTTCGGAAGATATTTGACACGCATCAACAGCCGCGGCGCTGCGCTGCCTACGCTGATGACATGCGGTGCCCCACTGTGCAACGTCTTGGAGATCACCATGTATCAGCGAATTCTGCTCGCCATCGACGGCAGCCACGCGTCCTACCTTGCGCTGCACCAAGCCATTGTGGTCAGCAAGGCGACGGGTGCGGAAGTCGAAGCCCTGTTTGTCGCCGACAGCAGCGACGTGACCTTCGACATGGTTGGATCCGACTCGATTGCTTACGCCACGCAAGTGGTCGAATATGGCCGAGACACGTTGGCCGAGGTATCAAAGAAACTGGACGCAGCGGGCGTCAAGCATTCGACCAAGTTGCTGGAAAAATCCATTGTGCCTGGGCAGATCTCCGCAACAATTGTCGCGGAAGCCAACGAAACCGGAACCGACCTGATCGTGCTGGGCACGCATGGTCGACGTGGACTCAAGCATCTGGTGCTGGGCAGCGTGGCCGAAGGCGTGGTGCGCAAGACCAACAAGCCGGTACTGATGGTCCGCAGCGAGGTCGATGAGTAACGCGACTGGCGATCACGGGATGGAATCACGTTGGTCCGTCAAGCGACATGACCTTGGAGGACGTAATCGCTCGCTGCCGATCAACCGGCGCTATCAGCCAGTACCTGATACACCACATCAGACCGCAGCGAGATGCCAAGCGCGGCGATCCCGTACGGCTCATCGGCATCTCACAAGCCTTCGCCAAGGCTAGAACGCTCGCGGGCCTCCAGGGGGAGGACGCTCCGACGTTTCACGAGATTCGATCCCTCTGCTCGCGCACATACAAAGAACAAGGCAATGTCGACACGAAAGTGTTGCTCGGCCATACCGCTGACGATATGGCCGCGCTGTACGAAAATTCTCCGGGGCTTGACGCCCGACAAAGTTCGCATCGATGCGGCATAATTTCGAGCGCATTTTGAACATATTTTGCCCCCCGTGCCGTTATGCCCTACGTCGTTACTGAATCCTGCATCCAGTGCAAATACACCGATTGCGTGGCCGTCTGCCCCATGGACTGCTTCCACGCCGGCCCGAACTTCCTGGTGATCGATCCGGATGAATGCATCGACTGCTCGATCTGCGTGCCGGAATGCCCGGTGGGCGCAATTTATCCGGCAGCCGAAGTGCCGGCCGATCAGCAAGACTTCATCGCCTTGAACGCGCAGCTTTCACACCGCGCCGACTGGCCGCGCCTGACCAAGGTGCAACCGCCGCTGGCCGACCATGCTCACTGGGCACAGGTGAAGGACAAGCGAGACGCATTGGTCATCGCCCTCGAATAAATCCGAGGACGACGCTCCCCATGACTGATCGCATCCTGCTCAGCATCAACGCTGGCGTGGCCGAAGTCCGGCTCAACCGCCCCGAGAAGATGAACGCTATCGACCCCGCCATGTTCGAAGCGCTCGTCACCATTGGGCAACGCCTGATGAACGAAGCAGATCTGCGCGCCGTGGTGGTGTCCGGTGAGGGGCGCGCCTTCTGCGCGGGGCTGGACATGGGCAGCATGGCCAGCTTGGGCAACCACGACGCCAACTCGGATATCAGCGCCGGCCGGCTCGCCAAGCGCACGCATGGCGCTGCCAATTTGCCGCAGCACGCCTGCACGGTATGGCGCGATCTGCCAGTGCCGGTGCTGGCCGCAGTGCATGGCGTTGCCTACGGCGGTGGGTTGCAGATCGCGCTGGGCGCAGATGTGCGTTACGTGAGCGCCGACACGCGTCTGTCCGTCATGGAAATCAAATGGGGCTTGATACCCGACATGGGCGGCATGGCACTCACGCGCGGTCTGGTGCGTCCGGACCAGTTGCGCGAGTTGATCTACAGCGGCCGCGTGATCAACGGCCAGGAAGCCTGCGCCCTGGGCCTGGCGACGCACGTGGTGGACGATCCGCGCGCAGCGGCACTGGCAGCTGCACGTGACATCGCGCAGAAGAGCCCAGACGCCATTCGCGCTGCCAAGCGCCTGATGCGTGTGGTGGAAGATGGCGACACTGCAGCCATTCTGCTAGCCGAGTCGGTTGAGCAAGACCGGCTGATCGGTAGCGCGAACCAGCGCGAGGCGGTGCTGGCCGGCATGCAGAATCGTGCGCCGGTCTTTCAACCGGCCGCTAAATTCGAAGAGAAATGAGCGGAAGCGATACGCTCAGGCGGTAGCGGGCTTGCCACCCGTCGAGGCACGCATCGCATGCGAGCGGCTGACCACCTCGTCGCGCAGCTTTGTACGCAAACCCAGAGCAAACGCCGTTTCCGCGACCAGGAACAACGGGCCGATCACCAAACCCGCCAGATCGTCGACAAACGCCGGTTTGCGCCCTTCGTAGTAATGGCCGACAAACTGGATGATCCAGCCGATCACAAACAGGCCGATGCCCACTGACAACCAAGCCGCCGTCGAATGCGCGGCTACATGGTTACCCGCCCATACACACACGCCGATGAGCGCGAACATCACCACGCCGAACATCGCGTCCAACCGCAGGTAGAACAGCGTCGTCAGCGCCAGTACGATCAGAGCGGGCGTTATGGACACACCCGACAGGTCTGCCAGCACAGGACGCGACAGCAGCACCGCTACGGCCAGCACAATCGCCGGAATGCCGACGAAATGCGTGGCGATATTGCGGCCGTCCTGGTGGTAGGCGGCGTAGTTGGAAAGATGATCAGACAGGGTCCGCATGAGGGTCTCCGGTTTTTGTGCGTTTGCAGCATGGACGCTCCAGCCGCGCGCTCGTTATGATCATTTCATCCTAGTTAGTGGATGGCACAGCGCTCTGTCGCATAGCCGACAAATTCCACGTTTCCGAGGTTTTCCTCAGCCCCATGGATCACCCCGTCACACTGTCCACGCTGGACGCAGCGCCGTACCGCGAACGCCTGCACGCCAGCAGTTGGTTCGGCACGCTGCAGACGCCCTTGCAGGACGCGCTGATCGGCATTGCTGCTGTGCGACGCCTGGGGGCGGGAGAAATCCTCTTCCTGCGTGGCGACCCGCCCGACGGCCTGTACTGCGTGGTGGAAGGCACGATCCGCATTGGCGCCACCAGCGCAGACGGGCGCGAAGCCTTGCTGGCGGTGCTGGAGCCCGTCAACTGGTTTGGCGAGATCGGGGTGTTCGACCGCCAGCCGCGCACGCACGACGCCCGCGCCGACGGCACTACGACATTGCTGCATATGCCGCAAGCCGCGCTGATCGCCTTGCTGGACAACACTCCCGCCCTGCTGCACGCGTTCGCCCTGCTGTTGACCCACAAGCTGCGATTGACCTTCACCGTCCTGGAAGAAACCGCCCTGCTGCCCGCCCCCGTGCGCGTGGCGCGGCGCCTGCTACTCATGGCCGACGGGTATGGCGACCTGCGCCTGGGCAGCCGCCGTGTACTGCGCGTGCCACAGGAGCAGCTTGCGCAACTGCTGGCGCTGTCCCGCCAGACCGTCAACCAGGTGCTCAAGGATTTCCAGGCGCGCGGCATTCTCAAGCTTGCCTATGGAGAAATCGAGCTGCTGGACTTTGCAGGCCTGCGTGAAGTGGCGCATAAGCTGGCATATGAGGTCGCCCGCGGGTGAAATTCCGACCAATACCCCTACAGGCGATGAGATAGGACCAATCCTATAATGTGTTCCCACTCGCACATTCGCCCTTCGCATGGTGCGGAGTCGGCGTTGCGAGTGTCCTTCAAGGGAAGAGAAACATCATGCCCCGCCAGACCCCCATCGAGCGCTATCGCAACATCGGCATCTCGGCGCACATCGACGCCGGCAAAACCACCACGACCGAGCGCATCCTGTTCTACACCGGGGTCAATCACAAAATTGGCGAGGTGCATGACGGCGCGGCCACGATGGATTGGATGGAGCAGGAGCAAGAGCGCGGCATCACTATCACGTCGGCGGCCACGCACTGCATGTGGCGCGGCATGGCCGGCAATTATCCTGAGCACCGCATCAACATCATCGACACCCCGGGCCACGTCGATTTCACCATCGAGGTAGAACGCTCCATGCGCGTGCTCGACGGCGCGTGCATGGTGTACGACTCCGTGGGCGGCGTGCAGCCGCAGTCGGAAACCGTCTGGCGCCAGGCCAACAAATACAAGGTGCCGCGCATCGCGTTTGTCAACAAGATGGACCGCATCGGCGCGGATTTTTTCCGCGTTGAGCGCCAAATGCGCGAGCGCCTGAAGGGCAACCCCGTGCCGATCCAGATTCCTGTTGGCGCGGAAGACGGATTTCGCGGCGTGGTCGATCTCGTCAAGATGAAAGAGATCCTGTGGGACGATGCTTCGCAGGGCGTGAAGTTCGAGTACACCGACATTGATCCCGCCCTGCTGGCCACCGCGCAGGAATGGCGCGAAAAAATGGTCGAAGCCGCAGCGGAGGCGGATGAAGATCTGCTCAACAAATACCTCGGTGGCGAAGAGCTGACCGAAGAAGAGATCAAGCGCGCCCTGCGCAAACGCACCATTGCTGGCGAAATTCAGCCGATGCTGTGCGGCTCCGCGTTCAAGAACAAGGGCGTGCAGGCCATGCTGGATGCCGTGGTCGACTACCTGCCCTCGCCGGTGGACATTCCCGCCATTGAAGGCCATGGCGAGAAGGACGAACCGCTCGAACGCCACCCGAGTGACAGCGAGCCGTTTTCGGCCCTGGCCTTCAAGATCATGACCGACCCGTTCGTCGGGCAACTCGCATTCTTCCGCGTGTACTCGGGCAAGATCAACTCGGGCGATACGGTCTACAACTCGGTCAAGCAGAAGAAGGAGCGCCTGGGCCGCATCCTGCAGATGCACGCCAACCAGCGCGAAGAGATCAAGGAAGTGCTGGCCGGTGACATCGCCGCCGCCGTAGGCCTGAAAGATGTGACGACCGGCGAAACGCTGTGCGACCCGGAACACGTGATCGTGCTGGAGCGCATGGAATTTCCCGAGCCCGTCATCAGCCAGGCCGTGGAGCCCAAGACCAAAGCCGACCAGGAAAAGATGGGCATTGCCCTGAACCGCCTGGCACAGGAAGACCCGTCGTTCCGCGTGAAAACCGACGAGGAGTCCGGCCAGACCATCATCTCGGGCATGGGCGAACTGCACCTCGAAATCCTGGTCGATCGCATGAAGCGCGAATTTGGTGTGGAAGCCACGGTCGGCAAGCCGCAGGTGGCTTACCGCGAGACCATCAAGAAGGCCGCTGAAGACGTCGAAGGGAAGTTCGTCAAGCAGTCGGGCGGACGCGGCCAGTACGGCCACGCGGTCATCACGCTGGAGCCGAACGAGGGCAAGGGCTACGAGTTTGTCGACGAGATCAAGGGCGGCGTGATCCCGCGCGAGTTCATCCCAGCGGTGGACAAGGGCATCCGCGACACGCTCAACACGGGCGTGCTGGCGGGCTACCCGGTGGTGGACGTGAAGGTGCGCCTGACCTTCGGCTCCTACCACGACGTGGACTCGAACGAAAACGCGTTCCGCATGGCCGGCTCGATGGCCTTCAAAGACGCGATGCGCAAGGCTGGCCCCATCCTGCTCGAACCGATGATGGCCGTGGAAGTGGAAACGCCCGAAGACTACATGGGCAACGTGATGGGCGATTTGTCTTCCCGGCGCGGTATGGTGCAGGGCACGGAAGACATTGCGGGCGGCGGCGGCAAGATCGTCAAGGCCGAGGTGCCGCTGGCAGAGATGTTTGGATACTCCACCGCGCTGCGCTCCGCCACACAAGGCCGCGCGACGTACACGATGGAGTTCAAGCACTACGCTGAAGCCCCGCGTAATGTGTCCGAAGCGGTGATATCGGCCAAGAAAGTCTGATACGCCATTCGCTTCATCCAACGCGGCCGCCTTGTGCGGCCGCGTTGCTTTATGAAAATTGGAATGCCATGCCCGCCTAACGCAACCACACCAGCCACGCATACACGATGCCCGCCGCAGCCAGCAGAAACGGCATCGAGTACGCGTGAAACACCCACCAGGCGCGCCGATCCCCCAGCATGCGCAACGCAATCAGGTTGGCCAATGACCCGATGAGCGTGCCGAACCCGCCTACGCTCACCGCGAAAGCAATCATCGGCCAGTCATGTGAATACTCCGCCAACAGGATCGCCGCCGGCACGTTGCTGATGAACTGGGACACGCCAATGCCGGCCCAGTACAGATGCATCGGATTGCTCAACGTCAGCGCGGCCAACGCCTGCCGCACGATGCCAAGCTGCGCCACCAGCCGCAGGTCGATGAACATCAGCATGAACACCAGTAGCAGCCCCCAGTCCACCCGCGCCAGCACGTAGCGCGCCCCGACGAGGTACAGCACGATCAATCCGGCAGCCGCCACCAGCGGGTGGCCCAGGTCGGTCAGCACCAGAAACGGCACGTACAACACGAGCGCCGGCACCAACAGACGTTTGTGCAATTCCACGTCGTCGGTTTCGGCATGCAGATGGATTTCGAGCGAGGCAAACGCGAACCACGTCACCACCAGCAACAAGGCGATCAGCAACAGGACCATCGGCGCCATCTGCCAAACAAACGCGCCAAACGACAGCCCCGATTGATGCCACAGGAAGAGGTTCTGCGGATTACCGATCGGCGTGAGAGCCGAACCCGCGTTGACCGCCAGCGCTTCAAATATCACCAGCCGCGCCACAGGCAGGCTGGCGACCTGCCGCAAGCCCACGGTGAGCGGCACGATCACGAACAACGCCACATCGTTGGTCAGCACCGTCGAGAGCGCCGCCGAAGCCGCCACCAGGCTGAGCGCCAACACACGCTGGCTGCTGACCACATCGACAAGGCGCCGACCAAGCAGTTGGAGCATGCCGCTGGCTTCCACCGCCTTGGTCAGGATCAGCAAACCGGCCAACGCGGCAATGGTGTGCCAGTCAATCAGCGCCGGATATTCCACGATGCGCCTGGGCGCCGCGAGCGTCAGCGCAGCGCAAATGGCCAGCAGCGACCAGAAGAAAACGTCTTGTTTGAGGTTGTGCCAGAAGGGCGGGTGTTGCGGCACGGCTTGCGCGATGGACATGCGTGACCGCGTGCGAGACAAATCGTCCTGCATACAGAGGAAGGAGAAAACGTTGGCGCAAACGCGCGCAAACCGGCGGCCCGCAGTTTGCCCGGCCAATTGTACGTGCGCCGGCCCCGTGCGCTCAATCGCAAACCGGGCGCGCGCCTGCGTGCCCGGCCTGTACAAGAGTGTTCAGCTTACGATTCGCGCGAGCCCGAACCGCCCGGGCGATCCGAGCCGCCCGACGAACCGCCAGCGGCCGGTTTGTCGGAAGACGTCATGCGCGAGCGGTCTTCGGCACTGCCGCCAGCATGCGGTGCACCTTGCTGGCCGGCTTGGCTGTGCGTAGCGCCCGGATGATAGGCCGACTGCGGATGGCGCTCCGGCCCGCGATACTGGCCTGCCAAACCATGACCACCGCCCGTGCCGCCCATCGAACCTTGTTCCGAACGCTCGTGGCCGGCTTCCGTCCCGCCGCCGCCTTGCGTCGGCTGGGTCGGGTGATTGGCGATCACGCGTTCGATCTCGGCTACGGCTTCGCGCGGAGCCAGAACGACCTCCAGCCCCAGCGCGCCGGCCACGGCCATCAGCGTCGACAGGCGGGGATCGGCACGACCGGATTCCGCGCGCAAATACGCCTCGCGGGAGATACCGGCCATCTTGGCGACATCTTCCTGTTTGAGCTTGCGCGACTTGCGCAGACTGTGTAACTGCTTGAAAGGCTGTTCCATCTGTTCGCTCCTGCACCTGAGATGGGAAACACCGTCGGGTCTGGACCCGAACGATGGGCTGAAAATATGCGGGTCGGGTGGGCTGCACCTTCGTCCGCGGTCGTACACAGCGCGGCAGCGGCGGCGGTTCCATCTATGCACGCCGTTGCACACATTTTTGGGGGCGGCCTCCGTGATGTGTTTTCTACAGAGTAGACGTAATTTCGACTGCACCCAATATCGACGCGTGATGAAAGCGCATCTCGTCAACCCCATTGATGGGGACAAGGCGTCTTGAAGGTCGGTTCCCTCATAGATGCCGTTTTCTTCGCTTGGCAGACCGTTTTTGTGACGCTCCAATCGCAAATCCTTACACCCGCACCACGTTCCGTCGATCCGCGCTTGCCCTATCCACCGATCGGATGGGGCGTAGCCGATGAAAACTGCGTGGGCTCTCTACATCACGGTCGGACGGCTGCGCGTGCCTCTCATCACGCAATTGCCGTGCCGGAGGTGACGCGGCGGTCAGTCGGGGCTGGGCGGGAATTAATGGAAATCGCGGCTGGAAGTGGCGAGACGCCCCAGAAGTGGGGTCAGATCCACTAGGTGCTGGGCGACGAGATGCCGGGTTTCGCGTTCGCATTGCCATTTGCCGTAGACACCCAGCAATTGCGCATTCAGTAGCTCGCGGCGCTGGCGCTCGACCAAGCGCGGCCAGAGGATGACGTTGATGGCGCCCGTCTCGTCTTCAATAGAAACGAAGATCGTGCCGTTGGCTGTGCCCGGCCGTTGCCGCACCGTGACAATGCCGCAGGCGCGCGCCAGTTGCCCGTTACGATAGCTGGCCAGCGTCGCGGCGGTGGCAAAGCGCATGCGTTCGAGCCTTGCGCGCAGCAGCCCTACAGGATGGCTCTGCAAAGACAGCCCCAGGCTGCCGTAATCGCCCATCACCTCTTCGCCGATGGGCGGTGCCGGCAGCACGAGCGGCGCTTCCACCGGACGGGCCTGGCGCAGCAGCGCGTGATCCTGGCCGGGCTCCTGCAGTGCGAGTGTTTGCCATAACGCCTGGCGACGGTGCCCGGCCAACGGTTTGAGCGCATTGGCAGCGGCCAGCACATTCAAGTCATGGCGGTCGAGCGCCGCACGATGAGCGAGATCCTCCACGCTAGTAAACGGCGCTTGGGTGCGAGCCACTTCGATACGCTCGGCAGCCGGCCTGCGCATGCCGCGAATGCGACTCAAACCGAGGCGAATGTCGGGCTGCACCACGCCATCGGCACCGGCATCGGTACGGGGATGCAGCGCGCTGTCCCAGACGCTGGCCATCACATCTGCCGGCAGCACGCGCACCTGGCTACGCCGCGCTTCCTGCACCAGTTGCGACGGTGAATAGAATCCCATCGGCTGACTGTTGAGCAACGCCGCAAAGAACGCCGCCGGCTCGTGGCATTTCAGGAAGCTACTGACGTAGGCCAGCTTGGCAAAGCCCGCCGCATGACTTTCTGGGAAGCCGTATTCGGCAAAGCCTTCCATCTGCTTGCACAACGCTTCGACAAACGTGCGGTCGTAGCGCTTCTCCTCGACCATTACCCGCACCAAGCGCTCCTGATGCTGTGTGAGGTTGCCCTTGCGCTTCCAGGCGGCCATGTCGCGGCGCAAACGGTCAGCATCGTCCGCAGTGAAATCGCCGGCCTTCATGGCGATCTCCATCACCTGCTCCTGAAAAATCGGCACACCCAGCGTGCGCTCGAGCACCGCCTTCACCTCGGGGCCGGGGTATGTCACGCAACCGGTATTGCCATTACGCACGGCCTCACGTCGCTGCAGGTATGGATGCACCATGCCGCCCTGAATCGGCCCCGGGCGAACGATGGCTACTTGGATGACCAGATCGTAGTATTCGCGTGGTCGCAAACGCGGCAGCATTGATTGCTGCGCGCGCGATTCGATCTGGAATACGCCGATGGTCTCGGCGCGACAAATCATGTCGTAGGTTTTTTCGTCCTCGCTCGGCAGGTTCTGCATGGCGAGCTTGCCAGTTGCTCCGTAGTGTGCGCGACGGCCGGGCAATGCATCCACCATATCGAGCGTGCGCCGAATCGCCGTCAACATGCCTAACGCCAGCACGTCGACCTTCAATAGACGTAGCGACTCGAGATCGTTTTTGTCCCACTGAATGACGCGGCGGTTTTCCATGGCCGCGTTCTCGATCGGCACCAAGCGGGAGAGCTTGTTCTGCGCGATCACAAATCCACCAACGTGCTGCGACAGGTGGCGCGGAAAACCACGCAACTGCTCCACCATTTGCGCCCAGCGCAACACCAGCGGCGATTCGGGGTCCAGCCCCTGCTGGCCTGCACGCTGGGAAAATTCCTTGCGGGTGTCCCACCACGCTTGGCCCTTGGCCACCTGTTCGACGATCCCCAGGTCAATGCCCAACGCGCGGCCCACGTCACGAAGTGCGCTACGCGTGCGATAAGTGATGAGCGCGGCCGCCAAAGCGGTGCGTGTCACGCCGTACTTGTTGTAGATGTACTGGATGACTTCTTCACGGCGCTGGTGCTCAAAATCGACATCAATGTCGGGGGGCTCATTGCGTGCGCGCGAGAGAAAGCGTGCAAACAACGTATTGCCGGCACTCGGGTCCACCTCGGTGATCCCCAGGCAGAAACACACCGCCGAATTGGCCGCCGAGCCGCGCCCCTGGCAAAGGATCCCCTCATTGCGGGCAAACTTCACCACGTCATAGACGGTGAGGAAGAATGGCTCGTACTCCAGCTCGGCAACCAGCTCGAGTTCTTCTTGAATCTGCGCGACGACTTTGTCCGGCACACCATTCGGATAGCGCCGCGCTGCACCGGCCATGGTCTCCGCACGCAGATACGCGGCAGGCGTCATGTCTTCGGGTACAACTTCGCGTGGGTATTCGTATTTGATCTGGTCTAGCTCGAATGTGCACAGGCTGGCCAATTCCACCGCACGCCGCAAAGCCTTCTCACCGCGCTCGCCCCGATAGAAGAACCCGAGCTGCATGCGCGTGCGCATCGCCTGTTCAGCGCTGGGGGAGAGCTCCAACCCGCATTCAGAAAGCGGTTTGGACAGGCGGATAGCGGTCAGCACGTCATGCAGCGGCTTGCGCTGGCGCGTGTGCATCTGCACGCCGCCGGTCGCAACCATGGGCACATCGATCTGTTCCGACACCGCCGCGACCGTGCCGCGATGGCGATCATCCGCATGGCGTAGCGGCATCTCCAGTGCAATCGATAGCCGATCATCGAATACGCGCTGACACCACCACGCCTGAGCCAGCAGTTGCTGCGGATCAGGATCGTAGTCGGGCAGCAGGATTGCCAGGCAGTCGGGCACGCCGCGCAGGTGGGCAAGCTCACCTTTGGGCGCGGCCAAGTCATCGGCCAACAAGCGGTACTCGCCTTTGGGTGCCGCCAATCGCGCGTGCGTGATGACCTCGCTCAGGTTGCCGTAACCCTCGATATTCTGCGCCAGCAGCACCAACCGCAGCCAGGGTTCCCCATCGGCATCGCGCACGGTGAAACGGCTACCGGTGATGAGCTTCAGACCGTGTTCTTTCGAGGCCACAAGGGCCCGCGCTGTGCCCGCCACAGAGCATTCGTCGGTCAGCGCCAGTGCTTGATAACCGTACAGCTTGGCACGCTCCACCAATTCGTGCGGGTGCGACGCGCCAGTCAAAAACGTGAAGTTGCTGATGCAATGCAGCTCGGCATAGTCGGGCAGAGTGGGGAGTGGTGTGGCTGCTGCCATGACGCGCTTAACCAAACAGGCCGTGCAGGTACCAGCGGGCGTCTTCGTCTCCCGCGCTGGCCTTGCCAGCGGAAACGCGCTCGCGATACACCCAGTAGCGCACGCCCTTTTCTCCCTCGGCGATGAAGTAATCGCGCTTGATGAGGTCGTCGTCCCACCAGCCGGATTCGATGCGTTCGGGCATCGACACCAGCCGCAACAGCCCGCGGTAATACGGATAGTGCTGACGTGTCAGCAGCGGGATCGGCTTCTCCAGCAGCCACAGCGGCCGCTCCGGCTGCTGCGCGTGCCATTGCGCCAATGCCTGACGCGCGGCAGCGCGACTCTGCGCGGTGGTCGAGGCATTTACTTCAACCCAGTGATTGGCGCGCTCGGGGCGGTGGTCAGCACACGGCTGCGGGTGACGCACGTTCTCAGCACCCAGCCGGGCGATGAGCGTGTCGATCAGGCGCGCAGCATCTTCAGCGCGACCACCAGGTTCGGGAAACAGCGATTCGGTGGGCGGCGCAAGCGGCGTAGCATCGGTCACCGTCAGGCGCAGTTCGACCACGGGTGCGATCAGCGTGAGCCGGTGCACGCGCTCATGCAGCACCCGCGACAAGTGCGCCAGCGTACGAACCGGCTGCGCCAGCGCGATCTCCACCGGAGTGGACGAAGCGGTATCTTCACTGCTCCGACCGCGCCGACGTTCATGCTCCAACGTGAGCCGATACGTCTTGGCGCCCAATTGCAGCGCCGACAGCCAACCGACCAACTGCAACAACAACTGCTCCGATGCGGTCAGAACACCTTCCGCGCTATCAATGCGGCCCGACAACTCCAGCGGCACATCGAAACGCAGCGGCGCGGCAAACCACGTGAAGCTCTCGTACCCGTCGCCATACGCCGCGTCGAGCGTATCCACCAGCAACGGCCCGCAGCGCCGACGCAGGCCACTGCGCGGTAAATCACGCAAATCGGCCAGCGTGCGGCAACCCAAGCCCTCGAGCCAATCGGGCCGCGTGAGACGCGCCACCGCATCGACCGGCAATTGATCAAGCAATGCAGACAAGCGTTTCTGCCGCACCGCTCGCCGCACGCCCCCCTGCCGCGCTACCGTGCGACGACGCCCACGTAACGGCGCCGGCTGCTCACTGGCAAGCCATGCCGCACCACGTGCCGTCGGCCCGGTGCCAAGCCGAGGTATGGCGCCCAACCGAACCGCGCAATACTTCACGGCTCGACACAGCGCGCGATGGCCGCCGAACAAGCGCAAGCTGGCCTCGACCTCCAACAACACGGTCGCCTCATCCACCATGTCCAACGTGACATGCGGTGTGAATGCCAACAGCGCCAGCGCCAGCGATTGCATCAACCGCGCCTCGGCCCCCACGTCACGGTCAAGCTGTATGGCGTGCGGCACCAGCGCCTGTGCGCCCGCCCGGCGCAAGCCTGCATGTACACCTTCACGCATCGCCAGACGGTTGGCCGACACCACACGCTCCTGCTCCAGCACCACTACCGGCAAAGGCAGCGCGACCGGGTCAGGCCACCGGGGTCGAAGCGCGTCGAGTGGGAGACGGGGCAGATGCACCGCGATCCAGAACGGCATGATCGGGAATGTTTTGATCGGAAGCGTCCGACAAAGAATCAAACGCAATAGAAGGCGAGGGAGACGAAAGCGCGGCCAGCAATTTCGCCGTGGCCGGATCCATCGTGAACGGTTCGGCAGGCTGCGCAGGCAATGGACGCACGGAAGCACGACCGGCCTGGAGAGGATCAGCCAGCGGCAGCAACAATGGTGATTCACGCAACGGCCCGCGTCGCTTGTGGAAAAGGATGGACAGCGCATCGGCACCGGTTGGCTCCAGGCCCAACCGCAGCACCGCTGGCGATGATTCGCGTAACGCCTGTTCCGGCCGGAACACCCAGATGGCACTCTCGCCTGCCTGCGCCAGCACTTGCAGCCTGCGCAGCGCCCCGGGACGCACTTGATTCAGCCAGATCAGCACGCCACCGAAGGCTTGACTGCGCAGAACCTGCTCCGCTGCCCACAACAAATCGGCCGGCTTGTCAGCACGCACCCAGACGATTTGTTCAGGAGAAAAATCCCACCCGACCAACCGCACCGCATTCGGCAAATACGGCGGGGCAATTAGCGCGATACGTCCTGCACTCGTGCACAACGTAGACAAAGCTGGGCGCAGCAACCGACATTCACCGATGCCGGATTGCGAGCACAGTAGCTCGGTCAATCCACCAAGAGGCCAGCCACCGCCGGGCAGCTCGGCACTCAACGGGTCATAGCCGGTAGTCAGAACGCGCCCGCCGCCTCCCGCCAGACGGCCTGCACGCCATAGCGCTGGGTGCAGCGTTTCGGGCAATGGTACCGTCTTGGTTTTCCGCACAAGCGAGCGCACCCCAGACCCCGCGCGACTAGCGAGGACGGGACATTCCGCCACATCTTCGGCGACAAAAAGAGACGAAGACAACTCAAACATGAAAATGCCAAGGCAAGCCGATGAGTACTGTATAAATATACAGTATCACAACTTTTCCTTAGCATTGTTCGGTTTTTGTGTGAGTGTTGCGAGGTCACAAGTGGACGTCGCTTATTCGTGGCGGTGCAAAGCAAACACCCCAGCGCGGTAGTCGAGCTGGGGTGTTTTATGG
>CAUPMS010000025.1:0-70128 GCA_963512445.1 uncultured Ralstonia sp.
AAAATGCCGTTCAGGTCTTAACTGAACGGCATTACCGCTGTGGGGCGGGCGTTTTCATTCGACTCGCGATTTCTCAGGACGCATCGTCTGCCGTGTTTGCGGGCTTGCTGGTGTCGACCGCGCTGCTGTTGATCTTCACCTTCGAGCGCGCCTTCAGCGCTTCGTAGTAGGCGTTGAACTCGGTCTGACCAGCGGCCTGTGCCAGTTGCTGCGCATCGGCTGCACGGCGCGCTTCGTCCGCATGAGCCGGCGGCAGCACCTTATTGATGCGATACAGCGCATAGCCTTGGGCGCCGAGGTCAACGCCGATGGTGGCCGGCAACTTGGACGCATCCGCGCGCAGGATAGCCGTCAGCGCGGCGGGCAACGTACCTTGCGCCTGCTGACGCGAGACAGTCTGGGCAGCGCTGAAACCGTCTGCGTTGTTGCCCTGCTTCACAGCGGCCAGCTTCTCTTCGCCAGCCTTCTTAGCCAACGCAGCTGCTTGTTCAGCGATCACCTTGGCCTTGACCTGCTCACGCACGTCGGCCAGCTTCTTGACGGTGGCCGGACGATACTCCGCAGCACGCGCTGCAACCAGCGTGGTCGGTCCCACCTGGATGGCAGCCGTATTGCGGTGGTTCTTGATCACGTCGTCAGCAAACAGGGCCTTGACCACCTTGTCGTTGCCGATCGGGCTGCCGGATTGGGCCGGGCTTGGCGTGCGGGTTACGTTGTCGGCAGTCTGGATCTGCAGCTTGAGCTTGTCGGCCACCGGCTTCAGGCTGTCGGACTGATCTTCCACCGTGTTGGAGAACGCATCGGCCAACTCGGAATATTTCTTGTTGGCGAGTTGCGTACGCAGTTCGCGCTCGAGCTCCGGTTTGACAGCTTCCAGCGGTTGCACGCCGCCACCCTTCACTTCTTCCAGCTTGATGATGTGGAAACCGAAATCGCTTTCGACCACATCGCTCACGTCGCCCGGCTGCTTGAGTGCAAACAGCGCATTCTCGAACGGCGGCACGGTCGCGCCCTTGCCCAGGAAGCCCAGCTCACCGCCCTGCGCAGCCGAGCCCGGATCGCCCGAATACTTCTTGGCCAGATCTGCGAAGCTCGCAGAGTTCTTGCGCACTTCGGCCAGCACTTCCTCGGCCTTCTTCTTGGCGGCTTCCTTGTCGGCGGCCTTCGCGTTGTCCGGTAGCTTGATCAGGATGTGCGCAGCACGGCGTTCTTCCTGCGTCTTGAAGCGCGCGGCATTCTGATCGTAGTACTCCTTGATCTGCTCGGGCGTGACCGGAATCTGCTTCATCATGTCTTCGCCCGAAAACACGACGTACTCGGCCTTGACCTGCTCCGGCACCGAGAACTCCTGCTGGTGCGCGTCGTAGTAAGCCTGGATGGCCTTGTCATCAACATTGACCTTGGCAGCGTAGTCAGCCGGCTTGAACAGGAGTGCCTGCACTTCGCGCTGTTGGTCACGCACCTGAATCAAATGGTCCACCAGCGACTTCGGCACGAATGCCGACGACGTGATCGATTGCGGAATTTGTTGCTGCGCGAGTTCGAAACGCAGATTGCCTTCCAGCTGCTCCGGCGTCATGTTCTGCGCAGACAGCAGGCGCACATAGGCCTGCTGATCAAACGAGCCGTCCGGCTTACGCAGCGCGGCCACAGCTGGGATCTGCAGGATGGTGTCGCGGATCTTCTCGTTCGAGATGTTCAGGCTCGCACGCGTGACTTCGTTGGCCAGCACGCGTTGTTGAATGATGCCGTCGAGCACGTCGCGGCGCATCTGCGGGCCTTCGAACTGGCGCGGATCATATTGCGCACCGAGCATCTGACGCAGACGCTCGGTCTGCTCGCGCACGCGCGCGTCGACTTCGTTGGTGGAGATGACCTTGCCGTCGACCTTGGCAGCGTCGTGCGAGCTGTCCATGAAGCTCGAATAGCTCTGCACGCCGAAGAACACGAACGATGGGAACACCAGAATCAGCAGCACCAGAAACATCAAGCGCCGATGCGTACGTACGAAATCAAGCATGCTGGACCGGAGGTGAATGGAAGATGGAAAATCCGGCGATTCTATCAGGTGCCGCCGGCATTCCGGACAATCGCGACACCGCGCTCAGGCACAACCTGCAACGCATCTGCCGCTGAAAAGACAAAGGCCCGAACGAATCGGGCCTTTGTACAAGATACTGGCGGAGCGGACGGGACTCGAACCCGCGACCCCCGGCGTGACAGGCCGGTATTCTAACCGACTGAACTACCGCTCCAAATTGGGTTGGACCACCCGACGCGTGAGCGGCAATACGAACGATGGTGGGTGCTGAGAGGCTCGAACTCCCGACCCGCGCCTTGTAAGGGCGCTGCTCTACCAACTGAGCTAAGCACCCGTTCGTACTGCCGGCGTGAGCCGGACTGTCCGGCGCTCGCGTTGTCACCCACGAGCACCAAAGCCCGTTAGTTTAGCGCATCTTTTAGCGCTTTGCCAGGTTTGAATTTTGCGACCTTGCCGCCTTCGATCGTGATGGCGGCACCGGTACGCGGGTTGCGCCCATTGCGCGAAGATCGCTTGCCGACCAGGAACGTGCCGAACCCGACCAGCGTGACCGACCCTCCGTCGCACAACGCATCTTTGATGCCGTCGATCAGCGCGTCGATGGCGCGCCCAGCTGCGGCTTTTGACATGTCAGTTTGCGTCGCCACATGGTCGATGAGATCTGTTTTGTTCATCGTGCCACCTCCCCGAACACCCGCTCAGTGTGGATTCATTAAAGTGGCCGTCAATCGACGTGTCAAGGCGAAGAACTGCGTGCCGCGCGTCGCAGCCCGCGCAAAGAAGAAGGGCCCGAACACGTCGGGCCCTTCTTCAACTGTGGCAGGCTACGCTGTCAGTGATGCACCATTTCCTGCGACTTGCCATCGTCACCCTTGGCGGGCGCCGGCTTGGCCTCCTCGTCCGGCAGTGGCTCAGGCTTGCTCACCAGCGCGAGTTCCAGCACCTTGTCGATCCAGCGCACCGGCTGGATCTCGATGCTGTTCTTCACGTTGTCCGGAATGTCTGCCAAGTCCTTGACGTTCTCCTCGGGAATCAACGCCAGCTTGATGCCACCGCGGTGTGCTGCCAGCAGTTTTTCCTTCAGGCCACCGATCGGCAGCACTTCGCCGCGCAGAGTGATTTCGCCAGTCATCGCTACGTCGGCGCGCACCGGAATGCCGGTCAGCACAGACACCAACGCCGTCGTCATCGCAATACCCGCCGACGGGCCGTCCTTGGGCGTAGCGCCTTCGGGCACGTGGATGTGAATGTCGCGCTTCTCGAACATCTCATCCTTGATCCCCAGGCGAGCCGAACGCGAACGCACCACCGAGCGCGCCGCCTCGACCGACTCCTTCATCACGTCGCCCAGCGAACCCGTGCGGGTGATGTTGCCCTTACCCGGCATCAACGCGGCTTCGATGGTCAGCAAATCGCCGCCAACTTCCGTCCATGCTAAACCGGTCACTTGGCCAACTTGGTCTTCCTTGCCAGCCAGACCAAAGTCGAAGCGACGCACGCCGAGGAATTTGTCCAGATTGTCCGAATCCACCTTCACTGGCGTACCAGCTTCCTTCTTCAGCAGCAGTTGCTTGACGACCTTGCGGCAGATCTTCGAAACCTCGCGCTCCAGCGAACGCACACCGGCTTCCCGTGTGTAGTAGCGGATGATGTCGCGCAGCGCGCCTTCGGTCACATCGATCTCGCCTTCCTTCAGGCCATTGTTCTTGATCTGCTTGGGCAGCAGGTAGCGGCGGGCGATGTTGATCTTTTCGTCTTCCGTGTAGCCGGACAGACGAATCACTTCCATCCGATCAAGTAGCGGCGCCGGAATGTTCAGCGAATTCGACGTCGCCACGAACATCACGTCCGACAGGTCGAAGTCCACTTCGATGTAGTGGTCCTGGAACGTGTGGTTCTGTTCCGGGTCCAGCACCTCCAGCAGCGCCGACGACGGGTCACCACGGAAATCTGCGCCCATCTTGTCGATCTCGTCGAGCAGGAACAGCGGGTTGCGCACGCCGACCTTGGTCAGGCTCTGCAAGATCTTGCCCGGCATCGACCCGATGTACGTACGGCGATGGCCGCGAATCTCGGCCTCGTCACGCACGCCGCCCAGCGCCATGCGCACGAACTTGCGGTTCGTCGCACGCGCCACCGATTGCCCGAGCGAAGTCTTACCCACACCCGGCGGCCCCACGAGGCACAGGATCGGGGCCTTCAGCTTGTCGACACGCTGCTGCACCGCGAGATATTCAAGAATGCGTTCCTTGACCTTCTCCAGGCCGTAGTGATCGGTGTCCAACACCTGCTCAGCATTCGACAGGTCGTTGTTGACCTTGCTCTTCTTGCGCCACGGCAGGCCCACGAGCGTGTCGATGTAGTTGCGCACGACCGTTGCCTCTGCGGACATCGGCGACATCAGCTTGAGCTTCTTGAACTCGGATTCGGCCTTCTTCTTGGCCTCCTTGGGCATGCGGGCGGCCTTGATCTTCTTGTCCAACTCTTCGAGATCAGCGCCTTCTTCGCCTTCGCCCAGTTCCTTCTGAATGGCCTTGACCTGCTCGTTCAGGTAGTACTCGCGCTGACTCTTCTCCATCTGGCGCTTGACGCGGCCGCGGATGCGCTTTTCCACCTGCAGGATGTCGATCTCGCCTTCCAACTGCGACAGCAGGCTCTCCAGGCGTTCAGTCACGTTGAACATCTCGAGAATCTTCTGCTTCTGCTCGAGCTTGATCGGCAGATGTGCGGCGATGGTGTCAGCCAGACGACCCGGCTCATCGATGCCCGACAGAGAGGTCAGGATCTCCGGCGGAATCTTCTTGTTCAGCTTCACGTACTGATCGAACTGCGACACGATGGCGCGACGCAGCGCCTCGGTCTCAGCCGATTCAGTGGGTTCCGGGCCGACGGGCACCGCTTCACAGAAGAAGTGCGATTCGTCGTCGGTCACGGTCAGGATGTTGGCGCGTTGCGTGCCCTCGACCAGCACCTTCACGGTGCCGTCTGGCAGCTTCAGCATCTGCAGGATGTTGGCGATACAACCGACCTCGTAGAGGTCCTTGTCGGTCGGCTCATCCTTGGCGGCGGTCTTTTGCGCCACGAGCATGATGCTTTTGCCCGCCTCCATTGCGGCTTCCAGCGCCTTGATGGACTTAGGGCGCCCCACGAACAGCGGAATCACCATGTGCGGAAACACCACCACGTCACGCAACGGCAACAGCGGCAGGCGAATCTGCTCGGCGGGTAAAAGTTGGGTTCCGGACATTATTTTCCCCAGAAAGTCATGTAAGGGCTAAATTGGGCACAGCGACGGTTTTACAAGACCGTTGCTGCAAGTCGCATGCCGACCCGGTTTCCCGAAGCAAAAAAGCCGCTCGCGAGCGAACGGCTTCCTGCATGGGACGCATACGGCGCATCCCGGCCGGGCATTCGCGTCAGTTGGAACCTGCAACCTTGGGTTGCTCTTCGTAAATCAGCAAGGGCTTGCCGTCGTCGGAGATCGTACTTTCATCGATCACCACCTTTTGCACACCCTTGTGGTTGGGGAGGTCATACATCACATCCATCAAAGCGTGCTCGACAATAGAGCGCAGACCACGCGCCCCCGTCTTGCGCTTGATCGCTTTGCGGGCGATTGCCGTCAGCGCACTCGGACGAATTTCCAGCTCCACACCTTCCATTGCCAGCAGCTTCTGGTACTGCTTGACGATTGCATTCTTGGGCTCGACCAGGATTTCCATCAAGGCGGCCTCGTCGAGCTTGGCCAGCGTCGCCACCACGGGCAGACGGCCGATCAGCTCGGGGATCAGACCAAACTTGATGAGGTCTTCCGGCTCCACTTGCGGCAGCACTTCGCTGACGTCGCGCTCTTCCTTGCTCTGCACCTCTGCGCCAAAACCGATACCGGTCTTGTCGGAGCGCTGCATGATGATCTTTTCCAGACCATCAAACGCACCACCACAAATAAACAGGATGTTGGTGGTGTCGACTTGCAGGAAATCCTGGTTCGGATGCTTGCGACCACCTTGCGGCGGCACTGATGCCATCGTTCCTTCGACCAGTTTGAGCAGAGCTTGCTGCACGCCTTCCCCAGAAACGTCCCGGGTGATGGAAGGGTTGTCAGACTTGCGCGAAATCTTGTCGATCTCATCGATGTAGACGATGCCGCGCTGGGCCTTGTCCACTTCGTAATTGCAGTTCTGCAGCAGCTTCTGGATGATGTTTTCGACATCTTCGCCCACGTAACCGGCTTCGGTCAGCGTGGTGGCGTCAGCGATGACGAATGGCACGTTCAGCAGACGCGCCAGCGTTTGTGCAAGCAAGGTCTTGCCTGAGCCTGTCGGCCCGATGAGCAGGATATTGCTCTTGGACAACTCGACATCGTCCTTCTTGCCGAGGTGCTTCAAACGCTTGTAATGGTTGTAGACCGCGACCGCCAGGATCTTCTTGGCCTGCTCCTGACCGATCACATATTGGTCGAGGCTTTGGCGAATCTCATGCGGCGTCGGCAGATCGGACTTGACCGCCAGACCACCTTCCTTTTCGGAGATGGCGGCTTCGTCCCGGATGATCTCGTTGCACAGGTCGATACATTCATCGCAGATGAAGACCGAGGGGCCGGCAATCAGTTTCTTGACCTCATGCTGGCTCTTGCCGCAGAACGAGCAGTACAGCAGCTTTTCGCCAGTGGAGCCTTTCTTGTCCGCCATAACGATTACCAGTAGTTCTTGGCAGCATCATACGCCAAATTATCTGGCGACGATCCGCAGGTGTTGTTCAAAGCAAAAACGAGGCGCGAAGCCTCGTTTTTGACACCGCTTGAGATGTTTGGTGCGGTTAGCCGGTGCCGCAAAACGCACCGGCGGCACCGGCTACCGCGCACATCGGCGCATTACTTCAGCACTTCAGCGCTTAGCGATGACCTGGTCGATCAGGCCGTATTCCTTAGCCTGCTCGCTGCTCATGAAGTTGTCGCGGTCAGTGTCACGAGCAATCTTGTCGACCGGCTGGCCGGTCGCCTCCGAGAGCACCGTGTTCAGGCGCTCGCGCAGGTACAAAATTTCGCGCGCCTGGATCTCGATATCCGAAGCCTGGCCACGCGCACCACCCAGCGGCTGATGAATCATGATGCGCGAGTTCGGCAGCGCCAGGCGCTTGCCTTTCGCACCGGCTGCCAGCAGGAACGCGCCCATGCTGGCGGCCATGCCCATGCACAGCGTCGACACATCCGGCTTGATGAACTGCATCGTGTCGTACATTGCCAGCCCGGACGATACCGAGCCGCCCGGCGAGTTGATGTACAGCGAGATGTCCTTGTCCGGATTCTCGCTCTCCAGGAACAGCAGCTGTGCCACCACAAGGTTGGCAGTCTGGTCGTTGACCTCGCCCACCATGAAGATCACTCGCTCCTTGAGCAGGCGCGAATAGATATCGTAGGCGCGTTCGCCGCGGCCAGACTGCTCGACCACCATCGGCACCAGACCGAGCCCTTGCGTTTCGAGCGCGGAAGCCTGGCTGCGGGCAAGTTGGTCGATCAGTTCATTGCGGATCATGCGGTTCTCCGGTGCTTAACTTCGGAAACTCAGTCGACAAATTTCAGCCGATCGATCAGCCTTGAGCCGGGGTGGCGGTCAACTCTTCGAACGACACAGCCTTGTCAGTGACCTTGGCCTTGTCGCACACAAAATTTACCACGTTGTTTTCGAGCACGTACGCTTCCATTTCGGCCAGGCGCTGTTGGTCACCGTAGTACCAGCGGATGACTTCCTTCGGATCCTCGTAGCTCTTGGCGAACTCCTCGATCTCGGCCTTGATCTGCTCCGGCTTGGCCTCCAGGCTGTTGGCCTTCACGACTTCAGCCAGCACCAGCCCCAACGTCACGCGGCGCTCGGCTTGTTGCGTGAACATCTCGGCCGGGATCGGCATGTTCTTGGCGTTCGGCATGCCGCGCGATTCGAGGTCACGACGAGCCATTTCAACCAGGCGCTCCTGATCTTGCTCGACCAGCGATTTCGGCACGTCCAGCTCTGCCACCTTCAGCAGCGCGTCCATGACTTGATCCTTGAGCAGCGCGTGCGTGCGGCGCTTGACTTCACGCTCGAGATTTTCGCGGATGTCGGCGCGCATCTTGTCAAGGTTGCCGTCGGCGATGCCCAGCGATTGCGCGAAGGCTTCGTTGACTTCCGGCAGGTGCGCCCACTCGACTTGCTTGAGCGTGACGGTGAACTCAGCCGTCTTACCTGCCACGTCCTTGCCGTGGTAGTCCTCGGGGAAAGCCAGCGGGAATTTCTTCGACTCGCCTTGCTTCAGGCCCAGCGTGGCTTGTTCGAATTCGGGCAGCATGCGGCCTTCACCCAGCACGAAGCTGAAACCTTCCGCCTTGCCGCCGGCGAATTCGACGCCGTCGATCGTGCCGACGAAGTCAACCGTCACGCGGTCGCCATCTTGTGCAACAGCCGCGCCGCCATCGCCGTGCTCGCCGGCTTCGCCGCGTGGGTGATAGTGCACGCGTTGCTTGCGCAGGATGTCGAGGGTTTTGTCGATCTCGGCGTCGGTAATCTCAGTCTTGGTGCGGGTCAGTTCTGCGCCGGCCAGATCGCCCAGCTTGACTTCCGGATACACCTCGAAGGTGGCGTCGAACGCGACTTGGTCGTCGGCCACGCCTTCGGTCTTCACCTCGAAGCGAGGTTGACCGGCAACCTTCACGCCCTGCTCGTTGGTGATATCGAAGAACTGGCGTGCAGCCTTGTCGTAGCGCACTTCGAACTCGACTTGTTGGCCGTATTGCTTCTCGACCATCTTCATCGGGACCTTGCCCGGGCGGAAGCCGGACATCTTGACGGTCTTGGACAGACGCGCCAGACGGCTTTGCTTCTCTTGCTCCACTTCGGCCTTCGGGACAGCCAGGGTCACTTTGCGATCAAGCTTGCCGAGGTTTTCGATAGTCGACATGGTCGTAATTCCAGATTCAGAAGATGGTTGCGTCGAACGGCGCAGCGCCAGCAGCAGCCGTGGTTCAAAGTTCTTGGTCTTGCCGGGCTTGCAGGAATGCGGCGCGAGGGCCGCTTGACTGCACTATGCGCGGCACAACGGGCGCGTTCAGGCTGGCAAACGCAAAACGCATATTATGGCATGGAACGTTCGCTGGCCCTGATTTTTTGGGTCGGAACGCTTGGAAAACCCTTCCAACGGCGCGTTAGTCCGGCATGTCCGCGGCCTCGTTTTCGGCAGGTGCGGCACCCTGCGCTTGCTTGAGTCCATGCTGCAATGCGCGCAGGATAAAACGGCCAGGATCAAGCGCCGCAGCCAGATCGGATTCCAGCGGCAGCGGACCGCCATCAATCTGGGCCGCCAGCAGTTCCGCGCCCAGCACCGACCATGTGAGGCCGCGCGAGCCATATGCAAGTGCGGCATACAGCCCGGCGAGGCGCGGCAGTTGCGCATGCGGGCCGCGCAAACGAAAGCCGGGCGCCATGGCCGCCGCCTCATCCACCAACGGGCCGATCAACGGCAGCCGATTAGCGGAGACACAGCGCACACCGACATAACCATGCAGTTGTGAGGGGTCCAGCTTCGCCAGCGCGACTGATTGCTGCGGCTGAAGCCTCGCCAGCCGCCCGAGATTGGTCGCGTGATCAGCGATACGCTCGGCCGGATCGGATTCGCCCGGCTGGAAGGATGACCCCGTGCGCACGGTTTGCGTACCCGGCTCTGCCGGTAGCAGGTAGCCATCGCCGCAAATGACGGCGTTGGGCCAAGAGGCACCCGCCTCCAAACTGGCGACAGGCACATCCGTGAGTTGGCCACGCACTGGTTTGAGCGACGCGGATTTCAGCGGTGCGAGACGTGCCGCACCAAGACCGTTGGCGAGGACGATGACCGGCGCGCTCGCAATCACTTCACCCAGCGTATCAAGGGCCTGCCACTGATCGTCGTCTTGGCGCAGCGATTCAACGTGCGTGTTCCAACGTGCGTCGATTGCAGCGCCTGCGGCAGCCAGATTGGCACGACAGACATCGGGCGGTGCGACCCAGCCGGCCTGCGCAAACCACAAGCCGCCCTGTGGCACGTTGGCGCCAACGCGTTCAGCGGCTTGATCAGCATTGAGCCAATCCATGTAATCCGTGGGATAGCCGAGCGCTTGCACGACGCGCTGCTGGTCGATGGCATCGTCGGCGTGTTCGGCGAGTTGCAGCACGCCCGTGGGCCGAAAGCCTGTGGCGATGCCAGCGCGGTCGAGTGCGTTCCAATGACGGCGCGCGAGCAAGTTGCCGGCGCGCGAAAGGCGAGAGAGGACGCTGTCGTCGATGGACACGTGCGGATGCATCGCCGCTGCGCGATGCGCCGATGTGCCGCACGCGGGACCGTCGTTTGCGTCAATGAGCGTGATACGCCAGCCGCGCGACGCGAGTCGCTCCGCGACAGAGCAGCCTGCGAGCCCCGCACCAAGCACGATGGCGTGGCGTTCGCTCCAGACCGGCGCTTCAGCCGGCCCACGCCGTGTGCGCCAATGCGTCGGAAACTGGGCGATGGTCATGTCGCGCTTGGTGCCGAAGCCGGGCGCCCTGTGGGCCTCGAAGCCGGCTTCCTGCAACCCGCGTCGCACGAAGCCTGCTGCCGTGTACGTGGCCAGCGTGGCGCCAGCACGGGCTACGCGAGCAAGCTGCCTGAACACGCGCGGCTGCCATAGATCCGGATTCTTGGCGGGAGAGAAACCGTCGAGGTAAAACGCGTCGGCGGCGCAGGACAACTGCGGCAGCACCTCCATCGCATCACCGAACAGCAGCGTGAGCGTGACGCGGCCACCTTCGAACACGAGACGATGCACGCCTGGCACCGGCACGGGCCATGACTGACGCAGCGTCTCGGCAAGCGACGCTAGTGCGCCGCTTCTCGGATGCACGATCGACAAGCTCGCGCGATCGAACGGATGCTTTTCGATCGAGACGAAATCGAGCCGTGCGCAATGCTGCGGATCGTCGCGCCATGCAGCCCACGTTGCCAGGAAATTCAGGCCCTGGCCGAAGCCGGTTTCGACGATGGTGAAGGTGCTCTTGCCCTGCCAGGCGCCCGGCAAGCGGTTGCCGCCCAGAAAGACGTGATGCGCCTGTGCCAGACCGCCTTCAGTGCTGTGATAGACGTCGTCGTATTGCGCGGAAAACGGTGTGCCGTCCGACGTGAGTTGAGGCGTGGCGAGAGCGAGGCCGCGTGGCATGAAACACCCTGGGAAGAAGCGGCGAATTGTAACGCCGCCCTTCCCCGGCGCCTTGATCTCGCGCAGCCGTTCGCCATTGCACGTCAGCGACGGGCAGCGTGCCCATCACGCGCTGGCACCACGCGTGGAGATGTTGCATGCCATCTTCAAGCGGCGACTGATACGGGCCGGTTTACGACACGCCGCGCTCCATCAGCGCACGAATGGCTCGCGCTCTGCGCCACGGAACCCCGTGACGACATAGCAACCGCGTTGCGCGTTGTAGGCCAGTGCCTCCACGTCATGGTGGAAGCGCACGCTGGTGAGCTGCGCGATGACCCGAGCTTCTAGCGCAACCAAGCGAACAGCCAGTCGCTGTACTGCGCATAGAGCGCGTCGATAGGCGTGCCGATATGGTGCAACGGCTCGGGCAGAACGGCAGGCATGCGGGCTCCCGGAAATCAGCCGGACACACGCGCGCAGAACAGGCACACATCGCGCCCAGATAAATGAGAATCACCCTCATTTATCTGAACATGAAGCGCTGCTCGCGAACGGGGGAGCGGCGCGTTAAGAATTGGCGCGCCACGGCAAGATAGCGTTAAGCCACATCGTCCGCAGACCGGCGGCGCCACGCTATGAGTGCAACCGCCAGCGCGGCCACCGACAGGCCGATTGCCAGCCCTGTCAATCGCCCGGCGCGGCGCGCTTCATCGGCCTGATCGCGCGCCTCGATGGCTTGGCGCACGGTTTCCCAGAAGGCTTCGCGGTGCTCGTTCTCGTCAAAGATGGACATGGCGCGCTTCCCCGTTTTGTTTGGCTTGCCTTGTCATCGTAGGGAACGTGCGGCAGGTGTGCTACCGCACGTTTCGTGTAAGGCCGGTTGGCCCGAACAGCTCAGGCAGCGGCTACCGGTTTGCCCACAGGGCCGGCGTGGGGTCGAGAGACATCGGCGTCACCCTGCCCCAAGTCCATCGCGTCAGCGCGCTCGGCGGTGGACAGCTCATCGGCGCGATACCCGGTGCGGTTAAGCAGCACCAGCGTGCACGCCAGCGACACCAGTGCATACAGCGCCGACGACACCGCCACGCCCACGATACTGCCGCTGCTGTTGAGCATCCACTGCGCAAACACCGGCGTGCCGCCGCCCACTACCAGCGAGCACAGCTGATACGCCAGCGACAGGCCCGTGTAGCGGATGCGCGTCGGGAACACGCGCGCCAGAATGCCGCCAATGGCGCCGTAGAACATCGAATGCGGAATCGTCGCCAGGCACATGCCGACCAGCGCAATCCAATACACCTTGCTCTCGATGGCAAAGAACATCACCGGCATGAGCAGGAATTCGGGCAGCACCATCAGGCAGATCGCACGGCGCATGTCCATGCGCGAAACCAGCCAAGCACCTATTGGCTGCGTGATGAACTGCACCACCAGCGCAATCGCGATGATGCCGAGGAAGGTGTCCTGCGCGTAGCCGAGTTCCTTCGTGGCCCACGCCAGCGCGAAGTTGCTCTTCAGATAGGTCACGTGGATAAGCGGCAGCGTGCCCGCACCCAGCAGCACAAGGCCCCAGTGGTCGCGCACCACGTCTTTAAGCGGTAGCTTGACGGTCTTCTTCTGCGCCAGCACGCGCTTCATGTCGTCCGACTCTTCCAGTTTCAGGCGGATGACCATGCCCACGATCACCAGCAGCGCCGACAACAGAAACGGCACGCGCCAGCCCCACAGCATGAACTGCGGCGTCGGCAATGCACTCAGCGCGAAGAACACGAGCGTCGCGAGCAGGTTGCCAGTGGGCGAGCCCTGCTGCGCGAAGGCGGAGTACAGAATGCTCTTGCGTTTAGGTGCGCTCTCGCTGGCGATCAATACTGCCCCACCCCATTCGCCGCCCACCGCAATACCCTGGATCACGCGCAGCACCACCAACCCAACCGGTGCCCAGATGCCGATCTGCGCATAGCCCGGCAGCAGGCCGATGCCCATCGTCGCCAGGCCCATCAGGATGAGTGTGATGATCAGCGTGGTCTTGCGGCCGATCTTGTCGCCCAGGTGCCCAAAGATGATCCCGCCGATGGGCCGCGCAGCAAAGCCGGCCCACAGCGTCACAAACGACAGCAGCGTGGCGATGCCCGGGTCCAGCGTCTTGGAGAAAAACACCTTGCCGAAAACCAGCGCGGCGGCAAGGCCGTAGATATAGAAGTCGTACCACTCGATGGTGGTGCCGATGAACGCGGCAACAGCGGCACGGCGTGGCTGCAGATTCGTAGCCGCGGCGGCCTGGGGCGCAGGCTGGTTCGACATGTTGGGTCTCCTTGGTGGTACTGCCGGTTTGGCGCGGCCTCTGCTGGGCCGTCTGCCTTGTTGTGATGAATCCGCTTCAGTTCATTTCAGAACACCTGCCTTGAACAGACGCTGCCGGGTCTGCGCATCAATGCCGAGCGAGGCCAGCACGGCATCGGTATCGGCGCCCAGCGCAGGCGGTGCATTGCGATACGTGGCCGGCGTGCGCGAGAGCTTGATCGGCGAGCCGGTGCCACGGTACTCACCCAACTCGACCACCATCTGCCGATGCAGCGTATGCGGATGGCGTGCGACCACATCGACGCTCAGCACCGGCCCGCACGGTACACCGCCGTGGATCAGGTCTTGCGCGAGGGTCTCGCAATCAAAGCGTGCCAGTTGCTTCTCCAGCGCGTGTTTGAGTTCGGGGCGATGCGCACAGCGGCTGCGGTTGTCGGCAAAGCGCTCGTCTTGTGCCAATTCCGCTGCGCCAATATGCGCGCACAGCTTGGCGAACTGACGGTCATTGCCCACCGCCAGAAAGATCGGCGCAGTGCCAGTCTGGTAACTGTCGTACGGGGCGATGTTCGGGTGCGCATTACCGCTGCGCTGCGGCACCTTGCCCGAACCAAAGTAGTTGGGCAGATGCGGATGCAGCAGCGATACGCCGCAGTCGTACAGCGCAATATCGATCGACTGCCCGCGCCCGCTTTTTTCTCGCTCGGCCAGCGCCAGCAGGATGCCCGCCAACGCATTGAGCCCCGTCACCATATCGACGATCGGCAGGCCAACTCGCATGGGGCCGCCATCGCGCTCGCCATTGACGCTCATCAAGCCGGCCATGGCCTGGATGGCGGCGTCGTAGCCGGGCAGCCCGCCCAGGGGGCCGTCGGGGCCGAAACCGGAGACAGCGCAGTGGATCAGCCGCGGAAAGCGCGGTTGCAGATCGCGCTCGAAATCCATCCCCCAGCGGGCGAGCGTGCCTGGCTTGAAGTTCTCGACCAGCACATCGGCGTCTTCCAGCAATTGCCAGAGCACCGCGCGGCCCTCGTCGCTCGACAGATCGACCGAGATGCCGAGCTTGTTGCGGTTGACGCCGTTGAAGTACCAGGCGGTATCGCGCTCATCGAACGGCGGGCCCCACGTGCGGGTTTCGTCGCCAACGGGTGGTTCGAGCTTGATGACCTGCGCGCCGTGATCTGCCAGCGCTTGCGTGCAATACGGGCCGCCGAGCACTCGGCTCAGGTCAATGACTTTCAGGCCGTGCAGTGCGCCATTGACCGTGCTCATTGCGCGTCTCCTGCGGGCAGCGCCTGCATGGCCAGCGCGAACGGCACCTCACGCTGCTTGACGAGTGCGTCGAAGAGCAGCGCGTCATCGTTCTCAGGCAAGGCCAGCGGATCGACCGGCAGCAGCTTGTGGCGCAGCACCAGATGCGCAAGCGCCAGACGGCGATGATCCGGCGCCAGACGCACGCCCTCCACCGCCATGAAGATCGCCGTAGTGATGTGGTAAAGCGCGGAACCCGCTTGACGCACGAGCTGGTCGCTCCCCTCTTCGGCCACCTTGGCGATCGTGCGGCAGACACGGTCGAGCGTGGCGCGCAGCAACGCATCGCTTTGCGCAGCCAGCGTGATGCCATCGAGCAGACCAAGCAGATGCGCGCGCAGCGGTTCGAGCGCGCCCTCGCGCTTCACGGCTCGCGCAATGTCGAGCGCGACAATGTTGCTCGTGCCCTCCCAGATGGAGCCCAGATGCGCATCACGCACGAGGCGTGCATCGCTCCACTCTTCGATATAGCCGGTGCCGCCACGCACTTCCATCGCGTCGCCTGTCACGCGGCGCGCATCGCGGCACGCGCGGAACTTGATGAGCGGCGTCAGAATGCGCACGCATTTGGCAGCCTGCGCGTCGCCGGCATCGGCCAGCGGCAGCAGTTGCGCGATCTGCATGAACATCGAGCGCGCTTGCTCGGTCGGCAGCAGCATTTTCAAGAGCTGGCGCTGCATCAGTGGCATGTCGATCAGCTTGCGGCCGAAGGCTTCACGGTTGCGTGCGATATGCAGCGCCTCTGTGGTCGCGCGGCGCATCAGGCCGGCGGCCCGCACGCCGTTTGAAAGGCGCGACATGTTGATCATGTCGGCCATCTGGTGGAAGCCGCGGCCGATCTCGCCAATCAAGTAGGCGGTGGCGCCTTCGAGGGTGATCTCGCCGCTGGCCATCGAGCGGGTGCCGAGCTTGTCCTTCAGGCGGACGATGCGGTAGTGGTTGCGCGAGCCGTCACGCAGCGTCTTGGGCAACAGGAACAGCGCCAGGCCGTTGATGCCCGATGGCGCGCCGTCCGGGCGGGCGAGCACCATGGCGAGGTCGGCATCGGCGTTGGAGCAGAACCATTTGTCGCCGTATAGGCGCCACGTTTGCGTGCCGTCGGGCGCGGTTTCCAGCGTGGCGCGCGTGGCAATGCGGGCGACGTCCGAGCCTGCGGCCTGCTCGGTCATGAACATCGCGCCCTGATGCAGCACATCAAAATCACGCGACGCCAGCATCGGCAGATAGCGCGCCACGAGTGCCGGATCACCAAACTTGCGCAGCGTGCGCGTGAGCGAATCCGTCATGCTGACCGGGCAGCACAGGCCGAACTCGGCCTGCACGAACAGATACGTGAGTGCGTATTTGACCAGCGGCGGCGGCGCGTTACCGACATGGCTCATCGATGCGAGACCCAGTTCGGCGTAAGCCACGCGCTCCAGCGCAACGTAGTCGGGGTGTTTGTCGATGCTCTGCAAGGCTTCGCCGCGGCGGGTGCGGTGGCGCAATTGCGGCGGGTTGTGATCGGCGCTGATGGCCCAGGCGTCGAGTTCATCCGATGCGCGCAAGCCAAGCGAGTTGAGCTGCGGCTCCAGCTCGCGGTATTGCGCGTCGCCCAGGTACAACCGCAGCAGGCGCCCGAGATCCGGATCGACGTGGAAGAAATTGATGCCCCGGCTGTCGGGGATGTTCTGATGGCCAACCGGTTGGCCAATGATTGGTTCGCGGGCGATGTCGTTCATGCGGGTGGCCTCGCTGTCTCCTGTTTTGTCCGGCCAGCATAGGAACACCATCGATAATCGTCTAATACATGTTTTGTCCTGTACGATAATCTTTTTTTATCATTGAGCGAGACCGCAATGGACCTGAAGCAACTGCGCTATTTCGTTGCGGTGGCGGAAGAGCTGCACTTCGGGCGTGCAGCGCAGCGGCTGTTCATCTCGCAGCCGGCGCTGAGCTTCGATATCCGCAAGTTCGAAGATCAACTGGGCGTGCAATTGCTCGCACGCACCAACAAAAGCGTGGCGCTCACCAACGCCGGCCAGGTACTGCTGGATGAGGCCCGCAAGCTGTTGCAGCAAGCCGCAGAGGTCGAACGCATCACACAGCGCTCCGCGCATGGCTTGGCCGGGCGGTTGCGTGTCGGCTTCGTCAACTCGATGCTGTATCGCGGCCTGCCGCGTGCGGTGGAACGCTTCGAGGCCGATCACCCGGCGGTGGAAATCATCCTGCGCGAGATGAACACGGGCGAGCAGGTCCAGGCCCTCCAGCGCCAGCAGATCGACCTGGGCTGCGCGTACTGGGGGACATTCCCCACCGAAGTCGTTTCCACGCCGATCTTCTCCGAACCCTTTGTCGCTTGCCTGCCCGCCGGACACGTGCTGGCCAGCCGCAAAAGCCTGGAGCTGGCTGCGCTCGCGCAGGAGCCTTTCACCCTCTTTCCGCGCACGGCGTCGCCGCACTACCACGACCTGATCATCGCTCTGTGTGTGGATGCCGGCTTCAGCCCGGTCATCCGCCACGAGGCACGGTTGTGGCAAACGGTGGTGACGATGGTGGGGTTCGGCATGGGCGTGGCGCTGGTGCCCAAGACGCTGCAGCATGCGGGCGATGCGCGTGTCAGCTTCGTGCCGCTGGCTGGCTGCAAAAAAGAATCACCCGTACTGTCATTGCGGCGCACGGGCGATGCAGAGCCGGTCGCGAGCCGCTTTCTCGAATACCTCGAAACGGCGGCGCGGGAGAATGTCAGACCTTGAGAGCCCGGTTTACAACACCTTGCTGAGGAAGACCCGGCTCGTACCGGGCGGATCGCAGGGCACCTCACCAAACCGTACCCAGCCATTGCGTTCGTAGAACTGCGGCGCCTGAAAGCTGATGGTGTAGACCACCGCCGAGCGGCAACCGCGGCGGCGCCCTTCTTCTTCAAACCTGCGTAGCACCTCCGTGCCGATGCCCTGGCCACGCAACGTCTCGGGCAGATGGAACAGGTCGAGAAACAGCAGGCCCAACGACGTCCGCCCGCTTGCGCCGCCAACAACGTCGCCGGTCTCGGGATCACGAACCAGCACCGCCAGCGGTTGCCGATCGGCATAGCCGACGTGGTTGTCGTTGAAGTGGTTCAGGCCGTTGCCGATGATCTGGACTGATTCATCGTCCGCCTCGTCTGTGACGATGATCTCTGGAACGTGCATGCGGGCTCTACTGTGTCCGGGCCGGCAGAGCGACGGCGGCCGGCTGCGCCAGCGGCCGCATGTGCGGCATCATGTTTGTATTCAGGTGGTACATCACCCATAGCGAACCGCTGAGCGTGATGACCACCAGCACGAGCGTGAACATCAGCGACAGCATGTTCCAGCCGCCCTCCGACTTGGCGTTCATGTGCAGGAAGTAAATCATGTGCACCACGATCTGTACGGCACCGATCAGCAAGATCGCCACCGCCGTGGTTGACGATCTATCGAACACGTTGCCCATCACAAGCCAGAACGGAATCGCCGTCAGAAAGACAGACAGCACGAACCCCGTCAGGTAGCCGCCCAGCGTGGCGTGCGGTCCGATCTCTTCTTCATGGTGATGGCCGTCATGGGTATCACCGTGCCCGCTCATCGTTTGATCTTGCGCGCTCATGGCAGCGTTCCCATCAGGTAGACGAAGGTAAAGACGCCAATCCAGACAACGTCCAGAAAGTGCCAGAACATCGACAGGCACATCAGCCGGCGTTTGTTGGCAGTAATCAGCCCGTGCTTCGACACTTGCAGCATCAGCACGATCAGCCAGATCAGGCCAAACGTCACGTGCAACCCGTGCGTGCCGACCAGCGAGAAAAACGAGGTCAGGAATGCGCTGCGCGTCGGGCCCGCGCCCTCATGGATCAGGTGCGCAAACTCGTAGAGTTCCACTGCAAGAAACGCCGCGCCGAAGACCCAGGTGATGGCCAGCCAGATCTGCATGGCCGAGACCTTGTTCTGCTGCATCTGCAGCATCGCAAAGCCGTAGGTGATGGACGACAGCAGCAGAAACGACGTGTTCAGCGCCACCAGCGGCAGCTCGAACAGTTCCGCCCCGGTGGGGCCGCCCGCGTACTCGCGGCCCAGCACGCCATACGCGGCGAACAGGCACGCGAATATCAGGCAATCGCTCATCAGGTAAAACCAGAACCCGAGCAGCGTGCCGTTAGGCACATGAGGCTCTTCGGTCAGATGAAACTGGTAGCCGCCGGGCGGTACTCCATCCGCCCCAGCGGTACCGTTCGCATGCAGGTGTGCAGTCGTATCAGCCATGGCCTGCCATCAGTTGAGTGCGCGATGCTTCGGTCCGGACCACATCTTCGGCCGGGATGTAGTAGTCGCGCTTGTAGTTGAAGGTGTGAATGATTGCCGAGAGGATGGTGATCACGAACGATGCGATGGCCAGCCACCAGATATGCCAGATCAGCGCAAAGCCGCACAACGTGGACAACCCCGCCAGCACGATGCCGGCCGCGGTGCCCTTGGGCATGTGAATAGGCTTGAAGCCCTCAAGCGGGCGCCGGTAGCCGTACTGCTTCATCTGCCACCAGGCATCGGAGTCATGCACGAGCGGCGTGAATGCGAAGTTGTACTGCGGCGGCGGTGACGAGGTTGACCATTCCAACGTGCGGCCATTCCATGGGTCACCGGTCGTGTCGCGCAGTTCCTCGCGGCGCCGGAAGCTGACCACCAGCTGGATCAGGAAGCACGCAATGCCGATAGCGATCAGCAACGCGCCGAACGCTGCGATCTGGAACCAGATCTGCAAGGATCGGTCATCAAAATGGTTCATGCGTCGGGTCACCCCCAGCATGCCCAGCCAGTACAGCGGCATGAACGCGAAATAAAAGCCGACAAACCAGAACCAGAACGATGCCTTGCCCCACGACGACACCAGGCGGTAACCAAACGCCTTGGGGAACCAGTACGTGATGCCAGCCATGAGGCCAAACAGCACGCCACCGATGATCACGTTATGAAAGTGTGCGATCAGGAACAGGCTGTTGTGCAATGAAAAATCTGCCGGCGGCACCGCCAGCAGCACGCCCGTCATGCCACCGACGACGAACGTGATCATGAACCCGACCGTCCACAGCATCGGCGGCTCGAAGCGGATCTTGCCGTGGTACATCGTGAACAGCCAATTGAATATCTTGGCGCCTGTCGGGATCGAGATGATCATCGTCGTGATCCCGAAGAACGAGTTGACGCTCGCGCCCGACCCCATCGTGAAGAAGTGATGGAGCCAGACCAGATACGACAGCACCGTGATCACGACCGTTGCGTAGACCATCGACGCGTAGCCGAACAGGCGCTTGCGGCAGAACGTGGCCACCACTTCGGAGAAGATGCCGAACGCGGGCAGCACCAGGATGTAGACCTCGGGGTGGCCCCAGATCCAGATCAGGTTCACATACATCATCGCGCTACCGCCCAGCTCGACCGTAAAGAAATGGGTGCCGACGTAGCGATCCAGAGCCAGCAGCGTCACGGCAGCCGTCAACACCGGAAAGGCTGCGACGATCAGCGCGTTGGTGCATAGCGCCGTCCACGTGAAGATCGGCATGCGCATCAGCGTCATGCCTGGCGCACGCATCTTGACGATGGTCACCAGCAGGTTGATGCCCGATAGCACGGTACCGACCCCCGCTATCTGCAATGCCCATATGTAGTAATCCACCCCCACATCGGGGCTTGCGAGAATGCCCGATAGTGGTGGATAGGCCAGCCAGCCGGTGCGTGCGAATTCACCCACAAACAACGACATCATCACAAGGATGGCCCCGCCCGTGGTCATCCAGAAACTGAAGTTGTTGAGGAAGGGGAACGCCACGTCGCGCGCGCCGATCTGCAGCGGCATGACAAAGTTCATGAGGCCCGTCACCAGCGGCATGGCGACGAAGAAGATCATGATCACGCCGTGCGCGGTAAAGATCTGGTCATAGTGATGCGGCGGCAAGTAGCCAAGGTTGTCGCCAAACGCCACCGCCTGCTGTATGCGCATCATCACCGCGTCGGCAAAGCCGCGCAGCAGCATCACGATGCCGAGCACGACGTACATGATGCCGATCTTCTTGTGGTCGATGCTGGTGAACCATTCACGCCACAGGTAGCCCCAGACGCGGAAGTACGTCAGCGCGCCCACCAGCACAAGGCCGCCGAGGACGACCACCGCGAAGGTGGCAAGCAGGATCGGCTCGTGATACGGAATGGCCTCCCACGTCAGGCGGCCAAAGATCATGTTGGCGAGTTCGGAACGCTCGGGCATGGATGTCACCTGGGCCTGTATTGACCGATTCGGGCCGATCAATGTTGGCGAAAAACGTCAAAGGGACTGAAAGGTCTGAAGAGGCTCGAAGCCGTGTACTAACGCAACAACCTTCGACCGTCGTTGATGGCCGCATCCGGTGCAAACATGGGCATGGCATCGGCCGTGTTGCTCGCGGTACAGATTTCCGCTGTCGGGTCGAAGCGTCTCACGTTGCGGTTGCTCGCCATGGTGTCCGCCAGGCATGCCTGGCCGTCCACACAGCGGTTCAAGATGCGGTCATAGAGGTCTGGTGCCACGCTTGCGTAGCGCTGCACCGGCTCGCTCTCGCTGGGCTTGGCCAGCTTCAGATAGGTGTCCTTCGACAGCGGCGTGCCCGACGATTTGACCTGCTGGACCCATCGATCGAACGCTTCGTTTGACAAGCCGTGGAACTTGAATCGCATGTGCGAAAAGCCCGCGCCGCTGTAGTTGGAGGAGAACCCTTCATAGATGCCGGGCCGGTTGATTACCGCATGAAGCTTGGTTTCCATGCCCGGCATCGCATAGACCATGCCCGCCAGCGATGGCACGAAGAACGCGTTCATGACCGTAGTGGCCGTGATCCGGAACGCAATCGGCCGGTCGACCGGCGCAGCCAGTTCGTTGACGGTGGCAATGCCTTGCTCGGGATAGACGAACAGCCATTTCCAGTCCATCGCCACCACTTCCACGGTGAGCGGCTTGATCTCGGCGGGTACCGGGCGGCCTTGGTCCAGCCGGGTCAGTGGCCGATACGGATCGAGTTGATGGGTGCTGACCCAGGTAACGGCGCCAAGCGTGATGATGATCAGCAGCGGCGCGGCCCAGATCGCCAGTTCCAGCACGGTGGAATGGTCCCAGTCGGGGCTATAGGGCGCGTTCTCCGCGCTCTCCCGGTATCGCCACGCAAACAGCAATGTGAGAAAGATCACCGGAACGATGATCAGCAACATCAGGCATGTCGCGATGATAATCAGGTCTCGCTGTCGCACTGCCATGTCGCCTGCCGGCGACAACAGCACCGCATTGCTGCATCCCGCAAGGGTCAACAGGACGGCAACTGCGGCACCTCTCAAAAGCGACCTTCCCGTTAGTCGGAAGGGTTTCACCGCTGTATCGAAGCGTGGCATGGTCTCGGAAGTGGCGTCTGATTAACGTCGCGTCGGGTGGAGCCCAACGATCTTTCGATTTCCTGTTGCAGTTTAGGCGCTATTCTTGGTCTTGTGCTTGCCGAGTTTGCGTTCAGTACGACACCCCACCTTCGATGGAGCCCCCACGATGGCCAGTCTGACCCACCAGCATCGCGCCTCTCCTTCTGCCCCCCCAGCCCCTGGACACCATGAAGTTGCACCGGCCGAGATCGCCACAGGTGTGGTGATCGGGCGAGCGTCGGAGTACTTCGACTTCTTCGTCTACGGCATCGCTTCGGTGTTGGTTTTCCCTACGGTCTACTTTCCGTTTGCCAGTGAGCTGGCCGGGCTGCTGTTCAGCTTCACGATCTTTTCCTTCGCCTTTGTCGGGCGCCCATTCGGCACGGCGCTGTTCATGCGCATCCAGCGCCGATGGGGGCGCAGTACCAAGCTGACCGCATCGTTGTTTCTGCTCGGCACGGCCACGGTGGGCATTGCGTTTCTGCCGTCGTACACGTCGATCGGCCATGCGGCAATCTACCTGCTGGCGCTGTTCCGTTTCATGCAGGGCATTGCGTTTGGCGGTTCGTGGGATGGCCTGCCGTCGCTGCTGGCATTGAACGCGCCCGAGAACAAGCGCGGCTGGTACGCCATGCTTGGGCAACTGGGCGCGCCCACCGGCTTCATCATCGCGGGTTCGCTGTTCCTGTTCCTCTACACCAGCCTGACCTTTCAGGAATTCATCGACTGGGGCTGGCGCTATCCGTTCTACGTCGCTTTTGCCATCAACGTGGTGGCGCTGTTCGCGCGGCTACGGCTGGTGGTCACGCACGAATACACGCAACTGCTGGAAGAAGGCGAGCTGGAACCGATCAGCACCCTGCAGATGGTGAACGCGCAGGGTTTCAACATCTTCCTGGGGGCCTTTGCCGCACTGGCGAGCTACGCGCTATTCCACCTGGTTACCGTGTTTCCGCTGTCTTGGGTGTCATTGCGCAAGACACAGAGCATCTCGGCGGTGCTGACGGTTCAGATCATCGGCGCAGTGATCGCCTTCATCGGCACGCTGATTTCCGGCTTGATTGCAGACCGCGTCGGCCGGCGCACCACGTTGGCGGCCATGGCTGTGTTGATCGGCATCTTTAGCCTGGCCGCGCCCTGGTTGCTCGATGGCGGCGTCGCAGGGCAGGACACCTTCATCCTGGTGGGCTTCGCTCTGCTGGGGCTGTCCTACGGCCAGGCGGCCGGCGTGGTGACGCCCAATTTCGAGAGCCGGTTTCGCTATACCGGTGCTGCCTTGACAACCGATTTTGGCTGGCTGTTTGGCGCGGCATTCGCGCCGCTGGTAGCACTGGGCCTGTCATCGCTGTTCGGGCTCGGAGCGGTCAGCCTGTACCTGCTGTCAGGCGTGGTGGGAACGCTGGTGGCGCTGCGGATCAACAAAGCGCTGGGGACGCCGGATGCGTAATGCCGCTGCTTGGAGAAACTGATCAGATTCAGCGGCCTATCGGGTGGGCCAAGCCGCCTCAAGACTTCGCACCTCACGCCCTTCACGGGTGACAACGATTTTTTTGGGGGCGGCGCCGGTGCCATCAGGGTGCATCTTCACGCTGGTGCTGACCAGCGGCACAGCTTCAATCTTGATCTGCTTGAACCGGGCTTTGGTGATCTCCATGGGCTCAGTGCTGATGCAGCGCACGTCCTTGGCAACTGGTTTTAGCAGGCCCTAGCGCATACGTCGCAGACGGACACGGTGCAGCCGACACTTCGCCGGTGCTATTGAATTGTCGAAACCTTTTGCCGCCCGCTGTCACCCCCCCGTCATCGCAAACAACAACAATCTGCACAGCGTTTTCCAAAGCGGGCATGGGCGACGGTAATCAATACCGCTCGCCACGCCATCCACGTGTCGCCGAAGCCGCTTCTCCGGGCATGACGACCGCATGGCGCCGGCTCGCCGGAGAGCGCGCCGTGGTCGTCCAGTAAGAGCGCCGGGAGTGCTTCCCGGTTTCTCACCCCCCCTCCCCCCAACAAGGCGACCACATCACTTTCATAATGGGTGACTCATGAGTAACAGACGCAACTTCTTGCGCAATTCAATGGCAATGGCCGGAGCCCTTGGAGTGTCGACAATCGACACCGCGTCGGCGGCCAATGTTTGGGGCGATGACGATCGCGGACACCATCGTCGACAGAGCGAGCTGAGCAAGCGCTTGTACAAGCTGACGGGGAATACGGTCTGGACCAAGGTTGCCGAAGTGCCGCTGCGATTCAAGACGTTTCATCCGCAAGGGATGGTGAAGCTCGACAACGTCTACTACATGTCGTCTGTCGAGATCCTGGTCGCGCCCGTGAAGTACCCGCAACCGGTCAACGGTTACGATCGTGATACGGGCTCGGGCAAGGGGCACCTGTTCAAGTTCGATCTCAACGGCAACTTGCTGGGCGATCTGCATATTGGCGAGGGCAGCGTCTACCATCCGGGCGGCTGCGATTTCGATGGCAAGCACCTCTGGGTGCCGACCGCGGAATATCGTCCCAATAGCCGGGGCTTCATCTATCGCGTCGACCCGCAATCGATGCAGGCGGTCAAGGTGCTGGATTACCCCGACCATCTTGGCGGCTGTTCGCGCAACCCCGACGACAACACGGTGCATGCCGTCAACTGGGGCTCGCGCGGGTTCTATCGGTTTGAGCTGGATCACTGGCAGTCCGCAAGCGCCACTGCGCAAATACCGCCGGCGGAGCTGAAGAAGATCAATCACGAGTTCTACATCGACTATCAGGACAACCAATATCTTGGCAACCAGGAGATGCTGTACACGGGCCTGAACAGCTACAAGATCAGCAGCACTGCCCCGACATTCAATCTGGGCGGTCTCGAGATCGTGAATCTTGAAACCAACCTGGCGGTGCATCAGGTGCCGATCAAGCTGTGGTCGCCGATCACCGGGCGCGCCATGACCAACAATCCGACGTGGTTCGAGCTGAACGCCAATGGCGTGCGCGGGTACTTCGTTCCCGATGACGACAATTCGATCTTGTATATCTACGATGCGGTGACTCAGTAACGACGCCGGTCCGGCCGCCTATGAAAGGGCGACCGGATCCGTCCATGACATTGAACATTGAAGACGGCCAGTGGCAAGCCAGTGAATGTGCCACGCAGGCTATATCGTGAACGGCCCGTTCGAGGTGTTATCAAAACGAGCGAAGCGGTTCTGGCGGTTTGGCGGCGGCGCAGACAGCACAACCGGTACGGCAAGACGCCGCAGGGCCGCCTGAAGCCCTGATTTATAAGAGATTTTTGGTGCGAGGGAGGGGACTCGAACCCCTACACCATTGCTGGCGTCAGGACCTAAACCTGGTGCGTCTACCAATTTCGCCACCCTCGCCGGATGGATCGCGGCGCCCCTTGAGCAGGGGCGCCGGAAAGGAAGCCCGCGATTATATCTCAGTCGTTCGGGTGTTTCCATCCCTGCAGCGGCAGAATCTGCCGGGCGGTTGCGGTGTGATGTTTAGACCGTCGGCGCAGCCGCCTGCGCCTCGGGCCGTTTGACGCGGAACCACGCCGCATACAGCGCCGGCAAGAACAGCAGCGTCAACACCGTAGCGATGATCAGGCCACCCATGATGGCCGCAGCCATCGGCCCCCAGAACACGCTGCGCGACAGCGGGATCATTGCCAGCACCGCCGCCGCAGCGGTCAGGATGATGGGACGGAAACGCCGCACCGCCGCCTCCACAATGGCATTCCATGTCGGCACGCCCGCTGCCACATCCTGCTCGATCTGGTCCACCAGAATGACCGAGTTGCGGATGATCATCCCGATCAGCGCAGTGATGCCGAGTTGCGCGACGAAGCCCATCGGCGCGCGCAGCAGCAAGAGCGTCGCCGCCGCGCCAATCAGCCCCAGCGGGCCGGTCAGGAACACCATCACCGAGCGCGAGAAGCTATGCAGCTGGAGCATCAGCAGCGTGAAGATGATGAAGATGCACAGCGGCAACTGCGCGGCAATCGATGCGCCTGCGTTGGCGCTCTCTTCTTCCGCACCGGCAATCTTGATCTGGTAGTCCGGCGGCAGATCGGCGCGGATCTTGTCGAGCAGCGGGTTGATCTGCGCCGTCACCGTCGGGCCTTGCACGCCATCTACCACGTCAGACTGCACGGTGATGCCGTAGTCGCGGTTCTCGCGCCAGATCACGCCAGGCTCCCACGTAAAGCCCACGCGCGCCACTTGCGTGAGCGGCACCGCGCGGCCGCTGCTGGTCGGCACCTGCACGCGCTGCAAGGCATCGAGCGTGTTGCGCTCGTCTTCCTGCGGCCGCATGACGATGTCGAGCAGCTTGTCGCCATCGCGATACTGAGCGATCGGCGCGCCGGACATCACCGTCTGGGTGACCTGCGAGATCGAACCGGTCGACACGCCCAGCGCGCGCGCCTTGTCCTGGTCGATGTCCAGGCGCAGCACCTTGACGTTCTCGTTCCAGTTGTCGTTCACGCCCACGGTGTTCGGGTTGGCGGTCATGATGGCCTTGACCTGATCGGCAATCTTGCGCACTCCACCAATGTCCGGGCCCATCACGCGGAATTGCACCGGATACGGCACCGGCGGCCCGTTCGGTAGCAGCTTCACGCGGCCGCGCAAATGCGGGAATTGCGACTTGAGCAGCCCGATGACGTGTTGCCGCACGCCCTCGCGCGCTTCCAGCGAACTTGGCATGACGATGGCCTGCGCCACGTTGGTCTGCGGAAGAATCTGGTCCAGCGGCAGATAGAAGCGCGGCGCACCAGAGCCGATGAACAGCGTCACGCTGTCAACGTTCTGCGCCTTGCGCATCAGCGCTTCAAAGCGCTTGGCCTCGGCTTCGGTCTGGTTGAAGCTGGAGCCTTCCGGCAGCCACAGTTCCACCATCAGCTCGGGGCGGCTGGAATCCGGGAAGAATTGTTTTTCGATGTACTTGAATCCGAACACACCCAGCGCAAACGTCACCAGCGTGATGACGATCACCGTCTTGCGGTATTCAACGCACCAGTTCACCCAGCCGCGGAATCGGTTGTAGAACGGCGTGTCGAACAGTTCGTGATGCCCGCCGCCTTCCACATGCGATTTGGTCCGCAGCAGCAGGAAGCCGAGATATGGCACGAACACCACCGCCGCAAACCACGACAGCACCAGCGCCAGCGCCGTTACCGCAAAAATGCCGAAGGTGTATTCACCCACCGTCGAACGCGCCAGCCCCACCGGCAAGAAGCCCGTGGCGGTGATGAGCGTGCCGGTCAGCATCGGCATGGCGGTGGAGGTGTACGCAAAGGTGGCGGCCTCCATCTTGGAGAAGCCCTCTTCCAGCTTACGCACCATCATCTCGACAGCGATGATCGCGTCGTCGACCAGCAAGCCCAGCGCGATGATCAGCGCACCGAGCGATATCTTGTGCAGGCCGATATCGAAGATGTTCATGAACAGGAACGTCACCGCCAGCACCAGCGGGATCGTCAGGCCCACCACCAGACCTGGCCACACATCGATGCGCAGGCGGGGCTTGGTATGCAAACCGAGCGAGAGAAAGCTCACGCCCAGCACGATCACCACTGCCTCGATCAGCACATGCACGAACTCACCGACCGAGTTCTGCACCGACTTGGGCTGGTTCTGCACCTGTTCCATCTCAACGCCCACGGGCAGCTTCGCGCGAATCTTGTCGACCGTGGCGCGTAAATCCTTGCCCAGCGTGATGATGTCGCCGCCCTTGGTCATCGAAATGCCCAGGCCGATCACCTCCTTGCCGTTGAAGCGCATCTTGGCGTGCGGCGGGTCGACGTAGCCGTGCTTGACGGTGGCGATGTCGCCAAGGCGAATATTCGTCGCACCGCCGGGGCCGCGCAGCGTGAGGTTCTCCAGATCGCGAATGTCCGAGAACTGGCCCGACAGGCGGATCTGCACGTTGTCGGTGGGCGTGACCAGCACGCCGCTGGGGCCAATGTTGTTCTGCTGGCCAATCTGCGTGGCGATGCTGTTGATGTCCAGCCCCATCTGCGAGAGCTTCGCCTGCTGGAATTCGATGTAGATCTTCTCGTCCTGATCGCCCAACAGTTCAACCTTGGCGACGTTGCGCACGCGCAGCAACTGCTGGCGGATCGCATCCGCATAGTCGTTGAGCTGACGGTACGTGAAGCCATCGGCGGACAGCGCGTAGATCGAGCCGTACACGTCACCGAAATCATCATTGAAGAACGGCCCGCGCACGCCCTGCGGCAACGTGGGTGCGATATCGCCCACCTTCTTGCGCACGGTGTACCAGAGCTGTTGCGTCTCCTTGGCGGGCGACGTATCGGCCAATTGGAAGGTGACGAGCGTTTCGCCGGGCTTGGAGTAGCTGCGGATCTTCCAGGCGTACGGCACCTCCTGCAGCGCCTTCTCGATCTTGTCGGTTACCTGGCGCGACATCTGTTCGGCCGTGGCGCCAGGCCAGAAAGCCTGCACCACCATCGCACGGAAGGTGAAGGGCGGGTCTTCGTCCTGCCCCAGCTTGGAATACGCAAAGATGCCGCCGAGCAACAGCGCCACCAGCAAGAAGCGCGTGAGCGGTTGGTGTTCAAGCGCCCAGCGTGACAGGTTGAAACGGGAATGTTCCATACGCGCGAAGGTTGGCGTGGAGTGGCGTGTTCGGGCAGAAGCCGTGGCTTACCGGCGAGGCGTGATGGCGGACTGCGCCGACGGCTGATTGGCCGGCGCCATCTGCATCACCTTCTGGCCGGCCTTGAGCAGATGCACACCGGCGGTCACGATGGTCTGGCCGGGCTGGAGCCCACTCGTCACCAGCAGCACGTTGTCGCGCGGCGCACCCACCGTCACCGGCACAGGCTTGACCGTTTGTGATGCAGCGTCATACAGCCACACCACGTTCTTGCCTTGATCCTGCAGCAGCGCGCTGATCGGCACGCGTACGCCCATGCCGCCGCTGTCACCGCCGCCGGGGCGCACGAAGGTCGCCACGGCCGTCATGCCCAGCTTCAGTTCAGGCGGCGGGTTCGGTACTGAAATCTTCACGGTGTAGGTGCGCGTGAGCGGATCGGCCGCTGGCGCAATTTCACGCACCTTGGCCGGGATGCTGCGCGACTGATCGGCCCACAGCTTGACGCTCACTTCGGGCGATTTGCGCAGCGTATCCACCTGGTCTTCCGGAATGCCGACCACGACCTCCTTCTCGGCCGTCTGCGCGACGCGCACAACCGGCTGGCCTGCAGATACCACCTGCCCGACTTCGGCATCAACGCCCGTCACCGCGCCATCGGCGTCGGCTTCGAGCGTGGCATATCCGGCTTGATTGGCCTGGTTGCGATACCCAGCCGCTGCTTGATCGTAGCGAGCCTGCGCGCCGTCGTAGTTGGCTTGATGACGTTGCTGCTCGGCCGCGCTGATGAAGCCCTTGGCGAACAGTTCGGAATAACGTTTGAGGTCAGCCGCAGCCAGATCGCGGTCGGTCTTGGCCGCCGACAACTGGGCCTGAGCCGATTGTTGGGCGAGGGCCAGATCGGTCGGGTCCAACCGCGCGAGCACTTGGCCTTTCTTGACCGTGGCGCCCACATCCACCAACCGCGCGACGATCTTGCCTGGTACGCGGAAGCCCAGGCGCGATTCAATGCGCGGCCGCACGTCGCCGGAGAACTCCGCCGTGCCAGCGCCCTGCTCGCTGGTGACCGTCATGGTGCGCACGGGGCGCACATCGGGCGCCTTGGGCGCTTCCTTGCTGCAGCCGGCCAGTAGCGCCGCGCCAGTCAGCAAGGCCGCCGATATCGCCATCGACAATGAACGCCCCCGCGGCAATGACCGCGTGTCGGGAAAACCGGTGGAGTCGGAATGCGGGTACGGCAAACGCAACGCTGGCATGACACGCTCTCAGTAAATAACTGACCGGTCAGTAATATACCCACGGCAATGCGCAGGGTCAACGACACGGCCGCGTCTGATTGACTTTTCTTGTAGGGTGCTCAGGCAACGGCTGCCGGCATGCTGCACTGCAACGCGCTGTAGAATGGCCGCCCTGCTTCAAACCTCCCCACGACGGCTCTTTCCGTGACCCCCGACGATTACTGCGCCGACAAGGCCGCCCCGCCCGGCAGCGACGTGTACTACAGCGTATTGTTCCTGGCACCCGAACGCCGCCGCGCGACCATCGCCCTGGAAGCCGTGCGCCGCGAGCTGGAAGACGCCGTGCGCGACGCGAGCGATCCGGCGGTCGTGCAATCGAAGCTGCAATGGTGGCGGCAAGAGCTGGCCCGGCTGTTCGAAGGCCACCCCGAGCACCCGGCGGCCAAGGCATTGCAGCCACACCTGGCCACCTACGATATCGGCGCCGTGCATCTGGGAGAGCTGCTGGCCGGCGTCGAAGCTGACGCCATGCAGAACCGCTATCTGGATTGGCCCAACCTGCGCCGCCACGGCGATCAGGTGGCAGGCGTAGCAGGCCGGCTGACAGCGCGCATTGCCGGACACACGCACGCACGCACGCTGGAATTCGCGCGGCTGATGGCGCTGGCCGAGCAGCTCGTCCACTTCATCCGCAACGTAGGCGAAGACGTGCGCCACAACCGCGTCTACGTTCCCGTGGATGAGCTACAGCGCTTCAACGTACCGGCGGCCGATCTGTTCAACCGCCGGTATGCAGAAGGGTTCAAGCCGCTGATGGCGTTTCAGGCGGAGCGCGCCCGCGCGACGTACCAGGAAGCGCTGGCCGCGCTACCGGCTGAAGACCGCCGCGCGCAGCGCTCGGCGCTGATCCGCGGCGTACTGGCCATGCGCCTGCTCGATGAGGTGCAAGCCGACGGCTTCCAGGTGCTCACGCAGCGAACGGACCTCACGCCGCTGCGCAAGCTGTGGCTCGCGTGGAAGACGCAGATCGTGCAGATCCGCGGCTGATCAGGTTTTGATGAGATCCAGCGGCGCAAACCGGCCGGCCAGCACGGATTGGGAATCCATTCCCCACCAACGCTCTAGCACTGTGGCGTAAAGCGAGCGGAAATCGATCGACGGGGCGAGATTCCCGCCGCCATCCAGTTGCTCCAGCACTGGCCCTTGCCCGGCCAGCCCGCCCTTCACGCGGCCGCCCGCCACGAAATGTGCGGCGGCGGTGCCATGATCGGTACCGTTGTTCAGGTTCTCGCGCGGGCGGCGGCCGAACTCGGAGTACGTGACGATCAGCGCGTCATTCCAACGGCCAAGTTCCGTCAATGCGCTCTTGAGCGAAGCCACGCCCTCACCCAACTGGCGCAGCAAGTTCGCCTGGGTGCCCTGCTGATTGGTATGCGTATCAAAACTGCCCAGCGACAGGCACACCACGGCAACATCCGCACCGCCACGCCCCGGCGCCGCCACGACCTGCATCGCCGCCTTGATCGAATTGCCGAAACTGCCATCGGGGAAGTGCGTCTGGAACGCAAACCTGCCGGACTTCGGGCGCAGCCCATCGGCAGCCTTGACGATATCCGCCTCGACCTTCAACACGTGGGCGAGCGTGGCGTTGCCCATCGCATGCGACGGCATCGCCAGCTTGGCTTCGTTGAGGAACGCGTCGGGATTGGCCAACGCCACGGCACGCGCGCCGCCGTCGAGGGGGCCAAGATCGGCGCTGCCAATGATCACGCCATCAGCACCGAACGACGCCGGCACCGGCCGCGCGGCAAATGCGCGGGTCAGCCAGCCCTCGCGCAAATACTGATCGGAGCGCGACGCCGTATCCCAGATCTCAATCGAGCGGAAGTGCGAAAGATTCGGCTGCGGATACGACAGCCCCTGCACCACTGACAATTCACCCGCCTGCCACAGCGGCATCATCGCCTGCAAAGACGGATGCAAGCCGTAGCGGTCGTCCAGTTGCAACACCTGTTCACGCTTGACGGCGATACGCGGACGCAGCGCGTAGTACTGCGCGCTCGTGTACGGCACCACGGTATTCAGCCCGTCGTTGCCGCCTTTCAGCTCGATGAGGATGAGCAGGTTGCCGTAGCCCTTGCGCCCGCCCTGGTCCCCCCGCTGGCCTTGGGCAAACACAACCCCCGGTACAGCACCACCCATGCCGAGCATGGCGCCTGCCTTCAGAAAATCGCGACGTTCCATGACGTGTGCTCCTGCAGAGATGGCGTTACTTCAACTGGTAAGCCGGGTCCATCATCAGCGTGCGCAGATACGCCGTACCGGCCAGCTTGACGGGGATCGGCGCAGTCGGCTCGATCGGCAGTACCGCGCGCTGGATCGAAATGCGGGAGCCAAGCTGCGGCGGCTCATCCCCATCCGCCCCGAACTGCGCAAGCCACTTGGCCGAGTTGAACGACACCATCGTCTGCGACTGCGCAAGCTTGAAACGGCCTTCCTGCCCCATCCCCTTGAGCGCCTGGCCCAGGCCCTGTACGGTGCCGCCCTGCTTCAGGTCTTCGCGCATCGCGGCCATCATCATGCCGGGCTTCTGCTGCTGGGCTTGCTGCTTTGGCGGGGGTGCCTTCATCTCGGTCGAGCGGAAGAGCTGATCGAGAAACTGCTTGCGTCCGAGCAGCGTGGTCGAATTGATCCACGCATCGCCGCCGGGCCAGCCCTTCACGTTGGGCGGCGCCAGCAGGTTCTGCCCAAGCTGGGCAGATTTGATCGCGAACGGCGTCGGATCGGAGTACTGCACGTTGAACTGCTTGAGCGTGCCGACAATCATCTCCACCGGCGATTTCACCAGCGTCGCATGCGATTGCGGCGCCCAGAACGCCGGCGTCAGAAACAGCCCACGCAACGCCACCTTGATGTCGTAGCCGCTCGCGCGGAACGCATCGGCCACGCGCTGCTCTTGTGCCGCATCCACGTCAGGTGAAACAAACTCGTGCCAAAGCTTGGTGACGATGAAAGTGGCCGCCTCGGGCCGAGACAGCAGAATGTCGAGCATCTGGTCGCCGTCGTAATCGCCGCTCTGGCCGAACACCGTCTTCGTGCCGGTGTCGTGAATCTGCGGACGCCAGATATAGGCGAAATCGTGCTCGCGATCGATGCTCCAGCCGGTATAGGTGCGTGCCGCTTCCTTGATGTCCTGCTCGGTGTAGTGGCCCTCGCCCAGCGTGAACAGCTCCATCACCTCACGCGCGAAGTTCTCGTTGGGCTTGCCCTTGCGGCTCTCGGCGCCATCCAGATAGATCAGCATGGCCGGGTCTTTGCCGATGGCGTGCAGCATGGTGCCGAAGTTGCCCACCGCGTTCTGGCGCAGCAGCGCGTTCTGCCGATACATCAACTGCGCAAACGGCACCTTCTGCGAACTGGAAACGAAATGGTTATGCCAGAACAGCGTCATGCGTTCGGTCAGCGGCGACGGCGTCTTGATCATCTCGCCCATCCACCAGGCACGCAGTTCAAGCTCGTGCGCGGCGTTCTTCTGGCGCGCGGCCTTGCGGGCATCTTCGTCGGGCAGCTTGTTGTAGGGGATGATCGGATCGTTCACCCACGCTGGCGGCGCCTGCGTGGCAACGGTGCCCGTCTGGGCGAGCGCGCGGTCGACGGCTTCGCGGTGCGTGAGCCCGGCGTAGGCATCGAGCTCGCTCTCGGAAGGCGCAAAGCCGACGCGGGTGAGGAAATAACGCGCATCGTCGCGATCCAGTCGCTGCTCGTCGGCGGCGGGCGCCTTGGCTTGCGTGGTGTGGCGATGCGGCTTGTCCTGCGTTGCCGCGTGCGCGCTCTGCAGTGACAGTGAAAGCACGCCGGCGGCGGCCAGCGCCAAGAAAATCGTGGTGCTACGGATTCGCATGTCGCCCCCAAATCGACCCTACTGCTTTGCCGGGGCAGCAACTCGCGCGCTGTTCTCCCGGAGCCTACCTAGCCGCCACGGTGGTAGATGTCCCGCGTGACGTCATAGATGTTCTGACGCAATTGCTTGCGTTCCTCGGGAGACAGCTTGCGTTGCGGAGATTGACGATCGGCATTCTCGCCACGGCGGTTTTCCATCGCAGCAGCACGACGGCTACGTTCTTCACCGCCATGGCCGCGCGCCGGACCCTGCCCGCCCTTTTTTTCCTGTGCGCCGGCCTGCATCGGATGCCCGCCGCCGAAGAAGCCGCCAAATCCGCCAAAGCCACCGCGTTCACCACGCGCGTGCGCCGGCGAGCCGGCCGCACACAGGGCAAGAACACAGGTCAACAGCGCCACGCGCCGCCGAAACATCACTGAGCGATTCGAAAAAGGGAGTTGAGAAGCCACGTCTTTGTTGCTGGAAACCGATGCGCCATGCATCATTGCGCGACAATCGATAACAGGCAACCGCATTGCACGCCAGTCCCCGCTGCGGGGGTCGACAGACCCCAAACCATTGCGAGGAACTGCTAAGGCAGTGTAGCTGCGCGTCCCACAGACTGTTCGCGGGACTCGGTAAATAATGTAACCGTCTGTTTCAATTGGGCTTTTACTGCCTTCTGCTGTCCATTGGGCCCATGTTTTTGTCGTTACCATTAGCGCCATGGAAAATTCCGGTCAAAAGATTCTCGTCGTCGATGACGACCCCCGCCTTCGCGATCTGCTGCGCCGCTACCTGGGAGAACAGGGTTTCACCGTGCTCGTGGCAGAAAACGCCACGGCCATGAACAAACTCTGGCTACGCGAGCGCTTCGACCTGCTCGTGCTCGACCTGATGATGCCGGGTGAAGACGGCCTGTCGATCTGCCGCCGCCTGCGCGGTGCGAACGATCAGACGCCCATCATCATGCTCACCGCCAAGGGCGAAGACGTGGACCGTATTGTCGGTCTCGAAATGGGCGCCGACGATTACCTGCCCAAGCCCTTCAACCCGCGCGAGCTGATCGCGCGCATCCACGCCGTGCTGCGCCGCCGCGGCCCGGCGGAAATTCCTGGTGCGCCGTCGGAAACGCCAGAAACCTTCGCCTTTGGCGATTTCGTGCTCAACCTGGCCACGCGCACGCTCAAGAAAAACGACGAAGAGATCACGCTCACGACGGGCGAATTCTCCGTGCTCAAGGTGTTCGCACGCCATCCGCGCCAACCCCTATCGCGTGAAAAGCTCATGGAAATGGCGCGCGGCCGCGAATACGAAGTGTTCGATCGCAGCCTTGACGTGCAGATCTCACGCTTGCGCAAGCTGATCGAACCCGACGCCAGCACCCCCCGCTTCATCCAGACGGTGTGGGGCCTGGGCTACGTATTCATTCCCGACGGCGCCAAGTAAGCACCCGAGCAACCCTCTTTTCCCGCATCCGACTTGCGCATCCCGCGTCCGGCCGCGTTGCGGCGTCTGCTGATCAGTGTGTTTGGTTCGCTGTTCTGGCGAACCTTCATGCTGATCGCATTGCTTATCGCGATCTCTCTGGGCGTGTGGTTCCAGAGCTTCCGTATTTTCGAGCGCGAACCGCGCGCGCAGCAGATCGCCATGCAGGTGGTCAGCGTGGTCAAGCTCACGCGGGCGGCGCTGCTGTATTCCGACCCGACGCGACGTCGCTTCCTGTTGCTCGATCTCGTGCAGAACGAGGGCATCAAGGTCTACCCGCGCGAGAAGGAAGACGAATACCGCGAACCGCACACCAACCCGTATCTGACGCAACTCGTCCAGCAGGAAATCCGCAACCGGCTGGGCGCCGACACAGTGATCGCCACGGCGGTCAATGACATCCCGGGCGTGTGGGTGAGCTTCCAGATCGAGGGCGACGACTACTGGGTCGCCATCAGCCCGGATCGTTTTGAGCATGTGCCGGGGTTGCAGTGGCTGTGGTGGTCGATGGCGGCGCTGGTGCTGTCGGTGCTGGGGGCGGCGTTCATTACGTCACGGGTGAACCAGCCGCTCAAGCGCCTGGCTGATACGGCCCGCGCCATCAGCGCGGGCGACGATCCGAAATCACTGCCCGAAGCCGGCGGCACCGAAGTGGCGCAGGCAAATCACAGCTTCAACCAGATGGTGCGCGACTTGAAGCAGCTTGAGGCCGATCGCGCCGTCATGCTTGCGGGCATCTCGCACGACTTGCGCACGCCGCTCACGCGCCTGCGCCTGGAAACTGAAATGAGCCCCGTCGACGAGCAAACGCGCGAGTTGATGGTGGCCGACATCGAACAGATGGACGCCATCATCGGCCAGTTCCTGGACTACGCGCGCCCAAGCGGTGAGATGCTCGAAGAGGTGGACCTGACCGAACTCGTGCGCGACACGGCGCCCGTCTACTCGGCGCACGACGATATTGATCTCACGCTCAAGCTCGCGCCCGAGGCCATTGCCCGCTGCAACCGCATGGAAACGCAGCGCATTCTCGACAACCTGATCGAAAACGCGCGCCGTTACGGCAAGACACCCGGCACGAACCGCGCGGACATCACCGTCAGCACGTTCCTGCAAGGCAACGAAGTTGTGTTGTGCGTGGCCGATCGTGGCACGGGTGTGCCGACGGATCAGCTCGCGCTGCTCACTAGGCCGTTCTACCGGCTCGAATCGGCACGCAGCGAAGCCAAGGGGGCCGGGCTGGGCATGTCGATCGTCAATCGCATCTTGCAGCGCAGCGGCGGCCGCCTCGTGCTTGAGAACCGCACACCGCCCGAAACCGGGCTGCTCGTCAGCGCCTGCTACGCGCGCGGCTGATACCGCACACGCCCCACGTCCGGGCACATCCCCCCGCTTCCCAAGGCTGTCATGCGTCACCGATAAGGTGGTGCGGCAGGCAGCGCTATGGCCGGCGTTGAGAATATCAATTGGCCGGTTTCGAATGCATCGCCAATACTCCAGCCGCCAGGCTGCGCGCCTGCGCGTTCTTCGTCTCCGTCCGTGCTCCCCCCAAAAAACTCGACCCGGACGGCCGGTGAGCGTGTGTTTGCAAGTCCCGTTTGGGTTCGCACCCATTGCCACACAACTCCAGGAGAAGCTCATGAAGACCATTGGTGACAAGCTCGAACCGTTCAAGGTCGTCGGCGTCAAGCCAGGGTTCAACAATCACGAGGAAGGCGGCCAGTCGGCGTTCGAAGACATCACCGAAACCTCGTTCTCGGGCAAATGGAAGGTCATCTTCTTCTATCCGAAGGATTTCACCTTTGTGTGCCCGACCGAGATCGTTGCCTTTGCCAAACTGAACGACGATTTTGCCGACCGCGACACCATTGTGCTCGGCGGCTCGACCGACAATGAATTCGTCAAGCTCGCATGGCGTCGCGAGCACAAGGATCTGAACAAGCTCAACCAGTGGTCATTTGCCGACTCGACCGGTGCGCTGGTCGATCAGCTCGGCGTGCGCGAGCACGAGGCCGGCGTTGCGCTGCGCGCCACGTTCATCGTCGATCCGGACAACGTGATCCAGCACGTGTCGGTCAATAACCTGAACGTGGGGCGCAACCCGGACGAGGTGCTGCGCATTCTCGACGGCCTGCAGACGGACGAGCTGTGCCCGTGCAACCGCGCGGTTGGCGGCGCCACGTTGTAACGGCCACGCAGCGCCGTCCGAACCCGAAGCCCGCCCTTGCGCGGGCTTTCTCTTTCAGCAACCGCTGATAGGAGAAGCCGATGGAATTTTTGCAGACAATCAAAAGCCGAATTCCCGATTACGCCAAGGACATCCGCCTGAACCTGGACAGCACGATCGCGCGCTCCTCGCTGGAGGGCAACGACGCGGTGGGCGTAGCACTGGCGGCCGCCTTTGCAACCAAGAGCAAGGTGCTGACCGACGCCATCCGCAATGGCGGAGTGCTGTCGCCCGAGGAGGTGAACGGTGCGCTGACCGCCGCAGCGCTGATGGGCATGAACAACGTCTGGTATCCGTACGTTGAGATGGCCGACGACTCCGACCTCTCGCAGCAGAAGGCGGAACTGCGCATGAATGCTTACGCCAACAACGGCGGCGTCGACAAGCGCCGCTTCGAGATGTATGCCCTGGCCGCGTCCATCATCGGGAAGTGCCATTTCTGCATCAAATCGCACTACGACCTGCTGAAGAATCACCAGGGCATGAGTGCCCAGCAATTGCGGGATGTTGGTCGCATCGCGGCCGCGATCAACGCGGTGGCGCAGGTCATTGCAGCTGAATAGCTGCGCCGATTCCGCAAATGAAAACGGCAGCCCGGTTCGCTCCGGTGCTGCCGCATTTTTTGGTGCGCGAGTGCGGTGAACTCAGTCCTGATCGGCGCCTTCCGCGCGATAGATCAGCACCACGGCCTGCGCCACGACGCCCTCTTCCTTGCCCTCGAAACCGAGCTTCTCGTTGGTTTTGGCCTTGACGTTGCAACGCTCGGGCGCGACGCCCAAGTCTTGCGCCAGGTTGGCGACCATGCCCGGCACGTGCGGCGCGAGTTTCGGTTTCTGTGCGATGACAGTCGCATCAACATTGCCGACCGCATAGCCGGCCTTGCGTACGCGGAGCACGGCTTCGCGCAAGAGGACGCGGCTGTCGGCGCCCGCAAAAGCCGGATCGGTGTCGGGAAAATGCCGGCCGATGTCGCCCAGGCCGGCGGCGCCGAACAGCGCATCGGTAATCGCATGCAGCAGCGCGTCAGCGTCGGAGTGGCCGAGCAGACCGCGCGTGTGGGGAATCTCCACGCCACCGAGGATCAGCTTGCGGCCTTCCACCAGTGCGTGCACGTCGTAGCCCTGGCCGATGCGAATGTCCATCCATTTCATGCTTACAATGCCTCTCTCAGTCATGGATCGCCCGCGCGAGGATGGCCTCGACGAGCGCGAAATCGTCGGGATACGTCACCTTGAAGTTGCGCAGCGCGCCCGGCACGAGCAACGGCGGATGGCCAGCGGCTTCAATCGCGCTGGCTTCATCGGTGACGATGCGATGCTGCACGAGTGCTTCCCGCAAGGCGCGCTCCAGCTGGCCAAGCGGGAACATCTGCGGCGTCTGCGCTTGCCAAAGGCCGTCGCGCTGCACGGTGGCATCGATATGCTGCGCGGCGTCGGCACGCTTGAGCGTGTCGGCCACCGGCAGCGCGAGGATGCCGCCCACAGCCTGCGTGCCCTCCGCCTCCACCGCAGCAACCAAACGAGCGATCAGCGCGGGTGTCAGGCCGGGGCGCGCCGCATCATGCACGAGCACCCAGTCGTCATCATGCGCACCCAGGCCGCGCAAGGCCGCCAACCCGTGCGTGACCGATGCGTGGCGCGAATCTCCGCCGCAATCGACTTCGACCAGCTTGGGTGCGTCGAAACCGCCATCGCCAAAGCGCTGGACGAGCGGCTGTGCGCCAGGCGTCGTCACAACAAGCACGGTATCGATTTCAGGGCTGGCCAGAAACGCCTGTGCCGTGTGCCACAGCATCGGCCGCCCGGCAATCACCTGATACTGCTTGGGCAAGTCGCCGCCGGCGCGCGAGCCGGTGCCGGCCGAGGGAATCAGCGCAAAACGGCGTCGGCCAGGGTGAGAAATCGGCATGAAAAGCGGGAAAGTAGAGGTGGGCGCTGCATTTGCGTGGATTTTGGCCTCCAGCAAGCGCGCGGCTGGCGCGGATTTTATAATAGCGGCCTGCGTCACGACACCCCGCCTGCACATGCCGGCGGGGTGTCGTGCTTTGTCTTGCAGTCGTGCCCCACAAAACCTGACGCCTCATGTCCGATTTTTCGCTCTCTGCCCTGCCCGCCGTCAAACCGGGCGCGCGCTTCGTGTTCAGCGGCCTGCAAGGCGCGGCAGATGCCCTGCTGCTTGCGCGCTACCTGGAGCAGCATCGCGCCGCTGTGCCGATGCTGGCGGTGGTCTGCGCCAATGCCGTTGACGCCCAGCGCCTGGCTGAAGAACTGCGCTGGTTTGCTCCACAGGCGCGCGTGAAGCTGCTGCCGGACTGGGAAACGCTGCCGTACGACAATTTCTCGCCGCATCAGGACTTGATCTCCGAGCGGTTGGCAACACTGCACGATCTGCAGAACGGCGCGTGCGACATCCTGCTCGTGCCTGCATCCACTGCATTGCAGCGCGTGGCACCGCCCTCGTTCCTGGCCGCCTACACGTTCTTCTTCAAAAAAGGCGAGAAGCTCGACGAAGCCGCATTGAAAGCGCAGTTCACGCTGGCCGGCTATGAGCACGTGAGTGCCGTGATGCGCCCGGGTGAATATTCCGTGCGCGGCGGCCTGATCGACCTGTTCCCGATGGGCTCGCCGCTGCCATACCGGCTTGATCTGTTTGGCGACGAGATCGAGACCATCCGCTCGTTCGACCCTGATACGCAGCGCAGCCTCTACCCGGTAAACGAAGTTCGCCTGCTGCCGGGTCGAGAATTTCCGATGGACGAGGGCTCGCGCACCGCTTTCCGTGGCCGCTGGCGCGAGGTGTTCGAGGGCGACCCCACGCGCTCGCCCATCTACAAGGACATCGGCAACGGCGTGCCGAGCGCCGGCATCGAGTACTACCTGCCGCTGTTCTTCGAAGAAACCGCCACGCTGTTCGACTACCTGCCGAGCGCCACGCACCTCGCGTTCGTCGGTGATATCGAAGGCGCGGTGCGCCGCTTCTGGGCCGACACCACGCAGCGCTACAACTTCATGCGCCACGACCGCGAGCGGCCGCTGCTGGAGCCGTCTGCGCTGTATCTGGATGAAGAGGCGTTCTTCGTGGCCGCCAAGCCGCACGCGCGCCTCGTGTTGCGCGCCGAGCCAGGGGATGCTCCGCTCTCGCTGCCCTTGCCGAACGTTGCCGTCAACCGCCGCGCGGAAGACCCGCTCGTCAACCTCGAATCGTTTCTCATGCGCGGCAACTGCCGCGTGATGATCTGCGCAGAATCCGCTGGCCGCCGCGAAACGCTCGCGCAGATGCTCGCCGCCAGCGGCCTGCACCCCGAAGGCGTGGCCGACTACGCCGACCTGATGAGCGGCGACGCCAAGTTCGTGCTGGGCGTGGCACCGCTGTATCAGGGCTTCATCCTCGACGACGAACGCATCGCCCTCATCACCGAGACCGAGCTGTACGCGCAAACCGTGCGCCGCGCTGGTCGCCGCAAGCAAGAACAGGCCACCGCCGTTGATTCGATGGTGCGTGATCTGGCCGAGCTGAAAATCGGCGACCCGGTAGTGCACAGCGAGCACGGGATCGGGCGCTATCAGGGGCTGGTGTCCATCGACATGGGCAACGGCGAGGAAGAATTCCTGCACCTCGACTACGACAAGGGCAGCAAGCTCTACGTGCCGGTGCACCAGTTGCACGTGATCTCGCGCTACTCGGGCGCCGATCCGGAAACCGCGCCGCTGCATTCGCTGGGCTCTGGCCAGTGGGAAAAAGCCAAGCGCCGCGCGGCGCAGCAGATCCGCGATACGGCCGCCGAACTGCTGAACCTGTATGCGCGCCGCGCGCTGCGCCAGGGCTTCGCCTTCCCGCTCACGCCCGACGACTACGCCACGTTTGCCGAGAGCTTCGGCTTTGAGGAAACGCCCGACCAGGCGGCCGCCATCGCCGCGGTCATCGCTGACATGACCTCAGGCAAGCCGATGGACCGCCTCGTCTGCGGCGACGTCGGGTTCGGCAAGACGGAAGTTGCTTTGCGCGCCGCTTTCGTCGCGGTGATGGGCGGCAAGCAGGTCGCAATCCTGGCGCCGACGACGTTGCTGGCGGAGCAGCACTACCAGACGCTGGTCGACCGTTTTGCGGATTGGCCGGTGCGCATTGCCGAGATCTCGCGCTTCAAGAACAAGAAGGAGATCGACGCTGCCATCGAGGCCATCAATGCAGGCACCATTGACATCGTGATCGGCACGCACAAGCTGCTCTCGCCCGATGTGAAGTTCGACCGGCTGGGGCTCGTCATCATCGACGAGGAACACCGCTTTGGCGTGCGCCAGAAGGAGTCGCTCAAAACGCTGCGTGCCGAGGTGGACGTGCTCACGCTTACGGCCACACCGATCCCGCGCACGCTGGGCATGGCGCTGGAAGGCCTGCGCGATTTCTCCGTGATTGCCACGGCGCCGCAGAAGCGCCTGGCCATCAAGACCTTCCTGCGCCGCGAAGAAGACGGCGTGCTGCGCGAGGCAATCCTGCGTGAGCTAAAACGCGGCGGCCAGGTCTACTTCCTGCACAACGAAGTCGAGACCATCGAGAACAAGCGCGCCAAGCTCGAAGAACTGATTCCGGAAGCGCGCGTGGTGGTTGCCCACGGCCAGATGCACGAGCGCGAGCTGGAACGCGTGATGCGCGATTTCGTGGCCCAGCGCGCCAACATCCTGCTGTGCACGACCATCATCGAAACCGGCATCGACGTGCCGACCGCCAACACCATCCTGATCCACCGCGCCGACAAGTTCGGCCTGGCGCAACTGCACCAGTTGCGCGGCCGCGTGGGGCGCTCGCACCACCAGGCGTATGCGTACTTGCTTGTGCACGACGTGGATGGGCTGACCAAGCAGGCGCAGCGCCGGCTCGAAGCCATTCAGCAGATGGAAGAACTCGGTGCGGGCTTCTACCTGGCGATGCACGATCTTGAAATCCGCGGTGCGGGCGAGGTGCTGGGCGACAAGCAGTCGGGCGAAATTTCCGAGATCGGCTTCCAGCTCTACACGGACATGCTCAACCAGGCGGTGAAGTCGCTCAAGGCCGGCAAGGAGCCCGACCTGATGGCGCCGTTGGCGGCCACCACCGAGATCAACCTCGGCACGCCTGCGCTGCTGCCGCAGGACTATTGCGGCGATGTGCAGGAACGCCTATCGCTATACAAGCGCCTGGCCAACTGCGAGAGCGGCGAGACTATCGACAACATCCAGGAAGAGCTGATCGACCGTTTCGGCAAGCTGCCGCCGCAGGCGCAGTCGCTCATCGAGACACACCGGCTGCGCATTGCAGCGGCGCCGCTGGGCATTCGCAAGATCGACACGGGCGCGAACGCCGTTACGCTGCAGTTCGTGCCGAACCCGCCGGTCGACGCCATCAAGATCATCGATCTCGTGCAGAAGAACCGGCAGATCAAGCTGGCGGGGCAAGACCGTCTACGCATTGAGAACATTCCGGCCGAATTCGCCGCGCTGACGCAGACCATTCGCCACGCCATGCGGCAATTGATGTGATCCGGTAGGATCAGCCGATCAGAACAAGGAAACCATCATGAGCACCGCCCTCACCCCATTCTCCACGCTCGACTGGACACACAAGCTCGTCAGCTTCGACACCACCAGCCGCGGCTCCAACCTGGCGCTGATCGAAACCGTGCGTGACTACCTGCGCGGCGTCGGCCTCCCACCGAACCTCGTGCATCTCTCGCACAACGACGATCGCAACAAGGCCAACCTGTTTGCCACCATTCCGGCCGCGGACGGCAGCGTGCAAGGCGGCGTCGTGCTGTCGGGCCACACCGATGTGGTGCCGGTCGATGGCCAGAAATGGGACAGCAACCCGTTCACGCCCGAGGTGCGCGACGGCAAGCTCTACGGCCGTGGCACGTGCGACATGAAGGGCTTCATTGCATCATCGCTGACGCTGGTGCCGTCGCTGCTGCAGGCCAAGCTGCGTGAGCCGGTGCACTTTGCGCTGTCGTACGATGAAGAAGTCGGCTGCGTGGGCGCCCCGCGCATGATCGAAGACCTCATCGCGCGCGGCATCAAGCCCGCCGGATGCATCGTGGGCGAACCCACCTCCATGCGCCCCATCGTCGCCCACAAGGGCATCAACGCGTACCGCTGCCGCGTGCATGGCCGCGCCGCGCATTCGTCGCTTACGCCTCAGGGGGTGAACGCCATCGAATACGCCGCGCGCATCATCTGCTTCGTGCGCGACTTGGCCGATGAATTCCGCGCCAAAGGCCCGTTCGACGACGCGTTTGACGTGCCGTTCACCACGGCATCGACGGGCCTCATCAACGGCGGCATTGCTCTGAACACGATCCCGGCGCTGTGCGAGCTGGTATTTGAATTCCGCAACCTGCCGGGCGTGGACGCCCCCGCCATCCGCGCGCGCGTCGAGCGCTACGTGCGCGAGACCATCGAGCCTGCCATGCAGCGCGAGCACCCGGATGCCCGCATCGAACTCGACGAGATTGCAGCTGCGCCATCGCTTGATGCGTCCGAGCAAGCCGCCATCACGCAACTCGTGCGCGTGCTGACCGAAGACAACGACAAGCGCAAGGTCGCCTACGGCACAGAGGCTGGTCTGTTTCAGCGCGCCGGCATTCCGGCCGTGCTGTGCGGCCCGGGCAACATCGAGCAGGCGCATAAGGCCAACGAATACGTTGAACTCGCCCAGCTCGATGCCTGCGACCGCTTCCTCGCCAAGGTGGCACGCAGTCTGATGATCGAAACCGCGTCCGCCTGACACGTAGACACCAACGCCTCACCTTTTGGTGGGGCGTATCCGATCGGGGCGTTCGCTACAATAGCGGGCTTCCCCGGCGCCGAATTGCCTGCCCCCCCCCGTTCTCGTCATTCCATGCCCGTCATTCTGCAAAGCCTGTCGCCGCTGTCCACCGACGACATTGAATCCGTCCGCAGCCTGTTCGGCAGCGCCACCTACGAGATGCGCGCGCCCAACGTCGCCGCCATCGAGTGGGTGCACGAACTGCCCAGCGAATTGCGCGTCCAGCTCGACGCCATCTGCGCCAACCTGAAGATGGACTACGCATGGATTCCTGACGAATGGACGTTTGGCGATTTCCGCGTGCTGGCGATGGACATGGATTCCACGCTGATCACCATCGAGTGCATCGACGAAATTGCCGATTTCTGTGGGCTCAAGCCACAGGTAGCTGCCATCACCGAAGCGTCGATGCGTGGCGAGATCAAAGATTTCAACGAGAGCCTGACGCGCCGTGTTGAACTGCTCAAGGGCCTGGATGCGAATGTGCTGGAGCGCGTCTACGCCGAGCGCCTGCAACTCTCGCTGGGCGCCGAGAAGATGCTCAAAGCCGTGCAGGCAATGGGCATCCGCACGCTGCTGGTGTCGGGCGGCTTCGAGTTCTTCACCTCACGCCTGCAGGAGCGCCTGGGCCTGGACCGTACGCGCGCCAACACGCTGGAAATCGTCGATGGCAAGCTGACCGGCCGCGTGCTCGGCGAGATCGTCAATGCGGAGGTGAAGGCACAAACGCTCAAGGCGTTCTGCCAGGAGCTGGGCGTGTCGCCGCACAACGCCATCGCCATGGGCGATGGCTCGAACGACCTGAAGATGATGGGCGTGGCAGGCCTGTCGGTGGCGTTCCGCGCCAAGCCCATCGTGCAGGCGCAGGCCGACGTTGCCTTCAACGTGGTCGGCCTGGATGGATTGTTGAATCTGTTTCCTCTGCAGTAAGTGCCCCGGCAAGGGAAAGGCGGAGCGATGGCAACGACTCAATCCACCCGCAAAAAACTCGCACCGTTGGTGCGAGAAATCGGCTGGAGCCACAACCTGATTATTCTCGAACGCTGCAAAGACGCCCAGGAATGCGAGTTCTACCTGCGTATGACGCGCAAGCTCGGCTGGTCAAAAAACGTACTGGCTCACCAGGTTAACAAGTTGCCCTCGCCATAAGCCGTTGCGCGCTTGCTTGAAGCGCTCTAGCAACGCTCCACCGATATGCAAACGGGGCGCATCTCTGCGCCCCGTTCCGCCGCCCTGAAAGGCCAAACGATCAAGCCCGCAGGTGCATCTCCATCGCCTGCTTCAGATCCGCAATCAAATCTCGCGGATCTTCCAGCCCGATATACAACCGCACGAAACCGCCCGCACTCTCCCAATCGGCCGGCGGCCAGGCGGTCGCCGTGCGCATCGACGGAATGTTGTACGGCAGCGCCAGGCTCTGCGCCCCACCCCACGAAAAGCCGATCGCAAAGTAGCGCAAGCCTTCGATAAAGGCGTCGATCTGTGCCTGCGAGTACCGCTCGTGCAACACGATCGAGAACAACCCGCTCGCGCCGGCAAAGTCGCGCTTCCAGTTTTCATGGCCCGGGCACTCGGGCAGCGCCGGATGCAGCACGCGCACGACTTCGGGCCGGTCAGCCAGCCATTCGGCCACTTCGCGGGCGTGCGCGTCGTGTGCCGCCAGGCGTGTTGGCAAGCTCGGCAAGCCGCGCAGCACGAAATAGCAATCATCGGCAGATACGCCCCAGCCCATGCGCATGCGCGTGGCCAGCAGCTTGTGGTGCAATCCCTCATCGTTGGTGATGGCGGCGCCCATGAGCACGTCACTGCCGCCGGATTGGTACTTGGTCAGCGCCTGCACGGAGATATCGATGCCGTGCACGAACGGCTGGTAATACACGCCGCCGCTCCAGGTGTTGTCGGTGGCAGTGATTGCGCCGGCTTTGCGGGCCACCTCGGCAATAGCCGTGCAATCCGGCACTTCCATCGTCACCGAGCCCGGTGCTTCGAGCCACACAAGCTTGGTGTTGTGGCGGATCAGGTCGGCAATGCCGGCGCCGATCATCGGATCGTAGTAGCGCACGGTAATGCCGAACTGGCGCGCCATCCATTCGCCATGATCACGATTCGGGCCGTAGGCGTTGTCCGGAACCAGCACGTCGTCGCCAGACTTGATAAGCGTGAAGTACACCAGCGAGATCGCCGCCAGCCCGGAGGGCAACAGCAACGTGTGCGAGCCGCCTTCAATCTGCGCCAACGCCTGACACAGCGTGTCGGACGTCGGCGTGGCATGCAAGCCGTAGCGCCAGTGCACCACGCTGCCACTGCCGAAGGCGCGCATGTCGGCGAGGTTCTTGAACACGACCGTCGACGCACGATGCGTGGCATGCGAGAACGCCGTAAAGCCCGGTGGGATGTGCAGCTCCGGATGCACAGCCTGGGTCGCGGGAAACATGGGCGGGAGCTTGGTGTCGTCGTTCACGTGGTTTCCTGGTTGATGGCGTATGGGCGGCTTGCTTCGTAGACTTCGTGCCGCTTACCAGTGCGCGCTTGATCGTGTTGGATTGCCCATCGGTGGCGCAATCTGGCCCGGCGCGGCGGGAACAAGCGGCGTTGCGGGCACAGCAGCATTGCTATTGGCTGCGGCATCGTACGGTGGGATCACCACCACGGCGACGGGCCGCAGCACAAAGGGGAGCGTATGCCCGTCGTGGGCTACGTCCGTCCATGTGCCGCGCACAATGCCGCGGGTGTCGATGGCGCCTTCCCAGGTGCCAGTGACGTGCGTGCCGTCATCGGACTCTTCCATCAGGAAGCCGCCGTTTTCGTATTCGCCGGTCACAAAACGTACACCGGACGCGTTGCCGGCAACGTACTCGCCGTGGACGCTATCGATTTCACCCGTCTTGCGGCCAAGGCGCATGTGGATCGGCATATCGCCGATCACGCCGGTGTAGACGGGGTATTTCGCGTAGTCGGGCTGCGGTTGCAGCACACGGGGCGGCGCGGTCTGGGCGGAGAACCCGTTGTCGGCCTTGTTGGCTTGCGCGCGGCGCTTGTCGCCATCAGCCACAGCGCGATTCAGACCCAGGTCGCCCGGCTGCACGTTGGTGCTGCCGGTCGACACGTCATAACCGTTGTTGGCGCCCAGCGTCTGAGCAGACACCGGCGCCACGCCCAGGGCCAACAGCAGCGCGATCAGCGCCGCCGACGGCCCAACCGGGCGTTCAATCGAAAAAATGCGTTCAGATGCGTTCAAACACCGCCGCAATGCCTTGTCCTCCACCAATACACATGGTCACCAGCGCGTAGCGACCGCCAATGCGCTGCAGTTCGTGCAGCGCCTTCACCGTAATCAGGGCTCCCGTTGCGCCGATCGGGTGGCCAAGCGAGATGCCCGAGCCGTTCGGGTTGACCTTGGCCGGGTCGAGGCCGAGTTCCTTGGTCACCGCGCAGGCTTGGGCGGCGAATGCCTCGTTGGCTTCGATCACGTCCAGATCCTTGACCGACAAGCCTGCACGCTCGAGCGCTTTGCGCGTGGCCGGCACCGGCCCGATGCCCATGATCTTCGGGTCGACGCCAGCATGGCCGTACGACAACAGGCGCGCCAGCGGCTTGAGACCACGCTTTTCGGCCACAGAGCGCTCCATCAATACCAATGCCGCGCCCGCATCGTTCAGGCCCGACGCATTGCCGGCCGTGACCGTACCGTTTTCTTTCGTGAAGACGGGCTTGAGCTTGGTCATGTCGTCGATGGTCACGTCGTGGCGGACGTGCTCATCGGTATCGAACTGGATATCGCCCTTACGCGACTTGATCGTCACCGGAACGATCTGGTCCTTGAAGTGGCCAGCCTGGATGGCGCGCGATGCACGCTGGTGCGATTCCAGTGCCGTCTGGTCCTGCTGCTCACGGCTGATGCCGAATTCGCGGGCGACGTTTTCCGCCGTCACGCCCATGTGGATGGCGTGGAATGGGTCGTGCAGCGCCCCGAGCATCATGTCGACCATCTTGGCGTCGCCCATGCGCGAGCCCCAACGGGCGGCGGGAGCGAGGTATGGCGCGCGGCTCATGCTTTCTGCACCGCCGGCGATGGCGATATCGGCGTCCCCCAACAGCACGGTCTGCGCGGCGTTCACCACGGCCTGCAGCCCCGATCCGCACAGGCGGTTGACGTTGAACGCGGGCGTCTCGGCCGACACACCGCCATTCACGGCAGCCACACGCGAGAGATACATGTCGCGCGGCTCGGTATTGATCACATGACCGAACACCACGTGGCCAACCTCGTCGCCCTTCACGCCGGCGCGAGCCAGTGCTTCACGCACGACCAGCGCACCCAGTTCGCACGGCGCCACGTCCTTGAGGCTGCCGCCAAACGTCCCGATTGCGGTACGAACGCCGCTGACCACCACCACTTCACGTGCCATTGCTGTCTCCATCGTTAGAAATCGGATGGCGGCCAGTATAGATGAACGACCGTTCGCAAATTTTAGGTGCGATTACTTAAGTGGACTCGGCGCCCAGCCCGCTTCAGACTTCGCCCCACAGGTCGTGACCGTCCGCGCCGGTAATCTTGACCGACACGAAATCGCCCGCCTTGTAGCGCTTGTACGGCTTGGACGGCGGAGCGATGTAGACCAGACCGTCGATCTCCGGCGCATCCGCCGACGAACGGCCAATACCGCCGTCTTGATTCACCTCATCCACCAGCACGCGCAGCGATTTGCCAACCTTGCGTTGCAGGCGGCGCGCAGACACGCGCTCGGCCACTTCCATGAAACGCGCGCGGCGCTCCTCGCGCACCTCGTCGGGCAGCGCGCCGGGCAGGTCGTTGGCGGTTGCGCCTTCGACAGGCGAATACGCGAAGCAGCCCACGCGGTCCAGTTCGGCCTCGGCGATGAAGTCGAGCAGCGTTTGAAACTCTTCCTCCGTCTCGCCCGGGAAGCCCGCAATGAACGTGCTGCGAATGGTCAGCTCCGGGCACACCTCGCGCCAAGCGCGAATGCGGTCGAGCGTTTTTTCGGCATTGGCGGGGCGCTTCATGCGCTTGAGCACATCTGGGTGGGCGTGCTGCAGCGGCACGTCCAGATATGGCAGCACCTTGCCCTCGGCCATCAGGGGCATCACCTCGTCCACGCTCGGGTACGGGTAGACGTAATGCAGGCGCACCCAAGCACCATATTGCGAAGCCAGCTCGCCCAGCGCGGCCACCAGTTCAGTCATGCGCGTCTTGAGCGGACGGCCATTCCAGAAACCGGTGCGGAATTTGACGTCGACGCCATAGGCGCTGGTGTCCTGCGAGATGACCAACAGCTCCTTCACGCCAGCCTTCAGCAGATTTTCCGCCTCCAGCATCACATCGGCCACCGGGCGCGAGACGAGATCGCCGCGCATCGACGGAATGATGCAGAAGCTGCAACGGTGGTTGCAGCCTTCGGAAATCTTCAGATACGCGTAGTGCTTGGGCGTGAGCTTGATGCCTTGCGGCGGCACCAGATCGATGAACGGATCGTGCGGCTTGGGCAGGTGCGTGTGCACCGCCTCCATCACCTCGCCCAGCGCGTGGGGGCCGGTCACGGCCAGCACCTTCGGGTGCACGTTGGTGATGATGTCCTGGCCGGCGGCGTCCTTTTTGGCGCCCAGGCAGCCGGTCACGATCACCTTGCCGTTCTCGGCCAGTGCCTCGCCAATCGCATCCAGGCTTTCCTGCACAGCCTCGTCGATGAAGCCGCAGGTATTCACAACCACCAGGTCCGCCCCGCCGTACGTGCCGGATATCTCATACCCCTCCGCGCGCAGTTGGGTAATGATCTGCTCGGAATCGACCAAGGCCTTGGGACAACCAAGCGAGACAAAGCCTACCTTGGGACTCTGGGTACTGACGTCGGACATGGGAACAACCTGAGGTGGGGAAAGGATTGCGCCGTGCACACGGGGTGTGTCGCGCGGTTGCGTATTTTAACCGTTCGCCGCGCCGGGGCGGCCAAGCCGAAGCTGCATCTGCTCAATCACGCGCTCGATTTCCATTGCATCCTGCAGCCGGCGGATCGCGTCGTGCAGCTCAGCAGCCTGCGGCCACGTTCGCTTCAAGTAACTGAGCCACAGTTTGACGCGACCATGCTCATGCTTGGCCGAAATGCGCGCATGCAGCTTCTTCAGATAATCCGCGAGATAACCGAGCACGATCGGCCATTCGGCCTCGGATGGCTCCTGTTCCATCTGCCCGCGAATGCGCTGGGCCAGGAACGGATCGGACACGGCGCCGCGCCCGATCATCACGTCATCACAGCCGCTGACGGCACGACAGCGCTCCCAATCGGCCACGGTCCACACTTCGCCATTGGCTGTGACGGGAATGTTCACGGCGTCGGAGATATGTGCAATCCAGTCCCAATGGGCAGGAGGCCGATAACCATGATCGCGCGTGCGTGCATGCACGACGAGCGATTCCGCGCCGCCTTCGGCCAGCGCTGTCGCGCAATCGATCGCTCGGGAAGTATCGGAAACGCCGAGCCGCATCTTGGCCGTCACCGAAATGTGCGTCGGCACCGCAGCCCGCACCGCGTGCACGATGTCGTGCAGCACTTCCGGCGTGGCGAGCAGCATGGCGCCACCGCCATGGCGGTTCACCACCTTGGCCGGGCAACCGAAGTTGAGATCGATACCATGCGGCGTCAGGGTTGCCGCGTACTCGGCATTGCGGGCAAGCCACTCTGGGTCGCTGCCGAGAAGCTGGATGGTCATCGGCGTGCCGCTGGCCGTGTAGCCGCCATTGCGGATCTCGGGCGTCTCGCGCTCGTAGGTTCGTGCGGGCAGCAAGGAGCCCGTCACGCGGACAAATTCCGAGACGCATCCGTCGTAGCCGCCCGCCTGTGTCAGCACGTCGCGCATGACGTAGTCCGCAACCCCTTCCATCGGGGCGAGCAAGAGGCGGCTCATGCGAAAACGGAAGACAACCGGCACGCAAGCCGGGGGCGGACATCGAACATGGGAGACCGAAGCGGGAATCGTGATCGTCGGTGAGGCGTATGCCTCACCTGAAGGAGTTGCATTTTACCTTGCCGCCCTCGCCCGCGCGCGCCCAACAAAAAAGGCGAACCGCCATGCGATTCGCCTTGTTTTGCGAGCCTGCCGAGCTTACTTCTTCTCGGGCGGCTGGTTGAATGGGAATGTCCCGAACATGTTCTTGGCCTGACTCTGCATCTGCTCCTGCATCTGCACGAACAGGTTTTTACTCTGCTCGATGTAGTTGCTCATCATGCCCTGCATCATCGGCCCCTGCATATTCATGAACTGCGACCACATGTCAGGGTTGAAGGTGTTGCCGCTGTACAGATCCTTCGAGTTCTCGGCCAGCTTGCTCTGGATGTCGACAAACGCCTGGATGTTCTTTTCCAGATACGTGCCCATCATGCCTTGCATGGCGTTGCCATAGAACCGGATGATCTGGGCGAGCATCGCCCCCGAGAACATCGGCACGCCGCCGGTTTCCTCTTCCAGGATGATCTGCAGCAGAATGCTGCGGGTCAGGTCTTCACCGGACTTCGCATCAACGACGCGAAATTCCTCGGTTTCCATCACAAGCTGCTTGACGTCTGCCAGCGTGATGTACGTACTGGTTTGCGTATCGTAGAGCCGGCGGTTGGGATATTTCTTGATCAGCCGTTCGGTGCCCTTCTTGCTGGTGGCCATCGTGCCTTTCCGTGTTGGCGATGCTGCTGCGGTGCAGCCGATGCAGTGCGAAATGACTGCATAGAGCGATGCAGCAAAATACGCGGTTGCCCGGCTGTTCCGATCTGCGCGCGAATGCTGCTTTCAAGAGCAGCGCAGATGCATCCGGTTATGATCGGACGCCCCGTGTCTCCCTGCAGAGCGCCTCCGTGACTGGATTCTATGCGGATCGCCCTGCAAAGAAAAGACGACCTCCCCCGGTAAAAACCCGCAGCATTTTGATAAGGCTCATGCACCCAGACAGTTGCCGGAAAAAGACGCAAAAAACCTGCTGCGATGCAATTGAGCATCGCAGCATGCAGGGCACATCTGGGGAAAAATTGCTGCACCCATGCTGCAGCACAACCGCAGCATGGGCATTGGCACGTCAGCCCATGTGCAGACCGCCGTTGAGGGAGAAGTCAGCGCCGGTGGAGAAGCCAGACTCTTCGGATGCCAGCCATGCACAGATCGAGGCGATTTCAGTTGGCTCGCCCAGGCGCTTGACCGGGATCGTGCCGACGATCTTGTCGAGCACATCCTGACGAATCGCTTTCACCATGTCCGTGGCGATATAACCCGGCGACACGGTATTAACCGTCACGCCCTTGGTGGCCACTTCCTGCGCCAGCGCCATCGTGAAGCCATGCAAGCCAGCCTTGGCCGTCGAGTAGTTGGTCTGGCCAAACTGACCCTTCTGGCCGTTCACCGACGAGATGTTGACGATACGGCCCCAGCCGCGATCCGCCATCCCATCAATGACCTGCTTGGTCACGTTGAACAGCGACGTCAAGTTGGTGTCGATCACCGCGTCCCAGTCCGCGCGGGTCATCTTGCGGAACACCACGTCGCGCGTGATACCGGCGTTGTTGACGAGAACATCGACCTCACCCACTTCGGCCTTGACCTTGTCGAACGCGGCCTTGGTCGATTCCCAATCGCCGACGTTGCCCTCGGACGGCACAAAATCGAAACCGAGTGCCTTTTGCTGTTCGAGCCATTTCGCCTTGCGCGGCGAGTTCGGGCCGCAGCCTGCGACAACGGTGAAGCCGTCGCGCGCCAAGCGCTGGCAAATCGCCGTTCCGATGCCGCCCATGCCCCCGGTGACGTATGCGATGCGTTTGGTCATGTCCACTCCTAGTCCTTGTTGTTAGAACCGCCCAGCCTCTTGCCGGGCAGCAGATGCTCAGGTGTCTCAAGTTGGCGTGTGCGGCTTTTGTTCCGCCGCACACCCCCAATCCCACTGCCAAAAACTTACGGACGCTCAACCGCCAGCGCCACGCCCATGCCGCCGCCGATACACAGCGAGGCCAGGCCCTTCTTCGCATCGCGCTTCTGCATTTCGTGCAGCAACGTGACCAGGATGCGGCAGCCCGACGCGCCGATCGGGTGACCGATCGCAATCGCACCGCCGTTGACGTTGATCTTGGACGTATCCCAGCCCATCTGCTGGTGCACGGCCAGCGCCTGAGCGGCAAACGCCTCGTTGATCTCCATCAGGTCCAGATCGTTCACCGACCAGCCAGCGCGCGACAGGCAGCGCTGCGATGCCGGTACCGGCCCCATGCCCATCACCTTCGGGTCCAGGCCAGCGCTCGCGTAAGCTCGAATCGTTGCCAGCGGCGTCAGGCCCAGCTCCTTGGCCTTGGCAGCCGACATCACCACGACAGCGGCTGCGCCATCGTTCAGGCCCGAGGCGTTGGCAGCCGTCACGGTACCGGCCTTGTCGAAGGCAGGCTTCAGGCCCGCCATTGAATCGAGCGTGGCGCCGTGGCGAACGAATTCGTCCTGCGCGAAGGCAATCGGGTCGCCCTTGCGCTGCGGAATCATGATCGGAACGATTTCGTCATTGAAGCGACCGGACTTCTGCGCAGCTTCTGCCTTGTTCTGGGAAGCCACCGCAAACTCGTCCTGCGCCTCACGCGTGATGCCGTATTCCTTGGCAACGTTCTCGGCTGTGATGCCCATGTGGTACTGGTTGTAAACGTCCCACAGGCCATCCACAATCATCGAGTCGACGAGCTTGGAGTCGCCCATGCGGAAGCCGTCGCGCGAGCCCGGCAGGACGTGCGGCGCAGCGGACATGTTCTCCTGGCCGCCGGCCACGACGATGTCAGCATCGCCCGCGATGATGGCGTTTGCGGCCAGCATCACGGCCTTCAGGCCCGAGCCGCACACCTTGTTGATGGTCAGGCCAGGCACCATGTTGGGCAGCCCAGCCTTGATGACGGACTGGCGCGCCGGGTTCTGGCCCGAGCCTGCCGTCAGCACCTGGCCCAGGATGACTTCACTCACCTGATCCGGTGCCACCTTGGCGCGCGCCAGCGCTTCGCGGATAACGGCCGCACCCAGGTCAGGCGCGGCAATCTTCGCCAGCGAGCCACCAAACTTGCCTACGGCGGTGCGTACCGCCGATACGATCACAACATCGGTCATTTGCTTACCTTCCACTGTCGAAAGAGAGGGTCGTTAGACGCCGCCAGCGGCCGGAGCCGTGGCGGCAACGGGGTTCATGCTCGCGATCTTACGCTTTCTGTTTGACGTAACGGCCAGGTGCCGGCTCGATGTCCGGATAGTCCGCATTGCCGTAACCCTTGGGCGCAGCCTTCTGCGCGCCAGCGTGTGACGCCAGCCAGGCTGACCAGTCCGGCCACCAACTGCCCGGATGCTCCTTGGCGCCCTCGAGCCACGCATCGGCGGTGTCGGGCAGCCTTGCGTTGATCCAGTGCGAACGCTTATTGGCCGACGGCGGATTGATCACGCCCGCGATATGTCCCGAGGCACCCAACACGAAACGCCGTTTGCCCTTAAGCAGCGGCACCGAGCCATAAGCCGATTTCCACGGGACGATATGATCTTCGCGCGAGCCGTAGATGTAGACCGGCACATCGATCTTGCCTAGATCTACCGGCGTGCCGTTCACCTTCAACTGGCCCGGTGTCTTCAAGTCGTTCTGCAGATACGTATGACGCAAATACCAGCAGTACCACGGGCCCGGCAGGTTGGTGGAATCGCCGTTCCAGTACAGCAGGTCGAACGGCGCGGGCGTCTTACCTTTCAGGTAGTTCTCGACAACGTAATTCCAGACCAGATCGTTCGGGCGCAGGAACGAGAACGTGTTCGCCAGCTCCACGCCGCGCAGCAAGCCCGGGCCAGTCGGCGCATTGTTGCCGATGGTCTGCTCGCGCATTTCCACCTGGGCCTTGTCAACGAAGACATCGAGAATGCCGGTGTCCGTAAAGTCGAGCAACGTGGTCAGCAGCGTCAGGCTCGCAGCCGGATGCTCACCGCGCGCGGCCAGCACCGCCAGCGCAGTCGAGAGGATCGTACCGCCCACGCAGAAACCCAGCACGTTGATCTGGTCTTGCGCAGAAATCTCGCGCGCTACGCGAATGGCCTCGATCGCGCCGCCCTCGATGTAGTCGTCCCACGTGCGGGACGCCATGCTCGCATCCGGGTTGCGCCACGACACCAGGAACACCGTATTGCCCTGCTCTGCCGCGTAGCGCACCAGCGAGTTGGCCGGCTGCAGGTCGAGGATGTAGTACTTGTTGATGCACGGCGGCACCAGCAGCAGCGGCCGTGCATGCACCTTGGCCGTCAGCGGCTTGTACTGGATGAGCTGAAAGTAGTCGTTCTCGAAGACGACCGCGCCTTCGCTGTTGGCGACGTTGCGACCGATCTCGAACGCCGTTTCGTCCGTCTGCGAGATCTTGCCGCGCTCCATGTCCTGCAGCATGTTCAGGATGCCGGTACGCAGGGATTCGCCACGCGATTCAATCAACTGCTTCTGCGCTTCCGGGTTGGTCGCCAGAAAGTTGGACGGCGACATGGCCGCCGTCCATTGCGACACAGCAAAGCGCACGCGCTCGCGGGTCTTGGCGTCGGCCTGCACGGCGTCGGCCATTTCCATCAGCGTACGGGCGTTGAGCACGTAGAACGCGGCGGCGTAGCCGTAGAGTGGGCTCTTGCGCCATGCGTCGTTCGAGAAACGACGATCGGACGGGGCCACGGCCTCCGCGCTTTCTCCGGTGCTCATGTGACGCCATATCTGGAGCCACTCTTCAAGGTATCTCTGCTGGATTTCGGCCAGCCGCTCTGGTGGGATCAGCGCGAAGGGAACTGCGCCCTCGCCCATCGCTGCGCCGTTGAACTGGCCAAGCCCCGGCGCCGCGGCACCGGGTTGGGCGAATGCGCCCGCAAAGGCTTGCCATTGCCTAAATTGCTCTGCCCACTGCGTAGGGTCCGACAAGCCCTGCCAGGAAGCTTGAGTGTGGGCGCTAGATGCTTTGGATGATGCCGATTGACGCGATGCCATAGTGCCCTCGATCCGACGATATGCGCCGCTCCGGTTGGAACGGCGGCGCAACTCGTAGTATTGCGGGGCATTGTTGCCTTGCCGTTTCAAGGCTGTCAATCGGAGTTACCTGATGATCGGCCGCAAACGCTGGCCCGGCGCGGGTTTTGCGGCATCCACCCAAGAATGGCGCCCGACGAATGGCTAAGCGCGGTGCCAGGGCTATGGTCCAATCTGCGCAATTTCGTGCGAGACTGCTGCATTGCGCCAACGCCGGGCACCGCTTTTTTCCATGTATATCGTCGCCATCGCCTGGCTGTACGTCGTGCTGATGATGTCCTTGACTGAGCAATCTTGGATTGCCGGCATCGGCACATTCATTTTCTACGGCGTGGCGCCACTGTCGCTCTTCCTGTGGATCGTGGGCTCGCCGGCACGCAAGCGGCGCCGGAAAGCCCAGGAAGCCGCGCAGAACAAGGCGGACACCACCCCCACATTGCGCGGCAGCGCAGACGACGGCACAGCCTGAACCCTCACTCTGCGCGCCAGATCAGCGTGGCCATGCGGCCTGTGGTGCGCTCCCGGCGGTACGAGTAGAAGCGCTCGGCGTCCGTCATCGTGCACAGGCCACCGCCGTACACATTTGTACAGCCAGCGCGCGCCAGCCGCAGCCTGGCCAACGCATACAGATCGGCGAAGAACTTGCCCGCAGATGCGCCCTCCACGAAAGCCGCTTCCGTGGCAGGCAATTCGCCAGTCTGAGCGGCGTCGATAAAGGCTTGACGCACTTCCGCACCGACTTCAAAGCACGATGGCCCGATGGCGGGGCCCAGCCATGCCAGCCACGTTGGATCAGCCTCCTGGCCGCTGGCACGCAGCCGCTGCGTCATGGCATCGACCGTGCGTTCGATCACGCCGCCGCACAAGCCACGCCAGCCCGCATGCGCTGCACCCACGGTCACACCACGTGCGTCGCTCAGCAAAACGGGCAAGCAATCGGCCGTCATGACCACGCAAACGCGGTCTCGCCACGACGCCACCGCCGCATCGGCCACCACGGGCAATGACGTGCCGACGAGCTGATCGAGATCGGCCACGCCAGTGCCGTGCACCTGCTCCATCCATGTCGGTTCAGTTGGTAGCACTGCACGCAAGATGCGGCGGTTCTGATCGACGGCTTCCGGCGCATCACCGACGTGCTGGCCAAGGTTCAGGCCGCCCCGCAAATCGCCGGCCAACCCGTAGGGCCCTGTGCTGACACCGCCCAGACGGGTCGTCGCCACTGCTTTGACGCGCGGATGCGCAGGCCAGTCGGGAACAATCCAGTCAGTTGACGTCGGCATCGGGGTCCAGGTCGAGGGCTTCCAGCAAATTGGCGAAATCATCGGGCACGCCGGCTTCCCAGTGCACAGATTTGCCGGATGCGGGATGCACGAGCCCCAGGCGCACGGCGTGCAACGCCTGCCGCGCAAAAGGCACCGGCAGCGGCGCCTTGATCGTCTGCGGCTGGCCACGGCGGAAGTTGCGCGTGTACACCGGGTCACCGAGCAGCGGATGCCCTTCCGACTCAAAGTGCACACGAATCTGGTGCGTCCGGCCGGTTTCCAGCTGGCAGCGTACGAGCGACACCTGCGCGCGCCCCAGATCCACCACGTCCAGCGTCTTGAAATGCGTACGCGCCGGCTTGCCGCTGGCCGTCTCGATGATGGCCATGCGCGTGCGGTCACGCGGGTCGCGGCCGATCGGGGCATCGATCGTGGCCTCTTCCGGCGTTTCGCCCCACACGAGCGCGAGATAAGTTCGCTTGACGGTGCGCGCCTGCAATTGGCGCACAAGATCCGTCTGCGCAGGCAGCGTACGCGCGACCACCATCAGGCCGGAGGTGTCCTTATCCAGGCGGTGGACAATGCCGGCGCGCGGCAATTCCACGGCGTCGGGATAGCGGTGCAGCAGGCCGTTGAGCACCGTGCCGCTCCAGTTGCCGGCGGCCGGATGTACCACCAGCCCGGCAGGTTTGTTGATGACGAGCAGCGTGTCGTCTTCGTACACCACATCCAGCTCGATGGGCTCGGCGACGAAGGCGCTCTCGTCGGCCGCGCGTTGCGGCACAACCTCAATGCGGTCACCGCCGGAGATGGCCGCGCGCGGGCGCACCACCTCACCACGGACGCGTACCGCGCCGGCGTCAATCCATTGCTGCAGGCGGCTGCGCGAATAATCGGGCAGCAGCTTGGCGAGCGCCTTGTCCAGGCGCTCACCGTGCATGGCTTCGGGAATCTCTACGATGATCGGTTCAACTGACTGGGCCACGCGGGCCGCAGGCAGGTCGAGTGCCTCATCATCGAGAACGTCTTCGGTTTCCTGCACAGTGAGGGAAACGTCAGCCGCCGCGTCGTCTGACACAGGGCTTGGGCTATAATGCTTGATGCGATTTTTCATTCAGAAAAGGTGCCCATGTCGGTCACGAGCGTAAAGCAGGCGCGTTTTGGTGGTCAAATCCGCGCGCGAATCGGAGCAGTGTTGGTGGCAGGTATTGCGTGCCTGGCCATCTCGGCCTGCGGCATCCTGCCGGAACAGCAAGACGAAACGGCTGGCTGGTCGGCCAACAAATTATATTCGGAAGCGAAGGACTCGCTCGACGGCGGCGATTACGCCAAGGCGGTCAAGTACTACGAAAAGCTCGAAAGCCGCTATCCGTTTGGCCCGTACGCCCAGCAGGCCCAGATCGAAACCGCCTACGCCAACTACAAGGATGGCGAAACGGCGGCCGCGCTGGCTTCGGTCGATCGCTTCATCCAGCTGCACCCGAATCACCCCAGCGTTGATTACGCCTACTACCTCAAGGGCCTGATCAACTTCAACGACAACCTGGGTTGGCTCGGCCGCTTCTCGAACCAGGATTTGAGCGAGCGCGACCCGAAGGCCGCACGCGCTGCCTACGACGCGTTCAAGACGCTGATCACGCGTTTCCCGAACAGCAAGTACACGCCAGACGCCACCCAGCGCATGCAGTACATCGTGAACGCGATGGCCGAGCATGAAGTAGGCGCCGCGCGCTACTACTACCGCCGTGGCGCCTACCTGGCTGCCGTCAACCGCGCACAGGACGCTATCAAGGATTACGACCGTGCACCGGCTGTGGAAGAAGCGCTGTACATCATGATGAAGTCGTACGAAGCGCTGGGCATGAAAGACATGCGCGACGACACCGAGCGCATCATCAAGCAGAACTACCCGAAGAGCGATTTCCTCGCCTACGGCCAGCGCAAGAAAGACAAGCCCTGGTACCAATGGTGGTAAGCAGCGCTTGAACTGCACAGCAAAAAGCCCGGTCGGATTGGCCGGGCTTTTTTGTTTATGCGTGCGGATCAGTCTTCGGTGTCGCTGGCGGGCGGATCATCCGAATCCGGCCGCAGGGAGCGCAGGAATTCGGCAGCCGTCTCGGCCTCGCGTGTGCGCTTGAATGGCGGCAAGCTCTGCCAGATCTGGCGGCCGTAGTTTTTCTCGACCAGCCGCGGGTCGCAGATCATCAACACGCCGCGATCGGTCTCGGAGCGAATCAACCGACCTGCGCCCTGCTTGAGCGTAATCACCGCATGCGGCAACTGATGCACGGCAAACGGGCTCAGCCCTTTCTTCTCCAGCGCTTCCATGCGGGCGCTCAGCACCGGGTCGTCCGGCGGGGCAAACGGCAGCTTGTCGATCACCACCAGCGAGAGCGCCTCGCCGCGCACGTCCACACCTTCCCAGAAACTCTGGCTGCCGATGAGCACGGCATTGCCGAGCGCGCGGAAACGGTCCAACAGTTCCGTACGGCTGGCCTGCCCCTGCACGAGCAGCGGGAAATCCCAACCGCGTTGTGCGAATTCATCTGTCAACCGCTCCGCTGCGCGGTTGACGGCGCGCAGCGTCGTGCACAGCAAGAACGTCTTGCCGCCTGCCGCTTCAATCAGCGGCAAGGTGGCGTCAAGCACAGCGTCGGTGAAGCGCGGATCGCTCGGTTGCGGCAGATCGCGGGGCACGTACAGCAGGCCTTGCGACGCATAGTCGAACGGGCTGTCGAGCGTCATCGAGCGATCGCGATCGAGGCCGAGCTGCGCCGCGTAATGCGTGAAGTTGCCGCGCACCGACAGCGTGGCCGAGGTAAAGACCCACGCGCGCGGTTGACCGGCGCGCTGGCGCGAAAAGATCGGCGCGATCGACAGCGGCGTCAGGTGCAGTTGCACGGAATTGGCGAACACCTCGACCCAGCGCACGCGTTCGTCAACGGGCGGCGGGGAGTCGCCCGTCACATCGCCGTCCTTCTTGGAGGCTTGCGGTGGTTTGGGATCAGCCCACGCCTCGAGCTTCTCGCATAGCGCAACAGCACGGCGATGGCATTGCTCGATGGTCTCGGCGCGCTCGGCTTGGGCTTCCAGCGCGCCAGTGAAGTCGGACAGCGCTTGCTCCAGCTTCGGCAGCACCTCGTAGAACGGCTTGGCGATCGCCGCATCGTTGTCAATCTGCTTGATCGACAGGCGCGAGCCATCCTGGCGGAAGACCAGGCGTAAATCGCGCGCGGCACGCTCCAGCGGTGCGGCAATCGCGACCCAATCCACCGCGTCCCGCGCATGTGAAAGGCCTTCAGCCACACTGTCGCGCGCGAGTTCGAGAATCTGGTTCGTGGAGATGGTCTCGCCGAAGAACAGCGTGGCGGTTTCGGGCAGTTGATGCGCTTCGTCGAAGATGATCGTGTTGGCGGCCGGCAGCAACTCCGCCATGCCGGTGTCCTTCAACATCACGTCCGCAAAGAACAGGTGATGGTTGACCACCACCACGTCGGCTTGCTGCGCCTCCTTGCGGGCGCGCATGACGAAGCAGTCCTTGTAGTAGGCGCAGTCCGAACCGAGGCAGTTGTCGCGCGTGGATGTGACGAGGTTCCACACCGGCGCGTTCTCGGGCACGCTGGCAAGCTCGGCCTTGTCGCCCGTCTTTGTGGTTTTCAGGAAGAGATTGATCTGGCGCAGCCACGCTGCGTCCTGGCGCGAAGACAGGCGCCCGTTTTGCGACGTGCGCTCCACGTGGTAATGGCAGACGTAGTTGGCGCGCCCCTTGAGCAGCGCCACCGACACCGGCGCATTCAGCGCGCGGCGCACCGTCGGAATGTCGCGCAGGAAGAGCTGGTCCTGCAGGTTCTTCGTCCCCGTGGAGAGGATCACCTTGCCGCCCCACAGCATCGCCGGAACGAGATACGCATAGGTCTTGCCCGTGCCCGTGCCGGCCTCGACGATCACCGAATCGGCGGCTTCGATGGCATTGGCCACAGCCTGCGCCATCGTCAGTTGGGCACTGCGGGGCCGGTAGCCATCGATGCCCTTGGCCAGCGTGCCATCATCGGCGAACAGCGTCGCTAGTTCGGCATGGTGGGCATCGGCGGGTATAGAGCCAACGGGGGCCGAAGCGTCGCCAGCATCGGCGTCGGAATCAGCCGACGGCTCGGCCAGCGGGGAAAGCGAAGTCAACGCGGAGTCCGTGGGGTCAAATGACGGAGGCCGCACGTGATTGCGGCCTCTCGGGATGAAAATCGAGCCAACTTTGGGCGGATGCTACGCCGGCACGTCCGGCTCAAGCTGCAACTGTAGCAGGGTGATGGTGTCCTTGAGTTTGAGGCGGCGCTTCTTGAGACGGCGCAACTGCAACTCGTCGTGATCGGCTGCGGCTGCGAGCCGGTCGATCAGGAAATCGAGATCGCGGTGCTCGATCTGCAATTCAATGATGCGACGCGAGATCGTGTTCAGATCGCTGTCCATCCCTCTCCTCCGGAAACCCCGGCCCTGGCTGAAGTTTAGAACCCCAGCGGGCTGGTGTTGTTCTGGTTTTGCTCGTTGCGGCGCTTGGTCTGTTCGCGGCGCTCTTCCAGTTCCTTCTGGCGCTTGACGGCGTCTTGCTGCTTTTCCTGGAACTGCTTGGCGCTCTCAGCACGCTTGGCGGCGTTGGCAGCGCCCTGCTCCTGCGCAGCCTTGAGCTTGGCGTCGTAATCAGACTGCTTCTTGGCTGCAGCCTGCGCGTTGCCGGCGCGCTGCGGAGCCTCAGCCTGGCGCTGCGCTTCATTCAGGCGTTGCTGCTCCTGCTTGTTCGCAAAATCGGTGCGGTTCTTTTGCTCGGCAGCGTCACGCTGGGGGCGCTCGGCGTTGTACTGAGCTTCGTGGATGGCGCGCTCTTGGTCGCGACGGGCGGCACGGTCTGCGCGCTCGGCTTCGTCCAGCGCCAACTCGCGCTCGCGGATGGAGTGGAGTTCCGTGCGACGCACATCCTTGGCCTTGTCGACGCAGCGCGTGACGAGGAATTTGTCGTAGCAAGCACGCTCCGCCTGTGCGTAGCGGTATTCGGCCCAGGATTTGGCGCTGGTGATGCGGTCGTGCTCGGCGCCGAAATCCGGCGGAGTGGCGGGCACCGCTGCAGCGGGCGCAGCAGCGGGCTGAGACTGGCTCCATGCGGGCACGGCCAGCACCGCGAAAGTCAGCATGAACGCCGACAGAAATAGATGGGAAGCGTGGCGCGCACCAGCGCGGCAGCGGGCAGAACAGCGGACAGAAAACAGGAGCGTAGGCATAACGCGCATTTTATCACCGCCCCTGTGCGGCAAGCGCCGCGCGGCCACGGATTTCCGCTCAGGAACAGGGTTCGCGTTGTGGCAAAATGCGCGGCTTTCCATCGCACTCTCTGGAAGCAATGACTGATTCCGTGTTGCAGAAGATCGTCTCCCGCATCGCCATTGAACTGGCGGTCAGGCCGCAGCAGGTTGCCGCCGCCGTGCAACTGCTGGACGAAGGCGCCACCGTACCCTTCATCGCACGTTACCGCAAGGAAGTGACGGACAACCTGGACGACACGCAGCTGCGCAACCTGGAAGAGCGCCTGCTGTACCTGCGTGAGCTGGAAGACCGCCGTGCCGCGATCCTGGCCTCCATTGAAGAACAAGGCAAGCTGACCGACGCCCTGCGCACCGCCATCGAGGCGGCCGAGACCAAGCAGGTGCTGGAAGACCTCTACCTGCCCTATAAGCCCCGCCGCCGCACGCGTGCGCAGATCGCCCGCGAATGCGGCCTGGAACCGCTGGCCCAGGCGCTGCTGGCCGACCCGACACTGGACCCGCAAGCCGAAGCCGCCAAGTTCGTCAACGGCAACCCGACAACTGACGGTGGCGTGCCCGACGTGAAGGCTGCGCTGGACGGCGCGCGCGACATCCTCTCCGAGCAATTCGGCGAAACCGCCGAGCTGCTGGGCAAGGTGCGCGACCACCTGTGGAGCCAGGGCCAAGTCTCGTCGACGGTGGTGGAAGGCAAGGAAACCGCCGAGGAAGAGAAATTCCGCGACTACTACGCCTACAGCGAGCCGATCCGCAACGTGCCGTCGCACCGCGCGCTGGCGCTGTTCCGCGGCCGCAATGCGGGCGTACTGTTCGTCAAGCTCGGCCTGGGCGAAGAACAGGATGCGATGAGCCCGCATCCGTGCGAAATCATGATCGCGCGCCACGTCGGCATCGAAAACAAGGGCCGCGCGGCTGACAAGTGGCTGTCGGACGTGTGCCGCTGGTGCTGGCGCGTCAAGGTACAGCCGCATATCGAGACCGAACTGCTGACGCAACTGCGCGAGTCAGCCGAAGCCGAGGCCATCAAGATCTTCGGCCGCAACCTGCACGACCTGCTGCTGGCGGCACCGGCTGGCCCGAAGGCCGTGATGGGCGTCGACCCGGGCATCCGCACGGGCTGCAAGATCGCCGTGGTCGACCACACCGGCAAGCTGCTGGAAACCGCCACCATCTATCCGCACGAGCCGCGCCGCGACTGGAATGGTTCGCTCGCGACGATGGCGCGCCTGGCCAAGCAGCACAACGTGGCGCTGGTTTCCATCGGCAACGGCACCGCCAGCCGCGAGACCGACAAGCTCGTGCAAGACCTGATGCAGCTCCTGGCCCAATCCGCGCCCGAAGTGAAGCTGACCAAGATTGTGGTGAGCGAGGCCGGCGCGTCGGTGTATTCAGCGTCGGAACTGGCGGCCAAGGAATTCCCGGAGCTGGATGTGTCGCTGCGCGGCGCGGTGTCGATTGCCCGCCGTCTGCAAGACCCATTGGCTGAACTGGTGAAGATCGATCCGAAGTCGATCGGCGTCGGCCAGTATCAGCACGACGTGAACCAGCGCGAGCTGGCCCGTGCGCTGGACGCCATCGTCGAGGATTGCGTGAACGCGGTCGGCGTGGACGTCAACACGGCCTCTGCCCCGCTGCTGGCGCGCGTGTCGGGCCTGAACTCGATCCTCGCCAAGAACATCGTCGAATACCGCGACACCAACGGCGCGTTTGCCAACCGCGATGCTCTCAAGAAGGTGCCGCGCCTGGGCGACAAGACGTTCGAGCAGGCAGCAGGCTTCCTACGCATCAATAACGGCGACAATCCGCTCGACCGCTCCTCCGTCCACCCGGAAGCGTATCCCGTGGTCAAGCGCATTCTGGACAGCATCAAAAAGGGCATCGGCGATGTGCTCGGCAACCGCGAGGCACTGCGCGGCCTGACCGCCCGCGAGTTTACCGACGAGAAATTCGGCCTGCCGACCGTGGTCGACATCCTCTCCGAACTGGAGAAGCCCGGCCGCGACCCGCGCCCCGAGTTCAAGACGGCGACGTTCCAGGATGGCGTGGAAGACATCAAGCACCTGCAGCCCGGCATGGTGCTCGAAGGCGTGGTGACGAACGTGGCGGCGTTTGGCGCGTTTATCGACATCGGCGTGCATCAGGATGGGCTGGTGCACGTGTCGGCGCTCTCCACCAAGTTCGTGCGTGACCCGCACGAGGTGGTCAAGCCTGGCCAGATCGTCAAGGTCAAGGTGATGGAGGTCGACGTAAAGCGCAACCGCATCGGCCTGACGATGCGCCTGTCGGACGAGCCCGGCCAGACACCTGCGCGCACCGGCGGCAGTGACCGGCCGAACCATGGCGGCAACCGCCAGGGCGGCCAGCAGCGCCGCGCGCCGGAGCCGTCTGGCGCCATGGCCGAAGCCTTCGCCAAGCTCAAGCGCTAACGCATACTCTGCGCAGCAGAACCCGCTCAGTTTTCGGACTCGGCGGGTTTTTTTCTTGACCCAGCCGTTACAAGTCCTTACGCGCATGGAGCTTTCCTAACACTCACGCGTCGTCGGCACGTCTTTTCGGCCCGTTAAGGAGACACAGGCACACCGCCTGGCACCCACGAGGAGAAACTCCATGAAGACGAGCCACACCCTGATTGCCGCCCTGCTTGCTGTTGCCGGTACCGCTGCCTTCGCGCAAACCACGCCGCCCGCTGCCGTGGCGCCCGCCACGCAGGTGCAACAAGACAACCAGCAGATTCGCCAGGACAACCGAGACATCCGTCACGACAACCGTGACATCCGCCACGATCGTGCCGACATCGGCAAGGACAAGGCCGCCCTGGCTGATGAACGCGCCGAACGCAATGTCGCCCAACGCCGCGAAGACCGCGATCTGGCCAATGGCAACGTCAAGGGTGCTGAATATTGGAACAAGCAGCGCGCGCAAGACCAGCGTCAGATCAACACCGAGCGCCGCGACCTGCATCAGGATCGCCGTGACTTGCACCACGACGTCAAGGACCGCAACCACGACGTCCATGCGCGCAACGACGAGGCCCGTGAGCGCAACCACGCTGCCTCGAAGATGTAATTCCTGTAGCGCCCAAACAAAACGGCCCGTGCGTCTCTCTCGCACGGGCCGTTTTGTTATGCAGCGATGCCGGTCGATCAGATCTCGACCTTGGTCCCCAGTTCCACCACGCGGTTGGCAGGGATGTGGAAGAAGTCCGATGGCTTGGCGCCGTTCTGATGCATCCATGCAAACAGCCGCTCGCGCCACATCGACATGCCCGGCAGCTTGGACGGCACCACCGATTCGCGCGCAATGAAGAATGACGTATCCATCAACTCGCACCGCGTGCCGATTTGCGGCTGGCCCAGTTCGAGCACGCGGTACACGTCGGGCGTTTCCTTGAAGCCATATTCCGCCTTGACGATATAAAGACCGCTACCCAGATCGCGCACGGTCACGCGGCGCCTGTCGTCCACGTACGGAATGTCGCGCGTGACGAAGCTGATAAAGATCACGCGCTCGTGCAGCACGCGGTTGTGCTTCAGGTTGTGCAGCAGCGATACCGGCACGAACTCGGTGTTACCGGTCAGGAACACGGCCGTGCCTTCCACACGATGCGGCGGATGGGCCAGCAGACCTGCCAGGAACGGCTCCAGCGGGATGCCGTCTTCCAGGCTGCGCGCGCGTACCAGCTTCTTGCCTTTGTACCAAGTCATCAGCAGGAAGAACACCGCACCGCCCAGCGTCAACGGGAACCAGCCGCCATCGCGAATCTTCAGCAGGTTGGCCGCAAAGAACGCCATGTCGACCACCAGGAAGCCCAGGCTCACCAGCGTGACGAGCACCGTATTCCAGCGCCAGACCGAGCGCATCACCACCGCTGCCAGCACCGTGGTGATGACCATCGTAGTCGTCACGGCAATACCGTAGGCCGCGGCCAGATTGTCGGATTTCTTGAACGCCAGCACCACGCCCACCACCAGGATCAGCAGCATCCAGTTGACCATCGGCACGTAAATCTGGCCGATTTCGGCTTCCGATGTGTAGCGAATGCGCATGCGCGGCACGAATCCAAGCTGAATCGCCTGGCTCGTCAGCGAGAACGCGCCAGAGATGACCGCCTGCGAGGCAATCACAGTGGCTGCCGCAGCCAGCACCACCATCGGCAGTTGCAGTGCTTCGGGCACTGAACGGTAGAACGGGTTTTCGATCGTGCTCGGATCGGTCAGCAGCATCGCGCCCTGGCCGAAGTAGTTCACCAGCAGGCTCGGTGCCACGATAAAGAACCACGCCCAGCGGATCGGGCGCGCGCCGAAGTGGCCCATATCGGCATACAGCGCTTCAGCGCCGGTCAGCACCAGAAACACCGAACCCAGTACGATGAACGCCTGCAGCGCATGGTCGTGGAGGAACGAAATCGCATACATCGGGTTGACGGCCACCAGGATCTGCGGCGCCTTCACCAGATTCATCATGCCCAGTGCGGCCAACGCGGCAAACCACAGCAGCATCACCGGGCCGAACAGCTTACCGACCACCGACGTGCCGCTGCGTTGGATCAAAAACAGTGCCGCCAGGATCACGATCGTGATCGGCAGCACAAATGGCGTCAGCGACGGCGCGGCAATCTCCAGGCCTTCCATGGCAGACAGCACCGAGATGGCGGGCGTGATCACCGCATCGCCGTAGAACATGCACGCGCCGAAGACGCCCAGCATCATCAGCAGCGACATGCGTTTGGAATTGGTATTGGCCGTGCGCAGCGACAGCGCCATCAGCGCCAGGATGCCGCCTTCTCCGTTGTTGTCGGCGCGCATGACGAACAGCACGTACTTGAGCGACACCACGATCACCATCGCCCAGAACAGCATGGAGATGATGCCGAGCACCGCGTCGCTGGAGAACGGAATGCCGTGATCGGGGCTGAAGCATTCCTTGAGCGAATACAGCGGGCTGGTGCCGATGTCTCCGAACACCACACCCACGGCGCCGATCACCATGGCGCGCAGGTTCACGTTGGTCTGGGGCGACCCGGTTGCTGTGAGAGCTTGACTCATGAACTTGGAAATCGGCCGAATGGCTGGCCGCTCAAAAAATAGTGCAATGCACAATGAGGGCGGATTGTACTCCCCACCTCTGCCACGCCAACCCCTCGAACGGCCATTCGTTGTCGCGGTGCATCACGATGCACTGCCGCGCTGGCAAAGCGTTCTTGATGGGCCGAAGGAAAAACTGCCTGAGCACGCAAAATCAGGATAGATCACATTGTGCGGCGCCAACTGGCGCGGCTTTGTGTGCTGGCAACAGGTTGTACATGCTGTGCCGCACATAGCCAAAAGTAGGACTGCGGCTGACAGAACTTTGTAGGAAAATGCCTGACAAACCTTTATCGCAAAATTTTGTTGAGCGACTGGCAATCAGCCGCCCGGCACCTCACAAACGGGGACGGCCTTGCCCCACTCATCCATCCGCATCTGGGGGCGCTCCAAGCCTTCGTTGACTGCACTGATCGTGCTGCTGGTCGTGGCCGCCCTATTGGTTGCCATCCCACGCATGATCCTGCCGTGGACGCAATCGGCGTTCATGCGGCGTCTCGACCCAGCGGTCTGGGCTGATTACGCTGGCCCGTACGACCTGGCAGCCGCTGTGGTGGCCGCCAGCGCGCTCATCATCTTCCTGTTACGCCGCTAGGCGCTGCCAGCCGGTTTCAACGCGCCAGTGCACGGGCGCATTCCGCCACCAGCGCAGGGCCTCGATAGATCAATCCCGTATAAAGCTGCACCAGCTGCGCACCGGCGTCGATCTTCTCTCGCGCGTGCTCACCGGCCAGGATGCCGCCCACACCAATAATCGGCACGGTGTCGCCCAGCAAACCACGCAAGGCGCGAATCACATGCGTCGAGCTGTCACGTACCGGCTGACCAGACAAGCCGCCCGCCTCTTCAGCGTGCGCCAGGCCGGCGACGGCCTCACGGCGGATCGTCGTGTTCGTAGCGATCACGCCATCCACCTTGTGACGCAGCAGCGCATCGGCCACGTTGGCAATCTGATCGTCGTCCAGGTCCGGCGCGATCTTCAGTGCCACCGGCACGTAACGCTTGTGCCGGTCAGCCAAACGCTGCTGCGCATCGCGCAGCGTACCGAGCAGACTGTCCAACTCGCTCGCGCCCTGGAGCTGGCGCAGGTTCTTCGTGTTCGGCGACGAAATATTCACCGTCACGTAGCTGGCGTGCGAATACACGCGCTCCAGGCAGTGCAGATAATCGTCGACGGCACGTTCGATAGGCGTATCGGCGTTCTTGCCAATGTTCAAGCCGAGCACGCCACCCGCCTCGCGCCACTTCGAGGCCTTCACATTATTGATGAATGCGTCCACGCCGCCGTTGTTGAAACCCATCCGGTTGATGAGCGCATTGGCCGCCGGCAAGCGGAACATGCGCGGGCGCGGGTTGCCCGGCTGCGCGCGCGGCGTGACCGTGCCAACTTCAACAAAGCCAAAACCGAGCGCGCCAAGCGCATCGATATACGTACCGTCCTTATCCAGGCCAGCTGCCAGACCCACCGGGTTGGGAAACTTCACGCCCATCACCGTGCGCGGCTGCGGCGCAACGCGGCCACCGATGCAACCCGAGAGCCCCATTGCATGCGCCCGCTTGAGCTGGTTCAGCGTGAAATGATGCGCGTCTTCGGGGTCCATCGAAAACAGCAGCGGGCGAGCAAGTGGATACAGGGCGTTAAGCACGATCGGAATCAAAAGAAGAACGCGAAAGGCGGCATTGTAAACGGCCGACGCGCTGCGATGCATGGTGCGCGCCGCTTTCGAACATTCAGACGCGCGAAGTGTCTAAAAATCAATTGGCGCTTGGCTTTGCGGGCCCTTCGCACGAGCACGACGCACCATCAAGATGCATGCCGCCCGCAAAAGGTGTTGCGTCGCCGCACAGGTTTCGATATACTCTTTCATTCGACGGACGCGGGGTGGAGCAGTCTGGCAGCTCGTCGGGCTCATAACCCGAAGGTCG
>CAUPMS010000026.1:0-69090 GCA_963512445.1 uncultured Ralstonia sp.
ACCACGTGGTCTAACTTATCCGGAATGTGGAAGACAGGGGATTTAACCAGAAAGCAATGGGGGAAAAATTCGGGTTAAAAAAGACCAATATATGAAAGATAGTGAACTTCAAGGCCAGAGCCCAAACGCCGGTATGACGAGGGAGCCGGCCACTGTCGCCGCCGAGCTGGTGGACGACGGCAAACCCGCACGCGACGAACGCGGCCGTTTGCTCCCCGGCCACAAGGGTCTCCCCGGTGCAGGGCGCCCGAGCGGCCTGGCGCAGTCCGAGAAAATCCGCGCACTTCTGGAGCCTCACCGCGAGGAACTCATCGGCCGCACCCTTGAGCTAGCGCTGAAATCGCCCGACGGGCAAGTCTCGGCCCGCGCGCTGGAGATCGCGCTGACACGACTTGCACCGACCCCGCGACAGGAAGCCGAACGAGTCATCGTGCCCGGCTTTCGAGAGGCGACCACTCTGCAGGGCAAGGCCGAGGCGATCATCGCTGCCGCTGCCTGCGGTGAAATCTCGGCAGAAGCTGCTGAGCGCCTGTTGCGCGTGCTCGACGTCTACTCGAAAGCGATTCTCACGACCGAGCTGGAGCGCCGCCTCCAGGCGTTGGAGCAAGGGCGCACTACCCCGCCCGGCAGCGCCGCGAGCGAACCCACGGGAGCCGAAGACCTTGTCTAAAGAACTTGAGAAGCGACTCGCCAACCTTGAGGCCGCGCGACTGCCGGCCAAGCTGGAATGCGCCCAGATCATCTACACCGCCCGCACCGGCCACACGCGGCCACGCCGCACACTGGAAACGCTGGAGGAAATCGCACAGCGATCCGACCTCGCGGGCCGTATTGCTCGTGCTGACCTGCGCATCAAACGCTTCGGCGACAGCACTGCTGCCATCGAAGACCCAGAGGCGGAGATTGCGCAGCAGATGGGGGAATTCTTCGACGATCCGCTGGGCTTTGCCTTGTGGGCTTTTGAGTGGTCGTCCGATCCCTCCTTGCGCGTGGTCCCGCTGCCGGCGCCGTATGCAGCGCGATTTGCATGCGAGCATGGACCGGAGCAATGGGCATGCGAAACGTTCGAGCAGATTGGCGAGCAAATTCGAGCGCACGGATTCGACTGTACCCGTCCGGTCGATGCGATCCGCATAGCCACGGCATCGGGCCATGGCATCTCGAAGTCGGCGACGGTCGCCATGCTGACGCTGTTCATCATGTGCACGCGGCCAAATGCCCGCGGCGTCATCACGGCGTCCACGGCCGTGCAGTTGGAGAGCAAGACCTGGGCAGAGGTACAGAAGTGGTCCCGCCGCTGTCTCGCTGGCCATTGGTGGACGATCACCACAGGCAAGGGCGCAATGCGGATGATGCATCGTGATCGCCCCGAATCGTGGCGCTGTGATGCGCAGACAGCGCGCGAAGAGAACGCGGAATCGTTCGCCGGCCTGCATGCGGCGGATTCCACAGCGTTCTACGTATTCGACGAGTCGAGCGGCGTGCCGGACTCGATTCACGAGACCACGCAAGGCGGCTTGACCGACGGCGAGCCGATGATGTTCGCCTTCGGCAACCCCACGCGAAACACCGGTTGGTTTCACGGAGCATTCAACGCGCAGCGGCATCGCTGGATCACGCGGCAAATCGACAGCCGCAGCGTGCACATCACCAACAAATCTCAGCTCGCGCAGTGGGTGGAAGACTTCGGCGAGGACAGCGATTTCGTGAAGGTCCGTGTGCGCGGGGTCTTCCCGTCCGCATCGAGCCTGCAGTTCATTTCGCGTGAACTGGTGGACAGTGCGGCCGCGAGAGAGATCGTGCCGAGCCGTACGGCTTCGGACTCAGGGATGAACTGATAGCGTGAGTAGTAGATTGAGACTGTGAAGCCGCCAGGATTGTCTTCGACCGTATAGTTAGTGTTTTTGTCGTACTGCTCCATGGGCTTGTCGGTGTAGGCGACAGGCGTGGTGCATGCAGTGAGCAGCAGCGCGCAGGCGGTGATGGCTGTCAGCTTCATTTTTTTTTTGTTCCCATTGTTTGGGGCAATTGTACTTGGGCTGTGCGCCAACACCGTTCTCGGCCACGCCCGCCGCACGCAGCACTCGGGCACTGGCGGGCAAAGCGAGGGACCGCCCATCTGGCAGTCCAGTCAGGGACCTGCCAGCGAAGAAGAGGCCAAACCATTTGCGGATCGGCTCTGAAGGCGGAGCCAGAAAAGACAAAACCCCCGCCACACTGCAAGTTGTCGGGGGTTTTTTCTATGGTGGCATGGTGCCCGGAGCGGGGATCGAACCCGCACGGCCGAAGCCTCCGAATTTTAAGTCCGGTACGTCTACCAGTTTCGTCATCCGGGCAAGGGCGCGAGTATAGCCTCCCGTGTGTAACTCGTGCGTAACTCACGCCACAAACCCACACAATCGACCATCTCCCGACCACAACCTAACACAGAAAAGTACCGCCAAATCAATGCGTTACGTTGCGCACCGTGTTGTCGTGTTGTGGTGGGGCTTGTCTTAAAATCCGCTGCGCCCTAATCGGCGCGTGCCGGTTCGATCCCGGCCTCGGGCACCAATCCCTTCTTCGCCCCCCCCGCTTCTGCTTGAGCGTTTTACGACGCGCAGCACGCATGCGTTTTCGGTGCGTCTTCGTATTCGTCGTGACGGCGTACCCATGACATGGGGCCAGTCTCGTTGCGGCCCAGCGGCGCGCGATCGAGCAACAGCAACGTGCCAACCATGTCTTCCAAACCGCGCGCATACGTTGAATATGTGTGGAAGACGTTGCCCGCCTCGTCCTTGTAGAAAGCGCTCATACCGGGGAGTTCGTCGTGGGCTTCTTCGCGCGGCGTGGCCGTGTAGTTGTAGTCGACCGAGCCGCTTGCAAGTTCGTCGGGCGAGAAGCTCACGCGATAGTCGTGATTGAACGTTGTGTCGAACGACGATACCCAGTGGAATTGCCAGCCCATGCGTTTCTTGTAGGCGGCGATCTTGCCCATCGGCGCGCGGGACACTGCAACCCAGGTCACGTCATGGTGGTTCAGATGTGTGAGCATTCCGCCGACATGGTCGGACAAGAACGAGCACCCGGGGCAGCCCGCGTCCCAATCGGGGCCGAGCATGAAGTGATAGACCATCAACTGGCTGCGCCCGTCGAATAGCTCAGCCAGCGTCTTCTTGCCTTCGGGGGTGTCGAACACGTATGCCGTGTCGACCTTGACCCAAGGCAGCGCCTGACGCTGGGCGTTAATGGCGTCACGCAGGTGGATGGCCTCCTTCTCGCGAACCAGAAGCTCGCGGCGCCTGGCGAGCCATTCGTCTCTTGAAACCACGGGATGTGATTGCATGATCAGTCCCCTCGTTGACAACAGAGGACTTCATACTAGGCGGCCTCGCGCGAATGAAAAGCGCAACGCGCAAGCCGCCATTTCAATGCGACTTGCGCGTCATGGAAGGGCATCCGCCACCTCCGAACCCCGTGGCGGCAGGTGCCGGGATCAGCCCACCAGCCAGCGCACGCCCACGTTGATGAGCGCACCACCGCCCACCAGCCCGACCCACAGCACTGCGGCGCACAGCAGCGGACGCACACCCGACTTCAGCAGCATCGGTACATGCGTTTGCGTGCCAATGGCGAACATCGCGCAGGCCAGCATGGCGGTGTCGATGGCGTCGATAGGCGCGTGCCATGCAGCAGGGATCGCCCCGGCGGAGTTCAACAGCGTCACGATCAGCAGACCCACCGCAAACCAGGGCATCGCTTTCCAGGCATGGCCAGCGGCCTTACGCAGCGCATCTTGGCGAGTTGCAGCGGCGGCAGCCTGGCCCTCGGCGGGCGTCGTGCAGGCCAGCACCACGAGCAGCGGAGCCAGTGCCAGCACGCGCACCATCTTGCTGACGACGGCCGCGTTGGTGGCGTCGTCACCCAACGGGCGCGCAGCCGCAATCACCTGCGCCACTTCGTGCATCGTCGAACCGATGTAGACACCGAAATGCTCCGGCGCGACGGCCATGCCGGCATGCGTGATGAGCGCATAGAGCCACGGATACAGGAAGATGCCGACCGTGCCGAACAGCACCACGCTGGCAATCGCCACGGCCGTTTCGCGCGGCGACGCCTTGACCGCCGGCGCAACCGCCAGCACGGCTGCCGCCCCGCACACAGCGCTGCCCGCCGCCACCAGCGCGGCTTGCGAACGCGTGAGGCGAAACCAGCGGGTGCCGATCCACGTGCCAGCCAGCATTGTCGCGGCCAGCACTACCAGCGGAATCACCACGCCCGAGGTGCCCAGATCCTGGATCTGCGCCAATGTCAGCCGCGCACCGTAGAGGATCACGCCGGCCCGCAGCAGCGTCTGGCGCGCAAACTGAATCGCGCCGGGGGTCAGCCAACGCTGGTGCCCCGGCACATGCCCCACCGCCATGCCCAGCAGGATGGCGAGCGTCAGCGCGCTCAAACCGAGACGCCCGGCCCACGGCATCGCGCCAAGCGCCACCGCCACGCCCGCGCAGCCGAACAACACCACCACGCTGGCGAACGTCCGTCCGTCGAGCCCCGACATCATGCCTTGGGGCGCCATCTGTTTTTGCGCACTAGTCATCACATTCACCTTGCTTATTCGTTATACGAATAACGATATGCGGATCGTGATAACATGTAAAACAGGTAATTTTCGTAATTCCAACCACTTTTATGGATAATAAAGCGCCCCGCGTGACGCTGCGGCAATGGGCTGTCTTCGCGGCCATCGCCCAGAGCGAAACGACCACCGCCGCCGGCGAGGTGCTGGGCCTGTCTCAATCGGCCATCAGCGCGGCGCTGGCGGAGCTGGAATCCACACTCGGACATCCGTTGTTTGACCGCCATGCGCGGCGTCTGCACCTGAATGCGCTGGGCCGACAGCTGCTGCCGCAAGCGCAAGCGCTGCTCGATCACGCCGATGCGCTCGAGCACGCAACCTCCCAGCCCAACGTGCGATTGAAGCTCGCGGCCAGCAGCACGATTGGCAACTACGTGCTGCCTGCTCTGCTGGCGGGTTTCCTACAGGAGATCGCACCCGATAGCCAGCTCGACGTGCTGATCGGCAATACACAGGACGTGGTCGACGCGGTGCAGCGCTTCGAGGTGGACATCGGCCTCATCGAAGGCACGTGCCGTGGCGAGGCGCTGGAGATCGAAACGTGGATCGACGATGAGATGGTGATCGTGGCCGCGCCAGGGCATCCGCTCACGCAACGGACGGGGCCCGTCTCGCACGCCGCGCTGCGTGAAGCGGGCTGGCTGATGCGCGAGCCCGGCTCCGGCACGCGTGAACTCATCGACAGCCGCATTGCTTCGGTGGTGGGGCCGCTGCATGTGGCGCTCGAACTCGGCCACTCCGAGGCCATCCAACGCACGGTGGCTGCGGGCTACGGCATCAGTTGCCTATCGCGCCACGTCGTGGCTGATGCGTTGCGCGACGGCCGGCTGGTCGAGGTTAACAGCGGTCTGCCGCGCATCGCCCGGCCGCTGCTGATCGTGCGCCATCGCGACAAACATCCGACGCACGGGCTGACCCAATTCATTGATGTGCTGCACGCTCACGCGAGCATTTCGAAAAAAATCTCGCAAAGGACTAGCGCGATCTAAGAAAGGTTGATATAGTCTCACTTCTTCGCGGGGGCGTTAGCTCAGTTGGTAGAGCAGCGGACTCTTAATCCGTAGGTCGAGTGTTCGAGTCACTCACGCCCCACCAGAATATGAAAGGCCCGACAGGCAACTGTCGGGCCTTTTTCATTTCCGCAATTTGGCTGCTTTCCCGCAATTGCCTCTACGTTGCGGGGCAACGCTCTCTTCGATTTTTCTCTCGCCACGTCCGCCAAAACAAAAGGGCTTCGGCACGGCGCCGAAGCCCTTGGCTGACTGAAGACCTCCCCTGCCTCAGTGCAGCAACTTGAGCAGGATCGTCGCGCACACCACCATCGCAGCCCCGCCGATACGCGTCGAGATCTGCGCGAACGGCACCAGGCCCATGCGGTTCGACGCTGACAGGATCGCCACATCACCCGTGCCACCCAACCCGCTATGGCACGCGGTAACGATGCCCGACTCCACCGGATACATCCCCAGCCATTTGCCAACGAAGAATCCCGACGCGACCAGCGCCAGCACCGTGGCCGCGCAGATCGCAAAGTAGCCCGGCGTGAACGCGGCCACCAGCTCCCTCCACGACACGAACAACGCTCCCAGGCCGACCAGGATGGCGAACGTCAGGTTGGTCGAGACGAATTTGTACATCTGGTAGGCGCCCAGCTCCATGTTCTGCGGCAGCACCTTCGACACCTTCAACAGTGCCGCGCTGACGATCATCAGGATCGGACCGGGAATCCCCGTGAAGCGCGAGAGCAGCGCACCGAAGATGAAGAACGCGCAACTGATCAGCAAGCCTGCACCCATGAGGCTCAGGTTGAGCGGCGCATCGGGGTGATCGTTGCGGAGCAGATCGGCATCGTTGCCGGATTTGACGAGATCGCCATTGCCGGTCAGGTGCGGCCGCTTTTCGCCCAGTGACTTGAGCACACCGCTCGACAGGATGGCGACCACGTTGCCGAGCAACGCTGCCGGTACCAGCATCGCAATCAGCTCCGCCTGCGGCCGGCCGAGAATTTCTGAATAGCCGATCGACAGCGGCAGGATGCCTTCCCCAATGCCGCCCCCGACGATGGGGATGACGATGAAAAAGAACGTGTGCTTCGGGTCGTAGCCGAAGAACAGCCCGACCGTTACGCCCGCCACGATGGCCGCGAGCGTGCCGATCAGCAGCGGGATGAACATCCGCATAAAGCCCTGCACCAGCACGCGATGACTCATGCCGAGAATGCTGCCCGCCACAAGGCACGCGATGTACAGGTACTGCAGGTTGGCCGTCTTCATCGTGGTGGTGAGCGCCTTCAGCATCTCGGGGTCGATCACCTTGTAGCCGACCAGCGCCGACGGCACGAACAGGCACAGGATGGCCGCGCCGCCAATGTGCTTGAACACCGGCAGGCGCGCGCCGATCTCGCCCAGCAGAAAGCCGAGCAGCATCAGCACGGCAAAGCCGCCGATCATGTCGTCGGGCAGTTTCTTGTTGAGCGCCGCGAGCAACGTGATGACGGCAATTGCCACGTACACGGGCAGCGGTAGCGGCCCGATCTTGTAGCCGGTGAGCGTGCGCCAAAGGCCCACGCGCGTGTCTCGCGTCGGGATGAAGGCTTCCATGTTGGTCTCCTGATCAGCCGCGCGGCGCGCCTCGTCTTCAAGCAAGGTGGTTAAGCGCCGGCGTCGCTGTGTGGGGTTCAAAAACGTGTTGCGAAAAACTCAGAGGCTGCTGCCGGGCGGCATTGCCGCCAGGCGCGTGCGAGTGCTGGCCGCAATGTCGCGCAGCCACGGCCGCGTCTTCCAATGCGCCTGCTGGAAGACGTCGATCTCGTTCCAGCGCGCGAGCGTCGCGCCGATCATGTCGAGCCCATGCAGGAACATGTGCCGATGGCGCTCCGACAGCGTGAATGGCACCTCGACGCTATGGCTGCGCACGGTCATCGATTCCACGTCGATGGCGATGCGGCTCGTGGCTGGGTCCGATATGTCGGCCAGGATGCGTTCGACATCAGCCGCGTCGAGCATCACCAGCAGCAGGCGGTTGTTCATCGCGTTGCTGTAGAAGATCTCGCCAAAGCTCGGTGCGATGACCGCGCGGATGCCGAACTGTTGCAGCCCCCACACCGCGTGCTCGCGGCTGGAGCCGCAACCGAAATTGCTGCCGCCCACGAGGATGGATGCGCCCTGATACGCGGGCTGGTTGAGCACAAACTCGCTGCGCAACTGGCGATCGGCGTCGTAGCGCAGGTCGTAGAGCAAGCCTTTGTCGAGGCCCGACTTGTCGATGCCGCGCAGGAACTGCTTGGGCATGATCTGATCGGTATCGAGGTTGGGCGTGGGCAGCGGTGCGGCCGTGCCTTCGATGCGTTTGGTGTCAGACATGGGCAGCCTCCGCTTGCTCGGATTGCCTTTGCAGTTGGCGAACATCGGTGATGCGGCCGGTAATGGCAACGGCCGCCGCCATGGCGGGGCTCATCAGGTGCGTGATGCCGCCGCGCCCCTGACGCCCTTCAAAGTTGCGGTTAGTGGTGGAGGCACAACGCTCGCCGGCCGCGAGAAAATCGTCGTTCATGGCCAGACACATCGAGCAGCCCGGCTGGCGCCACTCCAAGCCGCTGGCGATCAGGATGTCGGCAACACCCTCCTGCTCGGCCTGCATGCGCACGGCGCCCGAGCCCGGCACAACCATGGCGCGCACGCCCGGCGCCACCTTGCGCCCCTTGACGATGGCGGCCACGGCGCGCAGGTCTTCAATACGCGCATTCGTGCACGAGCCGATGAACACGCGCTGCACCGGCACGCCTTCGATGGCGGTGCCAGCCTGCAAGCCCGTGTAGCGCAATGCCTGGGTTGCGGCCGCACGCGCAGCAGCATCCTTGGCGGCTTCGGGCTGTGGGATCTTGCCAGTCACGGGAATCGCCTGATCGGGGCTGGTACCCCACGTCACGTACGGTGCAACGTCGTTCGCATCGAACGTGTGTTCGGCGTCAAAGCGCGCATCGACATCGCTGAAGAGCTGCCGCCAATCGGCCAGGGCAGCACTCGCGTGGGTGTGCGCAACCTCGCGCGCATGCTCCAGCACGTAGCGCGTGGCCTTCGCATCCGGCGCAATCAGCGCGCCACGCGCACCGGCCTCCACGGCCATGTTGCACAGGGTCATGCGCGCTTCCATGGAGAGCGCGGCAATCGCGCTGCCCGTGAACTCGACCACGTAGCCGCGCGCGCCCTGTGCGCCGATGCGGCTGATGATGTGCAGGATCAAATCTTTGGCCGTGGCACCAACGGGCAGCGCGCCATCCACGCGGATGCGCATGTCTTGCGCCAGCCGGTAGACCAGCGTCTGCGTGGCCAGCACGTGCTCGACTTCCGACGTGCCGATGCCAAACCCCAGCGTGCCGAATGCGCCATAGGTAGTCGTGTGGCTGTCTCCGCAGAGCACCACCATGCCGGGGCGGATCATGCCCAGTTCGGGCGCAATCACGTGTTCGATGCCCTGCAGCGCATCGTTCGTGTCGAACAGGACGATGCCGTGCTCACTGCAATTCTTCGCCAGGTTGGACGCCTGCAGCGCCGAAGCCGGGTCCTGGATGACCCGCACGCGCACCGGGTGTGTCGGGATGATGTGGTCCACCACGGCCATGTGCTGGCCCGGCACCGCCACCGCGCGGCCCGCCTCCGCCAAGCCTGCAAAGGCCTGCGGGCTGGTGTACTCGTTCATGATGTGCAGGTCTGCATAGAGCAGCACGTTCTGCGCATCGAGCCGGGCAACGGTGTGAGATTCGACCAGCTTCTGGTACAGCGTCTTCGCCATGCTTCCTCCAATTCGCGTGGTCGGTCGTACTCATCGGACCTGGACCACTGGCGAGAGGAAGTGTAGACATGCAGACAGGTTTTATAATTAGCACATAACTTTATCTATTCTTCATTTCATCTGAATAATGGATCGCATCTCCGATCTGGAGTTTTTCACCCAGCTCGTCAAGCAAGGCTCCTTAGCCGCGCTGGCGCGCGAGCTTGGCGTGACGCCGCCCGCCATTACCGCGCGCTTGGCACAGTTGGAAAAGCGGCTGGGCGTGCGGTTGCTGAATCGCACCACACGGCGGCTGAGCGTCACGCACGAAGGCGAGATCTATCTGGCCACCGGCGCGCGTCTGCTTGAAGAGCTGCAGGAACTGGAACAGACCGTCTCCAGCAGCCGGGGCACGCCCAAGGGCCTGCTGCGCATCAATGCTACGTTCGGGTTCGGGCGCCGGCATGTCGCGCCAGCCATTGCGGAATTCGCGCGGCGCTATCCGGAGGTGGAGGTGCAGCTCGAGCTGACAGACCGCTCCGTGAACCTGACCGACAAAGCGTTCGACATCGGCATCTGGTTCGGCACGGTGCCGGACTCACGCATGGTGGCGCGCAAGATCGTAAGCAACCAGCGTGTGCTGTGCGCCTCGCCCGACTACCTGGAGCGCGCGGGCATGCCGCAGGTGCCGCGCGATCTGCAATCACATCAGTGCATTGTGCTGCGCGAGAGCGACGCCGCTTATGGCACGTGGTACTTCACGCGCGGCAGCCGGCAAGAGACCATCAAGGTGCGCGGTGTGCTCAGTACGAACGACGGCGAAACCGGCGTGCTCTGGGCACTGGCCGGTTACGGCATCCTGATGCGATCGGAATGGGACATCCACGAGCACATGCGCGCTGGCCGGCTCATGCCTGTGCTGGCCGATTGGGCGTTGCCCGTGGCGGACATCTTTGCGGTGTATCCGGAACGCGCCAACCTGTCGGCCAAAGTCAGCGCGTTCATCGATTTTCTGACGGACTGGTTCAGCAAAGAAGCCGCATGGGTGGGCGAGCGCCGCTAGCGCGGCTTCGCTTTTCAGATCGTGGTTTCAATGCGCAGTTGCATGCGCATCTGCAGCGTCTCGCCTGGCGCCAGAGCACGCAGGCCCGTGCCTTGCCATCCGTTCGCCGCCAGGTTGACGGCATCGGCCACGTGCGAAATGGGCTCCAGACAGAAGTACGGCTGCGCCTGCGGTGCATGCAGGATGAAGTGGTCGAGCGGGTCATCAGCGCTCAGTGTGAGCACCCCACGCTCGCGCGACACAACAGCGCGTTGCCGCCATGCGCTGTAGTAGACGCTGAGCGCAGCATCCGGCAACGCGCGTGCTTGGCAAAAATCTTCCTGCGGCGTGATCGGCTCGCGGCGGATGGCGACTTCACCCGCATCGGTCGGCCACATCGTCGCAGCGTCGAACTGCACGCGCGTATCCGGCGTGCGCGCAAAGTACGGATGGAAGCCGCCGCCGGCCGGCATGCGGCTGTCACCGTCGTTGCGCAAGGTCATGACGGCATCCAGACCGGACTCGCTCAGCACCAGCGTTTGCGTGGCGGTAAACGGCCAGGGCCAGTTGTCAGCCTCGGGCACGTAGCGCAAGCCGAGTTCGATCGACGACGCCGTGAGGCGCTCCACCGTCCAGGCACGCGCGTGTGCCAATCCATGCATGGCATGCGCCTGGCCCGGATGCGGCGCAACGCGGATCTCGTGGCCGCCCCACTGGAAGCGTCCATCGCGGATACGGTTGGAGAACGGCAGCAGCGGATAGCACCCGGCCTTGGGCCAGGCCAGACCTTCGAAGCCGTCACGCAGGCAATCCGCCGACATCGGCGCCAGCCAATCCATGTGCGGGCCACCCTCGCCGGCCAAAGCCAGCGAGGCAATGCGGCCACCGGCTGCCGGCGCGACATCCATCGTCAACGCGCCGGCCTGCAGCGTGTGCACCGGTCCCGGTGCGAGCCATGTCTTGCTTCGCATCAGAACGAATGCCGAATACCGACCATGCCCACGAACTGGCTGCGCCCGTTCGACGGCGTGCCGTTCTGCGAATCGCCCACCGACGCCACCGCATCGACGATGCTCGTGCTCGCGCCCGTTGCCCGCAGCGTCTGCCCTTTCGCACGCTGATACGCCTGGATCGCGTAGAAGGCGGTGCGCTTGGACAGCGAGTACAGCTGCTCCATCGAGAACTGGTTGTAGTTCGTGTTGCTCAGGCCGACGTAGGCCTGGCGGTTGAAGATGTAGCCAGCCTGGGCTTGCTGGCCCGTCTCGGCGTTGAAACCGCTTGCCAAACGGAACAGCGCTGTGTTTCCGCCGCCCAGATCTTCCGTGCCATACAGGCCAAACTTGCTGGCCAGCAAAGCGCCAGAGTTGATGGTCTTCACGGTCTTGTCTCCGATTCTTGCTCTTGATGTGCCGGGGCGGCGTGACGTGGCTTCACGCCGCCCCGTACTTACCGTCGTAGCGGATCAGCGCGCCATGCAGGGGCGCTTGTTATCGAACTGCCAGTTGGGAATCAGTTGACGCATAGCGATCGCGTCATCGCGTGCGCCCAGGCCGTGCTGCTTGTAGAGTGCGTGCGCCTTTTCCAGTTGCGCCATATCGATCGTCACGCCCAGGCCCGGCGCAGCCGGCACCTCGATCTCGCCGCCGACAATCTGGAACGGTTCGCGCGTCAGGCGCTGGCCGTCTTGCCAGATCCAGTGCGTATCGATGGCGGTGATGTTGCCCGGCGCGGCCGCAGCCACGTGCGCGAACATCGCCAGCGAAATGTCGAAATGGTTGTTGGAGTGCGAGCCCCAGGTCAGGCCCCAGTCGTCGCACATCTGTGCCACGCGCACCGAGCCCTGCATCGTCCAGAAATGCGGATCGGCCAGCGGAATATCGACCGAGTGGAGTTGGATGGCGTGCCCCATCTGGCGCCAGTCGGTGGCGATCATGTTGGTGGCGGTCGGCAGGCCAGTGGCGCGGCGGAATTCGGCCATCACCTCGCGGCCCGAGTAGCCGCCCTCTGCGCCGCACGGGTCTTCGGCATAGGCCAGCACATCGTGCTTGTCGCGGCACAGGCGGATGGCCTCGGCCAGCGACCACGCACCGTTCGGGTCCAGCGTGACGCGCGCCTCGGGAAAGGCTTCGGCCAGCGCGGTGGTGACGACCATTTCGTCATCGCCGCTCAACACGCCGCCCTTGAGCTTGAAATCCTTGAAGCCATAGCGGGCATAAGCGGCCTCGGCCAGACGCACCACGGCTTCCGGCGTGAGCGCCTCTTCGTGGCGCAAGCGGGTCCAGTCGTCGGTGGCGTCGCTGCCATCGGCGTAGTCCAGGTCGGTGCGCTTGCGGTCGCCCACGAAGAACAGGTAGCCAAGCACAGGCACCTTGGCGCGCTGTTGCCCTTGCCCCAGCAGCGCCGCCACGGGCACGCCCAGGTGTTGGCCGAGCAAATCTAGCAGCGCGCTTTCCAGCGCCGTCACCGCATGCACGGTGGTGCGCAAGTCAAACGTCTGCAACCCACGGCCACCGGCATCGCGATCGGCAAATTGGCGGCGCACGCTGTTGAGCACGTTGTTGTACGCACCGATAGGTTGTCCGACAACCAACGGCGTCGCGTCTTCAATTGTCTTGCGGATGGACTCGCCGCCCGGCACTTCGCCCACGCCGGTGTGACCTTCGGAGTCTTCGAGAATAACGATGTTGCGGGTAAAGAACGGGCCGTGGGCGCCGCTCAGGTTCAGTAACATGCTGTCGCGCCCCGCCACGGGAATGACCCGCAGGCGGGTAACACGCGGTGTGTGGAGTTCGCTCGGGGGCGTGCTTTGGGCAGTGGGGTGATTCACGGTCATTACGTATGTTATCAGTCGTCGTACAACATGAATGATGACTATAATGGACACATTTCTACCGAACCACCCCTGGTAAACCCGCCCCCACCCGGAGACCGCATGCCCACCGTCAACTCGCCCGCAACGCTCGTGCGCCGCACCCAAAGCCTGGCGGATGTGGTGGTGGACCACATCAAGGGGCGCATCGCTACCGAATCTTTGCGCGTTGGAGACAAGCTGCCGACGGAATCCGCACTGATGGAAGCGCTGGGTGTGAGCCGCACGGTCGTGCGCGAAGCCATTTCGCGCTTGCAGGCCAAGGGGCTGATCGAAACACGCCATGGCATCGGCAGCTTTGTCCTGCCGCCGCGGGCCGACAACAGCATCCCGCTGGGCGATGCCTCCACGATGCACGACATCCTGAGCATGCTGGAATTGCGCATCGCCATTGAGACAGAATGCGCCGGCCTGGCCGCGCAGCGCATTTCCGCCGCCGAGATCGATGCCCTGCGTGTGGCACTCGAAGCCATTGAACAGGACCAGGCGGACGGCAACGACAGCGCCGCTTCCGACTTGCAATTTCACCTGAGCATCGCACGCGCCACCGGCAATGAGCATTTCGTTGGCGCCCTCGCCCAGCTTGGCAAAACGCTCATCCCCCGCACGCGGATGGGGCTGGCGCAGGTGGGTTACCTGAACGCGCCGGAACTGCGCGCCACCGTCAACCGCGAGCACCACAGCGTCTTCGACGCCATTGCGCGCAAAGACCCCGAAGCCGCCCGCGCCGCCATGCGCATGCACCTGTCAAACAGCCGCGAACGTCTGCGTCGCGCGCATGAAACAGCAGGAACACAAACACCCGCCACAACGGCCTGAGCGGTAGCCAAAACGTCGCCAATTGTGCGGAATGTCATTACTTGACCGTCGCCATCGGGCAGTTCCAACGCGCCGCATTGTTGATAAAGATTTGCATTCGCTCGCTCTCAGCCACGTAACCTGAGCTTGCACCGACCCCTCGTGGGTGCGCTCCGGTCGCGGAAGAGAGAGCCGCGGCCTTCTTGGCCCTGATGCTGCTATCCCGAGTATCAGGGCGTTTCTTTTGGCGGCGCCCGCTTCGATCTCCCCCTCCTCCAACGAAAAAAAGCCCCGACTCGCGGGGCTTTGCGCTTTGAGGCGACGCGTTCAGCGTTCGCGTGCCATCAGGTGATAGCCGGCCAGCAGGATGACCGCGCCCGCCACCGAGCCGACAAACCCCGCCGATTGGCCCGGCTCATACCAACGCAACAACTGGCCGAGAAAGGCGGCTGCCAGCGCACCGGCAATACCAACCATGATCGTGAGGAGAAAGCCGCTTGGGCCACGCCCTGGCGTGATCCATCGGGCCACAAGCCCAACCAGAAAACCAATGAGGATGGTGATAAAGAGCAGTCGCATGGCAGTGGCTCCGTAGATTGAGGCTGTCAGTGCGTTGCTACCGAGTCCATCACACGCTCAAGGCAAAAGCCTTGCCCGTAGATCGCGCGCAGGCGCAGGCCGTTCTCCGTGCCCAGCAACAGCTTCTTGCGCAGGCGCGAGACATGCGTATCCAGCGTGCGCGAGTACGGGCTGAGTTCGCGGCCCCACAGCGCCAGTTCAATATCGGTACGCGAGAGCACGCGCCCCGCATTCGCGAACAGCAGCAGCGCCAGTTCAAATTCCCGCGCATGCACCGATACCGATACCTCACGCAAGCGGATGGAGCGGTTCTGTCGATCGAGTGTGTACGGCCCCAGGCGGATCTCGGAAGCACGTACCGCGCGGCTCACGGCAAAACGGCGAATCAACGCATCGAGCCGAGCGAGCAACTCAGGTGGGCGGATATCGCCCTGAAAGCACAGGTCTGCGCCATGGTTGAGGGCGTCGGCGGTTTCGGTATCGGCTTGGCCATCGGCGAGGTAGATGATCGCCATACCGGGGCCCACGCGCTCGCGAACGGTACGCACCAGCGACAGGCCTGGCATGTCGTGCGCATGCGCGCCCACCATCAACAAGTTGATGCCGTGCACATCGATCGCTTCAAAAACCTGACGAGAGAGAAACAGCGGAACGCATTCAAAGCGTGTGGGCTGCAGCGCGGAGTGGATCGCCTGCTGGCGAGCAAGATGCGTGTCAATCAGACCGATTTTCATGGCTCGGTTTCGTAGGTGGCTGCTTGCGGCGCGATCAAGCGATGGTGCAACGATGGCGTTGTGCATTGCCGTTGTTGCGACCACCGCCGCGCCACATGGATACATGCCGACCCGCCAGCCAGAGGTGTTCGCCCTGCGGCGGGTTCCCGTCGCCACGCAGGGCTTGATGCAATTGCGTGCGAACGCGTTCGTAATCGCATTCGCTCAAAACATCGGTTGCTGTCTGGCTCAACATACGTGACGCCTCGGGTGTGTCTGTGCTCGGTTCTTCCCAGGCGCCGTCGTCTCTCGACCGGTGTGTCATTGGTGCATGCTGTGCGGGTCGGCCCATGCACTGTAGGGCCGCCGCAGTGCCGGAATGCAAATGATTGAAAAGGAAATGTGGCGAAGGCCACACGAGACCACGATGGCCTCAGGCGTCGTGGCGATGCGTGCCGCGCGGCAGCCAGAGCGTGAAGGTGGAACCCAGCCCTGGCGCACTCTGTACGGCAATGCGGCCGCCATGCCGGTCGACCACCGTCTTCACGAACACCAGACCCAGCCCGCTGCCCGAGGGCGCATTGGCCGCGCCCTCGTGCAAACGATGGAACGGCTGGAACAACCGCGGCTGATCGGCCAGCGCAATGCCAGCACCCTGGTCAGCCACAGCCACAGAGAACATCGCCTCGTCCTGCTCAACCGACACCGTCACCACAGAACCGGCCGAGCTGAATTTGATAGCGTTGTTGAGCAGGTTCACCAGTGCGCGCACCAGCAAGCGCGGCTCGCCGCGCACGGCCGCTTCGATGTCGGCCACCACGCGCACTTCCACCTGATGACGATTCGCCAGCGGCCAGACCTCGTCGGCGGCATCGAGCACCAGGCCCACCAGATCCACGTCCACCAGCTTGAGCGTCTGCGATTCCGCACGTGCCAGGTCGATGAACGCATCGGCCAGCTCCAGCGTGCGCGAAGATAGCTGACCGATGCGCGAGAGCAACACCTCGCGATCCAGCGCGCGTGAAGCATCGCGCTGCAACTCGATCAACGCAAGGATGGCACTCTGCGGCGAGCGCATGTCGTGCGAGATGAAGCGCAACGCTTCTTCACGGTGACGCTCCGCCTGACGCACCGGGGTGATGTCGGCAAAGCTGACGATGATGTCGACGGGGCGGCCAGCGGCGTCGCGCAACGCTGCAGCGTGCATCAGCATCGAGCGGCCGTCGTGCGTACGCAGCTCGACAGGTTCGAGCCCGGTGGGATCCGTCAGCCATCGTGCCCAGTAGTGCTCCCCCGCGGCCGGGTCAGGAAATGCGCGCGCCAACAGCGTCGACAGGTCACGCAGCGCGGCGGCGCGATTCTGGCCGGGCGTATGCAACTGGCCAGCCAAGTCTGCGCTGCAGCCATTCGCCAGGCGGATCGTGCCGTCGTGCGTGCAGACAACGGTTGCGTCGGGCAGGCTCTCCAGCGCATCGGCCAGGAAGCGGCGCAAACCACGAAGTTTGTCGGTGAGCGAAGCAACAGCATCCATGTGCGCGCCTAGCGTGCGGCCGGTCCTGGCCAGCGGCGTGGTATCCGCCAATATGCCGGGCTCGCGCGCCAGACGTTGCATCTCGTCGCGCAGAAAACGCAGCGCGGCTTCCTGCTGGCGCCAGCTCCATAGCGGATACAACACCAGTGGGCCAACCAACGCGGCAAACGGCGGCAACCAACGATTGCCAAATACCAGCGTGCCAATCGCGCTCAACAGCAGCACCGCCGCGCCCGCCAGCGATACGGCGAGCGCCATGCGCGGCGTGAGCCAACGCACGGCCAATGCCGTCATCAGCAGGGGCAACAGCGTCATCGCCCAAAACACGCCCGGCGGCACCGGCAGAATGGCGCTGCCGTCGAGCACCGTCTGCGTGGCGTTGGCCAGCACTTCCACGCCGCTCATCGTGCGCGAAGGCGGCGTCGCAAAAATATCGGACACGCCCGAGGCTGTGGCCCCGATCAGCACCAGCTTGCCGGCAAACGCCTCGGGTGGCACGCGGCCGTTCAGCACGTCCAGCGCCGGCACGTGCCGGTACGTACCCGCCGGTCCGGCAAAATTCAGGCGGATATGTGCCCGACGCGTCCAACCGTCTGCATCGGTTTCCACATCAGCCAACACGGGTATGGTGGCCGGCGAGCGCAGTGCCTGCCGAGCAAGCTGCACCGCAAGATGATCGAGCACATGCGCGCGCGGCCCCTCGGCCAGATACACGCTGCGCACCACGCTGTCCGCATCGGCAGCGGCGTTGATATGCGAGACGGAGGCGTTGATACCAAGGAACGGGTAGTGATACACACGCCCCTGCTCCGTGCGCTCCGGCAATGCGGGCAGAATGACGTGCCTGGCCTGCTCGATTGCAACCGTCAGCGCGCGGTCGCCCTCGGGGTGTGCGAGATCGGGCTCGATCAACAGTATGTCGACGCCCATGGCACGCGGCCGCGCCTGACCCACGCGTGCGATCAGATCGGCCAACCTGCTGCGCGGCCACGGCCAACGTCCCACCGCTTCAAGGCTCTGGTCATCAATGGCAACGATGACGATATCGTCGCGCGGCGCATGCCCGTGCAGCGTAACCACCGCGTCGTACAGCGCTGCATCAAGCCGCGCGACCACGCTCCAGCGCACTGCACCCAACGTCAGCAGCGCAGCGAGCACCACCAGCACACCCCACTCCACCAGCGCGCGCAGCCCGAGGCGGCGCACCGCCGACTTGGCAGATGCGGGTTCAGTCATTGAGGAGGAGATTGCCGTCGCCGCTCTGCACCGGGCTGCGCACGGAATCGCTGACGAAGGCACCGACGTCGATGCGCTGCGGCTTGGCGTAAACCACCGATGCCGCATCGCCCAAATCCACGCCGGTGCGGATGTAATACACACCAGCCCGCGGCTGCGCGATGGTGGCCTCGTTACCCTCGCTCACGATGTCGGCGATGGGCTTGGCAAAGGTTGTGTCGCTCGCCAGTTGCACGCGCGTGCGCGCACCAGATGCCACCAGCTCAGGTGACAACGCAGACCAGTGAGCGTGCAGCTTGCCGTCATTGCCGGCATCGACGGCGGCGGTCGGCACGGCATCAGGCGGAATGTCGAGCACGCGAAAGCGCAACGCATCGCTCCACGGGCCGGTCTTGCCGTCCGCGGCCACCGAGCGCACACGCCACCACCACGTGCCGGCGGCCAATGGCTTGGTCAGGCGTACGTCCTTGCCATGCTGTTGAACAGCTGGCGAGGCGAAGGTCTCTAGGTCGGCCGCCTCCATGTCATAGCTATCGGCATCGGACACGACGGCCCACGCGAACACCACGTCGCCGCTGCGGTAGGCTCTGCCGCTGGCGGGCTGGATCGTGTATGGCGCTTCCGGATGCAGACGCACAGTGAACGGCCGCGTGGCCGATTCACTCGTCAGCCCGAGTGCGTCGATGCTCTGCACGACCAACGTGTAGTCGCCATCCTCATCGCCGCAGAGGCTTGCGGCGGAGGTCTTGATCGATTGATAGCCACTGAGTTCGGTCAGCGCGGCATCCCGCGCCACAGCAGCGCGATACCCGACCGCGCCCTTGACTGGCTGCCACGTTGCGCGCAGGCACGGCGTCTGCACAAGCTCGGGAAAAGCGTCCAGCCTGGGCGCCGCCGGCAGCGCCACGCGCTTGAGGTGCCCGCCCGACGCCTGCACGCCAAAGCCTGCCTTGACCGCTTGCTTCTGACGACCGGCGCTCGTGGCCACCTCACCTTCCAGCACAGAACTCGTCGACACGGTTTCGCTGGCCTGCACGCGAAACCGCGTACCACGCACGCCCGTCACCAGCGCCGGCGTGGAGATCTCATACCGGCCCACACCGCTCTTCTTTGGCGAGACGCTGGATTCTGCTTCGCCCTGCTTCACGTGTACGCGAACGTCAATCAGCCCAGCGCGCGCAAACGCCCGCACGCGCGACAGCGCCACGTGGCTGCCCGGTGGCACCGTCACGCGCGTGCCGTCATCAAAGGCGAGCGTAACGGCGCCTTTGTCGCCCGTGTCGATCTGTGCATCTTCTGCGAGCTTCATGCCCGCTTGCAGCGGCTTGCCGCTGGTGGTCGCATCGCGTGCAAACACCACCTGCGCCGTAGCCGGCACCATCGGAATGCGATCAAATGGAATACGAAGGAGCGAGCCGGGCTTCAGCCGATACGGATCGGCCACATGGTTGCGCTGCTGCAGCAGGTGCCAGCCTTCGACGCTGTCCATGTAGCGGCCAGCCAGGTTGATAAGCGTGTCACCCTCGCGCACGCGATAGAGAAAATCTGTGCCATCGGCACCAGATGGCTGCGCCATGGCCGTCTGCCACACGCCGCCAAAAAGAACGAACGCGCCGACAAACGCGGCGCGTCCAATTGAATCACCCCAACGTGCGTCAGCTTGCTTCGCCATCTTCCTGCGTGGTTTCGAGCCGATAGCCATGCGAATACACCGAGACCAGCCGCACGCCATTCTTTTGATTGAGATCGAGTTTGAGCCGCAGCTTGGAGATATGCGTGGCCAGCGTGCGCGAATCCGGGCCAATGCTGCGGCCCCAGACCGCCTGCTCGATCAGCTCACGCGGCACCAGCTTGCCGACATTGCGGAACAGGTACAGCCCCAGATCAAACTCGCGCGGCGACAGCTCGACCTGCGAGCCGTTCAACGTCAACACGCGGCCAACCGGGTCCACCGCATACGGGCCCACGCGAATGCGCTCCAGCGACTCGCTCGTGCGCGGCGCAGCGCGGCGCAGCAGGGCGCCGACGCGTGCCACCAGCTCGGCGCGGCGCACCGGCTTGATGACGTAGTCGTCCGCACCGGCGGCCAGGCCGCGCACTACATCGTCCTCAAGCGAACGGTTGGTCAGGAACAGCACCGGCAGCGCCGGGCCGACCGTCTGCCGCACCCAGCTCACGAGTTGGATGCCGCTGATATCGGGCAACTGCCAGTCGAGCAGCAGCAGGTCGAACGTGCGATCCCGCAGCGCCTTGACGAAGGCATCCCCATTACTGAAACACTCGCATTCGTACCCGGACGAAACCAGGATCTCGCGAATCAAATCCGATTGCGCCTGGTTGTCTTCTACCGAGGCAATTCGTATCGCCATCTGGACTGCCCTTTCCCCGTATCGGGTCCGGCCATCGCTATACGGGATGCCGGTTCACTCCCTTTGTCGTTGTGATCGGGGTCCCGGACCGGCGCATCGTTGTTCGATCCACCAGCCACCAGCCACGACTGGCGCGGCACCCGCTCCCCGCGCAAGACCTTACCTACGCCCAGCCAGCATGTGTCGCACGCCGACTTGGGCCCAACGCATCCTAAAAGGCCGCCTCCGTCATATTGCAAACAATTGTGAAAAGATAAGCCCAGAGCGGCGATTTTATGGCGTTCTATCATTTTTCATCACGCCATTACAAGCCACGATGACTGAGGAAGTATAGGAGCCGGGCAGCCGGCGGGCAGATCTATCGAGGAGTATAGGCCGCCCTGGATTCTCGCCGACAAGCCTTCCGCTAGTGCTCCTGTTTGTGGGCCCAAGCCGGGGTCGTTGCCCAGAATCCTAGCGCCGCCAAGCCTCAAGAAAAAACGGCGCAAAAAAAGAAAAAGCCCCGAACAAGTCGGGGCTTTTTTTCTCGCATTCTGGAGGCGGAGGCCGGAATCGAACCGGCGTACACGGCTTTGCAGGCCGCTGCATAACCACTTTGCTACCCCGCCAAGGGGTCAACACCGCATTGTAGCAATTCGTGAAGAACCGCGTGTTTGCCGTGCCGATAAAGAAAAAGGGAAGCAAGGCTTCCCTTCGGGATTGGAGCGGGAAACGAGGCTCGAACTCGCGACCTCAACCTTGGCAAGGTTGCGCTCTACCAACTGAGCTATTCCCGCGTAACCGGCTATGCCGCCGCGCTTTTCACTGACACGGCCACACATTTCAAACTGGAGCGGGAAACGAGGCTCGAACTCGCGACCTCAACCTTGGCAAGGTTGCGCTCTACCAACTGAGCTATTCCCGCATTTTGGCTACCAGCACTGCCGTACAACCCTTGTGCTGCCAGACCGTTTGCGTCACATCACTGCAACGCGAGAACGAGATTATGGCAAAGAAGAATCGCCCTCGTCAACACTTTTGCGCAAGAGTTTTTGCAGCCTCATTTTGCGCGCTCGCGAATCTGGGGCCAGGCGAGCTTCATGTAGTACGCCATCGACCACAGCGTGAGCACCGCCGCCACGTAGATCAGCCACGTGCCCCACACCTGCGCGTCGATCACGCCGAACAAGCGGCCCTCGAACAACAGCAGCGGAATGGCGATCATTTGAAAAGTCGTCTTCAGCTTGCCAAGGAAGTTGACGGCCACGCTCTTCGACGCACCGATCTGCGCCATCCATTCGCGCAGAGCCGAGATGGTGATCTCGCGGCCGATGATGACAAGCGCAATGACGTCTGAGACGCGGCCCAGCGACAGCAGCACCAACAGCGCGGCGGCCACCATCAGCTTGTCGGCCACCGGGTCGAGGAACGCACCGAAGGCCGAGGTCTGGTTCCAGCGGCGCGCGAGGAAGCCATCAAACCAATCGGTCAGGCTCGCGACGATGAAGAACACCGCGGCTGTCAGGTTCTTGGCGGGCAGCGCCATCCAGGTGTCCGGCACGTAGAACACGCCCACCACCAGCGGGATCATGGCCACACGCAGCCAGGTCAGGAGGATCGGGAAGTTGAAAGGCATGGCAAATCGAGAGGACAACCGCCGCGCCGGCCAGAAGAAAAACACCAGCCCACGCGGCACGATGGGGCATTGTCGCCGATCAATGCAGCTGACGGTAGATTTCTTCGGCGAGGGTCTGCGAGATGCCATCCACCGTGGCGAGTTCATCAACGCTCGCCGCCATCACGCCGCGCAGGCCACCGAAACGCGCCAGCAACCGCTGCCGGCGCTTGGCACCAATGCCTTCGATCTCTTCCAGCCGCGACGTGTTGCGCGTCTTGGCCCGCTTGGCGCGCATGCCGGTGATGGCGAAGCGATGCGCTTCATCGCGAATCTGCGCGACCAGCATCAGCGCGGCGCTGCCTTGCCCAAGCTCCAGTGAAGGGCGGCCGTCGGCGAAGACCAGCGTCTCCAGACCGACCTTGCGGCCCTCGCCCTTAGCCACGCCAACCAGCAATCCAATGTCGAGCCCAAGCTCTTCAAACACCTGCCGCGCGACTTCCACCTGCCCCTTGCCGCCGTCGATCAGCACGATGGTCGGCATGTTGGGCGTGTCTTCGCCAGCCTGCTCGACGATCTTCTGGTAGCGGCGCGTGAGCACTTGGCGCATGGCCGCGTAGTCGTCGCCGGGAGTGATGTCCTGGATGTTGTAGCGGCGATATTCGCCGTTCTGCATGGCGTGGCTGTGGAAGACCACGCATGATGCCTGCGTGGCCTCGCCGGCGGTGTGGCTGATGTCGAAGCACTCGACGCGCAGCGCAGAAAGCGCATCGGGGTCTTCGAGGTCGATGCCGATGGTCTCGGCAAGTGCCAGCGTGCGAGCTTGCTGACTACCTTGCTCGGAAAGCCGACGCATCAGCGAAAGCTCTGCGCCCTTCTGCGCCATCTCCAGCCACGCGCGACGGCCGCCCTGCGATTGACGCACGATCGACACGCGGCGCCCCGCCTGCTCAGCCAACGCGTCAACCAACTCGGTTGCGTGAATCTGGTGGCTGACTACCAGCACCGGCGGCACGAACTGGTCGAGATAGTGCTGCGCGACGAAGGCCTCGAGGATGTCGCTGGCCATGCGCTCGGCATCGCGCGGCGTTTCCGTTGCAACTTCGCCGTCGGCTTCCACATCCACGCCGACGATGGCCGCACCTTCTTCCACGTGCGTCGGAAAGTAGGCCTTGTCGCCCAGATGCCGTCCGCCGCGCACCATCGCGAGATTCACGCACGCGTGGCCGCCCTTGATGGCGACAGCCAGGATGTCGATGTCGCTGGCGTGACCGACCTCTTCCACCGACTGCTGCTTAAGCACCGTCGACAGCGCGCCGATCTGGTCGCGCACGATGGCGGCCTGCTCGAACGCCAGCGACTCGGAATAGCGCTGCATCTTGTCCTGCAGCGTCTGCATGACTTCGTCCTGACGGCCTTGCAGGAAGCTGGCAGCGTTGGAAACGTCGCGCGCGTAGTCTGCAGGGCTGATCGCCTGCACACATGGGCCGCTGCAGCGGTGGATCTGATGCAGCAGGCACGGACGCGTGCGGTTATTGAACACGGTGTCCTCACACGTACGGAGTTGGAACACCTTCTGCAGGATCTGCATGCTCTCGCGCACCGCATGCGCGCTCGGGAACGGGCCGAAGTACTGGTGCTTGCGATCCGTCGCGCCGCGGTAGTACGCCATGCGCGGATACGCGTGCTGCGTGAGCTTGAGATACGGATACGACTTGTCGTCGCGAAACAGGATGTTGTAGCGCGGCGCCAGCGCCTTGATGAGGTTGTTCTCGAGCAGCAGCGCCTCGGCCTCGCTGCGCACGACGGTGGTGTCGATGCGCGCGATCTTCGCCACCATCATCGCGATGCGCGGCGAAAGCAGCGTCTTGTTGAAGTAGCTGGAGACGCGCTTCTTCAGGTCACGCGCCTTGCCCACATAGAGCACGTTGCCCTGCACGTCGAAGTAGCGGTACACGCCGGGCAGGTTCGGCAGACGCGCGATGTGCGCTTTCGCGTCAAAATCGGGCACGTTCGCAGGCGCGCTGGGCTCGACGCTCTCTGGCGCCTGAGGGGTATCGGGTTGCGTGGGGTCGGACGACATGGCGTTCGCTGGATCAGAGGCCGTCAGTGTAGAACAAGCCGCCGTCTACAATGTCGGCCCACCGCCTTTCTCGCCTTTCTGCATGCGCACCATCACGTCCTGGGATATCTTCTGCCGCGTCGTCGACAACTACGGCGATATCGGCGTGTGCTGGCGCCTGGCGCGGCAGCTTGTGCAGGAACACGGGCACACCGTTCGGTTGTGGGTCGACGATCTCCGCTCATTCGAAAAAATCTGCCCCGCCGTCGACGTAAAAGCCGAGGCGCAGCGCGTGTCAGGTGTCGATATCCGGCAGTGGAGCGACGACGCGCAGATGGCCGCGCTGCTTGCCGCCGACGCACATCCGGCGCCGCACGACGTGGTGATCGGGGCCTTCGCCTGCCCAACCCCCGAGCCGATGCTGCAACACATGGCCGAGCAGGCATCCCACGGCACAGCACCGGTCTGGATCAATCTGGAATACCTGAGCGCGGAAAACTGGGTCGTGGAACACCACGCGATGCAATCGCCACATCCTCGCCTGCCGCTGGTGAAATACTTCTTCTTCCCCGGCTTTGAACGCAACACCGGCGGCGTGCTGCGCGAATCGCACCTCGGCGCGCAGCGCGCAACATTCGAGGCCAGCCCGGCGGCCCACCAAGCGTTATGGCACCGCCTTGGGGCGGACGATTTGATGCGCGAAAAGCCCGATGCGTTGCGCGTGAGCCTGTTCGCCTACGCCAATCCGGCGCTGCCCACGCTTGTCGCTCAGTGGGAAGCCAGCCCCGAACCGATCATCTGCCTGGTGCCCGAGGGCTTAGCGGCTACGCAAATCGCCGAATTGCTAGGCGACGCGCGCACCGCCAAAACCGGCGCCCGCTGGACACGCGGTCACCTGACTGTCGCGGTCGTGCCGTTCGTCCCCCAGGAGCACTACGATCCACTCCTGTGGGCATGCGACATCAATTTCGTCCGCGGGGAAGACTCCTTCGTTCGCGCCCAATGGGCGCAGAAGCCATTCGTCTGGCACATCTACCCGCAAAGCGACGACGTGCACCTCACCAAGCTGGATGCTTTTCTAGCGCGCTATACACCGGCGCTGTCAGAGGGCGGCGCCAATGCCTTCACAGCCTTCTGGCACGCTTGGAATGGTGCGCCCGCGTCACTCAACTGGGCGGATTTTGCGGCCATTTCCCCCGGCCTACGCACACGGGCCATCACCTGGGAGCAAAGCTTGATGCAACTGGGCGATCTCGCCGCGAATTTGGTGGCATTTTGCGAAAAACAGGTAAAATAGCGGGCTAATCTGTATGCGACCCCGGCTCTGACCTGGTTCGTGCGACCCGAGGGTATCGCGCGGTGCTTCGTTGCTTGGCGCGCATCGAACCCTCTTACTCTCAGGAAATGTGAAATGGCTTTGAAAATCGCGCAAGAACTCCGCGCTGGCAACGTGTTCATGATCGGTGACCAAGCGCAAGTTGTGCTCAAGACTGAGTACAGCCGCTCGGGCCGTTCGGGCGCCGTCGTCAAGATGAAGTACAAGAACCTGCTGACGGGCGCAGGCGGCGAGTCGGTGTTCAACGCCGACGACAAGATGGACCAGGTCATCCTGGATAAGAAGGAAGCCGATTTCTCCTACTTCGACGGCACGATGTACGTGTTCATGGATCCGGTCAGCTACGAGCAATACAACGTCGAGCCCGCCGCCATGGGCAACGCGCTGAACTATCTGCAAGACGGCATGAAGGTGGAAGTGACGTTCTACAACGAGAACGCCATCTCGGTGGAACTGCCGACCACGGTTGTCCGCGAAATCGTCTACACCGAACCGGGCGTCAAGGGCGATACGTCGGGCAAGGTCCTGAAGCCTGCTCAGATCAACGACAACAAGGATTTCGTGATCCAAGTGCCGCTGTTCTGCAACCAAGGCGACAAGATTGAAATCGACACGCGTACCGACGAGTACCGCAGCCGCGCCAAGTAAGCTGGCGTCGCAGCAAGAAGAAAGGCTCCCTCGGGAGCCTTTTCTTTTGCGACCGCGCTTTTTGCGTTTTGGAGCTACGCGATGAGTTTCGCCTCGCGCAACGTACGCAGCGCCTGCCTGTAGGCCGATTGCTGCTGCAGCTTCGCCCAGTCCTTCACGGCCCGGCCACCAAACAGCCGACGCACGCGCCGCTGCGACGCCTTGCCCATCGGCACATCGAGCTCACCGAGCAATTGATCGGCCTTCTCCGGTGCATTGCAGATCAACACCATGTCGCAGCCAGCCGTGAGCGCTGCGCGCGCACCATCGACGACCGTGCCGGCAACGCTCGCACCTTCCATGCTCAGGTCGTCGCTGAAGATCACGCCGTCAAAACTGAAATGCGCGCGCAGCATGTCCTGCAGCCAGAAGCGAGAGAACCCCGCCGGGTTCGGGTCGACTGCCGAGTAAATCACGTGCGCCGGCATCACCGATTGCAGGCCGATGCCCATCCAGCCGTAGGGCTGCGCGTCGTCAGCGAGGATGGCTTCCAGCGGGCGCTCATCCACCGGCACCGCGATGTGCGAGTCAGCCTGGACGTAGCCGTGGCCGGGAAAATGCTTGCCGCAGTTGGACATACCGGCAAGGCGCAAGCCGAGCGTCAGGTGGTTGGCGAGCATCGTCACCACGCGCGGGTCGCGGTGGAAAGCGCGATCGCCGATCACGCTGCTGGTGCCGTAGTCGAGATCGAGCACGGGCGTGAAGCTGAGGTCGATATCGCACGCGCGCAGTTCGGCGGCCAGCACGTAGCCGCAAGCGGTGGCCGCACGCGTGGCGGCCAGTACGTCGGTGTCCCACAGCTTACCCAGCGCGCCCATCGCGGGCAGATGCGTGAAGCCATCGGTCTTGGCCCTCTGCACGCGGCCGCCTTCGTGATCGATACAAATCAGCACGTCGTCACGGATCGCGCGGATGGCCTGCGTGAGCGCCATCAATTGCGCGCGCGATTCAAAGTTGCGCGCAAACAGGATCACGCCGCCCGTCAGTGGGTTGGCGATACGGCGGACATCGTCGGGCCCGAGTTCGAGGCCGGCAACGTCCAGAACGATCGGACCGGGGTGCTTCTGTTTCTTGGTTTGAGTCATGCGGAAGGTTTCGTTTGCAACTCGGCGACGGCGAAGGCGACCGCGTAGTCGCGCTCGTCCGTCACGCTGATCTGGATATGAAGGCCGTGCTGCGCAATCCAGTCGGCCAATTCACCGCTGTACCGCACCACCGGCTGACCGGAGGGGAGATTGAGCGTCTGCACCGCGCGCCAGGTCATCGGCCAGCGCATGCCCAGGCCGATGGCCTTGGACACGGCTTCCTTGGCGGCAAACCGTGTGGCGAGAAATGCCAGACCGCGCCGCTCGGAGCGCGCCTTGCGGGCGTGGTAGACACGCAGCTCGTCGGCCCCAAGCACCTTTTCGGCAAATCGGCCGTTAGTCCGCTGCATCACGCCTTCGACGCGTTCGATCTGGATGATGTCGGTGCCGATGCCATAGATGGCGCCGGACACCGAAGAGGCTGCGGCCTGCCCGCTCATACAGGCACGCCCGGGTGCGCGGCGGCCGGCGTCGTCGACGACAACCGCGCCGCCACCATGATCGCCTTCATCTCGCGCACCGCATTCTGCCAACCGGCAAACACAGCGTGCGCAACGACGGCGTGGCCGATGTTGAGTTCATGAATGCCGGCGATGGCCGCGACCGGTTGCACGTTCGTGTAGTGCAGACCATGCCCGGCGTTCACGCGCACGCCCCAGCGGATGCCTTCTTCCACCGCCGTTTCGATGCGCACGAGTTCGGCCCGCAACTCGGCATCGTCGGTGGCTTCGGCATAGCGGCCCGTGTGCAGTTCGATGACCGGCGCACCGGCAGCGGCGGCGGCTTCGATCTGCGCGGCATCCGGATCGATGAACAGCGATACCCGGATACCTGCATCGGCCAGTTGCTTGCACGCGGCTTGCACCTTGGCAAAGCCGCCCACCACATCCAGTCCGCCTTCGGTGGTCACCTCCTGACGGCGTTCGGGCACGAGGCAGACGTCTTGCGGGCCGATGTCGCACGCGATGTCGAGCATCTCCTGCGTGACGGCGCACTCCAGGTTCATGCGCGTACGCAGTTGCGGGCGCAGCGCACGCACATCGGCGTCCTTGATGTGGCGGCGGTCTTCGCGCAGGTGCAGCGTGATGAGATCGGCGCCAGCTTCTTCCGCCAGCAGCGCCGCGGCGATCGGGTCCGGGTAGGTGGTGCCGCGCGCGTTGCGCAGCGTGGCGACGTGGTCGATGTTGATACCCAGGTCGATGATTCCCGGCGAGGCATGAAAGATCATAGTTTCTGCAAGTCGATCAGGATCTGGCGCGTCGAAAGCGGCGTGCCATGCAAATGATAATGCAGCAGGAAACGCATCAGGCTGCGACTCTGCTGGGCGGTTGTCGGGCGTGAGGCGTAATCGTCGCGCTCCATGTCGATCAGGGTCTGGCCGCGCAGAACAGGCCAGGACGACGGATCGCTCGGCAGCGTGCGCCGGATGCCACGTTCGGGGTGATAGACGTATTCGGCGTCGGCCTGCACGGGTTCGCCGTCGATGCAGCGGTCGAGCTGGGCGGCAAAGCCCGTCTCGCGCAGCAGCACACGTTCGAACGCGCGCAGCGTGAAAGCCGCGGGTTCAGCGTGAGCAAGCTTATTGAGCGTTTCGACGTAATGCGCGAACAGCACCGGGTGGCCGTCTTCGCGAGCGACGAACTTGACGAGCAGTTCGTTCAGATAGAAACCGGACAGCAACCCTTCTCCGCCCAGCGGCAGCATGCCGCCGACCCACTCCGCGCGGGTCAGCGTGCGCACATCACCGCGCCCGCTCCATGACAAAGACAAAGGTTGAAACGTCTGCAGCACCGCGCGCAGCGCCGAATGCGGCCGCTTGGCGCCTTTTGCGACCAGCGCCATGCGGCCGTAGTCCGGCGTGAAGACGTCGATGATGAGGCTGGTTTCGCGGTACGGGTAGCTGTGCAGCACGAACGCCGGCTGCGCCGAGACGCGCGTTTCGGAGCGCCCGGCGGGAAAGCTCCTGCGCGGCGCGGCGCCGGCAACGCCTTCCTCGGCCAGCCATTCCGCGGCTTCGTCCGGAATCGGATCGGATCGTCCCGCCATCGAGCTTGTGTGGAGTGGCGCGGCTGAGTGATTACTCGTAGCCGTAGGCGCGCAGGCCGGCTTCGTTGTCGGCCCAGCCGCTCTTGACCTTGATCCAGACCTCCAGATACACCTTGCCGTCAAACAGCTTTTCCATGTCCATGCGGGCTTCGGTGGAGATCTGCTTGAGCTTGGCGCCCTTCGCGCCAATGATCATCGCTTTGTGCGCATCGCGGTCGACCAGGATGGTCACGAAGACCCGGCGCAGGCGGCCTTCAGTCTCAAACTTGTCGACGATGACGGTGCTGGAATACGGCAACTCGTCGCCAGTCCAGCGGAAGACCTTTTCGCGGACGATCTCCGCGGCCAGGAAGCGCTCGCTGCGATCCGTCAGCGCTTCCGGGTCGTACATCGGCTCGCCTTCGGGCAGATACGGACGCACGATGCCGAGCAGACGCAGGATGTCGTCGCGATTCTTCGCCGACATCGGCACGATTTCGGCAAACGGAAACACCTGCGCCATGTCTTGCAGGAACACTGCGACCATCTCTGCGCGCGTGTACGCATCAAGCCGGTCGACCTTGTTGACGATCAGGATCACGGGCGTCTCGCGCGGCAGCAGCGACAGCACCTTCTCGTCGTCAGGGCCATAGCGGCCGGCTTCGACCACGAACAGCACGGCGTCCACCGACGTGAGCGTGGACGTGACCGCGCGGTTCAGCGAGCGGTTCAGTGCCGTAGCGTGACGTGTCTGAAAGCCAGGCGTATCGACGAAGACGAACTGAGCGTCGTCCATCGTCTGGATACCAGTGATGCGGTGTCGCGTGGTCTGCGCCTTGCGCGACGTGATGCTGACTTTCTGGCCCACCAGGGCATTCATCAGCGTGGATTTGCCGACGTTCGGCCGCCCAACGATGGCGACCATGCCGCAGCGGAACCCCTCCGGCACGCCGGATTCTGGCTGCGGAGGCTGCAATGGGGTGTCGCTCATTTACCTGATTATTCCTTCAACCTGAGAGACAACTGCGGATCGGGCGGCGTGGCTTGCTTGCGCGTCTTGCCAGTGCGCTCGGCACGACTGCGCTTGACGAGCTGTGGCACCAAGCGATGCGCCTCATCCAAGGCCAGCTTGGCCGCCGATTGCTCGGCCGCGCGCCGCGATGCCCCGTTGCCGGAAACACGAATCTCCAGCTTCGGGATCGTACACTCGACCTCGAACTGCTGATTATGCGCCGCGCCGTGGGTGGCAACCACCGTGTACAACGGTAGCGCGATCTTGTGACCTTGGAGATACTCCTGCAGCAGCGTCTTGGCATCCTTGCCCAGCGTACGCGGGTCGACCTGCTCCAGAATCGGGATATACAGCTTGCGGATCAGCGTGCGGGCGGCATCGAAGCCACCGTCGAGGAACACCGCCCCGAAAATCGCTTCCAGCGCATCGGCCAGGATGGACGGACGACGGAAACCGCCGCTCTTCAGTTCGCCCTCGCCCAGACGCAGCGCGTCGGGCAATTGCAGCATCTGCGCGATCTCGTACAGCGCCTGTTGCTTGACCAGATTGGCCCGCACGCGCGAGAGATCGCCTTCATCCAGCTTGCCGAACATGCCATAGAGCATGTCGGCGACGGCGCAATTCAGGATCGAATCGCCAAGAAATTCCAGGCGCTCGTTATGCATCGCGCTGTGGCTGCGATGGGTGAGCGCCTGCTGCAGCAACTCCGGTTTGCTGAAGCGGTAGCCAAGACGTTGCTGCAATGCATCCAAACTCATTTCAACGCTGGGTCCCCGAATAGGTGATCACCAGACCGATAGGGCCATACAACGGAATCTCACGCTTATACGAAAAATGCACGGCCTGGATGGAGCCGCCGCCGTCCAGCACTTCCAGATTTTCGCCCTTGATCGAGGTGATGTCGTCAATGGCAGCCTGCCGGTCGAACAAGCCAGCGATGTCCTCGCGGGTGGTTCCCCGATCGCGCGCCTGCTTCACGGCGTGGGTAATGGCCTGGTACTCCATCAGGCTCGGAACGGACCGAATGGCCGGCAGCACAAACGTGATCAGCACGATGATGCCGATCAGGATGCCGAACATCGTAATCCCGCGTGACGGGTGTTTCAGACCAGCCTGGCGAATCCGCATTGCATTTCCCCCGTTGTGCAATTGCCGAGTTTTAATAAAAGATCCCTGCGTCACTTTGAGATCAGTGGAAAGCACCGATCCGCTTCAGATCACCCAGGTTCATCCAGATGAAGAACGCCTTGCCGACGATGTTCTTGTCCGGCACAAAGCCCCAGTAACGGGAGTCCGCGCTGTTGTCGCGATTATCGCCCATCATGAAATAGTGACCTGTAGGTACCTTGCAGGTGAAGCCGGTCTGATTGTAAGTGCAGTTCTCGCGGAACGGAAAATCATCCGGACCGGAGACATAGGCGGGGCGATCGGCGTCGTTCAGGATGTTGTGCGTAACGGTGCCGAGCGTCTCCTGGTACTGCTTTGAGTACGTCAGTCGCTCGCCATCAAGATAATCGGCTTGCGGCGCGTATGTGGCCGGCTGGCCGTTCACCGTCAGACGCTTGTTGTCGTACTTCACCACGTCACCCGGCACGCCGATCACGCGCTTGATGTAGTCCATCGATTCGTCTTTCGGGTAACGGAAGACCATCACGTCACCGCGCTGCGGCTGGTTCAGTTCGACAACCTTCTTGTTCACGATCGGCAGGCGAATGCCATACGTGTACTTGTTGACGAGGATGAAGTCACCGATCTGTAGCGTTGGGATCATCGAGCCCGACGGAATCTTGAACGGCTCGATCACGAACGAGCGCAGCAGGAACACCGCCGCGATCACCGGGAAGAAGCTCGCCGTGTATTCCAGCCACCACGGCTGGCGCAGCTTGTCTTCGGCCAGTTGCAGGCGCGCCGCGCCGATGTCGCCACCACCGCCGTACTGCGCTTGCACGTGCGCGCGCGCATCGAATTCAGCCAGCGCCGATACGGCGGCGGCCTGGCGCTGGCGCTGGAACACGAGCTTGTCAGCCACCCACGCAATACCGGTGAGGACGACGAGAACAAACAGAATCAGGGCGAAGTTCATGGGTGAGAGAGACGCGGGAGGCGTCGCTTGTTCCAGTGATGTCCGGGTTATTTTTCTTCGACGCGCAGGATGGCGAGGAACGCTTCCTGCGGAATTTCAACGGTACCGACCTGCTTCATGCGCTTCTTGCCCTCTTTCTGTTTCTCGAGAAGCTTCTTCTTGCGCGAGATATCGCCGCCGTAACACTTGGCCAACACGTTCTTGCGCAGCGCCTTGACGTTCTCACGCGCGATCACGTTGGCACCAATAGCGGCCTGGATAGCCACGTCGTACATCTGGCGCGGGATGATCTCGCGCATCTTGGCGGCCACTTCGCGGCCACGGTACGTGCTGTTGGAACGGTGGACGATGATGGACAGCGCGTCGACCTTGTCGCCGTTGATCAGGATGTCGACCTTGACCACGTCCGACACGCGGTATTCCTTGAATTCGTAGTCCATCGACGCATAACCGCGCGAGACGGACTTCAGCCGGTCGAAGAAGTCCAGCACGATCTCGCCCATCGGGATTTCGTACGTCAGTTGGACTTGGCGGCCGTGGTAGCTCATGTTGATCTGCGAGCCGCGCTTCTGCTCGCACAGCGTGATCACAGCGCCCACATAATCCTGCGGCATGTACAGATTGACCGTAACAATCGGCTCCAGGATCGCCTCGATCTTGCTTGGATCTGCTGGCATCTTGGCCGGGTTTTCTACCTGGACCATGGTGCCGTCGCGCTGCTGCACCTGATAGACCACCGTCGGCGCGGTGGTGATCAGATCCATGTCGAACTCGCGCTCCAGGCGCTCCTGCACGATCTCCATGTGCAGCAGGCCCAGGAAGCCGCAGCGGAAACCGAAGCCCAGCGCCTGCGACACTTCCGGCTCGTACTGCAGCGATGCATCGTTGAGCTTGAGCTTTTCCAGCGATTCGCGCAGTGCCTCGTACTGATTGGCTTCCACCGGATACAGGCCGGCAAACACCTGCGGCTTGACTTCCTTGAAGCCCGGCAGCGGCGCCTCGGCCTTGCGCGGTGCCACGTGGGTGATGGTGTCGCCCACCTTCGCAGCCTTCAGTTCCTTGATGCCGGCGATAACGAAACCCACTTGCCCCGCCGACAGCGACTCACGCGGCACCGACTTCGGCGAGAACACGCCCACCTGCTCCACCAAGTGCTGCGCACCAGTTGCCATCAGCAGGACCTTGTCCTTGGGGCGCAGCGTGCCGTTCACCACGCGCACCAGCATCACCACGCCGACGTAGTTGTCGAACCATGAGTCGATGATCAGCGCCTGCAGCGGCGCGGCCGGATCACCCTTGGGTGCAGGCACCTTGGCGATCAGCGCCTCGAGCACTTCAGCAACACCCACACCCGTCTTGGCCGAGCAGCGCGTCGCGTCGGTTGCGTCAATGCCGATCACGTCTTCGATTTCCTGGATCGCGTTGTCCGGGTCGGCCGCGGGCAGATCAATCTTATTGAGCACCGGCACCACCCCCACGCCCAGTTCGATGGCGGTGTAGCAGTTGGCGACGGTTTGCGCTTCCACCCCCTGAGAGGCATCGACCACCAGCAAAGCGCCCTCGCAGGCAGACAGCGAGCGGCTGACTTCATAGCTGAAGTCGACGTGTCCCGGGGTGTCGATCAGGTTGAGGTTGTAGACCTTGCCGTCCTGCGCCTTGTAGGACAGCGCGGCGGTCTGCGCCTTGATGGTGATGCCGCGCTCCTTCTCGATGTCCATCGAGTCCAGCACCTGGGCTTCCATCTCGCGGTCGGAAAGGCCGCCACACAGCTGGATGATGCGATCGGCCAGCGTCGATTTGCCGTGGTCGATGTGGGCGATGATCGAGAAATTGCGGATATTGTCCATCGAATGCGTTGAAAAGCGCCCATCCCGGGCGCGTCTGCCGGGAGCGCGAGGCGGTCCGGCATGGCCAGCGCGCGTTGGCGGCGCCAGCAGGAGGTATTGGGTTTCAAGCCGAGGTTGCGGCACAAAAAAATCGTGCAGTGCAAAAATCGGCGCTAACAGACGATTTTACCGGATTTCAGGGGGCTTCCCGCGCCTCTTTTTGCGGCGGCGGCGTTGTGTCAGTGGCGCGCCCTCTGCGCATCGAGCCACGCCTGTACGGCAGGTACATCCACGAAGTAATGGCACAACTCACGCGCGTCTTCAGGTGACGTTTCCGGCGCACCGGTCATCAACACCGGCACCAGCTCGCCAAAACGATCTTCCAGCGCTGGATCGCTGTCGACGTCCACCTCGTGCAGCACAAAAGAAAAACCGCGCCGGAATGGCTCCAGCGCGCTCTTCATGTCATCGCACAAGTGGCAGTACGTGCGTCCGTAAAGCGTCAGTTCGATCACGGCAACCTGTGGCTTAGCGTGCGGTGCTCGGACGGAGCGTCACCACCTGAGTGGCATCGCCGCGGCGTACAAACACGGCAACCATGCGGTTCTTGTCGAGCTTGGCGACCACATCGTTGAACTGCTTGGCATTGATGACATCGGTATCACCCACGCGCAGAATCAGGTCGCCAGATCGAATGCCAACGCGTGCCGCCGGCCCTTCGGACACCTGCACTTCGACACCACTCTTGGTCTTGAATTCACGACGCGCGCCGTCGGATAAATCCGCCACCACCAACCCCAGCGCATTCGGCTTGCCCGGGCCCTGCTGGCTATTGTCAGGCTGCGCACCCTTGTTACGCTGCGCCGCCTTCGTATCGGCCTGCAACTCAGCCACCGTCACAGTCAGATCGCGCGTGGCGCCCTTGCGCCAGACCTGCACGGTCGCACGCGTGCCCGGCTTGGTCTCACCAACCTGGCGCTGCAGGTCGCCCGCCTTCTCGACATCGCGGCCGTTGTACTTCAGGACGATGTCGCCGGCCTCGATGCCCGCCTTGTCGGCCGGACCGCCCGATTCGACATTGCCGACGTAGGCGCCGCGCGCGCGGCCCAAGCCCAGAGATTCCGCGGCATCCTTCGGCACATTGTCGATTGCCACACCGATGCGGCCACGCGTCACACGCCCCGTCGTCTTCAACTGCTCGGCCACGCGCATCGCTTCGTCGATCGGGATCGAAAACGAGATGCCCATGTAGCCACCGCTCTGGCTGTAGATCTGGTTGTTGATGCCGATCACCTCGCCGCGCAGATTGATCAGCGGGCCGCCCGAATTGCCCGGGTTAACCGCCACGTCGGACTGGATGAACGGCAGATAGTCACCCGTATCGCGCCCCTTGGCCGATACGATGCCCGCCGTAACGGTGTTGTCCAGACCAAACGGCGAGCCGATCGCGAGCACCCACTCGCCAACGCGCACCTTGTCGGAATCCCCAAGCTTCAGGCTCGGCAGACCCGTAGCCTCGACCTTGACGAGCGCCACGTCGGTACGCTTGTCGAGACCGATCACCTTGGCCTTGTATTCGTGCTTGTCGATCAGCGTGACGTAGATGGTTTCCGCGCTCTCAACCACGTGAGCGTTGGTCAGAATGTAGCCGTCGCCCGAGATAATGAAGCCCGAACCGACACCGCGACTCTGCTCTTCTTCCGGTTGCGGCGGCGTGTTGCGGCGCTTCTGGCCTTGCCCTTGACCAGGTACGCCCGGCATCGGCACGCCGAAAAAGCGGCGGAAGAATTCGGCCATATCGTCATCGCTCGGACCACCCTGCTGCATGCGGACCTTCTCCGTCGTGCGGATGTTGACGACGGCGGGGCTTACCTTCTCGACCAGATCGGCAAAGTCGGGCAAGCCGTACGTGCCAGTGGCCACACTACCCGTGGCGTTCTGCGCGTGGGCCGGCGCTAGCACGCCCCCTACCGCCACAGCGGCGGCAACGCATAACAGACGCAAGGCGTGAACGGATCGAGCGGCACGCATGAAAGTTCCCCGGAACAAAGGCAGATAAAGAAATGGCGCCGCGCGACCATGCCACGCAGCCAAAACAGATGCCGGCTGCGGCTACTGAGGCGCGCTGGCCGGCTTGGTGGTCGCGTTACCTGCACCGACGGACACCGGCCTGTAGTCGACTGCCGCGCCAAACTGCTTGATGGTAGCAAAGGGAACTTCGCCCACCACCGTCAGCCAGAAATCGGCAATGCGGCGCACCATCACATGCGTGGCGCCCTGCGAAATGAAGCCTTCGCGGCGCGCGCGCTTTTCCGACACCGGTTCGATGAAGAGCGACAGCCCCGCCAGCCCGTCGCTGAACACGATCTGCTGCACCTCGAAGCCCGAGCCATGCTTGCCGGCCGGTGCAATATCGCCCAATGGACGGCGCACCTCACGCATCTTCTGGAAACCCTTGACGGGGCTGCCGATCGTCCAGCCCTGCTCGGCCAGATTGGTCGGCTGCGTCACAATCTCGTACTGGTTCCAGCCGTTCAGGTTTTTGAGGGCCGCGACGATCTTTTGCTTTTCCGACGGCACGCCCAGCTCGACCTGCGAGAAGGCGACCTGCTCCAGCACCTTGCCGTCCTCGTCGATGGTCTGCGCGCGCATCAGCAAACCGCTGTTGCGCTCGGCCCAGATGCGGTAGGCGTAACGGAAGCCATCTTTCGGATCGAGCTGGAAGACTTCGCAATCCATCCCCGCGACGCGTTCGGTCGGCAGATGGCGCATGTCGTACTGGTCGAGCACGTCGCCGTTGGTCGTGGCGAGCAGCGCTGGGAAGCTGTCCTTGTGCTCCTGCTTCTCCGTCACAACAAGTTTGACGTCGTAGATCAGGTTCCGGACGACGTCATTCTGGCGCAGCATCTCGCGCTGCTTGCCGTCCAGCGCCTCGACGCGCTCGTACTCGTTATTGAAGAGATCGGCGTAATGCTGGATGCGGGTGGAATGCATGCCGGTACCACGCTGGTACGTAAGCGTGCCGACATAGTTCTGCTTGAGCGCCGCGTGATGGATTTTGGCCAGCCAGGAGGTTGCCTCCTTGCGCGGCATGGGATCGGGCTGCGGCTGAGCGGCCGTCGCCAGCGCCGAAACACACAGAAGAAGAAAAACCGACCGACGAACGGCCTGCAGCTTGCGGACGCCTGCCCCGGCAACGGGGTGCCACACCTTCGACATGGATGCCCGCATTATTCCTGATTGGAGTCCTGGGTGTTCGCCACCCCATTGGCCACTGCACGCAGATACGGAACCACCATACCGTTCGTTGCCGATTGACGATGGGCGCTCAGGTATTCGTCCAGGCGAGCGTCACGGATCATCGGTGTATTGTCGGTCGCCGCCACGGTCAGTGCCTGTGCGCTAGCGCCTTGCGTCGCCTTGGCGACCAGTGCCGGGGAACCGTCTGCGCCATCGACGGGACCGCGCAGTTGCGGCACGACGACCCAGCTAACGGCCGCCACCGCCGCAGCCACGGCGGTCGTAGGCATGATCCGGCGAACCCAGGCAGGGCTGACCAGGAAGCGGTGCCTCTCCTGTGCTTTCGCACGCTGCGCCACAGCCGGCACCAGCAGGTGCGGCTCGGCCTCGAGCTTGGCCGAGAACCGGCTGAGAAAAGCTTCAGAAGAACGCGTGTTCAGCAGGTCTTCCGACCGGAGCACATCGCCGATCAGTTGATACTCGCGCCAATGCGCCGCGCCCTCGCCATCCTCGGCGAGCTCCACGGCAGACGACACTTCGTGCGCTGCGACTTCACCGTCCATCAAGGCAGAGATGCGTTGTGCGAACTCCGCTTCTGCCGTCTGCATTTGAGCCTGACCCATTTCCCGACCCCAAAAACTCCAACGTCCAATCAACGATCCGAGAGAAGACTTCCCGAGGTTTCACCGTTTGCAGCCAGGGTTATTCACACCCGCGGCCGCCGGCTTGTCATATCGGCTGGCTACCACCGTTTGCCCTCCACTGTTCCCAGCAGGGGGCGCAATTTCTCGGCAATCGCCTCGCGAGCCCGGAATATCCGCGATCGGACCGTTCCGATCGGGCATTCCATCGCTTCGGCGATTTCCTCATAGCTCAGACCCTCGATCTCCCGGAGTGTGATTGCAGTCCGCAATTCTTCGGGTAGCGCTTCCATTGCACGGTTGACCGTTTCGGCCACCTGCTTGGTGTGCAGCATGGAGTCCGGCGTATTGATATCCCTTAGTAGCTCACCGTCGGCAAAAGTTTCAGCCTCTTCGGTGTCGATATCGCTGGACGATTCGGGGCGCCGGCCCTGGGTCGCCAGGTAGTTCTTGGCCGTGTTGACGGCGATGCGATACAGCCACGTATAGAACGCGGACTCTCCCCGGAACTGGGGCAGCGCACGGTAGGCCTTGATAAAGGCATCCTGTGCCACATCCTCGACTTCGGCGGGGTCACGGATCAGGCGCGAGACGAGCCGAATGATCTTGCGGTGGTACTTGACCACCAGCAGCTCAAACGCTCGCTTGTCGCCTTGCTGGACGCGCTCGACGAGGATCTGGTCGGCTTCGCGTTCACTCACGGATTCTTCACCTGCAGTGTATCGCCTTGAATTTTTGTGACTTGGAAACGTTGTATTTTACCTACGACACACCGGACACCCGAGAAACCACCGACGGCGGCCCCAGGCGCAACACACTTCGGATACGACGTAGCGTCCCGGCGGCAAACCACGGCGGCATCAGCACAAAAATCTGCGGGCACCACCCATGGCGCGCGACCCCAAGGATCAAGACGCGCTCACCGAGCGGCCATGACCATAACAGAGGCGCATTTCTGACCGCTTCGGGTGTTTTCAAGCGGACCTGCCAGACGGGCTGGCCGGGCTCCCCGTTTTCTTTGAGACGGGCCCGCCACATCAGTTCCATCGCAAGCGGTGAACGGTTCACCACCAACGGGAAACCGGCAGCAATCGCCATCCCACCGATGACTGCCCACGCCCCCCAAGGCAACGCGGTGCCCCATGTGCTGAGCAGCCAACACAATACAAAGCAGATAAGACCTGCCATGCCGAATCGGCTGATCGCGCACAGCCGCCGATACGGCGCCGGAAAAACGATGTGTTGAACGATCAAGGCAAAAACGAAGCGGCACGCGCCATCAAGCTACGTGCCGCTTTGCCTTACGGACGCTTGAAAACCAGCGTGCCGTTGGTCCCGCCGAAGCCGAAGTTGTTCTTCACGGCCACGTCGATCTTCATATCACGCGCGGTGTTGGCGCAGTAATCGAGATCACACTCGGGATCTTGGTTGAAGATGTTAATGGTCGGCGGCGACACCTGATTGTGCAGCGCCAGCACCGTAAACACCGACTCCAGGCCGCCCGCGCCGCCCAGCAGGTGGCCGGTCATGGACTTGGTGGAGTTCACGACAACCTTGCCAGCGTGATCACCGAAAGCCGCCTTGATTGCTTCGGATTCGTTCTTGTCGCCCAGCGGCGTCGACGTGCCGTGCGCGTTCAGGTACTGGACCTCATCCGCATTCATGCCGGCATCGCGCAGTGCGTTGAGCATGCAACGGCGCGGGCCGTCCATGTTCGGCGCGGTCATATGGAACGCGTCGCCGCTCATGCCAAAGCCTGCCACTTCAGCGTAGATCGTGGCACCGCGAGCCTTGGCCGATTCGTACTCTTCGAGCACCATCACGCCGGCGCCCTCGCCCAGCACGAAGCCATCGCGGTCCTTGTCCCACGGACGGGACGCGGTAGCCGGATCGTCATTGCGCGTGGACAGCGCACGGGCGGCAGCAAAGCCACCGATACCCAGCGGCGAGACGGTCGACTCGGCACCGCCGGCAACCATCGCATCCGCATCGCCAGCCTGGATCAGACGGGCAGCCAGACCAATACTGTGCAGACCGGTCGTGCACGCCGTAACGGCCGCCAGGTTCGGGCCTTTCAGGCCGAACATGATGCTCAGGTGGCCGGAGATCATATTGATGATCGAGCCGGGAACGAAGAACGGTGAAATCCGGCGCGCACCGCGATCGACGTAGGTCTGGTGCGTATCTTCGATCATCGGCAGACCGCCGATACCGGAACCGACCAGCACGCCGATGCGCTCCGCATTGGCTTCGGTCACTTCCAGCCCGCTGTCCTTGAGCGCTTGCACGCCGGCAGCAATGCCGTAATGGATGAATGTATCCATGTTGCGGGCTTCCTTCGCTGGGATGTAATCCTCAGCGTTGAAACCCTTTACCTCGCCCGCGAAATGCACGGCCAGGTTCGACGGATCGAATTTGGTGATGGTGGCAATCCCGGACTTGCCGGCGACCAAATTGGCCCACCCCTCGGCGACCGAGTTCCCTACCGGAGAGACCAGCCCCAGGCCGGTTACGACTACGCGACGACGGCTCACTATGCTTTCCTGCAACTCTGTATCAGCGACAAAGGCCACAGAAAACGCGCCACCCGGTCAAACCGGACAACCGCCCTTTCTGTGGCCCGCGATGTCAAGAGATCGATTGACGCTTACGCCTTGACGTGGGCGGTTGCGTAGTCGATAGCCTGCTGCACCGTGGTGATCTTCTCGGCTTCTTCGTCCGGAATTTCCATACCGAACTCGTCTTCCAGAGCCATCACCAGCTCAACCGTATCGAGCGAATCCGCGCCCAGATCGTTCACGAACGACGATTCGTTCTTGATGTCCGCTTCGGCCACGCCGAGTTGCTCAGCAACGATCTTCTTAACGCGTGCGTCGATGTTGTCCATTTAACCCTCCAGGGAAGTATTCGACAAAAAGTGCGCGCATTCTAGCAGGTTTGCGCGGCGAAAAACCGCGCTGGAATCCATGCAAAAAATGCGCCTAACATGATGCTAAAAGCCAGTTAATTCAGCGATCGCACAGGATTTTGCGCATGCGCAAAGCCCCGCACACCCGCCGCCGGGACGGCTTCCTTATCCCATGTACATGCCGCCATTGACGTGCAGCGTCGAGCCCGTAATGTAGCCCGCGGCCGGTGACGCCAGGAAGGCAACCGCGCTGGCAATGTCTTCCGGTGCACCCAGGCGGCCTAGCGGAATCTGCGCCTTCAGCGCGGTATGTTGCTCTTCCGACAGGACCTTGGTCATGTCGGTATCGATAAAGCCCGGCGCGATGCAGTTGACCGTGATGTTGCGGCTGCCGATCTCGCGCGCCAGGGCGCGGGCCATGCCTTCCACGCCCGCCTTGGCCGCCGCGTAGTTGGCTTGACCCGGGTTGCCGGCAGAGCCCACCACGGACGTGATGTTGATGATGCGGCCACCGCGCGCCTTCATCATTGGGCGCAGCACGGCGCGCGACAGGCGGAACACGGCGGAAAGGTTCGTGTCGATGACCGACATCCACTCCTCGTCCTTCATGCGCATTGCCAGGTTGTCCTGGGTGATGCCGGCATTGTTGACGAGGACGTTCAGCCCGCCATGCGTTTTGATGGTTTCGTCGATCACGGTTTCGCAACGTGCGGCATCATTCACGTTGAGCACCACGCCAGAGCCGTTCACGCCGGCCTCAGCAAAGTAAGCCGTAATGGCTTGCGCACCGGCTTCCGACGTGGCCGTACCGACCACCGTCGCACCCTGGCGCGCCAGTTCCAGCGCGATGGCACGGCCGATGCCGCGCGAGGCGCCGGTAACGAGCGCAACCTGATTGTTCAATGCTTGGGTCATTGCGAATCCCGTTGATTATTTGAGTTGGCCCAGCACGGCTTCGAGCGTTGCCAGATCGAAGACCGCGTCGCCAGTGATTTCACCGTCGATACGCTTGACCAGACCGGCAAGCACCTTACCCGGGCCGCATTCGACCACGCGGGTAATGCCGTCGGCCTTCATCTTCTGGATCGTTTCCACCCAACGCACCGGCGACGCAGCCTGGCGCACCAGCGCATCCTTGATGGCAGCCGGATCGCTCACGACGGCCACGTCCACATTATTGATGACGGGAATGACCGGCGCGTTGACCGTCACGTTGGCGAGATAGTCGCGCAGACGATCCGACGCCGGCTTGAGCAACGACGAGTGGAATGGAGCCGACACCGGCAGCGGCAGCGCGCGCTTCGCGCCCTTGGCCTTAGCGATTTCGCAGGCCTTTTCGACTGCCGCCTTGGCGCCGGCAATCACCACCTGGGCCGGCGCGTTGAAGTTCACGGCTTCGACCACGCCTGCGACGGAAGCCTCGGCACATGCAGCGCGCACATCGTCGTCCGACAGACCAAGGATCGCGGCCATGCCGCCCTCGCCCACCGGCACGGCTTCCTGCATCGCCTTGGCGCGGAACCGCACCAGCGGCACAGCGTCCTTGAATGCGATGGCGCCCGCAGCGACCAGTGCCGAGTACTCGCCCAGGCTATGGCCAGCCACGACGGTCGGAGTCGGGCCGCCTGCGGAGTGCCATGCGCGGTAGACGGCAACGGCTGCCGTCAGCATGACAGGCTGCGTGTTGGTGGTCAGATTCAGCTCTTCAGCCGGACCTTCGGCGATCAGCTTGCCGATGTCTTGACCCAGTGCATCGGACGCCTCAGCCAGTGTAGCTGCGACAGCCGGATGATCGGCAAACGCATTGAGCATGCCGACCGATTGCGAACCCTGGCCGGGGAAGACGAAAGCGAATGTCATAGCTCGTATTCTTCGTTCTGGAAATTCGTCGATCAGAAGCGCAGCAACGCAGCGCCCCAGGTAAAGCCGCCGCCCACACCTTCGAGCATCACGTGCTGACCCCGCTGGATGCGGCCATCGCGCACCGCAACGTCGAGTGCCAGCGGAATCGAAGCGGCCGACGTGTTGCCGTGCTCATCGACGGTCACGATCAGGCGTTCGTTCGACAGGCCCAGCTTCTTGGTCGTGCCCTGCATGATGCGGATATTGGCCTGATGCGGAATCAGCCAGTCGACTTGCGAAGCATCAAGCTCCGCGGCGGCCAGCGCTTCGCGTGCGACCTTGTCGAGCACCGTTACAGCCAGCTTGAAGACCGCCTGGCCATCCATGTACAGGAAAGCGCTGCCCTGAATCACACCTGCGGCCACGTTGCCTGGTACGCACAGGATGTTTGCGTGGCTGCCATCAGCGTGCAACGCGGTCGACAGAATGCCCGGCTCGTCGGACGCCTGCAGCACCACAGCGCCGGCGCCATCGCCGAACAGCACGCACGTGGTGCGATCGCTGAAATCGATGATGCGCGAGAAGACTTCCGAACCGATCACCAGCACGTTGCGATACGCGCCCGAGCGGATGAACTTGTCGGCCGTCGCCAGCGCGTAAACGAAACCGGAGCACACCGCCTGCACGTCGAACGCAGCGCAACCATTGGTGATGCCCAGCTTCTGCTGCACGAGGCAGGCGGTGCTCGGGAATACGAAATCCGGCGTGGACGTCGCCACCATGATCAGGTCGAGTTCGGAGCGATCGATGCCGGCCGCTTCGATGGCGCGCTCGGCTGCCTTCACAGCGAGGTCGCTGCATGCAACATCGGGCTCGGCGAAATGACGCGCGCGAATGCCGCTGCGCGAGACGATCCATTCGTCGCTCGTCTCGATACCCTTCTCGGCCAGTTGGGCCGCCAGTTCGTCATTGGTAACCCGCTTGGGCGGCAGGTAGCTGCCCGTACCGATGATCCTTGCGAAACGTGTCATGTGCGGTGGGTGAAATCTGACTCGGAGGCGACGCGCTCAAGCAGCGTCGGCGGCCGGAGTGGAAGTGGAGACCGGCGCAGCGCCCGCTGCGTCATGGTTCGATTCGAACGCCTGCGCAATGCGGGCGATCACGCCGTTGGCCGCGGCGTCATAGGCACGTTTGATGGCCCATTCAAACGCGTAGGCATCGGCCGAGCCGTGGCTCTTGATAACCAGCCCGCGCAGGCCGAGCAGCGCGGCGCCATTGTAGCGCCGATGATCGACACGGCGTTTGAAACGTGTCAGCACCGGCAACGCCACGACGGCGAGCAGCTTGGTAAACCACGAGCGGCTGAATTCCTGGCGCAGCATTTCACCGATCATCTTGGCGAGGCCTTCGGTGCTCTTGAGCGCCACGTTGCCCACAAAGCCGTCGCAAACAACGATGTCGGTGGTGCCCTTGAAGATGTCGTTGCCCTCAACGTTGCCGAAGAAGTTGAGGCCGGAGGCGCGCAGCAGCTCACCTGCCTGCTTGACGACCTCGTTGCCCTTGATGACTTCTTCACCGATGTTGAGCAGGCCCACTGTCGGGCGCGGCTTCTGCTCGACCACCGACACCATCGCCGAGGCCATCTGCGCAAATTGCAGCAGGTGTTCGGGTTCGCAGTCGGCATTGGCGCCGAGATCCAGCACCGTGGTGCCGGCACCCTTCTCGTTCGGGATGGCGGTAGCGATCGCAGGGCGATCGATGCCGTCAAGCGTCTTGAGAACGTAACGCGACACGGCCATCAATGCGCCGGTGTTGCCGGCGGAAACGCACGCTTGCGCGGTGCCTTCCTTGAGCTGATTGATGGCCACACGCATCGAAGAATCTTTCTTCTTGCGCAGCGCAACCTCGACCGGATCGTCCATCGACACCACCTCGGAGGCGGGAACGATGTGGACGCGCGGATTCGCGGTAGCGTGGAATCGCTTGAGCTGCGCCGCAATGGCATCGGGCTGCCCGACGAGCAGCATTTCGACATCTTCGTGTGCGGCGAGAAAATGGATCGCTGCTGGGATTGTCACGCCAACGCCGTGATCACCACCCATACAGTCGATGGCAAGCTTGATGGTCATGCGAGTCTGGGTTGCGGTTTCACGTGCGGCTCCGGCCTTTGGCGCGCGTATGGTACACAAACCAGTACACGCATTGCCGAATTTCGCTCAACAAAAAAGCGGCAAATTGGCTTGCCGCTTTTTTGCTTGCATCATGAACCTGTGCGCTCAGACCAACCCAACACGCTTGCCAGAGAACTGGCAAATCGCATCAGTCGTTCTTGGTCTTCACAACCTTGCGGCCGCGATAGTAGCCGTTCGGGCTCACGTGGTGACGCAGGTGCACTTCGCCGGTGGTCGGCTCGACAGCGACCGGAGCCGCCGCCAGAAAATCATGCGAACGATGCATGCCGCGCTTGGACGGCGACTTCTTGTTTTGTTGAACAGCCATGACTGACTCCTAAGCAATTTGATCGATTTTATCACATCACACGGAGCCGGAGCGTAGCCATTCCGGTAGGCGTGTGAAACGTACTTCCATCAACGCGCGCAATACTCGCACGCGCCTAATGTTTGGTCTTCAGGTTGGCCAGCACCGCGAACGGTGACGGCTTTTTTTCGGCCTCAACTTCTTCCGGCAACACCTCGTCCGGACAGAGGGCATGACGTGGCGACACCGGCAATGCCAGCAACAGCTCGTCTTCGATCTGCGTGATCAGGTCGAAGCTGCGCGAGCCCACAATGACATCCGCCTCGTCATCGTCCAGCGGGGCCGCATCGGCCTCGGCTTCCGAACGCATCACCTCCAGGCGCGACCGCACTGGCAAGGGTTGCTCGTAGGCTTTCAGGCATCGCTGGCATTGCAGCCAGACTGCGCCATCCACTTCCAGATCAACAAAGAGACGCTGATGGGCCGTCTGACCCGCGGTGGCTTCCTCGCGCACCGCGCCTTGCATCTTCCAACGGAACTGCGCGTTGGCATCAGCCGGAGCATCGGCAGCCTGTTCCGCCAGCAGACGAGGCATGTCGGTCAAATTGACCGCGCCGCTTGCCGGCTCACCCGCGCGAATGAACGCGAAAAGATCGAATGTACGAAAATCCACGAATCGAACCTACTGAACGCGTTGCTGTTGGTGCGCGAAACCGGATCAACCACGCCGCAGCGTCCAACACCTTGCGCCTGGGCGCCCGGTTTGCGACACTGCGCGGCCAAACCGCGAAACGCGGGATTATAGCGGGCAGAAACCTCTCGCGTCAAAAGGTTTTGCTCAAAATCCACTGCATCTTCAAGCACTTATGACTTCTGCATCGCGTCCGCCGCTAATTCTCGCCTCCAGCTCGCCATATCGGCGGGAGTTGCTCGAACGCCTGCGCCTGCCGTTTGAGATCGTGGTGCCGAATATCGACGAGACTCCGGCCCCGAACGAATCGCCTGACCAGACCGCACTGCGCTTGGCCCAGCAGAAGGCGGAGAAGGTCGCGGCAGGCTATCCGGGCGCGCTGGTTATTGGCTCCGATCAGGTCGCCACGCTGGACGGCAAGCAGGTCGGCAAACCCGGCGACCACACCCGCGCGCTGGCGCAATTGCACTGGATGCGTGGCCGCACCGTCACATTCCACTCGGCGTTGTGCCTGTACGACGGCCGCACCGGGCAGCACCAGAGCGAGGACATCCGCACGCTGGCGACCTTCCGCAATCTTTCCGATGAGGAACTAGACGCCTACCTGCACCTGGAACACCCATACGACGTTGCCGGCAGCGCCAAATCGGAAGGCCTGGGCATCGCCTTGCTAGAACGGGTGGAGTCCTCCGATCCGACCGCGCTCGTCGGCCTGCCGCTAATCGCCCTGACCAGCATGTTACGCAACGTGCACTATCCGCTGTTCGCGTAAGCCATGGCAGGTACGCTCTATCTCATCCCCAACACGCTCGGTTCGCGCGATGCGGCAGACCCGCTGCCTGACGTGATTCCGGCTGGCGTGCAGCAGATCACGGCGCAACTCGAATACTTCGTCGCCGAGCACGCCAAGACGGCACGCGCGCTACTCAAGAAGCTAGCCGAAACCACGCCGCTGGCGCGTCCGCTGCAGGAAATCACCATTCGCGAGCTGAACGTCAAGACGCCTGAATCGGAACTGAAGGCCTTGCTGGCGCCGGTAATTGCGGGGCAGGATGCCGGCCTGATGTCGGAGGCCGGGGTGCCGGCGGTGGCGGATCCGGGCGCGAATCTCGTGCGCCTCGCACATCAGCATGGCGTGCGCGTGAAGCCGCTAGTGGGCCCGAGCTCGATACTGCTGGCGGTGATGGCGTCCGGCCTGAACGGCCAGAGCTTTGCGTTTAACGGCTATTTGCCGGTCGATGCGGCAGAGCGCAAAACCAAGCTGCGCGCGCTCGAACAGCTTTCACGCTCAGCCGGACAAACCCAGGTGTTTATCGAGACGCCCTACCGCAATGGCGCTTTACTGGAGGCCATTCAGGCCGGTTGCGCCCCCGGCACGCTACTCTCGATAGCAGTGGATCTCACACTGCCCAGTGAGCAGGTCGTCACCCTGCCTGTGAGCGACTGGCGCGCCGACCGCATGAACTTACACAAGCGGCCGGCAATCTTCTCGCTGCTGGCGCGATAGCGCGCTCACAGCCCTCAATCTACTCCTTCATCAAAAGCTTGAGCTGGCCCGTGGTGGCCAGCGCCTTCACAGCGCCTGCGCCCATTGCCGTGCCAAGCTTGCGCGCCACGCGGGAGGCGAGGTTTTCCTTGACGGTGTAGTCGACCACGTCGGGCGCCTTGATCACGCTGCGCGCGACAAAATCCGAGCTGCCGATTGCGTCGGCGAGGCCGAGGTCTACGGCTTTGGCACCGGTCCAGAACAGGCCGGTGAACAGCGTCGGATCGTCCTTCAGGCGGTTGCCGCGCCCCTGCTTGACCACGTCGATGAATTGCTGGTGCACCTGATCGAGCATTTCCTGCGCGAACTGCTTCTGCTGCGGCTGCACGGGCGAGAACGGATCGAGCATCCCCTTGTTCGAACCGGCGGTCAGCAGGCGGCGCTCCACACCCACCTTGTCCATCAGGCCGGTAAAACCGAAACCGTCCATCAACACGCCGATCGAGCCGACGATGCTCGCCTTGTCGACATAGATCTTGTCGGCGGCGGCGGCCACGTAGTAGCCACCAGAGGCGCACATCTCCTCCACCACCACATACAGCGGAATGCTCTTGTACTTGGCGCGCAGGCGGCGAATCTCATCGTTGATCATGCCGGCCTGCACCGGCGAGCCGCCTGGCGAATTGATCTTCAGGATCACGCCGACTGTGTTGTTATCGGCAAACGCCGCCTGCAGCGAGGCGTTGATGTTTTCCGCGCTGGCATTGGTGTTGGCGGCAATTTCGCCCTCGAGCGTGACCTGTGCGGTATGGCGACCGGTGCTGACGGTTTCACCTTCAAACGTGGCGAACATATAGAGGATCAAGCCGACAATGCCGAGCGAGACAAAGCGGAAGAAGATGCGCCAGCGGCGCGCGGCGCGTTGCTCGCGTACGGTCGCCATCAGCACTTTTTCAAGCACTTCGCGTTCCCAGCCGCCAGCCTGTGCCGATGCTGTCGGCGCCGATGCGGACGCGGGCTTGCCTGCCGCGGGGTCACGCAGCTCGGCTTCGAGCGGATGATCGGCGTGCTGCGTCACTTCCAGCGCTTCCGGCTTGCCAGCGCCCTCGTTGGGTGTGTCTTCGGGGCCTTTCGGCGGAATCGAGTCGGTCATAGACAAGAGAAAAAACGATCGAAGAGAAGAACTGTGCCGCTAGACGGATGGGGTGGGTGCCGGCGCAGGAGCAGGCGCACGGAACAACGCATCAGGCTGCCACCAGACCGCCCCGTCGCACTCAGCAACCTCAAGCTTGGACAAATGCGAGCCCCGGCACGGGCCGCCAACGCATCGACCAGTATCTGGCTCGTAAATAGCACCATGCGTCGCGCACATCAGATACAGGCCCGAGCTTTCAAAAAACTGGCCTTCCTGCCAATCCATTTCCATGGGCACGTGCGCGCACTGGTTCAAATAACCATGCACACCGCCTGCATAACGGACAACAAACGCGCTGACCAGCCGCCCACGCACATCCACCTGAAACCGCACGCCCAGGCCGCCATCTTCCAGCGCGACGCTTTCGCACACACGAATCGGCTCCGCCATGTCAGGCATGTTGCGTCAGCCAGTGATGCAAATCAGGGACCGACTTGGCGCAATACAGCGGCGCAAGCGTGTGCAGCACATCGGCAGGATGTGCGCCGTATGTGACGGCCACGCCAGCGGCACCTGCGTTGGCCGCCATCTGCAGATCGTGCGTCGTGTCGCCGATCATCAGCGTGCGCTCGACTTCCATGCCGAGATCGCGCGTGAGTTCGAGCAGCATCGCCGGGTGCGGCTTGGAAAATGTCTCATCGGCACACCGCGTGTTGTCGAACACACCTGTCAGATTCGTCGCTTCCATTGCACGCTGCAGGCCAACGCGCGACTTGCCCGTCGCCACAGCCAGTAAATAGTTCTCGCGGCGCAGTGCTTCCAGCATTTCGCGCACCCCCGGAAACAGCACAAGATGCGCATCGCGACTGAGGTAATGGAAGCGATACCGGTCGGCCAGTTTGCCGTAATCAGCAGGATCGAGCGTTGGGACAGCATATTCGAGCGCGTCCCGCAGGCCCAGGCCAATGACATGGCTCGCGCGCGCGTCATCCGGCACTGGCAGCTCGAGATCCCGACACGCAAGCTGGATCGACCGGGTAATGGCCGACGTCGAATCCATCAACGTGCCATCCCAATCGAAAACGATCAGATCAAAGCGCTGCTGCGGCATCGGAATCGGGGCCTTGGAAAGCGTTAAGGAAATCCGCACACTCGGCAGGCAGTGGTGCGCTGAATGTGACGATTTCGCCGCTCTGTGGATGCGTCAGCTGCAAGCGATGCGCGTGCAAGAACATCCGCGCCAGCCGTGGCGAAGCGTTCGCGCGCGATAGCGTCTTGTTAAGCGCGAAATCGCCGTATTTGTCATCGCCGAGAATCGGAAAGCCGGCGTGTGCCAAATGCACCCGGATCTGGTGCGTACGACCGGTTTTCAGCTCTGCTTCAAGCAACGTGTAGGGGCCAAAAACGCCCACCTTGTTGAAGATCGTGTGCGAGGCCTGCCCGTCCGCCTGCACACGCACGCGGCGCTCGCCTTCCGGTGTGGTGTATTTGTGCAATGGCGACTTGATGTGCTGACGCTTGTGCGGCCAAACACCCTTCACAGCCGCAAAGTAGCGCTTGTCGAGTTGCCCTTCGCGGATCTGCTCATGTAGCGCCACCAACGCAGAGCGCTTCTTTGCGAGCAGCAGAACACCCGAGGTTTCGCGATCCAGACGGTGCACCAATTCCAGAAATTTCGCTTCCGGGCGCGATTGGCGCAATTGTTCAATCACCCCGAACGCCACCCCCGAGCCGCCGTGCACGGCAACTCCGGCAGGCTTATCGATGACCAACAGGTGCGCATCTTCGTGAAGGATCGTGAATTCAGCGGCCGGAACTGCACGCGGCGTTTCCGCCTGCTGGGCAATCCGAAGCGGCGGAATACGGACCAGATCGCCGAGTTTCAGGCGGTATTCCGCATCGATACGGCCCTTGTTAACCCGCACCTCGCCGGACCGCAGGATGCGGTAGATATGGCTTTTGGGCACGCCCTTGGCCAAGCGCATCAAAAAATTGTCGATGCGCTGCCCTTCGGCGTCGTCGCCAATCTCGACATAGGCGACGGATTTGCCGTCGAGTGCATCTCGTACCGCTTGTTGAATGCGGCCATCAAATGGATGGCGTAACTCATTCATTTTCAATATAATTTTCTCGCTGGACAGTCGTTTAGGCGCCAGCAAAGCCGGTCGGGACGAAACAACAGGTATTGTACACAGCCACCGTTTCCGTCCGGAACGTGCCGAACTCCCGCCCACTTGTGTTACAAAGCTAATCACGTGGCCGGTCAGACCGGTACGAAAGCAGCACGCACCGCTGTCCCTTCGCGCAGGACGTGAACCAAAGATCACGTCGGCAACGTCGGTCAGTGTAGAACGAGCAGCTGGTAGAACAGAATTCAAAGGCGGGCGCCAATGGTCATCCATACGGCGCCCGCTTGGTGAAAGAAGCCCTTGCCGCATCAAACTGATGCCGGCCGGCTGAACATCCGGTTACCGCGTTGCCATGGCGGTCCGGCGGCAAAACTCTAACAAGCAGCACGCCGCCCGATTTGCCCGCCGCGGGTTTCGTCCGGACAGGCCGTCCGTCAATTCGCTCTTTGTGGTCGCTTCACGCGACTCGCCGTCGCCGGCCCGCTTGCAAACGCATTAGGCCCGTGACACGAGTGACAGGACGCGCAACCGGATGCCAACCGCATCTGCGGAATACGCCCTGCCTCCATGGTGACGCGTGTAATGCCCTCATTTCTTTCGCCCGTGCCCCGTTGCGCCTTTTTTGTTGGCCGACACCTCGGCAATTCGTTGACCACCCGCTCCGCCTTTGCGTGCTCCATGAAGCGCCGTGCTTGCACGGCATTGGAGTGAGGTTGCAATGAAACGCATGTTGTTCAATGCGACGCAGCAAGAAGAATTGCGCGTCGCCATTGTCGACGGTCAGAAACTGATCGACATCGACATCGAAACCGCCGGGCGCGAACAGCGCAAAGGCAATATCTACAAGGGTGTCATCACCCGCATCGAGCCGTCGCTTGAAGCGTGCTTCGTCAACTACGGCGAAGAGCGGCACGGTTTTCTCCCCTTCAAGGAAGTCGCGCGTGCCTATTTCAAGGACGGCGTGGACGTGCGCGGCGCACGCATCCAGGACGCCCTGTCCGAAGGCCAGGAACTGATCGTCCAGGTTGAGAAGGAAGAGCGCGGCAACAAGGGCGCGGCCCTGACCACGTTCATCTCGCTGGCCGGCCGCTACTTGGTGCTGATGCCAAACAACCCGCGTGGCGGTGGCGTATCGCGCCGCATCGAGGGCGAAGACCGCCAGGAACTGCGCGAGACGATGGCGCAGCTGCAAGTGCCGGACGGCATGAGCATCATCGCCCGCACCGCCGGCATCGGCCGCTCGGCTGAAGAACTGCAGTGGGACTTGAACTACCTGATGCAGCTGTGGAAGGCCGTCGATGGCGCCGCCGTCGACAACAAGGCACCGCTGCTGATCTATCTCGAATCCAGCCTGGTGATCCGCGCGATTCGCGATTACTTCCAGCCGGATATCGGTGAAATCCTGATCGATACGGACGATATCTACGATCAGGCCCGCGCCTTCATGAGCGTGGTGATGCCCGACAACATGAATCGGGTGAAGAAGTACCGCGACGACGTTCCCCTGTTCTCGCGCTTCCAGATCGAACACCAGATTGAATCGGCGTACTCGCGCATGGTCATGCTGCCCTCGGGCGGCGCCATCGTGATCGACCACACCGAGGCGCTGGTCGCCATCGACGTGAACTCGGCGCGGGCCACCAAGGGTGCAGACATCGAGGAAACCGCCGCGCGCACCAACCTCGAAGCCGCCGACGAAATCGCCCGCCAGCTCCGCCTGCGCGACCTGGGCGGCCTGATCGTGATCGACTTCATCGACATGGAGTCGAGCAAGGCCCAGAAGGACGTCGAAACGCGCCTGAAAGACGCCCTGCGCCACGACCGGGCCCGCGTGCAGATGGGCAAGATCAGCCGCTTCGGCCTGATGGAGCTGTCACGCCAGCGCCTGCGTCCGTCGCTGTCGGAAGGCTCGCACGTCACTTGCCCGCGCTGTAACGGCACGGGCCACATCCGCGATACCGAATCGTCTGCCCTGCAGGTGCTGCGCATCATCCAGGAAGAGGCGATGAAGGAAAACACCGCAGCGATCCACTGCCAGGTGCCGGTGGAAGTGGCTGCGTTCCTGCTCAATGAGAAGCGCCCGGACATCAACCTGATCGAGACGCGCTTCAAGGTCAACGTGCTGCTGATCCCGAACAAGCATCTGGAGACGCCGCACTACAAGCTTGAACGTCTGCGCCACGACGATCCGCGCCTGGATGACGACAAGGCCAGCTACAAAATGGCCGAAGAGGCTGCCAAGGAACTGGAAGCCGACACCGCTTACAGCACCCGCAAGGAAACTGCGAAACCGCGCCAGGAAGCTGCCGTCAAGGGCATCACGCCGGATCAACCGGCGCCCGTGTCGGTGCCGCGCGCCGAGCGTCCGGCTCGTACTGAAGCGGCTCCGGCACCGCAAGCACCGACTCCTGTGCCTGCCCAGGGTGGCTTTGTTTCGTGGCTGAAATCGCTGTTTGGCGCCAAGCCGGCCGAGCCGGTGGTGGCCGCGCCGGCCGAAGCGCCGAAGCAACGTGCTGAAGAAGGCAACCGCCAAGGCCGCGGCAATCGACAGGACCGTGGTGGCCGCGGCCAGCGTGGCGAACGTGGCGAACGTCAAGGCCAGGGCCAGAGCAGCCGTGATGGCAACCGTCAAGGCCGTGACCGCAACGAAGCCCGCGATGGTCAACAACCGGGGCAGCAACAAGGCCAGCGCGAAGGTCAACGTGATGGCCAACGCGGCAACCGCGATCGCAACCGCCAGCCGGCCCAGGTCGAAGGTGCTGTTCGCGAGACGGCAGAAGCCCGTCAACCGCAACAAAGTCAGGAAGCCCGCACCGAGGGCCAGAACCAGGGCCAAGGCCGCCGCGAACGCAACCAAGAGCGCCGAGAGCGTCAGCCGCGCGAGGGTCGTGAAGGCCGTGAGCCGCGCGAGCCACGTGAAAACCGTGAGCCGCGCGAAGGCCGCGAGCGTGATCAACAAGCTAAGGAAGCCGCTGCCGCCGCAGTGACGACCGAAGCCCTGATCGACCAGACCGCTGCACCGCAAGTGCCGCAACCGCTGCTCGACACCGCTGCTCCGGCAGAGGGCTTCGAGGTGGAAGGCGTGGCCCCGGGTGCGGAAGGCAATGGTGAAGGCGAAGAGCGCCGTCGTCGTGGCCGCCGTGGTCGCAACCGCTATCGTCGTGATCGCGAGGGCGCAGAAGGCGCGCGCGCGGAAGGTGAAAGCGAAAACGAAGGCGCCGAAAGCGCTGACGAAACCATCGCCGAAACGCATGCTGAGCCGGTGCTGCCCGCAACCGTGACGGAACCGGTGCAGACGACCTCGTTCACGCCGGTCGAGAGCCCGGCTCCGGTGGTGCACGAGCCCGTACATGCGGCTGAAGCGATGGCACCTGTGTCGGCCCTGCCGCAAGTACAGCCTGCAGCACCTGCGCCTGCAGAAGCTGCCGCCACGCCCGCCGAGGAAGCGCCTCAAGAGGCCATCGTGACCGCCTTTGCCGAAGTGCCGGCCCCCGTCAGCACGGTCGCCAAGGCTTCGCCGCTGCCAATCGAGACGCTGCAGAGCGTGCTGGACAACGCCGGCATGACGTGGGTCCATACGGACAGCCAAAAGCTGCGGGCCTCGCAGGAAGAAGCTGCGCGCACCGTTACGGCACCGCGTGTGCCGCGCGAGCGCAAGCCGCTGCCACCGGTCCAGCACGGTCCGATGGTTCTGGTCGAGACCAACCGCCCGGCGGGTGGCGCAGACCAGCAGTAAGCAGCACGCCGGCGGGCAGCCGCCGGTGTATTGCCTGAGGGCGGCTTCGGCCGCCCTTTTTCCTGTGCGCGATATGTCGAGCATGAAACCCCACCGCTCGCGCGGAACAGGGGCTGCGCTACACTCGAAGTTGTATCGGATGCAACAGTCCCGCTTCGTGGATTGACGCATCGCACCGCACTGCACCATGACCGAAACCGTCATCCCCCTCTACGATCTGCGCGACGGCCAACACCATCGCGCCACGGTGCCCACCGTGCCCAACACGCTTGTCCCCGCAGAGGGCTTGCTAACGGACACACGCGGCCGCCGGTTGCACGATCTGCGCATCTCGGTGACGGACCGCTGCAATTTCCGCTGCGTCTATTGCATGCCGAAGGACGTGTTCGACAAGGATTACCGCTTCCTGCGGCATTCCGAACTGCTGTCGTTCGAAGAGATCGAGCGCATGGTGCGGCTGTTCATCGAGCACGGCGTCGAGAAGATCCGCCTGACCGGTGGTGAGCCGCTGCTGCGCAAGGACATCGAGCGACTGGTCGAAATGCTTGCGCGCCTGACCACTGCGCAAGGCAAGCCACTGGACCTGACGCTCACCACCAACGGTGCCCTGCTCGCGCGCAAAGCGCAGTCACTCAAGGACGCTGGCTTGAGCCGTGTGACCGTCAGCCTTGACGGCATTGACGATGCGACTTTCCGCCGCATGAACGACGTCGACTTTGCCGTGGGCGAAGTGCTGCATGGCATTGAAATCGCGCAGAAGGTCGGACTGGCACCGATCAAGGTCAACATGGTCGTCAAGAAAGGCGACAACGACGATCAGATCGTGCCGATGGCACGCCACTTCCGGGGCAGCGACATCATCGTGCGCTTTATCGAATACATGGACGTGGGCACGACCAACCATTGGGAAATGCGCTCCGTCGTGCCATCGGCCGAGGTGATCAAACGTCTCTTGGCGGAGTTTGCGATTCAGCCCGTGTCGGCCAACTACAGCGGCGAGACCGCCGAGCGCTGGCGTTATGTCGATGGCGCGGGCGAGATCGGCGTGATCTCCAGCGTGACGCAGGCGTTCTGCCACGATTGCACGCGCGCCCGGTTGTCGACCGAGGGCAAGCTGTATCTCTGCCTGTTCGCCACCGAAGGCTTCGACTTGCGCGCGCTATTGCGCGGCGATGCGACCGATCTGGAACTGTCCAACGCGATCCGCACGGTCTGGCAAGGCCGCGCCGACCGCTACTCCGAATTGCGCGCCAGCGGTGAGGCCCATCCGGGCGGGCGGCGCATCGAAATGTCCTATATCGGCGGCTGAATCCGCCAGTACTCAACTCCATGATTCCGACATCCGACATCACCGGCCTGATCCTGGCCGGCGGCCGGGGCAGCCGCATGGGCGGCGTCGACAAGGGCCTGCAGACGTTTCGCGGCGCGCCGATGGCGATGCACACGCTGATGCGCCTGTCGCCCCAAGTTGGCCATATGCTCATCAACGCCAATCGCAATTTGGCCGCGTACGAATCTTTCGGCGTGCCGGTGGTGGTGGATTCGATGCCGGATTTTGCCGGGCCGCTGGCGGGCATCCTGGCGGGGGTTGAGCAATGCCAGACGCGCTACCTGCTGACGGCTCCTTGCGATTCTCCGTTTGTGCCGACCGACCTCGCAGCCAAACTCTCGCAAGCGCTGGAAGACGCCAATGCGCGCATCGCCATGCCGGTCACGATGGAGCCAGATGCGCAAGGTCAACCGCGTCGGCAAGTGCAGCCGGTATTCTGTCTGATCGATGCGCTACTGGCCGACGACCTCATCGCCTATCTGCAGGGTGGTGGCCGCAAGATCGAAACCTGGACTGCACGCCACCCGACAGTTGACGTGCTGTTCGACGACAGCGCCGCCTTCGCTAACATCAACACGCTGGAAGAGCTGCACCACCTGGCCGAGCGCCGCTAGAGCGTCAACGCCATCCGACCCCTCATCGACGTCATGACCACCCTCGCCTCCGTCGTTTCCTGCCTGTCTGATTACGATCCGAACGCCCTGCCCGTCGCCCAGGCGCAAGCCATCATGCGCGACTTCGTGCAGCCGGTGAGCGGCGTTGCGCGCGTGCCCATCCGCAGCGCGCTCGACCGCGTGCTGGCCGAAGACATACTGTCGCCCATTGACGTCCCTTCACACGACAACTCGGCAATGGACGGTTTTGCCTTCGCCAGCGCCGAGCTTGCGGGCGAGGGGGGTGATGGGGGTGACGTGTCGTTGCGCGTGATCGGCACGGCGTACGCCGGTGTCGCCTTTGATGGCACGCCGGGCGCAGGCGAAACCGTGCGCGTGATGACCGGCGCCGTCATGCCGGCAGGCTGCGATACGGTCATCCCGCAGGAATTCACGCAAGGCGATGCAGACACCGTTCGCTTTGCCCGCGATGCCGTGCGCGCTGGCGACAATCGCCGTCTGCGTGGCGAAGACCTCGCCCTAGGCAGTGCCGCGCTATCCGCCGGCCGCACGCTGCGCCCCGCCGATATCGGTCTGCTCGCCTCACTCGGCATCGCAGAAGTGTCGGTGCGCCGCAAGCTGCGCGTAGCGTTCTTCTCCACCGGCGATGAGCTGCGTTCCATTGGCGAGCCGCTCGACGCTGGCTGCGTGTACGACTCGAACCGCTACACGCTGCACGGTATGCTCTCGCGCATGGGCGTAGAACTGCTCGACATGGGCGTCGTGCGCGACGACCCGGCAGCGCTGGAAGCCGCCTTCCGTACCGCTGCTGAAAACGCCGATGCAATCATCACTTCGGGTGGTGTCTCCGTCGGCGAAGCGGACTTCACCAAACAGATGATGGCCAAGCTGGGCGATGTGACGTTCTGGAAGATCGCCATGCGCCCGGGCCGGCCGATGGCTTTCGGGCGCATCGCGTCAAATGGCTGCAGCGCTTTCCTGTTTGGCTTGCCGGGCAACCCGGTGGCAGTCATGGTGACGTTCTATCACTTCGTGCGCGGCGCGCTGCTGCGCATGATGGGCTCCACCGATGCCGGCGCACCGCTGGTGCCGGCCGTGAGCCTCGCCCCGATACGCAAACGCCCTGGCCGTACGGAATATCAGCGCGCAATCGCTGCCCTGAACGATCGCGGTCAGCTTGAAGTCCGTCTGACCGGCCAGCAGGGTTCCGGCGTGCTGCGCTCCATGAGCGAGGCAAACTGCTTTGTTGTGCTCGCCCACGAACAGGGCCAGATCAACGCCGGCGACGCCGTACAGGTGCTGCTGTTCGACGGCCTCGTCTAAGCGGCCTGGCGACGGCGGCTCTTGCACCGGCTGCAATACCGCATGCTGTCGGTTTTTTGCGTCACCCGCGGGGCGCGGGTATCGGCGCATCGGTCGATTCGCTACACTCTGCGCCAGTTTGATTGTTTCGGATTTGAGCTTGAGCACTGCCATGATGACCAAGGAGATTGCGTATCTTCACCCGGCCCACACCGCGCGCGCGCTGGTGCTGGTGTATCTCTGTTTTTCGCTGCCGGTTGTGGGGCTGTTTTTCTTCGTCGGCTTTGTCCGCTATGGCGAGCTGCCGACGATCGTCGTGCTCAGCGGCCTGATTCTCAATGCGCTGGTTGGTTTTGGCGCACTGTGGCTCGCCTGCCATGCCTACAACTGGGTTGCCGAGCGCTTTGGCGGGATCGAGATTCTGCTGCGCGACGTGCCGGAAGAAGCCTGATCGCTTCCACGCGAGCCAAGAAGAAGGGGCAGAAATATCTGCCCCTTTTCTTTTGCTGATGCCGATGGCTCGTTTGCCTCGCTTTATTCGGCCTCAGTTTCGTCGTCCTGCTGCACGGCGGTTTCCAGCCCCAGCACGTTCTGTGCGGAATCGCTCGGCAGCGCTTCCACGGCCTTGAGCTTGCGGTTCATCTGGCGCGTACGCACCTCGGCCTGCTCGATGTTGCTGACAGCGCGCTCCAGCGTCTTCTTGGTCGCGGCCAGCACATCGCCGAACTTGCCGAACTCGCTCTTCACCGCGCCCAGCACTTGCCAGACTTCGCTGGAGCGCTTTTCCAGCGCCAGCGTACGGAAGCCCATCTGCAGGCTGTTGAGGATGGCAGTGAGCGTGGTCGGCCCAGCCACTGTCACCCGGAATTTACGCTGCAGTTCGTCCGTCAAGCCCGGGCGGCGCAGCACTTCAGCGTAGAGGCCTTCGGTCGGCAGGAAGAGGATGGCGAAGTCGGTCGTGGCCGGCGGTGCGATGTACTTCTCGTGGATGGTCTGCGCCTCCTTGCGCACCGCAACTTCAAGCTCGCGGCTGGCGGTGGCAGCAGCATCGGCATCGGCACGTTCCTGCGCGTCGAGCAGCCGTTCGTACTGTTCCTTCGGGAACTTGGCATCAATGGGCAGCCAGACAGTGGCATCGCGGTCAGCATCGGTCTTGCCGGGCAGGCGGATGGCGAATTCCACGCGCGCGCCGGTGCCATGCACGGTCTCGACGTTCTTGTCGTACTGCTCGGGCGTGAGCATCTGTTCAAGCAACATCTCAAGCTGCACTTCGCCCCAGGTGCCGCGTGTCTTCACGTTGGTCAGCACCTTCTTCAGATCGCCCACGCCTTGCGCCAGCGCCTGCATTTCGCCCAGGCCACGGTGCACCTGTTCGAGCCGGTCCGACACCAGCTTGAACGATTCGCCCAGGCGTTGCTCCAGCGTGGCGTGCAGCTTTTCGTCGACGGTACGGCGCATCTCGTCGAGTTTGGTCGCGTTGTTGGCCTCGATGTCCTTGAGTTTCTGTTCCAGCGTGGCGCGCACCTCGGCCAGACGGCGCTCATTGCCCTCGCCCAGTTGCGCGAGCTGCTGCTGCATCGCCTCGCCAAAGCGCCGCAGCGCGTTGCCCTGCTCTTCGCGTGCCTGCTGCGCCTGCTGTTGCAGGCTTTGGCGTACGGCTTCGAGTTGCTGCGTGTTTGTCTCCGTCAGCTTGGTGAGCTGCTGGGCGAACGTGTCGATCTGGTTGTTCTGCAGCGTGGCAACGCTGGTGAGCTGCGTGGCCAGCACTTGCTGAAACTGCCCGAGTTGTTGCGTAACGTCGCTGCGGCCGATACGCGCCGTCTCGGCAATCTGCCCACGCAACTCGCGCTCGATGCGCTCGTTGCCGCGTGTGAGTTCATCGCGTAATGCCGCGAGCATTGGCGACACATCGTCCGCCGCAGGGCGAGACACGCCGCGCCAGATCAGCACGCACAGCACAGCCACCACGGCCATGCACAGCAACGTCAGTAGAGCCAACCAATCCATATCAGCGTTTGATCAAGAAGACGTGCGCTGCGCCAGCGCATCTGGGTTCAGCAAGTTGGGCGGCTGCCCTGCGCGCGGGCCGAAGCCGAGCGCGGCGATCAGATTGTCGGCCGCCAGGTTGGCCATACCCAGGCGCGTGCCGAACGTCGCGCTGGCAATGTGCGGTGTGAGCGCGACGCGCTCGGCCTCCAGCAGCGCCGGATGCACCTTCGGCTCGCCCTCGTAAACGTCCAGGCCGGCGGCGAAGATGCGCTTGTCAGCCAGTGCCTGCGCCAGCGCCGCATCATCGACGATGCCGCCGCGCGCCAGGTTCACCAGCGTGGCCGTCGGCTTCATCTGCGCCAGTTCCGCAGCGCCGATGGCGTGGTGGCTTTCCTTGGAATACGGCAGCACCAATACCAGATGGTCGGCCTGCTTCAGCAGGTCTTCCTTGCTGACGTAGGTGGCGCGCGTTTCCTGCTCGACTTCGGGCGCAAGCCGGCTGCGGTTGTGATAAATCACGCGCATCGAAAAACCGCTCGCGCGCCGCGCCAGTGCCTGGCCGATGCGGCCCATGCCGAGAATGCCCAGCGTGCTGCCGTAAACCTCGGCACCGAGGAAGGTGTCGTACGTCCAGCGCTTCCATTGCCCCGCGCGCAGCCAGCGTTCGGATTCCGACACGCGGCGTGCGGCGGCCATCAGCAGGGCCCAACCGAAATCAGCCGTTGTCTCCGTCAGGATATCCGGCGTATTGGTGGCCAGGATGCCTGCACGCGTCATCGCCGCGAGGTCGAAGTTGTTGTAGCCCACCGCCATGTTGCACACCGCGCGCAGCGTCGGCACGCGGCTGATCAAGTCGGCGTTGATGGTGTCGGCGGCATTGGACAGCAGCCCCACGCGGCCCTGCAGACGCTCGGCCAGGGCTTCGGGCGGATAGGTGACGTCCGCCTGGTTGTCGATCACGTCGAAGGTCTCGCGCAGGCGCTCCAGCACTTCGGGAAACATCGCGCGGGTGACAAGGATTCCGGGTTTCATACGCTCAGCACACGTCCGGTTAGCGGAAGAAGACGAAGGTCATCAGAATGAAAATCGGCACAAGAATCGCGACTGACCACAGCATGTAGCCGAAGAAACTCGGCATCTGCAAGCCACGGCTTTCGGCAATGGCCTTGACCATCAGATTGGGCGCGTTGCCGATGTAGGTATTGGCGCCCATGAACACCGCCGCGGCAGAGATGGCCGCCAGCGTGGAAGCACCCTCGCTCATCAGCATGCGCGCATCGCCGCCGGCGGTGTTGAAGAACACTAAGTACGTCGGCGCGTTGTCGAGGAACGACGACAGCAGCCCAGTCGCCCAGAAGTACATTGCGTTGTTCGGCTGCCCGGCGCTGTCGTTCACGAGATGGACGATGCCCGCGAACGGGCCGTCCACGCCGGCCTTGAGCATGGCAATCACCGGCCCGATGGTGATGAAGATGCCGGCGAACAGCTTGGCGACTTCAAGGATGGGCTCCCAGTTGAACTCGTTGCCGGCGCGTGCGCTGCCGGGCGTGAGCCACAAAGACAGCAACGCGATGGCTACCAGGCCAACGTCGCGCACCACGTTCTGCAGCAGCACTTCGGTGCCCATCACGTAGAAAACGATACCGGGCTTCCACAGCCCGCTCATCAGCACGAGCCCGAGAATGCCGGCCAGCAGCACGAAGTTGATGTTGCCTTCGAAGCGCAGTGGACCCGCGTCGTCCGGCGTAGCGTCAGTGATGTTGGGCAGTTCTTCCTTGCCTGTGTGATAGAAGTAGCTGTCGATGACGAAGAAGACCGCCAACAGCAGCACCCACATCGTCAGCGTCTGGCGCCACAGGTATTGCGCGGTCCAGAAGAAATCGACGCCCTGCAGAAAGCCGAGGAACAGCGGTGGATCGCCCAGCGGGGTGAGCGCCCCACCAGCGTTGGCCACCAGGAAGATGAAGAACACGACGACGTGCGCACGATGCCGGCGTGCCTCGTTGGCGCGCAGCAGTGGCCGGATCAGCAGCATGGCCGCGCCGGTCGTCCCCATGATGCTGGCCAAGACCGTGCCCAGCGCGATCAAACCCGTATTGAGTTTTGGCGTGCCATGCAGATTGCCGCGGATACAGATACCGCCAGCCACCACGTACAACGCGGCGATCAGCGCGATGAAGGGAATGTATTCGGCAAGCGCCGCGTGGTTGACGGAAGCGATGGCCGCCTCCGAGCCAAACACAATGCCGAACGGCACCAGCAGCGCCAAGGCCCAGCCCGCTGCAATTTTGCCGTAATGGTCATGCCACAGCTTGGGTACCACGAGCGGGGCAATGGCAATTGAGAGTAGGACGCCGGCAAACGGCACACCCCATAACAAGTGCAACTCCGCGCCGTTCACATCTGCGGCACGCGCCAGGCCACAGACCAACAGGAAGACAAGGGGCCAGAGGCGTTTCACGTAGGCGTTCTCCTAAGCGTGGGCGCGCACTGCAAACGCAGTCGCGCCACACAAATAAAGACGCCAGTGTAAACGCCCGAGGTCTGTCACCTCATAAACGTCCACACAAGTTTGACTTGGCAACCAGCCTCGGCTGCCGACTCAGGCGGCCGTCACCACGATCACGTGTACGCGGTACGGGCCATGCGCGCCGAGCACGATAGTCTGTTCAATATCGCCCGTGCGCGAGGGGCCGCTGATGACGTTGGTAGCGCGCGGCAGTTCGCCCCGCTCCGCGCGCATCAGCGCATAGGCGTCTTCCAGATTGGCGACGATGCGCGACTGCGGCACCACGGCGATATGCGTCTCGGGCAGCAGCGCCGTGGAGGCGACGTTTTCCGGCCCCGAGAGCAGCATCAGCGAGCCCGTCTCGGCAATCGCGCAGAAGCAGCCCGTAATGCCGACAAGATCGCCGTGTTCCTGATCGGCTTGCGCTTCACGCACTGGCGGACGGAATTCGACGGCGATGCCGGTGGCCGCCCAGTCGAGCGATTGCAGCGTAGTCCAAGCGACAGCCTGCGGCTTGAGACTCAGGCCCGACAGATAGCGCGCCACGGCAGCCGGCACGTCAGCCAGCGCGCCCACGGTGTCCAGCGTGGACGCCATCTTCAGCGCCTGCTCGGCGAAATGCGCGGTGAGATTTTCGGGCACCGGCGGTCGCGGGCCAGCAGGATGGCGCGCAAGATAATCCGCCACGGCGTCGCGTTCACCCTGTGTCGGTTGCTCGGGACGATGCTGCGCGTTGCGAATGCGCGCAAAGATGGCGTCGCGTGCACGGCTGGTGTCGAGCGGGTCGACGGGGGTGTCCGGTTGTGATTCCATGGCGGCTCCGAAAGATCGGTCGATTATACGAGCCGCTTTCAGCACGGTCCGCCAACGCGGTTGAAACTTATTCGGCGTCTGCGTGAGCCTTATTGCACGCCAAAGACTTGCTTCAGATACGTGAGGTAAGCCGGGTCGTCGCACATGGTCTTCTCGGGCGCGTCCGACAGCTTGGCCACCGGTTGCCCGTTACAGCGGACCATTTTGATGACGATCTGCAGCGGCATATAGCCCAGGTCATTGGTCAGATTGGTCCCCACACCAAACGCCAGCTTGCAGCGGCCATTGAAGCGCTCGTACAGGCCGATGACCTTGGGCATGTCAAGGCTGTCGGAGAAAATCAGCGCCTTCGATTTGGGCTCGGCACGCATGTCTTCGTAATGCTTGAGCATGCGTTCGCCCCATTCGAACGGGTCGCCAGAATCATGGCGCACGCCATCGAAGAGCTTGCAGAAAAACATGTCGAAATCGCGCAGGAAGGCATCAAAACCATAGGTATCCGACAGCGCGATGCCGAGGTCGCCGCGATATTCCTTGGCCCAGGTTTCCAGCGCAAAAATCTGCGAATCGCGCAGGCGCGGGCCCAACGCCTGACACGCCTGCAAGTACTCGTGCGCCATGGTGCCCAGCGGCGTCATACCGTGCTTCATGGCGAAATAGACGTTGCTGGTGCCCGCGTACTGCGCGCCGAGCTGCGCGCGCGTCTCCAGCAGCACGTGCTCATGCCAGGTGTGCGAGAAGCGGCGGCGCGTGCCGTAATCGGCAATGCGACACTCCTCCAGGCCCGGACGCATCAACGAGGCGAGCTTGTCGGTCAGACGGCGCTTACCCTCGTCCCATTGCGGGTGCGTCTGCGTGCGGCTGAAGAACACCTCATTGACGATGGCCAGCACCGGCACCTCAAACATGATCGTGTGCAGCCAAGGCCCGGCGATGACGATCTCGATCTGCCCGTCGTTACTGGGCGCGGGGCGCACCTCGATGTACTTCTCGTTCAGGTGAAACAGGCCGAGAAAATCGACGAAATCGCTCTTGATGAAGCGGAAACCACGCAGGTAATCGAGTTCGGCCTCGGTAAAGCGCAAGGTGCAGAGATGGCGGATTTCCGCGCGAATCTCGTCAATGAAGGGCACCAGATCGACGCCGGCATTGCGGCACTTGAAGCGGTATTCGACGTGCGCGCCGGGAAAGTGATGCAGCACCACCTGCATCATTGTGAATTTGTACAGATCGGTATCGAGCAGCGAGCGGATGATCATCTGGGCAACGCCAAAAGCCACGGGAAGTGGGCGTCATGCTAACCGAAGCTCGCCCTGACGCCAGATGGGGCTCTCAAATCTCTCCCAAAACACGGCTTTTACCGGCCCGCGCAGGCGGGAAACCCCTTGATTCCGCTATAATTTCCGGTTTCCGACCGGATTTTTGCACCATGGAAGCAGAACGCCTCAATGCCATTCAGAACACGTTGGCCGACCTGAAGACGCGCGCCGACGACCTTCGGGGGTATCTTTGACTACGACGTCAAATCTGAACGTCTAGTCGAAGTCGATAAGGAACTCGAGAACCCCGAGGTCTGGAACGACCCCAAACGAGCCCAGGAGCTGGGCCGCGAGAAGAAGTCGCTTGAAACCGTCGTGCTGGCACTGACCAAGCTCGACGAAGACCTCACCGGCGGCGCCGAGCTGTTCGAACTGGCCCGCGAAGAGGGTGACGACGACACCATCGAGGCCATCGAAGCCGACACCGCCAGCATGCGCGCCATTGTCGAAGACATGGAATTCCGCCGCATGTTTTCCGGCCCGATGGACGCCGCCAACTGCTTCCTCGACATCCAGGCCGGTGCCGGTGGTACCGAGGCGTGTGACTGGGCGTCGATGCTGCTGCGCCAGTACCTGAAGTACTGCGAGCGAAAGGGCTTCAAGACCGAAGTGCTGGAAGTGTCCGAAGGCGACGTCGCCGGCATCAAGAGCGCATCGATCAAGATCGAAGGCGAATACGCATTCGGCTTCCTGCGCACCGAAACCGGCGTGCACCGTCTGGTGCGCAAGTCACCGTTCGACTCGGCGGGTGGCCGCCACACGTCGTTTACGTCGATCTTCGTGTACCCAGAAGTGGATGACTCGATCGAGATCGAGGTCAACCCGGCGGACCTGCGCGTCGATACGTACCGCGCTTCGGGCGCGGGCGGTCAGCACATCAACAAGACCGATTCGGCCGTGCGGATCACGCACATCCCGACCGGCATCGTCGTGCAGTGCCAGAACGACCGTTCGCAGCACCGCAACCGCGCTGAAGCGATGACGATGCTGAAGTCGCGCCTGTACGAGCACGAGCTGCGCAAGCGCCAGGCCGAAGCCGACAAGGCGGAAGCCGCCAAGACCGACGTGGGCTGGGGCCACCAGATCCGTTCCTACGTGCTCGACCAGAGCCGCATCAAGGATCTGCGCACCAACGTGGAAATCTCCAACACGCAGAAGGTGCTGGACGGGGATCTTGATCCCTTCATCCAAGCCAGCCTGAAGCAAGGCGTCTAACCCTAAGGCGACCACATGTCGAGCATTGGGAAACCTCAGTCCCTGTTCATCCTGACCGGTGCCTCGCGCGGCCTGGGCGCCGCGCTGGCCCAGGCGCTGATGAAGCCCGGCCACCGGCTCATCTGCGTGGCGCGCGGCGACAACGCCGAATTGCGTGCGCAAGCCGCCGCGGCTGGCGTGACGCTTGACTGGTACCAAGTCGACCTGTCCGACGCACATGCCGCCGAGGCCTGGATGACCAAGACGCTGGCCGCCCTGCCCGCCTTTGCCAACGTAACGCTGGTGCTCAATGCTGGCGCGGTCGAGCCAATCGGCACCATCGACACGCTGCGCGCTGACACCCTGCTGCCCCATCTGCAGTTGAACCTGGCCGGCCCGATGGCGCTGACCGCCGCCCTGCTGCGCGGCACCGCCGGCTGGGGCGCACAGCGCCGCGTGCTGGCGATCTCGTCAGGCGCCGCGCGCCGGCCGATTACCGGCTGGGCCGCCTATTGCACGGGCAAGGCCGGGCTCGACATGTTCGTGCGCGCCATCAACGCCGATGGCGACGCCAGCGTACGCGCCGTGGCGTTGGCCCCGGGCGTGATCGACACTGACATGCAACGCACCATCCGTGGCGCCGATTTTGCCGGCGTGCAGCGTTTTCGCGATCTGCACGCGCACGGCGAGCTGATCTCGCCGCAAGACGCCGCCGCGCGCATCGCCGCCTACCTCGTCCGACCCGACTTTGGCGCGACCGAGATCGACGACCTGCGCAACACCGCCTGATACGACTTTCCTCTCATCACCATCATGACCGAACAGAACAACCCGGCCGAATCGAACGCCGTGCCCGCGCAGGATGACAACAAGATCATCGCCGAGCGCCGCGAGAAGCTGGCAGAGATCCGCCAGCAAGGTGTCGCATTCCCCAACGATTTCCGCCCGACGCACCACGCCGGCGATCTGCAAGCCAAGTACCGCGAAGTCGAGCAAGCCGCGCTGGAAGCCGAGCCGGTGCAAGTGGCCGTGGCCGGCCGCATGATGCTCAAGCGCGTGATGGGCAAGGCCAGCTTTGCCACCGTGCAGGACGCCACCGACCGCATCCAGTTCTACATCAGCCGCGACGCGGTGGGCGAAGACGTCTACGCCAGCTTCAAGAAGTGGGACCTGGGTGACATCGTGGCCGCACGCGGCACGCTGATGAAGACCAAGACCGGCGAACTGTCGGTCGCCGTGACGGAACTGCGCCTGCTCTCCAAGAGCCTGCGTCCGCTGCCGGGCGACTACTATGGCCTGGCTGATCAGGAACAAAAGTATCGCCAGCGCTACGTGGACCTGATCGTATCGAAGGAGACGCGCGACACGTTCCGCGCCCGCACCAAGGCCATGGCCTCGCTGCGTAACTTCATGGCCGGCAACGGCTTCATGGAGGTTGAAACGCCGATGCTGCACCCGATTCCGGGTGGCGCGGCGGCCAAGCCGTTCATCACGCACCACAACGCGCTGGACATGCAGATGTTCCTGCGCATCGCGCCCGAGCTGTACCTCAAGCGCCTGATCGTCGGCGGCTTCGAGCGCGTGTACGAGATCAACCGCAACTTCCGTAACGAAGGGGTGAGCCCGCGACACAACCCCGAGTTCACGATGATGGAGTTCTATGCAGCCTACACGGACTACCGTTGGCTGATGGACTTCACTGAGCAACTGATTCGGCAGGCCGCGATCGATGCTTCGGGCACCGCCACCCTGACCTATCAGGGCCGCGAACTGGATCTGGCCAAGCCGTTCCATCGCCTGACGATTTGCCAAGCCATCCAGAAGTACGCGCCGCAGTACACCGACGCGCAACTCGCCGACGTCGACTTCCTGCGCGCTGAACTGAAGAAGTTCAAGATCGACACCAACGCGCCGCAGTTCCTGAACGCTGGCGTGGGCACGCTGCAGCTTGTGCTGTTTGAAGAAACGGCCGAATCGCAACTGTGGGAGCCGACCTTCATCATCGACTACCCGGTCGAAGTGTCGCCGCTGGCACGCGGCTCCGACACGCTGCCGGGCATCACCGAGCGCTTCGAGCTGTTCATCACGGGCCGCGAAATCGCCAACGGCTTCTCCGAGCTGAATGATCCGGAAGACCAGGCCGAGCGCTTCCGCAAGCAGGTCGAGCAGAAAGACGCGGGTGACGAAGAAGCCATGTTCTACGACGCCGACTATATCCGCGCACTGGAATACGGTATGCCCCCGACCGGCGGCTGCGGCATCGGCATTGACCGTCTGGTCATGCTGCTGACCGACAGCCCGAACATCCGTGACGTGATCCTCTTCCCGCACCTGCGCCGCGAAGACTGATCGGCGGGGTAATCCGCCTCGGAAAGAACGCCCTTTCGAGGGCGCTTTTTTGTTGCCCGCGTGGCCGCAAATCACGCGCCCACCCCGCTATTTGTAACATCGCCACGTCTTCACAATGTGTATCAAAGCGAGTCAAATAGCTGATTTTTAAGGGGAAAACTGGAGTACAGATGCTTACAAATTAAAACGGCATCCGTTTGGGCGATGGACCACACTGTGATCATCGAAGGGCCAAAACGATCACTAACGATCACGGCCGCAGGAGAGCGATGATGAACAACAACATCCAACCGAACCAAGGTCAACAACCTTATACCGGCGCGTCGCCGGGCCAAGTGCCGCCGTCGTCGCGGCGCATGCATCCGCTGATGACCACGGCGGCCGTGGCCGTGATCATCGCCAGCCTGACGGCGGTGGCCGCCATCACCGGCGTGCTGCCGACCTCGAAGGCTACGCAGGGCAGCACCGATCCGAACGTCGCCGCGCAGTCGTCGACGGCTCCGGCCGCCTCTGCTCCGCTGGCGCTGGCTGCGCCCGGCCAGACGACGCAGCCTAATCAGGCCGCACCGTATCCGGCACAAGGCATGGCACAGGGTGCGAATACCTATCCGACGCAGAACGTGGCGCCCGCCCCGGCACGTCAGCCGCAGCCTTCCTACGCTGAGCGCGCGCCGTCGGCCAACCCGGGCTACGCCCAAGCGCATCCGCGCCCGGCCGCCAGCCCGTACGCCGGCCATGTGACGTCAATCACCCCGATCACCACGCAAGGCAAGGAAACTGGCCTGGGCGTAATCGGCGGTGCAGTGGTAGGTGGCCTGCTGGGCAACCAGGTTGGCGGTGGCAACGGCCGCACACTGGCCACGGTAGCCGGTGCGGTGGGCGGCGGTTATGCCGGTCATGTCGCCGAAAACCACTACAGCCGCGATACGCAATACCGCGTGGATGTACGCATGGACAATGGCACACGCCGCAGCTTCACCTACAAGGCTGCGCCGGGCTTCCAGGCGGGTGAGCGCGTGCACATCGAAAACGGCACACTGGTGGCAGGCTGATCCAGCAGTCACTTCGACGCCAAAAGAAACGGGGCCATCGGGCTAATGCCGTTCAGTTAAGGTCTTTCCGAAGATATCGAACGATATAACGAGCAGGA
>CAUPMS010000027.1:0-68501 GCA_963512445.1 uncultured Ralstonia sp.
CCGGGAAAACTTTTTATTAATCCGGCCCCCACCCGCGCCCACTGGGGGTGGGGGCGGGGTTTTTCGGCCCCCCCCGCCGCCCGGCGGGCCCCCCCCCCCCCCCCCCCCCCCACTCCAGAACGACGAGCACATCATCATGAGTCACCAACTTACCATTGAGCCGCTGGGCGTCACGATCGAGGTCGAAGAAGGCCAGACGATGCTCGACGCTGCGCTGCGCCAGGGCATCTACATTCCGCACGCGTGCTGTCACGGCTTGTGTGGCACCTGCAAGGTCGCGGTGCTGGGCGGTGAGACCGACCTGGGCGACGCCAACCCGTTCGCGCTGATGGACTTCGAGCGTGAAGAGGGCAAGGCGCTCGCGTGCTGCGCAACGCTGCAGGCCGACACCGTGATCGAGGCCGACGTTGACGAGGATCCGGATGCCGAAATCATTCCGGTCAAGGATTTCGCGGCGGACGTCACCCGCATCGAGCAGCTCACGCCGACCATCAAGGCGATCCGCCTGAAGCTGTCGCAGCCGATCCATTTCCAGGCGGGCCAGTATGTGCAGCTCGAGATTCCGGGGCTCGGGCAGAGCCGCGCATTCTCGATCGCCAATGCGCCGGCCGACGTTGCGGCCACCGGCGAGATCGAACTCAACGTGCGGCAGGTGCCGGGCGGGCTCGGCACCGGCTATCTGCACGAGAAACTCGCAACGGGCGACCGCGTACGCCTGTCGGGCCCGTACGGTCGCTTCTTCGTGCGCCGCTCGGCGGGGCTGCCGATGATCTTCATGGCCGGCGGCTCCGGCCTGTCGAGCCCGCGCTCGATGATCATGGACCTGCTGGAGAACGGCGTCACCGCGCCGATCACGCTGGTCTACGGCCAGCGCAGCGCGAAAGAGCTCTATTACCACGACGAGTTTCGCGCGCTTGCCGACCGCTATCCGAACTTCACGTACGTGCCTGCGCTGTCCGAAGGCGCGGCGGAATCGGACGGCGACATCGCGCAAGGGTTCGTGCACGACGTCGCGAAAGCGCATTTCGACGGCAATTTCTCAGGGCACCAGGCGTACCTGTGCGGGCCGCCCGTGATGATCGACGCGTGCATCACCACATTGATGCAGGGGCGCCTGTTCGAGCGCGAGATCTACCACGAGAAGTTCATTTCGGCCGCGGATGCGCAGCAGGCGCGCAGCCCGCTGTTCCGGCGGGTGTGACATGGACGAGGGCTGCGTGAAGGTAGTTGGCGTGAAGGCCACCGTGACGATTGCGCAGACCGACGAACGCTATGCGTGCGCGGCGGGCGAATCGCTGCTTGCCGGGATGGCGAAGCTCGGCCGCCGCGGCATTCCGGTCGGCTGCCTGAACGGCGGTTGCGGCGTCTGCAAGGTGCGCGTGCTGCACGGCTCGGTGCACAAGCTCGGGCCCATCAGCCGCGCGCACATCAGCGCCGACGAGGAAAACGATGGTTATGCGCTGGCATGCCGTGTTGCTCCCGACGGCGACGTCGAACTGGAAGTGGCCGGGTATCTGAAGAAACCGTTTTTTTGTTGTGCGGCCGGCAAGACAACGCCGGTTTCTAAAAACTAATCTGGAGGAGACTCATCATGGCTGTCATGCGTATTGGTCATGTCAATCTGAAGGTGATGGACATCGACGCAGCGCTGCGTCATTACATACGCGTACTCGGCATGCAGGAGACGATGCGCGACGCAGCAGGCAACGTCTACCTGAAGTGCTGGGACGAATGGGACAAGTATTCGCTGATCCTCACGCCGTCGGATCAGGCGGGGCTCAAGCACGCCGCATACAAGGTCGAGCACGACGCCGATCTCGACGCGCTGCAGCAGCGTATCGAGGCGTATGGGATTGCGACCGAGATGCTGCCGGAAGGCACGCTGCCAGACGTCGGCCGCCAGTTGCGTTTCAATCTGCCGAGCGGGCATGAACTGCGGCTGTTCGCGCAGAAGGCGCTGGTCGGCACTGCGGTCGGCTCGCTCAATCCTGACCCGTGGCCCGATGACGTTCCGGGCTCGGCCGTGCACTGGCTCGACCATTGCCTGCTGATGTGTGAGCTGAACCCCGAGACGGGCATCAACCGCGTCGAAGAAAACACGCGCTTCATGGCCGAGTGCCTGGACTTCCACCTGGCAGAGCAGGTGATGGTTGGGCCCGGCCACTCGATCCAGGCCGCGACGTGGATGTTCCGCAGCACGACGCCGCACGACATTGCCTTCGTTGGCGGCCCGCGCAACGGGCTCCATCACATCGCGTTCTTCCTTGACGACTGGGCCGACGTGTTGAAGTCGGCCGACGTGATGGCGAAGAACAAGGTAAAGATCGACGTGGCACCAACGCGGCACGGCATTACGCGCGGCACGACGATCTACTTCTTCGATCCGAGCGGCAACCGCAACGAGACCTTCGCGGGCCTCGGCTACCTCGCGCAGCCGGACCGCCCGGTCACGACATGGACCGAGGAAGAGCTTGGGCGCGGGATCTTCTTCCACTCCGGCGAGCTGAACGAAGCATTCACGACGGTCTACACCTGATTGAGGCGGAGCGAGCGTCATGGCCCCCAATGACACCACCCTGAGCGTGGATGCGCGGGTGATCGACTGGCCCGCGGCGTCGCGCGCTGCGCAGGCGGCAGCGCAGGCCGCCGAGCAGCTTGGCGTGCGCGTGAACGTTGCGGTCGTCGATGCGTCCGGCCTGCTCGCCGCGTTCGTGCGCATGCCCGGTGCACCGCTGCATTCGATCGACATTGCCATCGACAAGGCGTACACGGCGGCGAGCTTCGGTTTGCCGACCGGCGAGTGGCACGACGTCCTGGCCGCGCACTCGGCGGCGGTGCAGCAGGGGCTCGTGTTGCGCCCGCGCTTCGTCGCGTTCGGCGGTGGTCTGCCGATTGTCGAGGGCGGCCGCGTGATCGGCGGGATCGGCGTATCAGGCGGCAGCGAAGCACAGGACGAAACCTGCGCGCGTGCCGGCCTGGCCGCAGCCGGTCTCGTCGCCAACACCTGACGGGCCCCTGCATGGCAACGCGCGCTCCCTTCCTCACAGGACTGCATCACTGAATCACGATTACGGGCACACATCATCATGGACAACACGGAAACCCTTGCCGCGATACGCGGCTCCGCCGGCGGGCAGCCGAACGTGCGGCGCATCGACAACTTCATCGACGGTGAATACCGCGCAAGCGAGCGCTGGTTCGATAAGCGCTCGCCGCTGAACAACGCGCTGATCGCACGCGTTGCCGAAGCCGGGCGCGCCGACGTTGACGCGGCCGTGCAGGCCGCACGCGCCGCACTGTCGGGCCCGTGGGGCGGCCTGACCGTCGCGCAGCGCGTCGAGATCCTGTACGCGGTGGCCGACGGCATCCAGCGCCGCTTCGACGATTTTCTCGAGGCGGAAGTGGCCGATACCGGCAAGCCGGTCAGCCTCGCCAGTCACATCGACATTCCGCGCGGCGCAGCCAACTTCAAGGTATTCGCAGACGTTGTGAAAAACGTGCCCGGCGAAACCTTCGAAATGGCGACGCCCGACGGTGCGGGGGCGATCAACTACGCGATCCGCCGCCCAGTCGGCGTCGTCGGCGTGATCTGCCCGTGGAACCTGCCGCTGCTGCTGATGACGTGGAAGGTCGGTCCCGCGCTCGCGTGTGGCAACACGGTGGTCGTCAAGCCGTCGGAAGAAACGCCGCAAACCGCTGCGCTGCTGGGCGAGGTGATGAACGCGGCCGGCGTGCCGCGCGGCGTCTACAACGTCGTGCATGGCTTCGGGCCGCATTCGGCCGGCGAATTCCTGACAACGCACCCGGGCGTGAATGCGATCACGTTCACGGGCGAAACGCGCACCGGCGCAGCCATCATGAAGGCCGCCGCTGAAGGTGCGCGCCCGGTCAGCCTGGAAATGGGCGGCAAGAACGCCGCCATCGTCTTTGCCGACTGCGATTTCGATGCCGCCGTTGAGGGCACGCTGCGCTCGTGCTTCGCGAACGCAGGGCAAGTGTGTCTCGGCACCGAGCGCGTGTATGTGGAGCGTCCGCTGTTCGACCGCTTTGTCGCCGCGCTCAAGGCCGGCGCGGAACGGCTGCAGCCAGGCCGCCCGGAAGCCGAGACGACCGGCATCGGGCCGCTGATCAGCCAGGAGCACCGTGACAAGGTGCTGTCGTACTACCGCAAGGCAGCCGAGCTGGGCGCGACGGTTGTCACCGGCGGCGGTGTGCCCGACATGCCGGGCGACCTGCGCGACGGCGCCTGGGTGCAACCGACGATCTGGACGGGCCTTGGCGACGAATCGCCGATCGCCCGCGAAGAAATCTTCGGGCCATGCACGCTTGTGATGCCATTCGATTCCGAGGCCGAGGTTGTCAACCGCGCTAACGCGAACGTGTACGGGCTGTCGACCGCGATCTGGACGACCAACCTCTCGCGCGCGCATCGCGTTGCCGCGTCGATCGATGTCGGGATCGCCTGGGTCAACTCCTGGTTCCTGCGCGACCTGCGCACGGCATTCGGCGGCGCGAAGCAATCGGGCATCGGCCGCGAAGGCGGCGTGCATTCGCTCGAGTTCTACACCGAACTCCGCAACGTCTGCATCAAGCTCTGATCCACCTCCACCTGTTACTGGCCGGATGGCTCCTATGGATTCCACTTTGATTACCACGCTCGGCGACGCGCTGTACGACGCGATGACGTCGCGCACGCCGATTGCACCACTGACGTCGCAGCACGAAGACCTGTCGGTCGACGACGCCTATCGGATCCAGCAGCGCTTCGTGCAGCGCCGTCTGGACGCCGGCGAAACCGTGATCGGCAAGAAGATCGGCGTCACCTCGAAGGCCGTGATGGACATGCTCGGTGTCTATCAACCCGATTTCGGCTACCTGTTGTCGGGGATGGTGTACGGCGAAGGCGAATGCATTCCGCTCGACACGCTGATCCAGCCGAAGGCCGAAGGCGAGATCGCGTTCGTGCTCAAGCGCGATCTGATCGGGCCCGGCGTGACGAACGCGATGGTGCTGGCCGCGACCGAATGTGTGATGCCGTGCTTCGAAATCGTCGATTCGCGGATTCGCGACTGGAAGATCCGGATCGGCGACACCGTTGCGGATAACGCGTCGTGCGGCGTGTTCGTGCTGGGTGACCAGGCCGTGAGCACGCGCAGCGTCGACCTGTCGACCTGCGGGATGGTGCTCGAAAAGAACGGCGAAGTGATCGGCACCGGAGCGGGCGCGGCGGCGCTCGGCTCGCCGGTGAATGCGGTCGCCTGGCTGGCGAACACGCTCGGCCGCCTCGGTATTCCGCTCAAGGCGGGCGAAGTGATTCTGTCCGGTGCGCTGGCCGCCATGGCGCCGGTGCGCGCGGGCGACAACTTCCGCGTGTCGATCGGCGGGATCGGCGCGTGCTCGGTGCGGTTCGCCTAGCCGCCACCGCCCCGGCATTCATTGATATTCAGGAGAACTCCCCATGACTAAAAAAATCCGTTGCGCGCTGATCGGGCCCGGCAACATCGGCACGGATCTGCTTGCCAAGCTGATGCGCAGCCCTGTGCTCGAGCCGGTCTGGATGGTCGGCATCGACCCGGAATCCGACGGCTTGAAGCGCGCCCGCGAACTCGGTCTGAAGACCACTGCGGAGGGCGTCGACGGCCTGCTGCCGCACGTGCTGGCCGACAACGTGCAGATCGCGTTCGACGCGACGAGCGCCTATGTGCACGCGGAAAACAGCCGGAAGCTGAACGCGCTCGGCGTGATGATGATCGACCTGACGCCAGCCGCAATCGGGCCGTACTGTGTGCCGCCCGTGAATCTGAAGGAGCACATCGGCCAGCGCGAGATGAACGTGAACATGGTCACGTGCGGCGGGCAGGCGACGATCCCGATGGTCTACGCGATCTCGCGCGTGCAGCCGGTCGCTTATGGCGAGATCGTCGCGACGGTGTCATCGAAGTCGGTCGGCCCCGGCACACGCAAGAACATCGACGAGTTCACGCGCACGACTGCCGCGGCGGTGTCGAAGGTTGGCGGCGCCAAAGAAGGCAAGGCAATCATCGTGATCAACCCGGCGGAGCCGCCGCTGATCATGCGCGACACCGTGCACTGCCTGACCGAAGACGCGCCTGATCAGGCGCGAATCATCGAATCAGTGAACGCAATGATTGCCGACGTGCAGCGCTACGTGCCCGGCTACAAGCTCGTGAACGGACCGGTGTTCGACGGCAAGCGCGTGTCGGTCTATCTGGAGGTCGAGGGGCTCGGCGATTACCTGCCGAAATACGCGGGCAATCTGGACATCATGACGGCCGCCGCCGCGCGCACCGCCGAGATGTTTGCCGAGGAACTGCTGGCGGGCCGCATTGCGTTGGAGCCGGCCGCCAGCGCGGCCGCATGACGTGCGCGCTTCATCTCAACGATCGGACGAACGAGGAATCGCAATGAATCTCAAAGGCAAACACATCACCGTCCACGACATGACGCTGCGTGACGGTATGCACCCGAAGCGTCATCAGATGACGCTGGACCAAATGCGCTCGATCGCCAGCGGGCTTGATGCGGCCGGTGTGCCGTTGATCGAAGTCACGCATGGCGACGGGCTGGGCGGATCATCGGTCAACTACGGTTTTCCGGCACATACCGACGAGGAGTATCTCGGTGCGGTGATCCCCCTGCTTAAACGTGCGAAGGTATCCGCGCTGCTGCTGCCGGGTATCGGCACGGTTGACCATCTGCGGCGCGCGCACGAGCTCGGCGTGCATACGATCCGCGTGGCGACGCACTGCACCGAGGCCGACGTGTCGGAGCAGCACATCACGCTCGCGCGCAAGCTCGACATGGATACCGTCGGCTTTCTGATGATGAGCCACATGAACAGTCCGGAAGGGCTCGTTGCGCAGGCGAAGCTGATGGAGAGCTACGGCGCGAACTGCGTGTACGTGACCGATTCGGCCGGCTACATGCTGCCGGACGACGTGAAGGCCAGGATCAGTGCGGTGCGCGACGCGCTCAAGCCCGAGACCGAGCTCGGCTTCCACGGCCACCACAATCTTGCGATGGGCATCGCAAACTCGCTCGCGGCGGTCGAGGCCGGCGCGAACCGGATCGACGGCGCGGCGGCTGGTCTGGGTGCTGGCGCGGGCAACACGCCGCTTGAAGTCTTCGTTGCGGTGTGCGACCGGATGGGCATCGAAACCGGTGTCGACCTGTGGAAGATCCAGGACGTTGCCGAGGATCTCGTCGTGCCGATGATGGACTTCCCGATCCGGGTCGATCGGGATGCGCTGACGCTCGGCTACGCAGGCGTCTATGGATCGTTCCTGCTGTTCGCAAAGCGCGCGAGCGAGAAGTATGGCGTGCCGTCGCGCGACATTCTTGTCGAGCTCGGCCGGCGCGGGATGGTCGGTGGTCAGGAAGACATGATCGAAGACACCGCGCTCACGCTCGCGAAGGCGCGCGCAGCCGCCACAAAGCGGGAGGCAGCATGAAGCTCTCGACCGATACCGTCGAATCGCTGGCCGCGCATCTCGATGGCTGCGTGCTGGAAGCGCGCGACACCCTGAAGATCACCGACGCGCATCCGGACATGGAGTGGGACGACGCGTACGCGATCCAGGACGCGATCCGCCGCCGTGCGCTGTCGCGCGGCGCGCGCATCGTCGGCTACAAGGCCGGGCTGACCTCGCACGCAAAGATGCGCCAGATGAACGTCGACGTGCCCGTGTTCGGCTTTCTGGTCGACACGTACGAGTTGCCCGACGGCGGTGAATGCGATGTGTCCAAGCTGATCCACCCGAAAGTCGAGCCGGAGATCGCGTTCGTCACGAAGACCGAGTTGAAGGGGCCGGGCTGCCACATCGGCGCTGTGCTCGCGGCGACCGATTTCGTGATCGCCGGCATTGAGGTGATCGACAGCCGCTACCGCGATTTCAAGTTTGACCTGAAGAGCGTGGTTGCCGACAACACGTCGGCCTCGCGCTTCGTCGCTGGCGGGCAGCCGCTCGCGGTGGACGGCGTCGACTTGCGCACGCTCGGCATCGTGCTCGAGAAGAATGGCCGGTCGGTTGCGTTTGGCGCCGGTGCGGCGGTGCTCGGCCATCCGGCCGCCGCGGTTGCAATGCTCGCCAACCATCTTGGCGCGCGCGGCGAATCGATTCCGGCGGGCAGCCTGATCCTGTCCGGCGGCATCACCGAGGCGGTGGCCGTCGAGGCCGGCGACAACGTGACGCTGCGCGTGCAGGGCATCGGCGCAATCGGCGTGCGCTTTGTTTGACAAGGAGGACACCATGCCCATCGCTCATCTGTACATCCTGGAAGGCCGCGACGATGACCGCAAGGAGCGGTTGATCGCCGAAGTGACTGACGCCATTCACCGCTCGCTCGATGCGCCCGTCGAATCGGTGCGCGTGATCATCACCGAGATGCCGAAAGCGCATTTCGGTATCGGCGGCCAAAGCGCGAAGCAGCGCGGACGCTGACGCGCAACACCCAACACGATTAAACGACTGAGGATTGCCATGCAGACGAATCCGGAAATTGGCCGCCGCATCTTGGCCAACGGGATCGACACGAACTATCACGACATCGGTGAAGGCGAGCCCGTGCTCTTGATTCACGGGTCCGGCCCAGGCGTGACGGCCTATGCGAACTGGCGGCTCACGATGCCGGCGCTTTCAAAACATTTCCGCGTGATCGCGCCCGACATGGTCGGCTTCGGGATGACCGAGCGGCCGGACGGGTATCGCTATTCGATGGACAACTGGGTCGCGCACGCGCTCGGGCTGCTCGACGCGCTGGACGTGCAGCGTGCGCACGTGGTCGGCAATTCGTTTGGCGGTGCGCTCGCGCTTGCGCTGGCGATCCGCGCGCCGGAACGCGTCGGCCGGATCGTACTGATGGGGCCGGCCGGCACGCGCTTCACGCTGACAGAAGGGCTCGATGCGGTGTGGGGCTACACGCCTTCAATCGAGACGATGCGCAGGCTGCTCGACGTCTTCGCGTACGACCGCACGCTCGTGAACGACGAACTGGCGAAGCTGCGTTACGAGGCAAGCGTGAAGCCCGGCTATCAGGAATCGTTCGCAGCGATGTTTCCGGCGCCCCGCCAACGCTGGGTTGATGCGCTTGCCAGCGACGAAGAACAGATTCGCGCGCTGCCGCACGACACGCTGATCGTCCATGGGCGCGAAGACCAGGTGATTCCGCTGTCGAGTTCGCTCAGGTTGGCCGAGCTTTTGCCGCGTGTGCAACTGCACGTGTTCGGCCAATGCGGGCACTGGACGCAGATCGAGCATGCGGCGCGTTTCAACCGGCTCGTGATCGACCACTTCCAGGAGTGATGCGCCGGGAGGGCGCAAGAGCATCAGCAGCACGATTCAACCAAATCAAATAAAAGGTGGAGACAAGAATGAAGCGCAAGGCAATTGCAGGTCTGGTTTCGCTCGCGGCATGCGCGAGCCTCACGTTGAGTTCGGGCGCGCTTGCGACCGAAGGCGGAAGCGACACGATCGGTGAGGGCGCCGAGGCGTTCTTCGCTGGCGCGCTGCCGCCGGCCGGCGTTTATGGCCTGCTGTACTACACGCACTACCACGCGTCGCGGTTCAACGACTCGCACGGCAACAGCGCGGTGCCGGGCTTCAAGCTCGACGCAGATGTGGTGATTCCGCGCGTCGTCTGGATGTCGGATTGGTCTCTGCTGGGCGGGCGTTACGGTGCCTATGCGGTACTGCCGATGGAGCATCTGGCGCTCGACGCGGGCGGTGCGTCGTTCAACCGCACCAATCTTGGTGACCTGATTGTCAGCCCGGGGCTGATCGCGTGGGGCGCGGGCCCGCTGCGGACTGTCGCGGCGATCGAGTTCGTATTTCCGACCGGGCAGTACGACATGCGTGCGGTGCTGAACACCGGCAAGAACTACTACACCGCGCGGCCCGTGTTTGGCGTGTCGTGGATGCCGAACGACAAGGTCGAGATGTCGGCCAAGATCACGTACAGCTTTAACTCGCCGAACCGGGATACCCATTACCACTCGGGCAACCTGTTCCACATCGACTATTCGGCAAGCTACGCGATCACGCCGGCGGCGCGCGCCGGCATTTCCGGCTACTTCGTCAAGCAGACGACAGACGACACGCTGAACGGTCAGTCCGTCGCCGGTGACGGGTTCCGCGGGCAGACCTTCGCAATCGGGCCGGGCTTTCGTTACCAGTTCAGCAAGTTCAGCCTGGAAGCGCGCGTCGTGAAGGAGTTCTTCGTGCGCAACCGCCCGGCTGGGGCGGCCTTGTGGGCGAAGGCGGTCATACCGTTCTAACGGCGGAATCGAAGCCGGCATGGCACGTTATCGTGCCATGCCGCTTCTCACTGGCGCTGCATCTCCACCACGGTGGGTTGGCCATTCACCGTATCAAAGACCGCCGATACTTTGTCTCCCTCCTTGAAGTTCTTGAGCACGGCCTTGTCCTTGACGGCGAACGTCATCGTCATGGCGCCCATGTTGAGGTTGTCGATGGCGCCGTGCTTGAGCGTGACCTTGCCGGTGTCGGGGTAGACCTTGCGCACTTCCGCCGCAACGGGCTTGGCTGCCTGATGGGGTTGGCTGGCCTGGGCAGCAGGCTTCATGTCCATGCCTTCCATTGGCGTGGCGGCCAATGCCAGGGGCGACATGGCCAGCGCCAGAGTGAACGCCAGAGCGGATGCGTGTTTCATCGTGAGACCTCGTGTTGAGCGTTGGGTTGGGAAGAGGGGGATGCGCCGCGCCTGCTTGATTTGCGTAGTAGCAGGTACACGGCAGGAACAACAAACAAGGAGAGCAACGGCGCCGTCACCATACCGCCGACCATCGGCGCAGCAATGCGCTGCATGACTTCCGAGCCCGTGCCATGCGACCACATGATCGGAATCAGGCCGGCCAGAACGACGGCCACCGTCATCGCTTTCGGGCGCACGCGCAGCACGGCACCTTCCTGAATCGCTTCGAGTAGCGCGTCGGTGGTGATTTGTCCGCGCTCCTGGCATTTCGTCCAGGCTTGCTTGAGGTAGAGCAGCATGATGACGCCAAACTCCGCCGCGACGCCCGCCAATGCGATGAACCCAACCACGCCAGCCACCGACAGGTTGTAGCCCAGCAAGTACAGCAGCCAGAACCCGCCGATCAGGGCCAGCGGCAGCGTGCCCATGATGAGCAGCGCCTCGTCGATGCGGCCGAACACCAGGTACAGGAGCACGAAGATGATGAGCAGCGTGAACGGCACCACCACCTTGAGCTTGGCGCTGGCGCGCTCCAGATACTCGAACTGCCCAGACCAGCTGAGCGCGTAGCCGGCCGGTATCGGCACGGCCTTGGCCACTGCTGCCCGCATGTCCTGCACGGCTGAGCGGAGGTCTCGCCCACGGATGTCCACGTACACCCAGCCAGAGAGCCGCGCGTTCTCGCTGCGCAGCATCGGCGGGCCTTGCACAACGCGGATGTCAGCCACATCGGACAGCACAATCTGCTGGCCCCGGTCGGTCACGATGGGCAGGCGGCGCAACTGCTCGACCGAATCCCGATAGTCGCGCGGGTACCGCACGTTGATCGGAAAGCGCGCCAGCCCGTCCACGACTTCGCCCACGTTGTCGCCGCCGATGGCTGAGGCCACGATGCTCTGCACATCCTCGATGTTTAGTCCGTAGCGGCCGGCTGCCAGGCGGTTGATGTCCACATCGATGTAGCGCCCGCCCGAGAGCCGCTCAGCCAGTGCGGAGGTGACGCCGGGCACGGTCTTGACCGCGGCTTCGATCTGCGTGGTGAGCCGGTCGATCTGCTGCAGGTCGGTGCCCGCCACCTTGATGCCAACGGGGCTCTTGATGCCGGTGGCCAGCATGTCGATGCGGTTGCGGATGGGCGGCACCCAGATGTTGGACAGGCCCGGCACCTTGACCACGCGGTCCAGTTCTTCGACCAGCTTGTCGGGTGTCATGCCGGGGCGCCATTGGTCGCGCGGCTTGAACTGGATAGTGGTTTCGAACATCTCCATGGGCGCCGGATCGGTAGCGCTGTCCGCTCGGCCGGCCTTGCCAAAAACGGTGGCGACTTCGGGCACGGTCTTGATCAGCCGATCGGTCTGCTGCAGCAACTGCGCCGCCTTGCCCGCCGACAACCCTGGCAGCGCGGAGGGCATGTAGAGCAAGTCACCCTCATCCAACGGCGGCATGAATTCGCCGCCGGTGCGCAGGATCGGCCAGGCCGTTGCTGCCAACAGCGCGAGGGCAATCGCCACCGTCGCCTTCGGATACGCCAGCACACGGGCCAGCACCGGCTGGTACAGGCGGATCAGCCAGCGGCTGAGCGGGTTCGATTGCTCACTTGGAATGCGCCCGCGAATCAGATATCCCATCAGCACCGGTACCAGCGTGACCGACAGCCCGGCCGCCGCCGCCATCGAGTACGTTTTGGTAAACGCCAGCGGCGAGAACAGACGCCCCTCCTGTGCCTCCAGCGTAAATACTGGGATGAACGACAGCGTGATGATCAGCAGCGAGAAGAACAGCGCCGGCCCGACCTCCGCAGCGGCTTCGCCAATGACGCCCCAGCGCTCTTGCCTGGCGAGGTCCCGGCCGGGGTTCTCTTCGTGCCAGCGCTCCAGATGCTTGTGTGCGTTCTCGATCATCACCACGGCCGCGTCCACCATGGCGCCCACGGCAATGGCAATGCCGCCCAGCGACATGATGTTGGCGTTCACGCCCTGATAGCGCATCACCACAAACGCCGCCAGCACGCCCAGCGGCAACGATACGATTGCCACCAGGGCCGAGCGCAGGTGGAACAGGAACACAACACACACCAACGCAACAACGATGAACTCTTCGATCAGCTTGTGCGTGAGGTTGCTCACCGCGCGGTGGATGAGCGCGGAGCGATCGTAGACTGGGACGATCTCCACACCCGCTGGCAGGCTCTTCTGTAGCGTGGCGAGCTTGGCTTTGACGGCATCGATGGTTCTTAGCGCATTCTTGCCCGAACGCATCACGATCACGCCGCCGGCCACTTCGCCCTGGCCGTCCAGCTCTGCAATGCCGCGCCGCATCTCGGGCCCGAGCTGGACGTTGGCAACATCGCCCAGCCGCACGGCGATACCTGCGTCGCTCGTGGTCAGCGGAATCTGCCGGAAATCATCGAGCGTTTTCAGGTAGCCGCTGGCGCGCACCATGTATTCGGCCTCGCCCAGTTCCAGCACGGAGCCACCGGTCTCCTGGTTGGCACCCTTGAGCGCTGCCAGCACCTTGGCCTGCGACAGGTTGAACGCGCGCAGCTTGTCTGGTTGCAGCACCACCTGGAACTGCTTGACCATGCCGCCCACGGAGGCGACTTCCGCCACGTTGGGCAACGCCTTCAACTCGAAGCGCAGGAACCAGTCCTGCAGCGCACGCAGTTGGGCCAAGTCGTGATGACCGGCCTTGTCGACCAGCGCGTATTCATAGACCCAGCCCACGCCAGTCGCATCTGGCCCCAACGCCGGTTTGGCCGCCGCCGGCAGACGGGATTGCACCTGGTTCAGATACTCGAGCACGCGCGAGCGCGCCCAGTACAGATCCGTTCCATCTTCGAAGAGCACATAGACGAACGAGTCTCCAAAGAACGAATACCCCCGGACCGTCTTGGCCCCCGGCACCGACAGCATCGTGGTGGTGAGCGGGTAGGTGACCTGGTTTTCTACGATCTGCGGCGCCTGGCCGGGGAAGGGCGTGCGGATGATGACCTGCACGTCTGACAGGTCCGGCAGCGCATCGAGCGGCGTGCTGCGTGCCGCCCACAGGCCCCATGCCGTCAGCATCGCGGTGGCCAACAGCACCAGGAAGCGGTTGCGGATGGAAGCGAAGATGAGGCGCGCGATCATGGCTTGCCTCCCGTGCCATCACTGGCAGGCTCCACCGACGACAGCACCGCCGCGCCGTCCTTGTCCAGATGAAAGCGGAAGCGCACGCGGTCGCCCGGCTTCAGGCCCTTCGGCAAACCGGTGGAAGGCGCAGCAAAGTCCATCGTCATGGCACCCCACTTGAGCGAGGGGATCGGCCCGTGCGAGAGCGTCAGCCCGTCGCTGTTCACGGCTTCGATGCGGCCGGTGCCTTCATGGTCGGTCGTGGCCGCAGCGGGCGCGGAAGCCGGTGCCGTCATCCGCTCTGCAGTACCGCGCAGGCTGGCCTCCGAATCGATCAGGAACTGGCCGGAGGTGACGACCTTCTGCCCAGCCTGCAAGCCCTGCAGCACCTCGACCTTGCCGCCGGCTTCGCGCCCGGTCTGGATTTCTGTGGGTACAAAGCCGGTCTGGCCGCCGTCCACCATCACCACGCTGCGCTGGCCGGTACGGATAACGGCCTCTGATGGGATCAGCAATGCTGCTTTGTCCTGCCCGCCGTCGAGCCGCACAGTGGCGAACATACCGGGTACCAGGCGCTTGCCCGGGTTGGGCAGCACGATGCGCACTTTGATCGTGCGTGTGGCCGGATTCACGTCCGGCAGGATGGCGTCGATCTTGCCCGTGGCCGGTTCCGCCAGGCCGGCGGCGGAGACTTTGACCGGCGCACCGGGCGTTACCGCGTGCGACTGTGCTTCCGGCACGTCGGCAATGATCCAGACTCGGCTGAGATCGGCCAGCCGGAACAGTGTCATGCCGGGCGAGACCGCCATACCGTCGCGCACCGCAACCTCCGTGACAAAACCGTCGATGGGGCTGGTGATCGCCAAGTTCGGCTGCAGTTTGCCCGAGGTGGTGACAGCTTTGATCTGGCCCGGCGTCATGCCGGCCTGCAGCATGCGCGCCTTGGCCGCACCCGTCAGCTCGGCTTGCCCTTGGCCGGATACGGCTAGATATTCCTCTTGCGCGGCCACCCAATCCGGTGAGTACAGCGACACTAGCGTCTGGCCGCGCCGCACCGGATCAAGCGTTGCACGCACCGACACCTGCTGCACGAACGCGCCCGCGCGCGCCTGGATGACCTGGATGCTGCGTTCGTCCACAGCCACGTTGCCGGGCGCCTCCAGTACAGCGCCCAGATACCCTGGCTGCGCCTCTGCCGTGCGGATTCCCAGGTTCTGTGCGACGCGGCCGTCGATGGTGACACCGCTGCCGCCCGCATCGTCGTTGGCATAGACGGGCACGAGCTGCATGTCCATGAAGGGCGATTTGCCCGGCTTGTCGAAGCGCTGGCCGGGCACCATCGGGTCATGCCAGTACAGCACGCGCTTGCCGGTTTGCGGGTCGATATCGTCCGCCTTGAGGACGGTCGGGTTCGAGGCAGATGTTCTGATTTGGGCGGATTGCATGCCGCGCGACAAACCGATGCGATAGCCGCCATAGGCCACCGCGCCAATCAGCATTGCGCCCACCACCGTGGCGATTCGTGTCTTGTTCATTGCAAGCTCCCCGTTGCTGGCTCAGTCTGGGCGGTGGGCATCGGCACGAGGAAAGTCAGGTCGGCCCACAGCTTGGCGGTCTTGGCCTCCAGTGCCAGACGCTCCTGCGCGGTATCAATGGCGCGATGATTGGCCTCGGCCACGGCAGAGAGCGAACCAGTGTTGCTGCCGGTGTTGGCCCGATAAGCGGTCAGGGCCGCGCTCGCCTGCGCGTTGGCTAGCGGCAGCGTCGTCTCGTCATAGCGCTTGAGGCGGTTCAGGTTGCGCCGCAACTCGGCCAACCGGCTCGCGACCATCGCCTGGGTGTTGCGACGAAGGACCTCCGACTTGGCGCGTGCTTCCTGCGCCTGGGCCAGCTTGGCCGCCACCTCGCGGTCCTGCCGGTTGCCCTGGTCCCACGGCACGGGGAAGCTGATATTCAGCGAACCCATGTTCGAGTAAGCCGAGCCGCGCTGGCTATACATCAGTTCGACCGTCACATCCGGTTTCTTGGCTTCGGCTGCCGCGCGGATTTCTGTTTCGGCCAGCACCACATCGCGTTGGGCTGCGGCCACTTCGGGCACAGCATCGAAGGCATCCGTTGCGAGGTGCTGGGCGGATGCGGGCACCTCCAACGGAGGGCGGTCGCCCAGCGGACGGCGTGCGGCAGGCCCGATCCAGCGCTCCAGGTTCACTGTTGCCGTCTCGATTGCGGTGCGGTTTTCGTCCTGGCGGTCGTGCAGTTTCTGGACTTCCATATCTGCAGCCAGCACGTCGGCGCGTGTACCGCGACCGCTGCGATACGCGGCCATGGCCGCCTCGCGCGCCAGGTCGAGCGGATGCCCGTGGTGAGCGAGCAGCACATCGGTCTGCTCCGCATACCAGCGGTCGAGCCACGCCAGAACAACATTGCGCTGCACGTTGGCCAGCGCGACAGCGCGCTGCGCTTGAGCAGTGGCGGCCGCTGCTTCGAAACGGGCGGCCTTGGCGCGGCGTTTGTCTGCGCGCGTGAATTCCTGCATCACGCTGACCGATCGCATGGTCATGAAGTCCCGGCCGATGGAAAACTGGTCCGACCCATTCAGCGGAACGTTATTGACGCCAAGCTTGAGAACGGGATCGGGCAACTGCCCGGCGGCCACCGCCATTTCAGTGGCGGATTGGATGGCGGAGCGCGACGTCTCCGCATCGGCGGAGCGGGCAGAAGCCAGGCCGACCGCTTCCTGCAGAGATAGCGCGTTGTCCGACTGGGCAATCGCAAGTCGGCTCAAACCGAGCAGTAGGGCGACGAGCGCAATCGTGCGCCCGCCGCGCGGGGAAAAGCACAAAGGCATACAACCTCCGGAAAGCAACGATCACCCCGTCGCTCAGGCGACAGGGCACGAAAGGCGCGTGACTTCGGAGGCTACGTTCGGAAACAGCAGTGGAGGACGGATAGCGGCGGAGGCGGCGCCCGCGCGATGGCCGCACCTTGCGCCAGGAGCAGCGGAGCCGGAGCGGCTATCGGCGTGGGCTCGATCTTCCCGACGAGGATGGGCAGGAAGGCGGGAATCTGCGGCGCGGCGTGGTCGGCGGTCTTGGCCCCAGCCTGGCAGTGCTCCAGGCACAGACCGTCATGCTGGTCACGGCTCTGCTGCGCGTTCTTTGCCATTTCGGGGCAGGACTCGGCCAAGTCCGCCATGCTCGCCATTGCATCCAAGTCCATTGCAGGGACGACCGCAAACCTGCTGCCGGCGCAAGCGTAGGCCGCGGCTGCCAGTTGCACGGTCAGGAACGTCAGGACGAGGAAACCGGCTAACCAGAGCCGGCGTTTTAGGCGGAGCACGTTACAAGTATTCAGACTTGCCAGATTTGCGCGATGGTATCAGCGTCCCACCATGCGTGCGTATCAAAACTGAAACGCTTTTGGTGGCCCGGCATCCCAGCCCCCCTTTTAGCAGAAGAATTTTCATTGGAAATCAATGGCTTATTCTGTTGGCATCATTGTTGCGGCATTTGGCTGCATGGTCGAGGCGCTCCAGCATAGGCTTGCCAGCGCCTGCTAGATTCCACGCCCCACATCGTGGGGCACGAGGAGAACAGCAATGATTTCTTGGGAAATTCAAGGCACCGAGTTGATCAACTGCAATTGCGCATACGGTTGCCCCTGCCAATTCAATGCGCTGCCGACTCGCGGCTTTTGCGAAGCGATGGGCGCCATATCGATCAGTAACGGTTACTACGGAGACGTGCGGCTTGATGGCATCAACATCGCGGTGGTGTTTCAGTGGCCAGGGCCGATTCATGAAGGCAAGGGCAAGTGCCAGCCGATCGTTGACGAACGGGCCAGCCCGGAGCAACGCGAAGCGGTCCTGAAGATCATGACGGGACAGGACACCGAGCCATTTGCCACGATGTTCTCGGTCTTTGCATCGACGCTTGAGCAGGCATTCGATCCGATCTTCACGAAGATCGATTACGACGTCGATGTCGACGCCAGGCGCGGCCAGATTCATGTCGACGGCGTGTTCGATGTGGTTGGGGAACCGATCCACAATCCTGTGACGGGTGCCGAGCATCGGGCACGCATCGACCTGCCGCATGGTTTCGAATACGAGCTTGCCGAGATCGGCTCCGGCACCAGCCGCTCGCAAGGAAACATTGCACTGGATCTCAAGGGGACTTACGCACAGTTCGCGCGTCTGCACATGAACAACAAAGGACTGATCCGGCATCGCGCTGCCACATGAGGCGCATCGACAGTACCCTCGGGCGCGAGCGTGTTATCGCGGCGATCGGCATGGTTGCTGCCGTCGCGTTGTCGTGGCGCTACCTATGGACAGGCGCGGGGATGGGCATGTCTGCGCTTGATATGACGACCATTGCGCTTTTCCCGCATCGGCTTGCAGACGACGGCGGTGGCATGGATCCTTCGCTGCCGACCGTGGTCGTCATGTGGTGGGTGATGATGATCGCGATGATGACGCCCAGCGCTGCACCGCTCGTTCTGCTGTATCGACGCGTGTTGCGCCATCACGGCGCGGCCGCGGCCAAGTCAGTCACCTTGTCGATGTCGCTTCTGGCGGGCTATCTGGGCGCATGGCTGGTTTTCTCGATCTGCGCGGCTGCTTTGCAGAAGGCACTGCAGCCGACGGGCGTCATGTCGGAAATGATGCTGTGGTCGAGGAGCGCGTACCTCTCCGCATTCGTGCTGGCCGCGGCCGGCGCCTATCAGTTCTCGCCGCTCAAGCGCGCCTGCCTGACGCAGTGCCGTTCACCGGTGGGTTTCCTCACTGCGCATTGGCGTCCGGGCCTAGTGGGTAGTTTCCTGCTCGGGGTGCGCCATGGCAGTTACTGCGTTGGCTGTTGCTGGTTGCTGATGGCGCTGCTGTTTGTCGGCGGCATCATGAATCTCGTCTGGATTGCGGCACTGTCGCTGCTTGTCTTTGTGGAAAAAGTCCTGCCCGGCGGTGAGCGCGTCGGTCGCGTACTGGGTGTCGCGTTGATTGTGTGGGCGGGCGCCACCCTGCTGGTGTGATCGGCGCAGACGGTGAGCCTGCGCAACCGCGGCGCGTTGGAGACCACCGAAACCGAACTGGGGGCTCATCACCAGACTTAGTCAGGTGAGATGCCAGCGGCGCTCAGGCCCATGCCTTCTTCACGCTGACGCGCCCGGCATCTTCGGTCTTGATTGCGCAGTGTTCAATGGAAGAGCCGCGCTGCCAGTTCGGCGACGTGCTTTCCCTGATAGCGGGCAATGTCGAGTTCATTCGGCGACGGTTGCCGGCTTCCGTCGGCGCCGGCGAGCGTAGTTGCGCCATACGGCGTGCCGCCAGTGATTTCGCTCATATTTGTGAGCCCCGCGCACGCGTAGGGCACACCCACGATCACCATGCCTTGGTGAAGCAGTGTGGAGTGAAACGACGTGATCGTAGTTTCCTGGCCGCCGTGCTGCGTGCCGGTTGACGCGAATACGCTGCCGATCTTGCCGATGAGGGCACCCTTCGCCCATAGGCCGCCCGTCTGGTCGAGGAATGTCCGCATCTGCCCAGCCATGTTGCCGAAGCGGGTCGGGGTACCGAAGATGATCGCGTCGTAGTCTGCCAGCTCGGCTGGCGCCGCGACCGGCGCCGCCTGGTTCAGCTTGACGCCGATGCCTTTTGCCTGCTCCTCAGGAATCGTCTCGGGCACGCGTTTGAGCGTCACCTCGGTACCAGGTACCGAGCGGGCGCCCTCGGCCACTGCGTTGGCCATGGTTTCGATATGTCCGTACATCGAGTAATAGAGAACCAGTATCTTCGCCATTTTCTGCTCCTGATGGATGTGACCAGCACGCTCGCGACAGCCGCAATAACATCTCACAACCACTGCCGCAGATCAACGTCCTTTCGTTTCGCGTCTTTGCCAGTTGTCCTTCCCATCCCGGCGTTGTGCATCTTTGTCCCACGTACGCAAAGGATGGTTGCTCGCATTCGGGTCGATTGTGATCGATACGGTTTTTGACGCGCCCGCATCGAGCCAGATTTTCCGGAGGCCGATCAAGCGCTTCGGAGGCTCTCCGGTCGTAGACGGCAATACAACTGGGCGCTGCCGCTCGATGAGGACCACAAGCATGTTGCCGAACGGCAATGTGGCACCCTTCTGTTCTGTGCCCTTTAATAGTCTCAGCGGCGAACTGAGTGTGATGCTGCCGGCGCGGCCAGGCCATCCGAGCCTGACCCGATGCGCTGCGCAAGAGCCCAATTTTGGGGCCGCGCTTTAGAGGGGCCCTTGTTTCGCCCTTGGGGCGGCAACGGAATGTATAGACGAAGTGCCCAGCATCCCGGGAGTTTTTCATGAACGCACTTGTCAACGCGCTGCAGGGCCGCAGCGAAACGCTGCTGGCCGAACTCGAAGCCATCTACAAAGACCTCCATCAGCACCCCGAACTGTCCATGCAGGAAGTCCGGACCGCCAAGATCGCCGCCGACCATATTGAGGCGCTGGGCTACGAAGTGACACGCGAAGTCGGTATCACGGGCGTGGTAGGTGTGCTGCGCAATGGAGCCGGCCCTACGGTGATGCTGCGCGCGGACATGGACGCGCTGCCCATGGCAGAAAACACCGGCTTGCCTTATGCGAGCACCGTCAAGGCCAAGGATGAGGAGGGCGTCGAAGTCGACGTCGCCCATTCATGCGGGCATGACATGCATGTGACCTGGCTGATGGGTGTGTCGCGCGTTCTCGCCGAACACCGCGACGCCTGGCAGGGCACGGTCATGGTGGTGTTCCAGCCGGGCGAAGAGGTGGGGCGCGGCGCCAGCAGCATGGTGGACGACTGGGGCACCGAACGCTTTCCCAAGCCGGACATCATCCTCGGTCAGCATGTCATGGTGGGGTCCAGCGGCACGGTCAGTTACCGGCCCGGAGTCATTCTGTCAGCGGGCGATAGCCTGAAAATCCGGTTGTTCGGTCGCGGCTCGCACGGCTCTCAGCCGCAGACATCGATTGATCCGGTCATCATGGCCGCCTCCACCACGCTACGTCTGCAGACCATCGTCTCACGTGAAATTTCGCCCATGGACAATGCCGTGTTGACCATCGGTGCACTGCAGGCGGGCACCAAGGAAAACATCATCCCGGACGAAGCCACCATCAAGCTCAACATGCGCACCTTCGACGAAGACGTACGCGAATACATGCTGGCTTCCATCAAACGGATTTGCTGCGCGGAGTGCGATGCATCGAACGCCGAGCGGCCGCCGGAGTTCACGACCCTCAGTGCATATCCGCTCACTGAAAACGATGCGGCCGCCACGCAACGGCTGGCTGACGTTTTCAAGGCTCAGTTTGGCGACAAGGCTTACGAAACGAAGCCTGCATCGGCCAGTGAAGACTTCAGCATCTTCGGGCGAGCCTGGAACGTGCCTTACGTCTTCTGGTTCATCGGCGGAACCGACCCTGAAGTCTATGCACAAGCCCAAGCGGCCAAGCAGGTCAACAAGATACCGAGCAACCATTCGCCCAAGTTCGCACCGGTCATTCATCCGACGCTGGAAACCGGCCTGCACGCGATGCTCACGGCTGCCTCGGCCTGGCTTTGTACTTCTCCCGAAGCATGATGGAGCACAACCTCTTTGTCCTGGTCGACTTGCTGGGCACCTTTGCCTTTGCGGTCAGTGGTGCCCTCGCGGCCGAACAGAAGCGGCTCGACTTGTTTGGCGTCCTGGCGATCAGCTATCTGACGGCGTGCGGCGGCGGCGTGATTCGAGACCTGTGTATCGGCGCACTGCCGCCGGCGGGCATTTCGGATTGGCGCTACCTCGCTACCTCAGCGCTCGCGTCAGCGATTGCGATCTGGGCGCGCCCAATGATTGACCACTTCAAGCAGCCGATCGTTTTTTTCGATTCGCTCGGGCTGGGCTTCTTTGCCGTCGTCGGGGCGCACAAGGCGCTGGTGTTTGGCCACAACATCGAGGTGGCCATCCTTCTCGGCATGGTGACGGCCGTCGGCGGCGGCGTGGCGCGGGACGTGGTGCTCAACCGCGTGCCGATCATCCTCGAGAAGGAAATCTACGCCGTGGCGGCGCTGGTCGGGGCGGCCATCCAGGTGCTTGGACAGCGCATGGACTGGACACTCACGCTCACGCCGTGGTTTGGCGCCTTGATCTGCTTCGCTATCCGCACCCTCGCGCTGCACTACTCCTGGTGCCTCCCGGTGATCCGGCGCAGCGACGCCGCGCAGTGATTGGGCGGGGCAGCGACGGGCTGTACGCAGCTTGCGCAATGCAAACGATTGGTTCGCGATGGCATTGGTACCGCCGTGTTGTCTTGCCGAGATTCGGCTTGCAAGCTCGCGGAAAACTTTCTAGCCTGAGTTCGGCTAAGGGTTGCAGTTGCAGGTGCATGACCGCCGATCGAATAAGCAAAATGCGGGAGCCCAAGGTGCCTCTTCTGCCGCGATTGATCCCACGAGCCGTCGCCCGCCGAGCCTTCATTGCGGTCGCGGCCGTTTGCATTCTTACCGGTGCAACGGCGGCCAGCGCCGCAGATGCCGACCAAGTCAAGCGCGGCGAATACCTGGCCCGCGCCGGCGACTGTGTGGCCTGCCACACGGCGCCCGGGGGCAAGCCGTTTGCCGGTGGGCTGTCGCTGCCCACGCCGATCGGGCCGATCGTCTCCACCAACATCACACCCTCTAAGACGCACGGCATCGGCAGCTACACGTTGGCGCAGTTCACCGATGCCCTGCGCCGGGGCATCCGGGCAGATGGGCAGCACCTCTATCCAGCGATGCCGTACACCTCGTACGCGCTGGTCACCGACGAAGATGCGGCCGCGCTCTACGCCTATCTGATCAACGGCGTGCAAGCGGTCGATGCCGCGCCGCCCGCAACCGACCTGCCGTTTCCGTTCAATATCCGTCTGTCGATGGCTGGATGGAACGCGCTGTTTCTGGAAGACAGCCGCTATCAGACAGACGCATCCAAGAGCACTGAGTGGAATCGCGGCGCCTATCTGAGCCGCGGCCTTGCACACTGCAGCACCTGCCATTCCCCGCGCAATGCCATGATGGCCGAGGTCAAGTCCAAGGAACTCGCCGGCGGCAACGTGGGAACGTGGGACGCCCCCAACATCACCTCGGACCCGATCAGCGGCGTTGGGGCCTGGAGCGAACAGGAAATTGCGACCTACCTGCGTAGCGGGCACGCACAGGGCAAGGCCCAGGCAGCGGGTCCGATGGCCGAGGCGATCGATAACAGCCTGCGGCATCTGAGCGACGCCGATCTGCATGCTGTCGCCGTCTATCTGAAGAGCGTGCCGCCAGTGCGCGATGCCGCCGACACGCGGGCCGCATTCGAATGGGGATCCAAGGCCGACGAATTGGGCAGCATCCGTGGCGTGGCGCTGCCGACCGACCTGAACCAGATGAGCGGTCCCCAGCTTTACGACGCCCATTGCGCCACTTGCCACCAGGCACATGGCGAGGGCAGCTTCGACGGTGGCCTGCCGCCGCTGTTTCACAATTCCGCACTTGGCCGGGCCGATGCCGACAATCTGGTGATGGTCATCCTCGAAGGCGTTCACAGGCAGCTCGATCCTCCCGAACTCAGGATGCCCGGATTTGCCACGATGCTCTCCGACCAGCAGATCGCCACGCTGGCTTCGTACCTGACACAGCATTACGGCAACCCCAAGGCTAGCGTGACGGCCGATCAGGTGAAGACCATCCGGGCTGGCGGAGAGGGCTCGAATCTGCTGACGCTTGCGCGTGTCGGCATCGGTGTCGGGGTGATTATCGTGATCGGCGTGCTGATGGTGCTATCGCGACGGTTCCGCCGCCGCGCCTGAGAACGCGTCTACTGACCCACGGCCGGCCCGAACACGCGATGGTGTTCCGCCGCCATCGGTCGATACGTAACCGGACGCAACCGGACGCAACCGGATCACGATCGACCCAAAACTCCGCCAAAGACATAGGCCACGACATGACGAAACGACCCCGTTGCATCCAAGTTGCGTTCCTCCCGTTGCTCTGCGCTGCGGCATCGGCCGCGTACGCGCAAAGCGTCACCCTGTATGGCGTCGCCGACGATGCGCTGGCGTTTGCGAACAACCAAGGCGGGCACAGCAACTTCTATATGCGCACCGGGAACAACGCCGCCTCGCGCTTTGGTCTGCGCGGCGTCGAGCAACTGGGCGGGACTACCAAGGCGATCTTTGATCTGCAGGAAGGCTTTGACATCAATTCGGGCAAGCAATCCAGTGCCGGCCTGATGTTCAACCGCCAGGCCTTTGTTGGCCTGCAGGACACGAGCTACGGCACGCTGACGCTGGGCCGGCAGTACACCACGTACTACCAGTTCCTCGGACCGCTCGGGCCGGTCAACATGCTCACCGGCGCCACGGGCGCCCATCCTGGCGATGTGGACGGATTCGACACGACCATCCGCTTCAACAATTCCGTCCAGTATGTTTCACCGTCGCTCTCGGGGCTCAGCCTCGGTGCGCAGTATGGCTTTGGTGAGATCCCGGGCCGCACCCAGGCCGGCAGCTCCGTGAGTGCCGCGGCCAAGTATGAGAACGGCCCGCTCGGACTCGGCGTCGGTTATATCCGCTTGTACAACACGGGCAACGTCCAGGCGTTGGACCCGAATGCCAGCGGCAGCTATGGCGCGTCTTCGGTGACTGCCGGTTTCGTGTCTGCCCGGTCTGTCCAGCATCTTGCCGCCGCAGGCTTGTACCGGCTGGGCAACGTCCAGGTCGGGCTGAATTATTCGAACGTGCGCTTCGATCCGGGCAGCAACTCTCTGTTTCTGGGCAAGGCCGTGTTCAACACCTACGGGGTCATCGCTCGTTACGAGGCCACCCCGCAAACCGATTTTGCGGCGGGCTACAGCTACACACGCGCAAGCCAGTCGAACGGCATCAGCGATGCTGCGCGCTATCACCAGATCGCGCTCAAGGAGCAATATCACTTCTCGAAGCGCACCGTCCTGTACGCCCTGCAGGCCTACCAGCATGCCACTGGCAAGACCCTTGGCGCTGCCGGCGGCACGCAGATCGTGAATGCAACAGCGACGGTGGGGGACTCACAGAACGGTTCACCTTCGGCGACAGGCAATCAGTTCGTCGGCATGCTCGGCATCATGCACAGCTTCTGACGAGGGTGTTGAGGGGATTGCGATGCAAGACCAACATGACATGATGACCGCCCGTGGCGCGTTCAGTCCGGCGCGCCGGGCAACGCTGGCAGGCCTGGTATCCGCCTATGCGGCTTCGCTGATCCCGTGGGCGCTGGCCCAGCCCGTGGCCGGCGCGGACCAGGGGGCGTTTCTGGCGCTCTCGGCAATCATCGCTGGCCGCGCAGCACTGGATGGCGCGCTGGCCAAACGCCTGTATGCCGCGCTCACCGAGGACGACCCGGGCTTTCCCGCTGCCAGCCGGCAGCTATTGGCGCTCATCAACGAGCGCAAGATTGACCCGATGCAGTTGCAGCAGGCGCTCGATGCCGAGCATTCGACGCTGGCAGCCCTGCCGCGCAAGATCGCGACGGCGTGGTTTCTAGGTGTCGTGGGCAGTGGCGAAAAGGCGCGCGCGCTGGCCTACGAAGATGCCCTGAACGCGGTGATGGTCGGGGATGTGCTCAAGCCCCCGACTTACTGCTTTGGTGTGTACGGAAGCTGGGCGAAGAAACCTGCGTAGGCGCATTCAGATCCGTCAACCCTTGGAGCCGCCCATGGCCGATCAAACTTCCGCCGATTTCGTCGTTATCGGATCCGGCATCATCGGCTCCCTTGTTGCGCGCAAGCTCGCCCTGGCGGGCGCTTCGGTCCTGATCCTGGAGGCGGGCCCGCGCGTCACGCGCGGGGAAATCGTCGCCCGCTATCGCAATTCCACACGCCGAAGCGATTGGATGTCGCCTTATCCGCCCGCACCCTGGGCGCCGCACCCGATCTATCAGCCCCACGACAACGGGTATCTGGTCCAGGCCGGCCCCTACCCATATCCGGCCGAGTACATCCGCCAGTTCGGCGGTACAAGTTGGCATTGGGCGGCACATGCGTGGCGCAATGTCCCCAACGACTTCAACATTCAGAGCCGGTACGGCGTGGGCGTCGACTGGCCGCTCACTTATGAGGAACTCGAGCCGTACTACCAGGAGGCCGAGGAAATCATGGGCGTCTCAGGCGCGCCCAATACAGGATCGCCGCGCAGCAAGCCGTTCCCCATGGAGCCGGTCGCCGAGCCTTGGGCAATGCGCCGCATCCGCGAGCGTCTCGCCTCCGCCTATGAGGTGGTCAGCAACACGACCGCGCGCAATAGCCGCACCTATGACGGTAGGCCAGCCTGCTGCGGCAACAACAGTTGCCAGCCAATCTGTCCGATCGACGCGCAATACAACGGTGGCGTGGCCGCGCGCTCGGCGGAGGCCGTGGGCGTCAAGATCCTGACCGACGCCAATGTCTATCGGCTCGAGCATGACGACAAGGGGCGCATCGCCGCCGCGCTCTACTTCGACCCGAATAAAAAATCCCACCGCGTCACCGGCAAGACCTTCATCGTCGCCGCGAACGGCATCGAGAGCCCCCGTCTGCTGCTCCTGTCCGCCAGCGACAATTTTCCCAAAGGCTTGGCCAATAGCAGCGATATGGTCGGGCGGAACCTGATGGACCACCCGAGCACGTCGCTGACCTTCGATGCCGACGAAGATCTCTGGCTGGGGCGAGGGCCTCAAAGCCCCAGTTCGATCAACACCATGCGCGACGGTGCGTTCCGATCGGAACACGCGTCCTACCGGCTCGACTTCACGAATATCTCCCGGGTCGACGGTGCCACCAAATCGTTGATTGCCAAAGGCGTCTATGGCGTGGAGTTCGAAAAACAGTTGCGCCATAGCGCGGCACGCGAGATGAGCGTCAAAACTGTCCTGGAAGTCCTGCCGCATCCTGAAAACCGGATTGCCCTGAGCGATCAGAAGGATGCGATGGGCATTCCCAAGCCCCAGGCGCATTACTCGATCGATGACTACACGCGCAGAGGACACCAACGCGGCAAGCAGGATTTTCAGCGGATCGCCGACCTCATGGGAGGCACGAACCTGCGCTTCAGCCCAGACGACAAATTCGACAATAACCAGCACATCTGCGGCACGCTCAGCATGGGCAACGATCCCGCGAAGTCCATCTGCGACAAGTGGGCGCGCGCCCATGACCATGAGAATCTGTACTTCGCCAGCACGGGCGTCCTGCCCACGGCCGGCACGTGCAACTCCACAGAAAACGGCGTTGCCGTCGCGCTGCACACCGTGGCGCACATCCTTGCGGAGCAGGGTGGCGCGAAACCGGCGTCGTAACACCATTCACAGCCCTCACCGGAGGGCGCAGGCAATCGCAGTGTGTGGCAACAGCTGACCGTGCAATTACTTCAAGACCCGCTGCACCACCGCGACCGTCGCAATGACCGCACAGGCAAACGCCAGCAGCGCCAACAGGTTGCCGGTGCCGATCAGCGTTGCCTGCTGATCGATCAGCCGTGACAGGCGCGCCAGCTCAGCCGGCTCGATGGTGCCGGGAAGATCGTATGGCGTCACCTTGGCGACCAGGTGCGTGCGTGCCATGACTTCTTCATATTGCAGCCAGAGACTCGCCAGACCAGTGCCTGCGGCCGACGCGATTTGCCGCACGATGTTTTTGAATTGGTAGCCGTGGGCAAAATCGTCCACGGTGAACTCTGCCCAGGTCAGCCCCGCGACGAGCATCAGGATGAACGGCAGGGTCAGGCTTTGCAGAGCGAGCACCGGCAGGATGACTGCGATAGACGCCCCGGGCATCATCCTTTGGGCAAGGAGCCATGCCGCGACGGCAAAGATCAGATAGCCGAGCGCAATATAGCGCCGCGCGCCGGGCAGCGCAGTGCCCCAGAAGGTAAACAGCGCGGCTCCGACGAAACCCAGCGACGAGGTGGCGCTCAAGATCGTGCCGGTGGTCTGGAACGTGAATCCGAGCCCGCTCTGCAGCATTGTGGAGACGACATAGGTCCACAGCCCGCTCAGGAAATAGTAGATGGCGTAGAAGGCGAGCCCCACCAGAAAGCGGCGGCCCACCAACACCAATGGGTTGAGCCACGGATCGGGGTGGCGGTGCAGATAGAAGAAACCCAGCACAAAGAACATGACACCGATGACGGGCGTGAGCGCCACCGACGGCGAACTTGCCAGCTCATAAAACCGCAGGTCCCCCAATCCATGCAGCAGCGTCAAGGCGCCGACGCCGAACAGGATCACGGTAGCCCAGTCCATCGCGTGGTACTCGACGTCCCACGGCAGCAGGGTGGCGGTCAGCCGTGGTGGATACGTGACAAGAACAAAGGCCACCGTCGCCAAGGCGATCAGCGCCTGGACCACGAAAATCATCTGCCAGTCTGCGCTCTCCACCAACTGTGCGGTGATCCAGGGCGCCGCCGCTGGCAGGCCCATGCTGCCAACATTGAACCCGATGAAAAGAGGGCGCCGCTCCTCCCGGGCCGCTGCGAGTTGAATGATGATGCGTGAGGCCGCAAACAAGCCACCGGCGCCGAATCCTTGAACCGCGCGCGCGAGAGCCAATTCGAGCGGATTGCGGCTCAAGGCGCAAAGCACCGCGCCCAGCGCAGCAATCACCAGGCCCGTGATGGTGAACCCGCGATAGCTGATGTCGTGCGCGAGCCGGCGCAACATGAGGTTCGCAACCACGGCCGCGGCTGCGTACGAGGTCATGGCCCAGAGGAAGTCTTCGGGCGAGGCATGCACGCCGCCGCGAATATGGGTACCGGCGACCCCCATCATGGCGCTCGCCCAGAAGTCGACGCCCGTGGAACAACCCAGCGCGAGTCCGATCAGGTAGACCCGCACTGCGGACAATTCCGGATGCCGGCTCAACAAGGGCTTGTGTTGCATGGCGAACGACAATGTTTTGAGCCATCAATCAGGCGCGCCTTCGTGGCTATCGCGCCGAAAGCGTGCCACGCCTGACAAGAGACCGGCGCTCACGAAGAACGCCGGAGCGTTGCTGGCCACCCCAGTGAACCGCCCCGGCTTTCGAGAAGGCTGGTTGGTTTAAGTTGAGACCGTTTCAGCAGCCTCGCTGGCAAGTTGCCACCAGTAGTTTGCCTCAGCTTGCGCCGGTAAGGATGTACCCGATGGGCTCAAACAGTCGAATGTGGTTGAACCAGCGCACCCATTGCTATTGCTACCTGCTGCGATGAACGCATTGCTGCTGGGCGGCCATGTTCGCGTCGGGCGCGAAGACAACTTGTACTACAGGCAGCGGGATATCTGGCGACCAACGTGCAGTTGATCGAACGGCCGGTTCGCCTGATGCGTGAGGTCATCGGGCTTGCGACCGCTTCGGCAAGGAACCGGCGCTCCCTGCCTCGTGGTTTAGACCCAGAGAGAACGAGCCCTGGGTGGAAACGCTTGTGAGGCAGGGTGGAATGGGTTGCATCGCGGCATTCGCCAAGGCTTGTGTCGACCTGTTTGAGGCTGGCCCTCACGAACGCGTCGTCACGAAGTTTCAACCGGTTTCCATGGGGATGATGGCCAAGACCGCAATCCGGACAGACAGATCCTGTTCACGCTGACAGAAAGAGATCATGAACATCTGTTTGAGGAAAGCGGTCGCGCCAACGCGTGCGTCAGGCCGCGGCCATCCACCGCATCGCCATCGTTCGCCGCACGATTCCCAGCAGGAGCATCGTCGCACCTGCAATCAGTGCTGGCACGCCAATCACCGCAAACAAAGTCGGCATACCAAGGTTCATCGACAGCATTGCTGCGCCCCCAACGGAGCCCAGCACTGACCCCAGCCGCCCGACACCGTTGGCCCAACTGACACCGGTGGCGCGGCAATCGGTCGGATAGAAGCTGGCCGACAGCGCATTCGCCCCCACTTGCGAGCCGGAAACGCAGAAACCCGCGAGGAAGATGGCGATAGACGCTGCCCACGGCGTACTGGCCAGGCTGCCAATGGCGGCAACGAAGACACCCGCCAGCGCGTAGCTTGCGGCCAGAACGTAGTGTGGGTTGATGCGGTCCATCAGCCAGCCCAGCACGATGGCACCTACCGTGCCGCCCACCTGGAACATGGTGGTGACCAGCGCCGCCGTGCGCAGCGACATACCGGTGCTGCGCAACAGCGTCGGCAGCCAACTGGAGAGCAGGTAGATCACCAGCAGGCTCATGAAGAAGGTGACCCAGAACAGCAGCGTGCCCCGCAGCAATTGCGGCTTGAAGAGATGGCTGACGGGTGACGCGGCGCTGCGTTGCTCCGCGATGGCGTAGGTCGCATCGCGTAGGTCTGCCGCCGGCGCGATGCGCTGCAGGATGGCCGCCACGCGCTCGCGCGGTTTGTTTGCCACGACCAGGAAACGGACGGATTCCGGCAGCATCTGCGCCAGCAGCACAGTGAGCAGAATCGGCGCCGCACCGCCGACGATCAGCACTGAGCGCCATCCAAACGCGTCGATCAGCCCGGCGGACGCGAGGCCGCCCAGCGCCGAGCCTACCGTAAAGCCGCAGAACATGGTGGTGACGAGAAAGGAGCGTCGCCGCTCCGGGCAGAACTCGGAGGTGAGCGTGATCGCGTTGGGCATGGCCCCGCCCAGGCCGAGACCCGTCAGGAATCGCAGCGCAACCAGTGTCCACAGCGAGCCCGACCATGCGGAGGCCAGGCTTGCGAGGCCAAAGAACAGGACCGACGCCATCAGCACGCTCTTGCGCCCGAAGCGATCCGCCAGCGGGCCGAACACGAAAGCGCCGACCATCAGCCCTCCCAGTCCGGCGCCGAACAACGGGGCGAGCTGGGCCGCCGCGAGGTGCCAGTCGGCACGGATGGCGGGCGCGATGAAGCCGATGGCCGCGGTATCGAATCCGTCGATGGCCACGACCAGGAAACACAGAATGACGATCATCACCTGAAAGGGTGACAGCGGGTGTTCGTCGATGAACGTGGTGATGTTGAGCGGTGGGCTGGCAGGCATGGTGGTCTCCTCCGTAGTGCCAGGGTTGGGGCAAGGCCCGACCGGCGGCCGGCAGCTACATCGGCTGCCGGCTCGCTCGGTCGGGTGATTCAAGTAAGGCGGCCGGATGCAAGGCCGCGGAAGCAGTCGTCAGAGCCAGGGCGTCGGGCTCAGGCACTGCTCGGCGCGCCAGCCGTGCAGCCATTGCAGCGCGTCGTAGAACTGCGCCTGCGAGCGGCCGGCCCACAACGTGTTGCGCACGAGGCGGTCAACACCTTTGGCGTGATAGATGCGGCCCATGTCGCGCGCGGCGTACAGCACGCGCGCGGTGCGTGGGATGCGGGCCTGCTCGTACAGCTTGAAGGCGGCTTCAAAGTCGCCGTCGGCGGCGTCCACGGCGGCGCCCAGCGTGACGGCATCTTCCAGCGCCTGGCAGGCGCCTTGGGCAACGTATTGCGTCATCGGGTGCGCTGCATCGCCCAGCAGCGTGGCGCGACCGCGGCTCCAGTGCTCGACCGGGTCGCGGTCGGCCGTGGCCCAGCGCTTCCATGACGTGGGCCGGTCAAGCATCTGATGCGGCAGCGGGTGGATGCCGTCGAAGTACGACAGCACCTCTTCCTTGCTGCCGTCGCGCACGCCCCAGGTTTCGGGCTCGCGGCTGTGGAACGTGACGACCAGGTTGTATTGCTGCCCGCCGCGCAGCGGATAGTGCACCAGATGGCAGTGCGGCCCGGCCCACACCACCGGCGCGTTGACCTGCAGGTCCGCCGGCATGTTGGCGACGTCGACCACGGCCCGATACACCACGTGTCCGGTCACACGTACCTCGTCGCCCACCAACGCCTGGCGGATCGCCGATTTGACGCCGTCGCAGCCGATCACCGCATCGGCACGATGGCGTTCGCCGCGCTGGTCGATAACCGTCACGCCGTTGCCGTCCTGCTCCAGTTGCTCCACACGCGTAGCGGTGCGGAACTGGATCAGCGGATGGTCCTGCACTGCCTCCAGGATCGACAGGTGGATGTCGGCCCGGTGGATGACGGCATACGGATTGCCGAAGCGCTGCCGGTAAGCCTCACCCGCATCGACGCGGGCGATGGTATGCGTGTCGATGGCGTCACGCAGTTCGATGTAGTCGGTAAAGACCGCGCGGTTGCGCGTTGCCTGGCCGACGCCCAACGCATCGAGTGCGGCGAACGCGTTGGCGGCAAGCTGGATGCCGGCGCCAATCTCGCCAATGTGCTCGGCCTGCTCCAGCAACGTGATGCGGATGCCTTTGCGCGCCAGCGCGAGTGCCGCCGCCAGCCCGCCGATGCCACCGCCGATGATCAGAACATGGCGGCTGGCGTTGTGTGTGGTGTTCATGGTGGTCTCCTAATCGCCTGTGACTGTGTCGTCAGGTCGTGTAGTCGGGCTGGCGTGCCGGGGCGGCCTCGGCAAAGGCGGGGTGCGTGCTGGCGTGTGCGTACACGGCCATCGCACGCGGGTAGTGGTCCATCGGGCAGCCCATGCGCAGCGCATTGGCAATCTGCGGCACAAGCGTCACGTCGGCCAGCGTCGGCGCGTTGCCGAAGCACCAGTTGCCGTGGCCATGGCGCGCGAGCAGGCGCTCGACAGCGACCATGCCCTCGTCGATCCAGTGGCGGTACCACGCGTCCTTCTGCTCCGGCGTGACCTTCAGCACGTCTTGCAGGTAGCGCAGCACGCGCAGGTTGTTGACGGGGTGGATATCGCAGGCGATCACGTTGGCCAGCTCCAGCACGCGCGCACGCTGGACCGGATCGGCGGGAATCAGGCGCGGCTCCGGGTAACACGCATCCAGGTAGTCCATGATTGCCAGCGATTGGCTCAGGTGCAGCGGGCCATCGATGAGCGCAGGCACGCCCGCCGACGGGTTGATGTCAGCAACGTAGGCGGCGGCGCGGTGCTCGCCCGTGCGGATGTTCACCGGCAAGGTGTCGTACGGCAGACCCTTCAACGCCAGCGCAATGCGCACGCGGTACGACGTGGAACTGTTGAAGAAACTATAGAGCTGCATGGCACACCTGCTCAGACGATGCGAGCCTTCAGCTCGCCCAGCCCATCGATACCAGTGACGATGCTGTCGCCCGGCTTCACGGCACCCACGCCCTCCGGCGTGCCGGTAAAGATCACATCGCCCGGCTCCAGACGGAAGAACTGCGAGAGGTACGCCACGGTTTCCGCCACCGACCAGATCAGGTGCGACACGTCGCTGCGCTGCTTGCTCTCATCATTGACCGTCAGCCAGATGCCGGCCTGCTGCGGGTGGCCGATCTTGCTGGCGGGGTGGATCGGCCCCATCGGCGCCGAGACATCGAACGCCTTGCCGATCTCCCACGGGCGGCCCATCTCGCGCATCTTCATCTGCAGATCGCGGCGGGTCATGTCCAGGCCGACGGCATAGCCCCAGACATAGTCGAGAGCGCTTTCCACGGGGATATCGCTGCCGGACTTGCCGATCACGGCGACCAGCTCGGCTTCGTAGTGGTAGTTCTGCGTCTGCGCAGGGTAGGGCAGTTCGAGCGTGTGGCCGTCGGCCACCGGCACGATGGCATCGGCGGGTTTGCAGAAGAAGAACGGCGGCTCGCGGTCGGGGTCGAAGCCCATCTCACGGGCGTGGGCGGCGTAGTTGCGGCCGACGCAGTAGACGCGGCGCACGGCAAACTGTTCGCTGCTGCCGGCCACGGGCACGGCGGTGAGGGCGGGGGGAGTGAAGACGTAGGTCATGATTGGTCCAGTCAGTCAGGTCAGTCAGATCGCAAGGATGATCGGGGCCGGCGGCAGTGCCACGTGGCGCGCCGCAGCGGTATTCGTATGGGGCGGATCAGGTGCGCGCTTCGCGCAGCAGGTTGAGTGCAGCCAGCACCGGGCGGTCGGAATAGCTGAACAGCACGGCGTCTTCCAGGGCGCCCAGCTGCACCGGCGCCCACGACGGGGCGACGAACACGTCGCGCGGCTCGAACTGGAATTGCGCATCGCCGATGCGCACCGTCCCGCGGCCTTCGACCACGCTGTAGACGGTGGCGTCGGTGCTGCGGTAAGTCTTGCCCTGAAAGCCCGCCGGCAGGTACTGCATGAACGTGGCGATGGTTGGCATCGGCCAGCCGCCCGTGGCGGGGTTGACGTAGCGCAGCTTCACGCCGTCCCACGGGTCAAGCTCGCCATGTCGATAGAGGATGTCCAGTGCCTCGCGCGAGCGCTCGTAGGGGTAGCTGAAAATCGGCGAAGTCGGGTCGGTCACGTGATGGCGCACCGGCACCATGTTGTGGCCGAAGCGCGCGAAGCTGTTGCCCTCCGGGCGCATCACAGGCTGCTGCGCTTCGGGGTAGTTCTCGGCAAAACCGCAGTCGAACTGCTGCACGAGCGGGATGTCGAGGCCATCCAGCCAGACCACCGGCTCGCCGCCTTCGTCCGCGCGCGGGCAGCCGTGGTCGTGCCACGTCCACGAGGGCGTGATGATGAAATCGCCCGGGTGCATCGTTGTGCGTTCGCCGTTGACGGCTGTCCACGCGCCCCGGCCTTCCACGATGAAGCGCAGCGCCGACTGTGTGTGCCTATGGCTCGGTGCGATCTCGCCTGGCAGGATCAACTGCAGGCCCGCATAAAGCGTGGAGGTGATGCTGGCCTTGCCCGGCAGCCCTGGGTTCTCCAGAACCAGCACGCGGCGCACGGCTTCTTCTGCGCTGATCACGCTGCCGGCCTGCATCACCAGCGGGCGAACGTCGTTGTACTTCCAGATGGCCGGCACGATGCGCGGTTGCGGTTCGCGCGGCACCAGTGCATGGAGTGACTCCCAGAGCGGGGTCATGTGGCTACGGCCGATGCGCGCGTAATAAGCTGCGCGGCCAGTCTCGGGGGTGTGCTCTGACATGGTGTCTCCGTCATTTGCAGCGAAGTCTTGGGTAGCTTCGCTTTGTTGCTTGGTGTTATACGCCCCGCGATATAAGATTTGAAATGAAGTTTTTATCTTATCGATACGATTTTTTGTATAGGTGAAGTCAGTGGACTGGACCCAGCGCTTACGCTTGCGCAACCTGCAGATGCTGCTCAGCCTGGCCGATACCGGCAACATGAGCCAATCAGCGGCGTTTTTGAATACCACGCAGCCCGGCCTTTCCAAATGGCTGAAGGATTTGGAAGAGGACATCGGTCTGCCGCTGTTCGAGCGCCAAGCCCGCGGGCTGCGGCCTACGCTCTATGGCGAGGCCCTGATCGAGCACGCCCGGCGCATCGAGGCGCAGCTTGATGTCGCGCGCGATGATCTGCAGGCCATGCGCGACGGCGGTAGTGGCCTGGTGGTGGTGGGCACCTCGGGCGCGTCCGCCGCTGATACCGTGCCGTTGGCCGTGTTGCAACTAATGCGACGGTTACCCAAGGCGCAGGTCCGGCTGGTTGAGACCACCATGGACCGGCTGATGGCCCAGCTCGCCCGCAGCGAGCTCGATATCGTGGTCGGCCGGTCAGCACCGGAGTTACAGGACGCCCAGGTGCGGACCGAGTCGCTGTACATGGAGCCCATCCATTTTGTCGCACGGCCCCGACACCCATTGGCGCTGGGCAGCGACGTGACATGGGACGCGCTGCAGCATTACCGTTGGGTGATCTGGCCGCGCGGCACACCGATCCGCAACGCGCTTGAGGCGGCGCTCGCCAGTGCCGATCGCGCGCTACCGGCCGACTGCGTGGAGAGCAACTCGACCATCCTCAATCTCACTCTGCTCAACAACAGCGACATGATCGGGCTTGCATCCCACCGCACGGCGCGCCGGCTGGAAGAGCTGGGGGCCCTGCGCATCGTGCCGCTACGCTTGGCCGGCTTCGGCTCGGTATCGATGTACTGGCGCGACGATGGGGTGAAGCGCGCGGCCGTGGTCGCCATGCTGGAATGCCTGCGGCGCGCTGCGGACCGGAGCGTGCCCGAGGTGGCAGACGCGACTGCGGCATTCAAGCAGTAACTGGCATCTATCGGATGTTCCCGGCCCCGGGGCCAACTCAGCGCTTTTCTATTGCGGTGGCCTTCTCGCCGATGTGCAAACGCATCATGTCCTCACCGACAACCAACGGCCCCTCGTAGGTCTTGCAGGTCTGAGTGATGATCAGGTCCGAAGCGTTCCCCGCGAAGTCGGCCAGAAGAACGCTGTGGCTATATACCGCGAGCAGTGGGGTCGGCAGAAGGCCGACCTATTCAAGATGCAGAAGGTGCAGGGTCTAACGAACGCGAACCTCAAGCGTGCGTTGCACAGTAGCTTTCCGTTCCTGAAGCAGGTGTTCGAGTGGTACAAGTCCGCTCGCTCTGGATGGGGTAGTCGTCCTTTTCGTGCAAAATCTGGCGGTTCCCTCGCAAAGCCTTTTTCTATAAGGCGTTCCAGTCGATGCAGACAACTGTCTGCTGCCCCCAGGTGACTTCGGGAGTACCATTTCCGCCCGCGATTTCGGATCGCGTCACCTGGATGGGGGTGGAAGATGCCGGGCTTGGAATTTCGCTATGTGGGAAAGGACAGCTTGCCCACCCGTTTGTCGGAGTTCGACGTCGAGTACTACTTCGCGCTGACCGACAGCGACCTCGCCGCGATCAACCAGAAGTTCCGACGTGATGGGCGCGCCGGGGCCGCCATCCAACTGGTCTTTCTGCGCGCAAGCGGCCACACCCTCGATCAGCTCAACACGCTTCCCCGACAATTGCTGCGCTACATCGGCGAAAAGCTCGGTGTGCCGACCCCGACCATTGCTTCGCTGCGCACGATCTATCAGCGCTACAAGACACTTTACGAACATCAGGTCTGGGCTTGCGAGTATCTCGGCCTGACGCGCCTCGATGAAGATCAGTGGACCGGCCTCGAAGCTTGGATGCGACAGGATGCCACCGAATCGCTATCGCTTGAGGAGCTGCTCCAGCACGCCCATTACTGGTTGTATGAGCGCCGGATTCTGATCCCCTCCACGCGCGCGCTGCAGGACTTGGCGCGCTTGATCTGGGCTGGCATCGAGCGTGACTTGCTGGTCGCGATTGAGGCGTTGGTCTCCCTGGCGCAAATAGCGCGAGCCGAAGCTGCCGTGTTCGCTCCGCATGCGGCGTCGGGGACGACCGTGCTGGAATGGCTCAAAACTGCGCCGGCACGACACAGCCCGTCGACCATGAGCGAGACGCTGGCCAAGATCCGCTTCCTGAAAGATCTCGGCGCGCATACCTGGGCCTTCGATGCCATCCCCATCGAGAAGCAGCGTACCTACGGCCAGGGCATCCAGGCCCGCCGTCCCGCCAAAATCCGTGAACTGAAGACCTCCACGCGCACAATCGAGCTGGTGTTCTTCCTGCGCGTGACCCTGCTGGAGCTAACGGACGCGATGCTCTACCAAACCGGGCGCCGCGTCTCCGACCTGGTTCGGCAGGCTTACAACCGGACCACGACGAAGCAGGTCCGCTCAGCAGTCGAATACCGACAGCAACTGGTCGAGATCAAGGCGCTGGTCGACGATACGCGCCGCCCGGCCGAAGAACGGCTGGCGGACATCGGTCAGCTGCTTGAAGGCCTGTCGGCCAAGCCCCCGGCGAGCCACGCTGCCAGCGTGCGCGAAACGCTCACAGAAGACCACCACCGCATCCGCAACCTCCTGACGCCACTACGGGAGTTGGAGTTTGCCAGCAACGGCGCCGATCCGGCCATGCGGCAGCTCGAACTCATCGGCAGCCTGCACGACCAAGGCGCCACGGAACTGCCGCCCGATTGCCATGTGCCGGTGAGCGCCAGCTGGCGCGACCTGGTCGACAGCGAAGACCGCAAGCGCGCGTTGCGCGCGATGGAGGCCTGCGCGATCACGGGGCTGCGCAAAGGGCTGCGCCGCGGTACGGTGTGGATCAGCCATAGCCTGTCCTTCCGGGAGCGCGACCAGTTGCTGATGCCGCCGGCACAGTGGGAATCCGAGCGGGACCGGTATCTTTCCTCACTCGGCTTGCCGAACCAGGCGGACACCTACCTCAACCGCCTCACGGATCATCTAAAGGCAGGTCTCGCGGCGCTGGACGAGGCCCGTGAGGCTGGCCATTTCTCGATTGACGCGAACGGCCTACTGCATCTTTCGCCGCTCGAAGCGGCGGAAACGGACGGCACACCCACGCGCACCCGCGATTTGATCTTCAAGGACATCGGCAGCGCGCAGTTTGCCGACATGATCCTGGAGATGGATGCGCGTACCAGTTTCAGCGAAGTGCTATTGGCGCGCAAAGCCAGGGACGCGCATGAGCTGATCTCGCTCTACGCCGCGCTGATCGCACACGGCACCGAACTGGAGGCCAAGGGCGTTGCGGCCATGATTCCGCAGCTGGACGCGGCGCATGTCTCGACGGCGATGCGCATGCTTGAGATGCCGGGGCGCCTGCGTCGCGCGAACGAACGGGTGGTGGAATTCCAGCGCACGCACCCGATCACCGAGTTGTGGGGGACCGGCCAACGGGCGTCGAGCGATTCGATGAGCCTGGACACCTCCCCGCACCTGTTCTATGCCCGCGCCGATCCGCGCCGCCGCACCCACGCCGTCGGGATCTATACGCACGTACTCGATCAGCACGGCATTGTCTACAACCAGCCCATGGTGCTCAACGAGCGCCAGACCGGCGTGGCGATCGAAGGCGTCATGCGCCACAACGAGACCCGCAGCGACAGCGGGTTGCTGCGGCTCGCGGTCGACACCCACGGATACACCAACGTGGGGATGGCGGTGTCCAAGTTGCTCGGCTTTGACCTGTGCCCGTGGCTGCGCAACCTGTCGGAGCGCAAGCTGTACTTGCCACGCGGCATGCAGGTGGCAGACGGCTTGTCAGCCTCCATCTCGTATGAGATCTCGCTCAAGGCCATTCGCGACGGCTGGGATGGCTTGTTGCGCCTGGTGGCGTCCATTCACTCTGGCCGCGTGAGCGCGATCGTCGCGCTGCAGCGTTTCGGCAGTGCCGCCCAGGGCGACCCCATCCACCGGGCGGCCGATCACCTGGGCAAGCTGCTGCGCACGCTGTTCCTGTGCGACTTCTTCAGCAACGCCGAGTTTCGCCGGGAACTGCGCACGCTGCTCAACCGGGGTGAGTCGGTGCATCAGCTCCAGCGCGCCATCTACTCCAGCAAGGTGCAGCACGACCGCGGGCGCCGCCAGGACGAAATGATTGCGATTTCCGGGTCCCTCACGCTGCTAACGAACCTGGTGATTGCCTGGAATACTCAGCGCATGCAGGCAACGGTCGATGCCTGGCGCCGAAAGGGGCAGCGGATCGACGACGACTGGCTGCGCCGCATGGGGCCGGCGCACTTCTCGCATGTGAACTTCCGGGGCATCTTGAGCTTCCCGATCCACCTTTACCAGGACACGCTACTTGATGCGGTACCCCGGCGGCGGGCGAGCGGCGCATGAAAGCCTACTTCGCGTTGGCCAACATGGCCCGGCTGAGGGGCGTTCGCACGATCACCCCCAATAGGTGTCGGTCAGCGGATCGTGCAGCGTCACCTCGATAAAGCAATTGCAGAGGTCCGCCTGGTCGTGCATGTCCGCGAGCAGCTCCTCGATGGCTTTATCAAAATCTGGCCCCGCAGCGAACGGCATGACGATCTCATACCGGGGGCGGCGCTGGTCGAGCACGCGCATCTGGTACTGGGACAGACAGAACTGCTCGATCCAGCGGCGCGCCTTGGACTTGCCCCGCACGAATTTGCTGTTGCGCTCGATGGTCAGGTCCACCGTCAACCGCGTTTCAGGCACGGACTTGGGCGCGACCGAGGGACGCCGCTTGAGCGGCGGCGCCGAAGGTATGGCGGCAGGTGGCAATACTGGTGGCGCCGGCGACGCCAGCGCGGTTTCGATATGGTGCTGCGCGAACGGGTCAGCCGCGTCGATGTAGCGCATGGCCGAGCGGACATCCTTCCAGCCGACGTACTCCATCAGCATCTTGAGGTCCCACTGGTTCGCGCTGGCCCAGGTCGCGAAGCCGCGGCGCAGCGAATGACTGCTATAGCGATCCGCCTGCGGCAGTCCAACGCGCTGGAACAGCGTTCGCAGCAGAGGCACCACGCTGCTAGCCTGGAGCCCGACGCCGGCGACGCGACCCCAGCGATCGATTCGCCGAAAGACGGGGCCCTCCGCCAAGCCGGATGCCGCCCGCCAAGCCTCATAGGCCGCCACCGGGCACAGACGCGACAAGGCCGGAGCCTTGTGCGTCGTGCCGACATGGTTGCGGTCCGTCTTGGTCCGCGGCAGGAAGATGGTCATACCGCGCCCAGGCTCGACGGTGATGTGCTCGATCTGCAGGCGGCTCAGCTCGTCTGAGCGAAAGCCCCGCCAGAAACCAATCAACACCAGTGCTTTGTTGCGTGTCAGGACCTGAAGCTGGCGGCTGTTGCCCGCCGTCGACGCTGCGACGATCTGGCCATCCAGCCAAGCCACCAACTGCTCCAGCTGGGCGAGCTGCAGGGGCTTGGCGCGCCGCTCCTGCGCCGGGTGCAGTGCCTGGATGCCCTTGAGCACCTTCCGAACGTGCGGTGCCCGGGTCGGGTCCGGGAAACCCTGCGACACGTGCCACTGCGCGATGGCAGCAAGACGCTGGCGCAGCGTGTTGATGGAAAGCGTCTGCGCGTGCTCGGCCAGGTAGCGCGCAATGCTGTCGGCGCTGGCCGGTAAGAAGCCGCCCCATTCGAGCTCGAAATGGCGAACGGCCGACTGGTAGCTGCGCCGCGTATTGTCGCGGGTGGCTGCCTCGAGATATCGGTCAATGTCTGCCATGTCGAGCAAGGGGAGGCCTCGTGATCACGCGGTGGTCGGGGCCGAGGGACACGTTAGGCCCTCAATCTGTGCATTATGGACGCTGTGCCGCCGACGCTGGCAGATGCGCTCATTGATGTGCCCAGGGTGCGTCGCAATGAATGGTGTATTCAGTGCTTCAACTATTCCCGACAGCATGTTGGATGACCGTTGGCCCAGGTTGCGAAGCCGCGTCGCGGCGAGTGGCCTCCTCGTCTTCAGCATTGATGTGGCCTCGCCCAGCGCCAGGGTAGTGATGAGTGCATCCCATCTTCCTTGTGGCCATTGGAGCGTATTCCCCATCTTGCCAAGACTACGACCTAATGCGTTTGCATTAGATGAGGCGTTCGGCGCCATCGTATCTCCTCGTCCATTATCGTCATCGCAAGAACGGAACCCGGCAACCATACTGCAAACCAGCCTGGGCCGAGTCGCTTGAACCCAGGGCGGGAAAGGAATCACGAAGAGTCGAGCGGGGGAGAACCAACCATGCGCGACCAGTCGCTGGAATGTACTGCTGCGCGCCGAACCGTCGTGGTTGCGTCGCGCGCTGGGATGGGGGAGATCAACGAGACGATTCTGGGAGCAGACTGGCACGTGCGCCGCGTGATGTCGGTGCGTGAGCTTGGCTGCGCCGTCCGTAGCGGTGCGCCCATGGCCGGGCTGATCGACTTCGGTAGCGCCTTTTCGGCCGCCGAGCTGGATTTGCTCGAGCGCTGCATGCAGGTGCCGCACGTGGGCTGGGTGGCTGCGCTGCCGCCGGACATGCTGAGGCAGGAACGCGTACGCCAGATCGTGCGCGACTATTGCCTCGACTATGCGCAGATGCCGCTGCGCACCGAAGAGACGGCATACTCCCTGCGTCACGCCTGGGGCATGGCCGCACTGGCGCCGGAAGTGCCCCCGACCAAGGTCAGCAACGCCCGCATGCTGGGCGAATGCCCGGCCATGCACAACCTGTTCTATACGATTCGCAAGGTCGCGCAGAACAGCGCGCCGGCCTTTATCGCGGGCGAATCGGGCACCGGCAAGGAACTGACTGCGCAGGCCATCCACGAAGCCTCAGCGCGCGCAGGCGGGTCGTTCATCGCCATCAACTGCGGCGCAATCCCATCACACCTGATTCAGTCCGAGTTGTTCGGCTACGAGAAAGGCGCGTTTACCGGCGCGCACCAACGCCGTATCGGCTGGGTCGAGCGCGCCAACGGCGGCACGCTGTTCCTCGACGAGATCGGCGACCTGCCGCTGGAGAGCCAGGTGAGCCTGCTGCGCTTCCTACAGCAAGGCACCATCACGCGGCTTGGCGGACACCAGGCGATTCCATTGGACATCCGCATCATCTCGGCCACGCACGTGGATCTGGAGGCGGCCCAGCACCACGGCGGCTTCCGTACCGACCTCTTCCACCGGCTGTGCGTGCTGACGCTGTCCGTGCCGCCGCTGCGCGAGCGTGGCAGCGACATCACCCTGCTGGCCAAACACATCCTCGCGCAGTACGCCGGCGAGGCCTTGCACCGCATCGACGGCTTCACGCCGTGCGCGCTGCACGCGATGATGGACTACCCGTGGCCTGGCAATGTGCGTGAGCTGATCAACCGCGTGCGCCGAGCGCTGGTGATGACCGACCGCCGAGAAATCTCCGCTGCCGACTTGCACCTGCAAGACTACGCCTCGATCACAGGCCAGACCTTGGATGAGGCACGGGAGGGGGCTGCAGCGGATACGATCCGTACAGCTATTGCGCGCAACGGCTTCCATGTAGGCATGACTGCGCGCGAACTCGCGGTATCGCGTGTTACGCTATATCGACTGATGCAAAAGTATGGTATCAGCACAGAGCACCCGATGCATTCAATCGCATAACAGCACGTTGCCCAACGTTTCGAGCCTATCAGCCTTACTTCTTGCGAGACCCGATTCGCCGCTATTGAGCAGCGTTAGATTATGTTGGTGTCGTGCGACTATCTGCGAGACTTGGCAGGTCATATGCACTGACGATTTGAATAGGGGCACGGGGAATGGCAAAGGCGCGCGCCGGTACGCGAGAGGAAGCGTTGCGGCTGCTGAACACGAGCGGCATCGCAGTGCTCGAATTGGATTACGAGAACGGTTGGCAAGATGCCGTTGAGCTTGGCCGGTTAGGCCAGAAAGCCGGGGTTCGCGTGGAGTTCCATAGTCACGAGAATATTGCAGTCCGGTCGCCCGTAGCATTGATTGCCGGCTTGACACGACCGAAGACGACGTTTCGGCAACGGAACTTGTACTGTCAGTTCGACTTGGATGCTTTGCCGGCAAACGACTTGGAGAGGCTGGAAGCCAAGGCTGCCACCCAGGGGGATTACATTCTCGCAGGCCGTCTGATGCAGGATGTGGGTGCCCGTTGGGACGAATAGCATTTACACCAACACTCAGGGAGTGTGCTTCCCACGGTATCCAGCTTCTCGCTGACGTCCTCGCCAACGCGTGCCTTATGAGATTCGGTGCAGCAGGTTGATTGCCTGTTGCAGCAGTTGTGTCGTCATCTGTGTGATGCCCGTGAACTCGGCACTAGCATAGACCACGCCACCCAACAACACAGCCGTGACCAAGCTCAGTTTCAGTGCGTCCCCCACGGTCGTTCCCCAATCATCTCTGTGCGACGCTGAGTGCGGCAAGGCGGCGCAACGATGCCTGACGGCATCACCACGTGCTGGTATCACTCTCAAAGCTATCCAGCCAAGCGCGGCGGTGTATATGCCCCATAGTTGGGGCCAACGCCACCCGAATTCACGCCCTGGCATTTGTCCGGGTTGTTGCTCATCTCCAGCTGTATGTACTTGCCGCTGCCTCCGACCGCCTGGTCAATATGCACGCAGGCAAACGCCACGATCCGTTGCATGGTCTTGGGCGAGAGGTCCTGCACGACGGGCAGGATGACGTATTCGCACGCCTTGCTGCCGGCAGCGCTGCAAGCGTTGACGGAATCGTAGAGCGTGGTCTTGGTGCCGGGTTGAATGTAGGTGCAGGTCGGGTCAGGGCCGGGCCCGCTTGGCGCTGGACAGACCCCGGCGGGTTGCCCAGTGTCTGCCGGATCAGGATTGCCATTGGCGATCAGATTTCGCACGGTCGGCACATCATTGGCGGGGGTGTCGAAGGTCGTCCACTGACTGGCCTCGCAAGGGCCCGCATGGTAGGACGAGGTCACCCAGAAGATATATGGCTGGCCGACCACTTGCGGGACAGTCTGCCCTGCTGGTGGCGTGGTGCTCGTTGCCGTTTTGGGTTTTCCGTTCGCGGAATCCCAATACTGGTCATACATACATTTCGTAATGGCAACCGGGAACAGGCCGCCAGGGCCGAAGGTTCCAGGGTTGGAGACGACTGCCACCGCCGTCGCGCTGACCGGTACGGTCTTGACGCCAAAGATTTTCGCAAGATACACCGGCACGCCGCCGCCATTTTCCGCACCGGCCCGATTGACTATGACTTGCACCGCCGGCATGGACACGGCGGGCGAGGGCGGGGGTACGGCCTGCAGGCCAGCGACGCTACCCGTAATGTCCCAATAGCCATACGCCACATCGGTGGTGTTTCCGACCAGTGTGGTCTGACTGGATTTGTTGAGGGAAACTGCTTGCACTGCCCGCTGTTGCGCTGTTCCCCAGTCGGGGCCCTTTGCCGTCTGGTTGCTGCACTCGGCGCGCGGATACAAGCAGGGGGCGCCGGCCATGGCAGCGGCGTCGGCGGCATTCTGAAGTTCATTGCGCACGACGAACAGATAGCCCATGTCGATCGCCAGCGCAGCAAAGCCGAGCAGCATCACCATGGCACCCGCGACCATGACAGCCACGGCACCCTGCTGTGCCTTCGGTTTCATCGACTTGCGGTCGATGCGTTTGAGCAGTTGGCGAGTGTGCGGCGACCACGGGGTGCCGGAGCGAACGCGTTTCATGGCTGTCCCTCACTCGTTGTTCATGACCGCGGTGGCGGTCAACTGCAGGGGCCCGGTAAATGGTCTGATAATGGCGCCCAGTGCGAGTCCAGAGTAGCTGTAGGAGACCGTCACAGTCAGCGGGGTACCAAAACTGCCGCCTTGACCGGACGGCACAGTGACGGTGGGATTGGCAGTGCCATCCAGGGTGATCAGATGGTTTTGGCAATAGTTGAGCGCGACGTTTTGAATTTCGCTGGTGGTCCTTTTGGGGTTCTTCAGAACTATGCCCGCTCGCGCTGCTTCGCGGCTCGCGTTTGTAATGACGGCTTTGTCATACATCGCGAGGGCAAACTCGATGATGCCGAACAAGAGCAACAGCAGCACGGGCAACACCAATGCGAATTCAACAGCGGCGATACCACGCTGATTGCCTCGGTTACTTCGGCCGATCCGTCGTACCTCGGTTGGAAGCAGTGCGATGCGATGCCCAAGGTCAGCGGAACTGCCCGGGTTCGCGCCCCAGCGCGGATCGGGCTGGCCCAATGCTGGTTCAGAGAACGGTTGTCGTGCCAAACGGGGCAAGCAGTGCGCCGGCGGATCAGCGCAATCGTCGCTGGCGAGTGCCGATGGCAACCGGGCGGATGGTCGACGCCGGAAGGGGACGTCTTCGGTGGGCTTGAGAAACGATGGCGGCACGTGCGTCGCCAAGCGCGGCTGAGTCGCTGAATTCAACATGTCGTCCGCTCCCCGTTCTTGTGCTTGATTTCTACACGCCGGCGCCACGTTATGCGTGAGCCGTCGTCGTCAGATTGGGGACGGCTTCAGGCCCATATCGTGCGAAGCATGCCGACCGAGCAGGTCGTCTCGCTTCCAATGGCGCATGGCGATGTCTGTGCTTTGTAAGAAAATTTTGGCACTCCGGCGAGAAAACGATATCCGCCGGATGAGGGACGTAAGCGGGGCAACGACAGACCAACTCGTCATCCAAAAGTGTGATTCACCGATGAAACGTGGGGCCCTTGTTTGACAGAGTGAGTGCGTCACAACTGGCAGCGGCGGCGACGCCTTGCAGAATTCGAGTGCACGGTTTGACTTCTCAGTACGGTCGCACGCTATTCGCTTTCAGGACGCAGCTGCTCCAGCGGCTCCAAGGCCTTTCGCATTTGCTCAAGCGCCGCGATCCACTCTTCGAGTTCCACGAGTACCGCATCGACTTGCTCGACCAGCGTTGGCCCCGCGGTGCTGTAGGACAGGCTCGCGCCGTTGACGAGCGTATGCGCGATGCCGTGCAGGCGCAGCAGATCGTCGCGCAACCCGTCCGGTCCGCAACGCGCGCGGATGACCGCCGAGGCGATCAGGTCATTGTAGCGCAGGCGTTTTTGCTGCTCCTCCGGGTCATTCTCCGCCAGCACATCGCCACCGAAGGAAAACCACTTCGCGAAGCCGTTGTACGACTCGATTTTGTTGGTGGTGGCGGTCACCTCCTGACGCATCTCCCGGCTGCCGATCCATTCGAGCAGGTAGACCGTGCGCACGACCTAGCCCGGTTCCTGCGCGGCCAGGTACAGACGGTTCTTGCGGCTCTCGGAGCCGAAGCGGCGCAGCAACTCCAGTGGCGCTTTATAACCACTGGAAATAACAAACTAATCTTACATAACCTACGGGCTTATGATAGCGGATTTGCTTATCTTGGCTGGACCCCTTCATGATGGCTCGACTCCTGCATGCCCGAGCAACTGATGACGGACCAGGCGCCCGAGCTGGAAGGCTTCCTCAACGGTCATGATCACCTCGGCTTCGCCCAGTTGCGCGACCCACTTCTCGCCGACCGAGCCGGAGGAGAAGAAATGCACGCAACAGCAAAACGCCTGTCGTATGCTGGCCGTTGGGTGCGGGCGCCGCAGCGAGATGACTGCATTCGGCGGCTCGATTGAAGTAACCTGTCCGGGTGTCACCGTCAACGCGATCCGTGCGCCCGTTGCCGGACAGTTCGACACCACGCGCGCGCTCTTGCCGATCATGGCCGGAAACATCAGGGCGTCCAGTGCGCACCAGACGAACAGGGGGTGACCATCGACCTCGAACGCGTGCGGTGTCTCGCGCAGCGTAATGCCATAGCCGGCGATATCGCCCCGCTCGTCGTACTCGATATCGGGCATCGCGCCGAGCATCGCCGCGACGCTCGCGTCAGGCCACCCGAGCGCAGTACGTAGCGCTTGCCTGGAGACGGCTTTTCCCTTCGCGAGCTCGCGCAGCAGCACGACAAAAATCTGCGCAAAACCCTCCCGGCGATGGATCGCCGAGAGACCGTCGGCGATTTCCGTGACGTAGCCTGCGGTGTTCATCATCTGGCGCCTCCCACTCTGAGCGGATGTCGCTGCTTCGATGACCGGGGCATTCCTCGTCGCAGGCCGTTCAGCCGGCGCAGCAGGACAGTTGCTTCACATCCTTCGAGAAGGTTTGCGCCGCGAGCTTCAGGCCCTCGACCATCGTCAGGTACGGGAACAACTGGTCGGCCAGTTCCTGGACCGTCATCCCCGCCCGAATCGCAATGGCCGCCGTCTGGATCAGTTCGCCCGCTTCCGGCGCCACGGCCTGCACGCCGATCAGACGATGGCTGCCTTCCTCGACCACCAGCTTGATGAAGCCGCGCGTGTCGAAGTTGGCGAGCGCACGCGGCACGTTGTCGAGCGTGAGCACGCGACTGTCGGTTTCAATCCCGTCGTGGTGCGCTTCCGCTTCGCTGTAGCCGACGGTGGCGACCTGCGGGTCGGTGAACACCACTGAGGGCATCGCGGTCAGATCGAGCGCGGCGTCGCCACCGGTCATGTTGATGGCGGCCCGGGTGCCGGCGGCCGCCGCGACATAGACGAACTGCGGCTGATCGGTGCAGTCGCCCGCCGCATAGATGTCCGGCACGCTGGTGTGCATGCCCTTGTTAATCACGATCGCGCCCTGCGCATTGACGGCGACGCCCGCGGCATCCAGCCCGAGACTGCGAGTATTGGGTGCCCGGCCGGTGGCGACCAGAAGCTGGTCGGCTCGCAGCTCGCCCTGTTCGGTGGTGAGCACGAATTCGCCGTTCAGATGCGCGACGCGGCTCGCCTGCGTGTGCTCGCGCACGTCGATGTCCTCGGCGCGGAAAGCGGCGGTGAGCGCCTCGCCGATCGCCGGGTCTTCGCGGAAGAACAGCGTGCTGCGCGCGAGGATCGTTACCTGAGTGCCGAGGCGGGCGAAGGCCTGCGCCAGTTCCACCGCCACCACCGACGAGCCGATCACGGTCAGGCGCTTTGGCAGCGTGTCGCTCGCCAGCGCTTCGGTCGAGGTCCAGTATGGCGTGTCTTGCAGACCCGGGATCGGCGGGATGGCCGCACTCGCGCCGGTCGCGATCAGGCAGCGGTCGAACACCACTTCCTGTTCGCCGCCTTCGGTCAGCCGCACAATCAGATGCCGGTTGTCCTTGAAGCGGGCTTCGCCGCGCAGCACCGTAATGGCTGGGTTACCGGCTAGAATGTTCTCGTACTTGGCGTGCCGCAGCTCATCGACGCGACCCTGCTGCTGGGCCAGCAGCCGTTCGCGCAGGATCGCCGGCGTCGTCGCCGTGATGCCCTTGTCGAACGGGCTGGTCTGCCTCAGGTGGGCGATGTGGGCCGCGCGAATCATGATCTTCGACGGCACGCAGCCGACGTTGACGCAGGTACCGCCGATCATGCCGCGCTCGACGAGCGTCACACGCGCGCCTTGCTCCACCGCCTTCAGCGCGGCCGCCATTGCGGCCCCACCACTGCCGATCACGGCGACGTGTAGCGGCAGTTCGCCACTCTCGCGCTTGGCGCCTGTGCCGAACCAGTCCAGTGCCTTGTCGAACAGCCCCGCACGCGCAAGATAACCCACCCGCGCCACGGCCGCCGTCAGCGCCTCAACCGTCACGGACGGGTCGGCCTCGACCTCGGCCTGCGCGTTCGGGTAGGAAACGCTTGCCGCGCGGACCCCGGGCTCCTGCTCCAGGGCTTCCTTGACATGCGCCGCGCACGAGTCGCAGGTCATGCCGGTAATGTTCAACTCGATCATGCAAAAACTCCTTTGTTGTTGCGCCAACGCCGTGATGCGTCAACCGCGTTTGGTGGGCGGCAGTTCGCAGCCGACAGGGCCGCAGCGGCGGGCTGCCGGCGCGACGACATCCCAAATGGACACGCCGATCATGAAGGCCAGACCCACATAGAGCAGCGGCGCGGTCGGCACGCCAAAGAACCGGATCAGAATCGCCGCGGACAGCACCAGCAACGGCCCGATCACGCCGAGCGCGGCGCGGTGCCACTGGCGGTGACTGAACCAGCTCAACCCATTGGCCAGCAGCGCCAGCGCAGCGAACACCGGTATCAGGATGGTGATGAACAGTCCCTCCCATTGGGCCAGGAAACCGAGTCCGATGGCCGCCCCCAAACTGGCGAGCGCGGGGAAGCAGGAGGCGCAGCCCATCGCAGCGGCGAGGCTGCCGAACACGCCGGCCTTGTCAGCTACGCGCGTAATCAGTCCCATGATGACGCTCCCGGGTGATTACCGCTTAGCGGTAGAAGGGTAGCCGGCGTTCTCGGTGGCCCACGTCAGGGCCCCGACGTTGGTCTTGGCGTCGTCGAAGGTGACGACGGCTTCACGCTTTTCCAAGCTCGCCTCGGCCTTCTGTACCCCGTCCACCTTGGAAAGCGCCTTCTTCACCGTGATCGGGCAGGCTTCGCAGGTCATGCCGGGCACGGACAGCGTGACGGTCTTGGTTGCGGCCCAGGCGGGCGCGCTCAGGGTGGCCGCCAGGGCGAACAGGGCGACGAGTTTCTTCATGACAATCTCCTCTTAGTAGAACAGCGGCAGAACGTAGGGGAAGGCGAGCGCGATCAGCATCAGTGCCGCCACGACCCAGAACACGAGCTTGTAGGTGGTGCGCACCTGGGGTACCGCGCATACCTCCCCGGGCCGGCAGGCGTGCGCCGGACGAAAGATGCTGCGCCCGGCATAGAACAGCGCGATGAGCGCAGCGCCGATGAATATCGGCCGGTACGGCTCCAGCGCGGTCAGGTTGCCGATCCACGCGCCCGAGAAGCCGAGCGCGACCAGTACGAGGGGGCCGAGGCAGCAGGTCGAGGCGAGAATGGCGGCGACACCGCCGGCCGCGAGCGCGCTGCGACCACTCTTGGGTTCCTTGCTGGGTTCCACCGGCATCGACGTTTCCTTCCAGATGATTGGGCGATGAGCTAAGCTTACTTCCGTAGTCCAGTACGGAGTCAAGCCGCATGCTCAATGATTCGCCAAGTCTGACCATCGGGGCCCTGGCCAGGGCAGCTATGGTCACAGTGGAAACGATCCGGTTTTACCAGCGCAAGGGGCTTCTGTCGGAGCCGGACAGGCCCTACGGTGGCATTCGTCGCTATAGCGAAGCCGACATAGCACGGGTGCGTTTCGTCAAATCGGCCCAGCGGCTCGGCTTCAGTCTGGATGGGGTCGCGGATCTGCTCAGGCTCGAAGATGGCGCGCACTGCAGTGAGGCGAGCAGCCTGGCTGAGCACAAGCTGAACGACATCAGGGCGAAGCTTGCGGACCTCGCGGGGATGGAGTCGGTGCTATCACAACTGGTATGCGCATGCCGTGCGAGTAAAGGCAGTGTTTCCTGCCCGCTGATCGCATCGCTTCAGCACGCGCCATAGCCGGAGGCTACCGACAGGATTGAAACCGACGTCGCCCCCGGTATCTACCGGAAGCGTTGACGTTGCGCCATGCCCGCGTACAACCTGTCGAACGCGTCTGGTCAGACGAGACATTGCCGAAACTTGGGCGAGGGCGAGCGACCGTTTCACCATCATCGACAGAGGCTAGCAAAAGGCGTGGGGGCCATACATGCACCAAAAGGACGATTCCCCCAGATTGGCCCCGGTCGTCGTGCCGTGGAGCGCGTTCCGTTCTTTCTCAGAATTTTGTTCTCGCTAGCCTTGCCGTGCAGCAAGGCTTGGCGGTCTGGGTGAGAACTAAATTGTGCCGACAATAGCCGTTCTTTTCCCTGCTCATCCGCACAATCTTTGTCACGCTCTATTTCAAGTAGCCGGCATGGGAGGCAGCGGTTGCCGCCTACCTGCATGCCCCCCAGCTCGCTTAGAACTCCTGCGCGGTCGGGCGCAACACGATCTCGTTGATATCCACATCGGCCGGCTGCTCGATCGCGTAGGCAATGGCGCGGGCGACGGCATCGGCCGGAATCGCGATCTGGTAGAAATCACGCACGAACTGCGCGCTTTCCACGTGCGAGCTGCCGTATTTGAGTTCGGAATCCACCGCGCCAGGCTCGATGGTGGTGGTACGGATAGCACCGCCCACTTCATGTCGCAAGCCTTCGGAAATGGCACGCACTGCAAACTTGGTGCCGCTGTACACGGTACCGCCCGGGCTGAACACCTTGATGCCGGCCACCGAAGCGATATTGATGAAGTGTCCGCTGCCTTGTTGCTGGAAGACCGGCAGCGCCGCAGCGATGCCGTAAAGGACACCCTTGATATTGATGTCGATCATTCGATCCCATTCGTCCACCTTGGTTTCGCTCAAGGGGGCGATGGCCATCAGGCCGGCGTTGTTGATCAGCACGTCCACGCGACCGAAAACACGCACGGCCGTCTCGACCAGCGCACGCACGTCATCCTGACGAGTGACGTCGGCCGACACGACTTCGACCTTGCCGCCAGTTGCGCGGATGTCTCGTGCAATGCCTTCCAGCCGATCCACACGTCGCGCACCCAGCACCACGGCGGCACCCAGAGACGCCAGGTGGCGGGCGGTGGTTTCGCCCAGACCGCTGCTGGCACCGGTGATCACGACCACTTTGCCTTCAATGTTCTTGCTCATCTCATGTCCTCGCTCAAAGAGCACGTTGCAATGCAACAAGTATCGGGGAGCTCATCATGAATAAAAATGGAAATGCTAAGATTTCAGAATTCCTAAATATGGAATCATCAAACGATGCTGAATCGTCTGGAGATGCTGCGCATCTTCGTTGCCGCCGCCGAGGCTGGCAGCTTCAAGGAGGCTGCGGTGCGGCTGGGCACCTCGCCGCAAGCCGTCACCCGTGCCGTGCAGGAGTTGGAGCGGGCGCAAGGAGAACTGCTATTTCACCGCAATACCCGGCAAGTCAGGATTACGGCCTTTGGCGAACAGCTTGCAGCACGCGCCAAGCTTGGCGTCCAGCAACTCGACGAACTCTTTGCTTCAAGGCCGGATCAGGAAGCGTCGGAGCTGAACGGCATCGTGCGAGTGACCGCGCCCAAAGCACTAGGCCGTATTCAGGTGCAGCCAGTGCTGGCCGAGATCGCGTCGCGCCATCCGCAGTTGCGTTTCGACCTGCACTTGAGCGACGTGCCGGCTGACGTGGTCGACGAGAAAATCGACATCGGTGTGCGCTTTGGTTTCCTGCGCGACAGCCGCTATGTCGCGCGCAGGGTGGCAACGCACGCCTTCCATGTGGTTGGTTCGCCGGCATTGATTGCTCGCGTGGGTCACCCCGCTAGCGTTAGCCAGCTCGATCACCTGCCTACTACGGTCATGCACGATATCGCCACGGGCCGGCCCTGGCCTTGGTTGTTTGCGGGAGGACAGCAATTTACGCCCGCCCGTCCGGCCTTCAGCAGCAACGATTCCGAGGCGGAGCGCGACGCTGTCCTTGCCGGCCTGGCCTTCGGACAGCTAGCGGGATTTCTGGCAGATGCGCACATCGCGGAAGGCCGGCTGGTTCCCGTACTGCAGGAGCAAGCGCCAGACCCCTGGGAGCTTTACGTCTATCGTCCGCAGCGCGGCCCTGTGCCTCCGCGTATCCGGCTGGTTTATGACCGACTGGTGGAGGCGTTGTCGGCCATGCGCGGTACGCCTTCGCCGCTGTGAGACGGGCGCGACGTGCCGCGTCGCAGCCTAAATGCCTCATGGCTGGGTCGGACCAAGCAGCATGGCAGAGGGCGCTCGCCGGCTATCGAGTGAAGTCGGCATCGAAGCGTCCGTTCACATGGTGTGGGTTGTGGGTGCTGCGTTCGCCTGTTCCGTGAAGACATCAAGCGGCGCAGGTTTTCGAGAGGAGGCGCCATGCTCCCGGCACGCGCGGATATTGACCATGCATCGTGACGATGCGCTGTTTGTTCCGCTGGGCCGGGCGCGGGCAAAGCCGCGCCGTCGGGCATGCCGGTGATGGTTCAGTAATGGATGACCGTGCGGATCGACTTACCCTCGTGCATCAGGTCGAAGGCTTCGTTAATACGCTCCAGCGGCAGCGTATGGGTAACGAAGGGCGCGAGCTGGATCTCTCCCTTCATCGCGTCTTCGACCATACCGGGCAATTGACTTCGGCCCTTGACGCCGCCGAAGGCGGAGCCTTTCCAGGTGCGGCCGGTGACAAGCTGGAACGGTCGGGTAGAAATCTCCTGTCCAGCGCCGGCAACACCGATGATGACGGACTGGCCCCAGCCGCGATGGGCGCATTCGAGCGCGGCACGCATCACGTTGACATTGCCGATGCACTCGAACGAATGGTCCACACCCCAGCCGGTCATCTCGACAATCACTTGCTGGATTGGCTTGTCGTGGTCCTTGGGGTTGACGCAGTCGGTTGCGCCAAAGGTACGGGCAAGATCAAACTTCGACGAATTGGTGTCGATGGCGATGATGCGGCCGGCTTTGGCCTGGCGCGCGCCCTGGATCACGGCAAGGCCAATGCCTCCCAGGCCGAACACGGCCACCGTATCACCGGGCTGCACCTTGGCGGTGTTGTGCACCGCGCCGATGCCGGTGGTGACGCCGCAGCCAAGCAGGCAGACATGCTCGTGGTTGGCTGCCGGATTGATCTTCGCCAGCGATACTTCGGCCACGACCGTGTATTCGCTGAACGTCGAGCAGCCCATATAGTGATAGACCGGCTGACCGTTGTAGGAGAAGCGCGTCGTGCCGTCGGGCATCAATCCTTTGCCTTGCGTGGCGCGTACCGCTACGCACAGGTTGGTTTTCCCTGACATGCAGAACAGACACTCGCCGCATTCGGCTGTGTAGAGCGGAATCACATGGTCGCCGGGTTTCACGCTAGTGACACCTTCGCCGACCTCGACCACCACGCCTGCGCCCTCGTGCCCGAGCACGGCGGGGAAGATGCCTTCGGGGTCGTCACCGGACAAGGTAAAGGCGTCGGTGTGGCAGACGCCGGTGTGACTGATCTTGATCAGAACCTCGCCCTTGCGCGGCGGGGCGACATCCAGTTCGACGATTTCCAGCGGCTTGCCAGGCCCAAATGCAACGGCGGCACGTGATTTCATAGGAGTCCTGTTCTTGATGCATAAAGAGCGTCACCTACCGGAGTGACCGTGCATAGCGGGTCAGCGAAGGTAGGAGCGCAGGGGGGAGGCGACGTTATCGATGGATGCCTGCTGCTCTGCCGTGGTTTCGTCCAGCTGAGTGAACGCCTCACGTAGGTGGCTTTCCAGCACGCCGGTCATCAATCCAATGATGGCGCCACGGATGGCAGCGAGTTGCTGAAGCACGGGGCGCACTCCGCCCCGTTTTCCAGAGTGGCGAATACGAGCTCATTCGACCGGTGTTAGCTCGGATGCCTTTAGATTTCCAAGCGGGGACAGCAGGTCAGCGTCGAAGGCTTGCAGCGCATTTTTCGTCCGCACCCGGTTCGGCCAATTCGGATTCGACAGAGCGCCACGGCCCAGCGCAATGATGTCCGCCCCGTCGGACAGCGAATCCAGCGCGCGAACCGGATCATGCAGGCTACCGTTCGCGATGACGGTCGTGCTGCCGGTTGAGTATTTTCGCGCGAGCTTGACCAGACTGGGCCCGTCGTCATTGAAAGCGGGGCGCCATGCCTCGAACTCGGTCAAGTGGATGTAGTCGAGGCCGAGTGTCGACAACTGCTCGAATACGACCTTGGCGCCAGCTTCGGCTTCCTGCCACTGGTGCGTGAAGTCATTGACCTTGCCCTGCGATAGACGCAGGCCGACGGGGATGGAATGCCCCAGGGTCGCGCGCACAGCTTTCAGAACTTCCGCACTCAGACGAATGCGCTGACCGATAGTGCCGCCCCACGCGTCATCCCGTTCATTCGAGTAGTCGGTGAAGAACTGGTCCAGCAGATATCCGTTCGCGCCGTGGATCTCGACAGCGTCGAAACCAGCCAACCCGATGGCTCGCGAGGCCGCGCCGGAAAAGCCGGCAATCACCTCGTGAATATCGGCCTCGGTCATCGCACGCGGCACGGAGTACGGGCCGTCTCCTCGGTAAAGGGCCATCTGCTTGCCTTTCGGCTGAATTGCCGAGGGCCCGGCAGCCACTTCGCTAAAGCGGTTGGCCTGCGATAAAGCTCCGGCATGCATGAGCTGCGCCACAATTTTCCCGCCGGCTGCGTGTACGGCGTCGACAATGGGTCGCCAACTTTTCGCCTGCGCCTCGTCGCTTATTCCAGGCTGAAATGCATATCCCTGCGAGAAGCGCTGGTCGGTGTAAAGGCCCTCAGTGATGACCAGCCCGAAGCCACCCTGAGCGAAGCGTTCGTAGTAGCGCGTCATGGCTTCGGTTGCGAGTCCGTCTTCGGTGGCGCTAATGCGGGTCATGGGGGCAACGGCGAGACGGTTCTCGAGCTTGACGCCGTTCAGTTCATAGCCTTGAAACAAAGGGGCCAAGTTTGTCGTCATTAGGTACCTCTATAAAATCGGGCGCGCAGTGTACGCCCGTGGTTGAAGCGATCGCGACACGCTAGAAATCGTCTGTCATGTGTTGCACGAACGCACGAATCGTTTCCTCGTTACGCTTGAAGAACACGAATGGTCCAACTCGCTTGGATGTCACCAGACCGGCCTTAAGCAAAGCGGAGAGATGCGCCGAAACCGTCGATTGCGACTGGCCGCAACGGGCTTCAAACATCCCCGCGCAAACGCCGTGTTCAAATGGCATTTCTTGATCGGGAAAATTTTGCTCCGGCTGTTTGAGCCAGAGCAAAATGTCACGGCGAGTGGGGTTCGCAAGCGCTTTGTGAATTGCGTTGATATCGACGTTCATAGCGATCTCTCAAAGTCCGTCGCCCGTACACGCTCACGACGGCACCAAACGAAAATCGCCCAGCGGCGATTCGAGGAATTCTTTTTTGCGATTTACGAATCGTATATCGTCGATATACGATATGCAAGCGGTTTTCGCACGGTAGGGCAACGCTGTCTCGCCGGGATGCGTGGCACATTCGCATTCTTTGGTTGAGATGGCGCCCATCTACGGATCGCTTTTTGTCATCGCGAGGAGCGGCGTCACGTCGCTGCCCATTGCTACCGTAAGCCACTCAACCGGCTGACGGCAGAGCTTGTCGATCCGAAAGCCTTTGTTGTCAGAACCGACCAGCCGAATGCCTTTTCGTGATTCGCACGGCACGGATTCGCGACCCATCGGGCTCTTTCGTCTGCACGATCTGCTCATCGGGCAGCGAGTCAACCAGCCGCGGAATTTCGAAAGCTGCGTGCACTTCTAGGCACAAGGCGCTGGCCGTGATGCTTTCCGGTGGCTGCTTGCTGATAGGAAGCCTTAACGAAAGCCTATTGCGGCCGTGAATCGAGCTGTGACCAAAGATTTGACCTACCCCGCCGCGAGCGCATTGCCCATGCAGTAGGTTGCGCGCCCCTCTTCACCAGCCAGATGACCGTCGTCGCAGACAGTATCCCGAGCAGGATATAGGCCGTCGCCCAACCCAGGAGCGGCACAATGCCGTGGCTCTGAATAGGCAGCACAGCGGCCACGGCGGTCGTCATTTGCTCGTGGATGACCCAGGGCTGGCGACCTACCTCGGCCACCGTCCACCCGGCGAACGTTGCGACCCAAGGCAGCGGCAGACTCAGACACAGCAGCAACCAAGTCCGTCGATCTCCGCCGGCGAACAACACGCGGCGACGAGCGATCGCCCATCCGAGCAAGACCATGAGCAAGAGAGCGCAGCCGACCATGACGCGAAAGCTCGTGAACAGAACCGGCACGTTTGGGCGGCTGGCCAGGGCGGCAACATGTAAGCGCTGCTGCGCCGATAGAGAATCCCAATCCTCGTGAGCCTGCGCGGATTGTTCATATAACTGCCGCCATCCCCCACTATGCGCGAGGCCCTTTTCACGCAAAGCCGCCTCAATGCGCAATTCGGCTTGTGAGACAAGTTCGCGGATGCCGAGTGGCGAAGTATCGCCATCAGTTGCGAGCCAACTCAGCAACCTCGGCACCTCAACCGCATGGTGATTGACTTGCGCGCCCATGTCGGGAACCGCCAGCAGCGTCAGAGCAGACGGCCCTTCGCCTTGTACCCAGTGAGCCTCGATGGCGGCGAACTTCATTGGTTGGTGCAGCATGACATCGTGTCCGCTAGCGTGACCGCTGCTCACGACCAGCGCCAGAGACACTGCCGCAGTGGGTAACGCCAGCATCATCGACCGTCGCGCTACATCAAGGTCACGCTGACGCATCAGGTAGAAAGCGGAAATCGCCGCAATGAACAACGCGCCCGTCAGCAAGCCTGCGCTCAACGTGTGGGCAACCTTGCAGAGCGCCGTTGAACTCAGAAAAATCTTCTGCAGCGATATAACCCGCACGCTGCCCTCGCCAAGTTCGGTGCCCACCGGGTGTTGCATCCAGGCATTCATGGTCAAGATACTCGCCGCCTGCGTGAGAATGGCAAGCACGAGCAGCCAGCGCGCAAGGACACGAGTTCCGGGCATCATGCGGTGTGCCGCGAATGTGAGCCCGATCACCAGCACCACCATCACCGGCAAAATCAGACCCTCCATCCCCATGACCGCGCGCAGCACCTCGTGCGCGTAAGCGTTGTAGCCGGACCATTGCTGCTCCAACTGTTGCCTCAGAGGATAGCCCGTGGCCATACCCACCAGCCACGCCAGCAGGAAAAACCGATTCCAGAAACGTGCTGATCTGCGCCAGCCGCGGCACCCCGTCGTCATGTGCGCTGTGTCCATCGCGGCCACGCACACGACGAGCCCGAGCGTGAGCGGAACGAAGATGTAGTGAAAGCCGACCGTCAACGCAAACTGCATTCGACTCGACAACAGGACAGCGTAATCTGGAGTCATCGAAGCGTCGAAACAGGGGCCGCCTTTAACGCGGTGGGGATTGAATGGGGGAACTGAACGCGAATGCGAGGGGTGGGGCAGACGCATGCTAATGCGCGGTCTAGCTGCCAGGCTCTCAAATCATGTCCAATCACGTGTGGGCTCTAAGCTGACTTGAGGGAACTTCGCAGTCTGGCTGTCTTGCGTGACAAATTGATTACGGGACCGAGGTGCGCCGAAGGCGATGCTTCGCCGCGCACGCTGGTTGCGTTCAACATGCAACAAATAGCGTGCAACACGCCGAGTAGGCATCGATGCGGTCCTGGCTCTTGAAGGAGCCTGCCTGCTGAAAGGGAAATGGGTGTCATCTGACGAACTGATCGCCTACGCCAAGTTCCTGACCGGAACGTTCAATCCAATGAGTGGATGGGGGAGGAGGTCGTACGGTTCGCACCCTACACGTTGGGCGGCGAGGCATAGCACTACGCCGCCAGCGAGGGAATCACGAAAAAGTACGCGTTCAGCATGTACAGGCCTGTCAGCACAAGCACGACGGCGCCGGCGATCTCGAACACCTTCTGATAGCGCTTGAGGGCCGATAGGCTCTCCAGCCAGCCCATCGCCACGGCGCCCAGAATAATGGGCACTGCACGCCCCAGCGCGAAGGCAAGCAGCAAGGTGCCCCCGAACAGCGGGGACCCGACTGCCGCAGCAATGCCAAGTAGCACGATCAGCGCCGGCGTGCAGAACGGGCAGATGGCGACGGCGAATGCCACACCGAGCAGGAATGCGCCCCAACCGCTACCGACGCGCTTTGCCCGTATCGGGATGGCCGGCAACGGCAGCTTGATCCATCCAGGCCAGACGAGTCCGAGGAGGATCAGTGCAGGTCCGAGCACCAGGCCCCACTCCCTTCCGATCAGTTGCGCCGCCCATTGACCTCCCAGCGCCGCGATGATGCCCAGCAGCGTCTGCGCGATCACCATCCCCAAGATGAAGATGCCACCGTACAGCGTGGCCGTTCGGGGTTCGCGCGCCTTGGTGACGTACGCTAGCGACACAGGAATGGATGCCAGCGCGACAGGGTTAAACGTGAATACGAAGCCGAGCAAAAAGCCGGTGCTAAGGGAAGCCAGGCTGGCCTGCTCCAACGTCGCGCGTAATGCTTCAATGTCCATGGGCGTTTTCAGAATTCGATGGAGTGTCGAGCAGCGCCCGCAGCTGTTTGCAGGCGGCTGTCGGTTCAGGGCTTCCTGCTTTCCAGTCGTCGTGCCAGTTCTTGTCGAAGCTGCTCGGCACTGGGCAACCTCGCGAAGACCAGTTCGCCATCGATGGCGATCGACGGCGGCGTCAGCACGCCGAGGTCCACGGCGTAATCCAATTCATCCAGCACGTTGATGTCGCGCCAGGTGACGTCAGCCTCGCCAAAGGTAAGCGCGACCTCTTTCAGGCTCTCCTGTGCGCGCTGGCATTGGCTGCAGCCCGGCGCGGAGAAGAGTTCGATCTTGATGCTCATGAGGGTACCTGAAGCTACTGAGTGGATGGATCCGTGTCTTTTGAAACGCTGGACTCCAGGGCCGCCAGAATCGGGCACGCCTCCACGGGCTGGTTCTCGGCCGCACAGACATCGATGAGTTTGCTGAGCGCCTGCGACATCGCCCGCATCGCCTTGATCTTGCGCTCGATCTCCAATTTTTTGCGAATCGCCAGGTTGCGGATATCGCTGCAGCACGAATTGTCGTCAGCTCGCAGCTCGAGCAACTGGCGGATTTCCGCGAGCGTCATGCCGCAGTGCTGGGCATGCTTGATGAAGTTCAGTCGCCGCACCGCTTCCGGGCCATAGAGGCGATAGCCTGCGTCGGTTTTGCTGGTGGGCATCAACAGGCGCTCATCCTCATAAAAGCGGATCGAGTCGATGCTGACCTCCGAGAGCTTGGAGAGCTTCCCAATTGTCAGCACCATGTCGGTTTGCGCTTCTTGCTGCGGCAATGTTGCGGCTTTCCGACGACGGGCCACGCGACTCTGCGGCTGATTGCCCGTCGACGCTTGACGCAGCGTCTTGCCTGACCCAGATGGTACGGCCATGAGCGAACCTCCACTCTATGTAAATCGGACCCGCGCGCAACGGCACGGCATACAGTTTGGGTCATCCGACGAGTCAACGAGTGACACGGGTTTCGTAACTGGCTTCCCGCAGGCATTTGGCGATCGCGCCCTCATCCAGCAGCGCGGTGTCGAACAGCACGGCGATCTGCTGGTTCGCTGCTTGCGCGCGCACCTGCTTCGTGCCCGGCAAGCCTTCCAGCAGGCGCGCCACGCGCACTTCACATCTCTCGCAATTCAGGCGCTGTTCGCCGGTAACCTCGAATGTGACGGACCTGAACATCGATCGGACTCCCCAAAGATCATGTGTGGAGGGAAGGGGGCTACCCCAGAATGGTGAGCAGCCGCCTCTGTCATCACTACGCGCTCGCGGGTGCAGGCGTCCTTGGCAATCGTCCCACCGTTCGGATTGCCTCGAAGAAGTAGCCACCATGACCCCACAGCGAATTGATGAAGATGGTTGTCACGCTGGCCGCCATGGCGACCATGCCCCATACCGGATAGACCAGCCCGGTTGCGGCCGCTGGAATACCGATGCCGTTGAACAGAAAAGCGAGCAGCACGTTCTGAACGATCTTCCGATAGCTTTGACGGCTGATCATGTAGGCGTCGAGTACCGCCCCGAGGCGCGAGTTGAGGACGATTACATCCGCCGATTCGATCGCGATGTCGGCACCGCTGCCGAAGGCGATACCCACATCGGCTTGCATCAGCGCCGGTGCGTCGTTGATGCCGTCACCGACCATCGCAACCCGGCCGGCTGTCTGCAGTTGTCGAATCAGCGCCGCTTTTCCGGCTGGCAGCACGTGCGCATGCACCTCCTCGATACCGGCGGCCGCTGCGAAACGCCGGGCCGCGCGTGCATTGTCGCCCGTGACGAGTGTGGTGCGAATACCGAGTGCGTGCAGACGGCTGACCGTCTCGTACGCGTCAGGCCGCAGGGCGTCGCCGAGCGCTAACCATCCGAGCAGCACACCATCACGTGCCACGCCGATCACGGTCGACCCGCCTGTCTCCAGTTCGCGGAGGCGCGCTTCCGCCTCACCATGAGCGTTGCCGACACCTTCGGACGCGAGAAAGCGTGCATTACCAACCGTCAGCCGCGATTCGCCCAGGCGGGCTCGCACGCCTTGACCTGTGACGGCCTCGAAGTTTTCGACATTCGACAGCGTGATACCACGGATGAACGCGGCTTCGACAACCGCCCGCGCGAGCGGATGTTCCGAAAACGCTTCGGCGCCGGCGGCTACGGCGAGCAGTTCCTCGTCCGTGCATGCAATGGCAATCAGTTGCCGCAGTGCCGGCCGACCTTCCGTCAACGTGCCCGTCTTGTCAAACACCACACGCTGGACACGCCGAAGTACCTGAAACGCCTCGCCCGTGCGCATCAGCACGCCCCGCTCGGCAGCTTCGCCCGCGCCGCGCACGATCGACAGGGGAGCCGAAATGCCCACAGCGCAGGGGTATCCCATGACAAGCACGCTCAGACCGGCGAAAACGGCGCGCTGCAGGTTGGGCTCGGCACCGACGAGCCATGGGCCGACGAGCCAGGCGATGGCAGCGCCGGCTGCCGTCAACAGTACGAATGGAGCGTAGATGCGCAGGACTCGGTCCACCAGGTGTAGCACACCCGGCTTGAGTGCGCGGGCTTCCTCGACACTGTGGATCACCTGGCGAAGAAAGCTGTCTTCGCCGACGGCTGTCGCACGCACGAGCAACGTGCCGTGCCCGTTGAGGGCGCCGCTCAGCACCCGGTCGCCGACATACTTCTCAACGGGAATCGGCTCGCCCGTCACCAGGGACTCGTCCACATCCGATTGGCCTGACTCGACTTCACCGTCGACAGGCACGCGTGCGCCCGGACGGATGCGTACCCGATCACCGACGCGTACCTTATCGAGCGGCACCGATTGTTCGACGTTGTCCCTCACAACGAGAGCCATGTCCGGCTCAAGGTCCAACAGTTTCTTGACTGCCTGAGAACTTCGCGTCTTGACGATCAGCGAGAGCCACTCGGAAAAGATGTGGTAGCTGAGCACCATCACAGAGACTGCAAAGAAGGCCTCTGTCGGGTAGCCGGCAGGCCGCAGAACCAGGCCAATAACGCCGCCTACCAGCCCAGCGAAGGCACCGAACTCGACCAGCACATGCTGATTGAGGATGCCGCGCCGCAAGGCCATGGCCGCCATGTACACGATGTGCCGGCCGACGCCGAAAATCAGTGCAATGGCGAGCGCCCCAGCCAACCATGGGACGCTTGGACCCAATATGTCTTGCAATTTCAGGGCGTAGATCACGGCACCGAATGCGCCGGCCAGCGCTGTGCCAGCCATCGCCCGTTGCAGCCCGTAGCTACGCAATACGACGAACGTAAATGCGACCAGGCTCACGAGCGAAAACACACACAGTGGGAACCATGCGCTATCGACGGGGAAGCCGACCAGCCCCATCGCCGCGATACTCATCGTGAGCGCCGCCAGGAAACGGCTGCGTTCGCGCATCAGCGCGTGTTCTTCTTCATCGAATGGGCGTAGCTTGCGTGGATCGGAGATCGTGTAGCCGAGGTCCCTGAGCGTTTGCAGCAGGTCCTGCGCACGCGCGATGTTCGGGTCGTACTCGATCAGCGCCTGTTCGTGCGTCAGGCTCACGGCCACTTTGGTGACACCTGGTCGCTTGCCCAAGGCCTTTTCGATGGTCCCAGTGCATAGCGAACAATGCAATCCACCGATGCGCGCGCGAATCCGTCGATGCCCTAGAGCACTGGCCGGCTCTTCGCTCCAGAAAAGTCCAGCAGACTGCACGGATGTTGCGATGTTCATGACAGCTTCCTCGCCAGATTGTGCGCTGGACGGCATGCAGAAGCTGCTGGTGGCCATGGCGTTTTCCTGCCACGGGCGAGCGAGTGCGGATCTGAGCTTCGTCCATAGCTCAATCCTAGACTCTGGACCGCACTCCAGAGTCAAGTGCGTTGCCTCGACGAACTCTCGGAAGATTGAGCGCATTTCATCAATTCTGTTGTGATAACTATTCTTATCGCAATAGCACCATGACAGCGCTAAACTACCTTCCATGAAAACGCGTCTGCTTCCCGTCGATTCCGCCGTCGGTACCCCGCCTGATTTCCCCGATGCCGCCGAACTGGCAGCACTACGTGCGTGGCATGCCGGCTTGTCGACCCGCGAGGCCGTTGAGCGCTACCTGGGCGAGCGCCTGACGCCAGGGCAGTCCTCGCGCGGCGTGCTCGGCCGTATCCGGCGCCAGCTCGCCGCGTTTGCACGCCGACGCCAGCGCGAAGACCTCGCGGCGCTGTTCGAGATGCAAGCGGCCGAACGTGCCAAACAGGGGAGGGCAGCTGACCAGACGATCGAGCTGCTCCGCACGCTGCCGGTGCCAGCGCCGCTCATCAGCGATGACGTCGGACTGTGGCTGGACGCACGCGCCGTTGCCGCGCTGCGGGCCGCGGGCATCGACACCCTGGCCGACCTGACCGTGCGCGTGCCGCGCCGGCGCCGCTGGTGGGCGGTCATTCCCGGGTTGGGGCAGGCTAGTGCGCGGCACATCGAAGCATTCTTTGCCGAGCACACCCGATTGACCGAGCGTGCCCGGGCACTGATCGCGGAACAAGCTCGCGGCGTGGTGGTGCCGTGGGAGCAACTGCAGCTGCCGAACCAGGTCGACGGCTCGCAAGGGCAATTCCGTGCGCCGCGCGAGACCTGCGTCCTTACTGCCGACAACGACTATGAGGCGGTCCAGGCGTGGCTCTCGCTGCACGAATCGCCCGCCACCCAGCGGGCGTACCGGAAAGAGGCAGAGCGCCTGATCTTGTGGGCGATCGTCGAACGCGGTCGGCCGCTGTCGTCGCTCACCACCGAGGACGCGATTGCCTACCGCAGCTTCCTGCGCCGACCGACGCCGCGCGAGCGCTGGGTCGGACCAGCCCGTCCACGCACGTCCGTCGAATGGCGGCCGTTCACCGACGGGCTGTTGGCACGCTCGATCGCCTACTCGTTGTCCGTCTTGGGGGCCATGTTCCGCTGGCTGATCCAGCAGCGCTACGTGCTGGCCAACCCGTTTGCCGGTATCAAGGTGCGCGGAGGTGGGCGAACGACAGCGCTCGATGCCTCGCACGCTTTCACGGAGGGTGAATGGGCGCTGGTGCGCACCATCGCGGACGGCCTGGAGTGGTCGTATGGTTGGGAGGCGCCTGCGGCGCAGCGGCTGCGCTTCGTGGTGGATCTTGGTTATGCGACGGGGCTGCGCGCGAGCGAACTCGTTTCTGCGAAGCTCGCTGACATCGAAACGGACCGGCAGGGCGATCACTGGTTGAACCTGGTGGGGAAGGGCAGTCGCGCCGGGAAGGTGGCGTTGCCACCGCTGGCGCGCGACGCGCTCGATCGCTACCTGGTGGAACGCGGGCTACCGGTCACGCGAGCGCGCTGGAATCCGAAGACGCCGCTGATTGGTGGGCTAGGGTTGGATCCTGACGGCGGGATCACGGGGACGCGGCTGTGGAGTGTGGTTAGAAGGTTTTTTGAGACGGCGGCCGACACCATCGAGAGCGATCATGCGGTGCTGGCGGAGAAGCTACGCAAGGCCAGTCCGCATTGGATGCGGCATACGCACGCCACCCACGCCCTCGCGCGCGGCGCAGAACTGACCACTGTGCGGGACAACTTGCGGCACGCGTCCGTCTCAACGACTTCAATCTATCTACACGGCGACGACGTGAAGCGAGCCCGGCAGATCAACACTGCGTTCGGGACACGTTAGCGGTGGGGCTGTTTGAGCGAAGGACTCTCTAAGCAAACTAGGACTGGCCTCGAATGATCTTGTCCAGCCGAGCTTCAAGGCGCGCCGCTGCTGGTGGCTCGATGGCCCGTGCCGAAGCAACTCGGCCACGCAGCTCATTCCCAGGCCGGGTCTCGCCCTGTGCAATCCGATTTTGAATCGCCACGATGGAATTGTGATGCTTATTCCGCAGTCGCAACGTGCCATCCCGCCGAATCGTGCCGGTGATGATGGCGGGTTTTCCTGGACGGATGACTGCGTCCTTGGCTGATTGAGTTTGAAGCCCTTGTCGTTGAATTAACGCTTTGATTTGAAACATGAGTGTCTTCGTAGCACAGACTCCAGACAGCGTTAGATCATCAACATAAAGCGTCATCGTTACGCATTTTTCCAAGCAAAGCGCTTCAATTTCGGAAAACAAGCGACGATGCGTGAAGTACGAAAGCAATGGACTAATGCAACTACCCGTCGGCAGGTGACCGTCCGCGGTACAAACCGTCGCCAACAGCCGCGCAACATCAAGAGAGCACCCTAAGTCCTTATGGAAGAAGCTCTTGACGTGATGGTAGGTCGTGCTCTCAAAAAATTTTCGGATATCCATCGCAACCACGGCTCCTCCGCTTTCGAGATGAGCCCGCGCATTTGTGATATGCGATCGCTTTTTCGTCGCCGAGTGCAAGAATTCTGGCCGTTGAATGCTGTCCAGATACTTCACGAGGCGATAGTGAATACGCAGTGTGGCCTCTGTTGGCTCCTGAATATTACGGGGCTCCTTGCCTGGCTTCGGCTGGTCGAGGAATCTGTTGTATGTGGGAGCCATACAGATAGCTTCCAGTTCTCCGACGGGAACATCGATCAAGGCAGCCAGCCGATGAGTACTTGTCAGCTTCCACAGCGGCGATCGTTCAATGGGATAGCGTGCTGATTTGTTTTTCCGCAAACGAGCACGCCCCACTGCCTTCTCGCGTCTATGCAACGGATTCTTCATCGGCAGCCACCCAGTCGAGGACTTTGAGAACTTTCGCCGCCATCGCAACGCGGATCTTTTCGCTACGACGATTTGAGTCTAGTTGTTCAGAGAAAAGCATTAAGCTCGAAACGGGGACGTCAAATACCGCCGCATATCGACCCAGCAAATCAACGGTAATCGCATGGGCCTTCTTGCCAGATTCGATCTCCGACAAATAGTTGTTGGAGATTTCCAGACGCTTGGCTAGTTCTTCCTGGGTCATCTGGTGGTATCGGCGAAGGTGGCGTAGCGCTTTGTGCAACATTTGAACACCTCCATTCAAAACAAGGACTAGGCAGGGGTGTCAGTCGTTGTCACCTTGTCACCAGCGATCGAACAGCCGCGACACCAAAACTACAATGCGCAGCCATCCCATCATAAGTGACAACGTCTTGCGACTCGTCAGGACTCGCCGAAGCTTGCCCAAGTTATGCCGCCAAGACACTTCAACCGACTGTCGCCCCTGGTTGGGTATGGTCTTTTTAACCATAAGTACTCCTCATTACCCCGCAGCACGATTGCCTTGGGACCAGTACGTAATGAGAAAGCGAAGAGGGACGACTTTTCCCCTGCCTATCCGTTTCCGCCCGCCGCACCAGGCGGCGGGCGGGGGGCGCCCAGAACGCGCGGTCCGGGGCAGTGTGTGGAGAGTTACCCCTCCGCAGACCCGATAAAAGGTCCTGGTACTACGCTGGTTTTGTCTTCAACGCCAACCAGCCTTCAGCATAGCACAATATTCGCTGCTGGCGAAATATTTTCGCGTACAGCGAAGTGGCGTTTAACGCCCGCTCACGCGGCTAGTGCTCGGGACCGACGAGCGCGGGCCCAACCTTTGGAGTCCTTTAGCGAGCCAGCCAACCTCGCAGGATGGCTGCGGCATTACCGGCGGGGAGAGCTACGTTGCCACTTGAGCCGATGGTGCGGCCCACCACAAGTCAATCCATTGCGATCGGTTTCAGACCGCGCAGAGCCATCAACAGCGCGATGTTGCTGCCGGTAAGTGGTGCGATATCTCTCCCTCACGCCAATCTGGCATCGTCACGTCTACCGGCTGGATGCCCAGATCCCTGAGGCGGGCGCCAAGCACAACGGGGTCGCCGGCCGTCAATTCGTTGCCGTCCGCAAACGTAGCTTTGAGCATGTCTTTGCATTGAGTCACAGTGACTTTCATAGAGGCGCTCCCGGTAAGAAGAATCGCAATGGACAGGGCCACTAGGCGACGCGCACGCGCCAAGACTGTCGCGCTCAAAACAAGATCAGCGCAAGTGAAATGAAACGTGTACTGGTCGACTAGACTTGGTCGCAGGGCGCGTGCGGCGACAATGCGCGCACGCGGAGCAGGCAAAATCCGATTTGCAAGAAGGCATGCACGGAATTGCAGAAGTGCCGGCTCCCCAACAATCTGAGCAATTCATGCCTCATCAGTGCACGGAATTACGTTGGAGCGCTATCGGGAACAGAATTGCGCCAAAAACGAGAACAAAATTCGGAAAACGAACGAGCGCGCACGTCAGATCGGGGTCGCATTTGCGACAGAATAATCGGTGGAGCCCGGGTTACGGGCTGCGCCACCGCGCAATTGGCATGAACAACGGAGCTAGCGCCATGAAGCCGACCTTCAGGGAACGACAGGAACTCAGGAAGCAGTTCACCAACGATGTCGACCGGATGCTGCTATGCATGCAGGAAGCCGGTTTCAAAGCAACTGACGATGAGGGGGTCCGGGCCTGGGCGGAATATTCCGACGACAATTGTGCCGGTTGGCTGACGCTTCCGGAAAGCAATGCAGCCTTACTGCAGATTCTGGTCAAGTATCTGCCGAGCGCGAGGTCACAACCTGTTTGGCGAGTCGCTGGAGGCGAAGCTGCCGACGGAAGCGGTGATCTGATCGTCCCGCTGCCTTACGATCTAGTTGAACAGTTGGGTTGGAAGGTCGGTGACGAGCTGTCGATTGAAAGGGTTGATCCCGACACCATGATGCTGCGGCGCATCTAGGTCGTATTCGCTTTGTCTGCAACCATCTTGGCGGGGTTCTATAAGGAAGTTACGCAAGATTATCAATGTTAGCGCCGCCAATCTTAAAGTGGCATAGCAATCGCCCGTGGTGTTTATTTCTGGGCCGACTCAGCGCGAACCGCTGATGACGGGCCGGCGCCGCGAAGGTTGAGCAGGAGACTCATCGCCCCGTTTAACCGGATATCGGGGCACCGCCACTGTGCACTATTTTCCGAGGATTGGTGGGACGGTGCGGCCTCGTTTTGCTCTCGGATGTAACTTTTTCCATACTGTCTCGTAACGCAACCACAAGCGGGAGCATTTCGGGATGCCAAAGCCGCCGGTCATCGAAGAGCATCAGGTCCGTCATCTGTGGTTGTTCGTTGCGCCGTGCGCGGCGGTGTTGATTTTCCATCCGGCGCACGCACGAAAAAGCAAGGGAGGCGTTGAGGGGGTAGCGGTGCCTATAACGCCATCGCACCTGTCGAGCGGCCGTGCCCCAATCCCAGACTGACTCCGGAAGCCGTTGATCCGCGCGTAACGCAGGCCAACATCCCGCAAGATTCCCTTGGCGCAAGCCCAATGGGAGATGGCACACGATTGGATCGCGGCCACAAGCGCTATGTTGGCTCGAAGGGACCGATTAGTCGCTCGCCCAGTTCCGCATCGACAGGGCCGACTGGAGCGCGCGCAACTTAACGTTGATCTGGGCAAAGCTGCCTATCTCAGACAAGAAGGAACGTTAGTCAGCAGTCGGCCGGCGCGGAGCAAAGTCGGACAGTTGTTCCCCAGACATTGGATGTGGCCGACAGGTGAGCAGGATGGCCTCATGAAAGTGAATAGATTTGCTTCCGTCCGCCACGTGTCTGGATTGCACGCAGCGCCTGTTGTAGACGTTCCCGAAGTCGTCTAATAATTTTACATAAGATAAATTATGCGGACAAGAGGTAGGTTTACGGGTGTTGCGTAGTTCTGGCTCGGTTG
>CAUPMS010000028.1:0-63660 GCA_963512445.1 uncultured Ralstonia sp.
CTCAGACAGTTCCCCGTCTTTTTTCCGCCCGCTTACAAAAATCCAAGGCGCCATCCAGGGCAGGGGCAAAACAAACCGTTGGTCTGCATGCCCTAGTGGCTCTTGTTGTTGCTCGCTGCTATTTGGTGCTACTTGCGTGCGCTCTTGCTACTGCGCTGGTGGCCCAACTGTTTGGCCGTTGGAGCCCTTGATGGCGCCTTGAATTTCTGTTGCAGGGAGGAAAAAGGAAGGGGAACTGTCTGAGCGAAGCGAGTTTTCCCCTTCCCCTCCCTGCGACATAAATTCAAGGAGTCTTTCGCCATCTCGGGCGCGCCTTTCTTTTGCTTACTTTTCTTTGGCAAGACAAAGAAAAGTGAGTCAGCCCCGGCAGGGGATGAAACAAGGGATGCACCACCGGGCCAAAACCAAACAAAACAGAAAGCTCAAGCCACCTGGTGAGCAGCCCGCCAGCCAAGACCTTCCACAGTCCCAGCCTTAGGCTTGTACTCACACCCAATCCAGCCTTGGTAGCCAATCTCATCCAGCCACTTAAACAAGAACTGGTAATTGATCTCCCCAGTCCCCGGCTCATTACGCCCGGGGTTGTCCGCCAACTGCACATGCTTGATCTTGTCCAGATGGCGCTTCAGCGTATTCGCCACTTCGCCTTCCATCCGTTGCATGTGATAGATGTCGTACTGCACGTACAGGTTGGACGCATCCACGTCGTTGATCAGGTCCAGCGCCTGCCGCGTGCGGCTCAGGTAGAAGCCGGGAATATCGAACGTGTTGATCGGCTCGATCAGCAGATCAATCTTCTCGGCCTTCAGCGCCTTCGCCGCAAACTTCAGGTTTTCCACCAGCGTCTTGCGCGCAGCGTCTTCACTCACGCCTTCCGGGCGAATCCCCACCAGGCAATTGAGTTGGCGTGCGCCGAGCACCTTGGCGTACTTGATCGCCTCGCCCACGCCGTCCTGAAACTCGCTCACACGATCCGGCAGCACGGCGATGCCGCGCTCGCCACCGTCCCAGTTACCGGCCGGCAGGTTGTGCAGAACCAGGTCGAGCTGGAAACGGTTCAGGCGATCGGCGATCTGGTCTGCGTGGAACGCGTAGGGGAACAGGAACTCCACGCCGCGAAAGCCCGCACGCGCGGCGGCTTCGAAGCGGTCGAGGAAGGCCTGCTCGTTGAAGAGCATGGTCAGGTTGGCTGCCAGCTTTGTCATGGTTTCTCCTTTATCGGAACGGTGAGGGAAAGGCGTGCCGTCGCGTTTTACTTTTAAGCGGTGGCGCCTTCTTCAGCGAGGGTGTCTTCCAGGTCGAGCACGTCTTCAAACTCGACCACGTTGTCGATCTCCGTGCCCATGGCGATGTTCGTCACACGCTCCAGGATCACCTCCACCATCACCGGCACCGAGAACTCGGCCATCAGCAAGCGGGCCTGTACGAAGGCGGGTTCGATGTCTTCCGGCTTGAACACGCGGATGGCCTTGCAGCCCAGGCCTTCCACGACCTTCACGTGGTCGACGCCGTAGCCGTTGAGTTCAGGTGCGTTCACGTTGTCGAAGGCGAGCTGGACGCAGTAGTCCATGTCGAAGTTGCGCTGCGCCTGACGGATCAGACCCAGGTACGAGTTGTTCACCACCACGTGGATGTACGGCACCTTGAACTGCGCAGCCACCGCCATTTCTTCGATCATGAACTGGAAGTCGTAGTCACCCGAGATGGCCACCACGTCGCTGTTGGGCGAAGCCACCTTCACGCCGATCGCGGCGGGAATCGTCCAGCCCAGCGGGCCGGCCTGGCCGCAGTTGATCCAGTGGCGCGGCTGGTTGACCGACAGGAACTGCGCAGCAGCGATCTGCGACAGACCAATCGTGCTGACGTAACGCACGTCGCGGGGGAAGTACTGGTTCATCTCGCGGTACACGCGCTGCGGCTTGACAGGCACGTTGTCGAAGTCCGAACGACGCAGCATCGTGCGCTTGCGCTTTTGCACGTCGGCGTTCCACGACTTGCGGCACGGCAGCTTGCCGGCAGCCTTCAGCTCGCGGGCGACTTCGATGAACTTCTCGAGTGCTGCGCCGGCATCCGACACGATGCCCAGGTCCGGGCCGAACACGCGGCCAATCTGTGTGGGTTCGATATCGACGTGGATGAACTTGCGGCCCTTCGTGTAGACGTCGACGCTGCCCGTGTGGCGGTTGGCCCAACGGTTGCCGATACCGAACACGAAGTCCGACGCCAGCAGCGTAGCGTTGCCGTAGCGGTGCGACGTTTGCAGGCCGACCATGCCGGCGTTGAGCGGGTGGTCATCGGCCAGCACGCCCCAGCCCATCAGCGTGGGCACCACGGGCACGTTCACCAGCTCGGCAAACTCGACCATCAGCTTGGCCGCATCGGCGTTGATCACGCCGCCGCCGCACACCAGCAGCGGGCGCTCGGCTGCGCACAGCATCTCGATGGCGCGCTCGGCCTGGGCACGCGTGGCCGCGGGCTTGTAGACCGGCATCGGGCTGTAGGTGTCGATGTCGAATTCGATTTCAGCGACTTGCACGTCGAACGGCAGGTCGATCAGCACCGGACCCGGACGGCCCGAGCGCATCAGGTGGAATGCTTGCTGGAACACGCGCGGCACCAGTGCCGGCTCACGCACGGTAACGGCCCACTTGGTGACCGGCTTGGCGATCGACTCGATGTCGACGGCCTGGAAGTCTTCCTTGTACAGGCGGGCGCGGGGCGCTTGGCCGGTGATGCAGAGGATGGGAATCGAATCTGCCCAGGCCGAGTACAGGCCGGTGATCATGTCGGTGCCTGCGGGGCCCGAAGTGCCGATACACACGCCGATGTTGCCGGGTTCGGCACGGGTGTAGCCTTCGGCCATGTGCGAGGCGCCTTCAACGTGGCGGGCCAGCACGTGGTCAATGTTGCCTGCCTTGCGCAGGGCGGAATACAACGGGTTGATGGCGGCACCGGGCACGCCGAAGGCAGTGGTGATGCCTTCTTTTTCCATCACCGCAACTGCGGCATCAATCGCTCTCATCTTCGGCATGGTGTGTCTCCAGGAAGGGGAAGGTGGGAATAGGGTTGAGCTGATCCTATTCCCGCATGCCGATACGGATAAACGCCGATTTCGTCAGTTGATTGCTAACTCGGCATATCGAATGATTTGTCGTGCTGCACCAATCCGGAGGCAATCAAGAAGCAGGAAACGCCTGTTTTGAAGCCGTTCACGACCGATTTTGTGCATCGCAAAAATCCAGCGCAGCGCGCTCGCATCGATCACATCACTGCCTGTCATTTCAGTCATTCGTCACAGGTGATATGCGCTGGATAGCACCAATGTGCGTACGGAATCCTCCATAAAATGGCCGGACATTGCGAACTGGAATGATGGAATGGACAAGCTCAAGCAGATCGAAGCGTTCATCGCCGTGGTGGAACACGGCAGCATGGCCGCCGCCGCGCTTACGCAAGACGTAACGCCCGTCATGATCGGCCGGCGCATCAACGCGCTGGAGGCCCGCCTGGGCGTGAAGCTGCTGCATCGGTCTACGCGCCGCATTGCGGTGACGGAGCAGGGTGCGGTGTTCATGGAACAGTGCAAGAAGGCGCTGGGCGAACTGGACCGCGCCGAACTGCTCGTGGCCGAAGGCCGCCACAAGGCGACTGGCCACCTGATCGTCTCGGCACCGGCCGCGTTCGGGCGCAAGCACGTGGCACCGCACGCGCCGGACTTTCTGCGCGCCAACCCGGACGTGCGCATCTCGTTCAACCTGACCGACCGCGTGGTCGACCTCGTGCGCGAGGGCTATGACGTGGGCATCCGCATTGGCGGCGCGATCGACCCGAACTTCGTGGCGATTCGTCTGGCGTCGAACAAGCGCGTGGTGTGCGGCACGCCCGCGTACTTTGCCAAGCACGGCGTGCCGCGCACGCTGGATGATCTGGAAAAGCACAACTGCCTCGCCTTCAACCTGCAGGGCGGCCAGCAGCGCGGCTGGTACTTTCAGCACAACGGCAAGGCCATCACCGTGAAGGTGAACGGCAACCTCGACTGCAACGACGGCGAACTGCTGCATCGCTGGATGGGCGAAGGGCTGGGTCTTGGCTGGCGCTCAACGTGGGAGATCCAGCCCGAGCTGGAATCCGGCGCGCTGATGACGGTGCTGGACGACTACGCGCTGCCCGACTACGACATCCTCGCCGTGTATCCGCAGCAGCGGCCGGTGCCGGCGAAGATCCGGTTCTTTATCGAACACCTGAAGACGGTGTATGGGCAGGCGGGGTATTGGTCGCGCACGAGTTGAGCGTGCGGAAATGGATGATGGTTTCTAAACTTGTCATCAGACGCATCGCGGGTGGCGCGGTCAATGCCGGAGGCGGATGATGCTACGCAGAATTGCGGTTGTCAGCGTTCTCATGCTCAGCACCTCCGCGCTGGCGTGCAAGTTGACCGGACTTGAGCACCCACTGGTGTTCTCGCCCGGTGAGTCTGCGCTGACGACCACCGAAATCCTGAAACTGGCGGAATGGGACTCGCAGCTCAAGGAGGACTTTCGCGACGGCGGCAAGTACCGGGTGCGCTTGCGGGAAGCATCCGAGCCCGCTGCCGACCCAGAGCTGGCAGTGCTGCGCCTCAGAAGCATCCAGGCCGTGCTGGACGCTGTCGGAATCGAGGGTGACAAAGTCGAGTCGTCCGAAGCCGATACGCATCTACGTGCCGTGGAACGCGAGGGCGTCGCCCCCAAAATGCCGACAGCCGCCTACGTATTTTTCCAACCGGACTGCCCGAACCCGTGTTGCCCTGGCCCCGCGCCCGCCGCTGCACCAGCTCCCGAGCAATGAGCGCTAGGCAATCACCACCCGCCCCTGCGTTAAATCCCGCAACGTGACCCGTGCGGCCACTTCGTCCGTCACCGGCAATCGCACAGTGAGCGTGACGCCCGCATCGTAAGCAGCATCGACGAGCACATAACCACCCTCATCAATCCACCGCCGGATACGCGCCTCGTCGGCGTAATCCGTGACCAGGGTGAGGGTGGTGCGGGCGATGCGCTCCACGCGTTCAGCCTGCATGAGCGCGGTGGCAATGGCATCGGTGTAGGCGCGCACGAGTCCGCCGGCGCCCAGCTTCACGCCACCGAAGTAGCGCACTACGGCGCCCAGCGTGCTGTCCAGATCGTGATGGCGCAGCACTTCCAGGATCGGGCGCCCGGCGGTGCCGGAGGGCTCGCCGTCATCGGACATGCCCGACTGCCCGCCCGCCAACAGCGCCCAGCAGACGTGCGTGGCCGCCGGATGCTCGGCACGCAGACGCGCGACGACTTCCATGGCCGCAGCGCGGTCCTCAACGGGTACGGCCCATCCAATGAAACGGCTCTTCTTGATTTCCAGCTCGACGGAGACTGGCGCGCGCAGCGTGTAGGTCGGCACCGCGAGGTTCAGGCGAGGAGCGCGGCAACGAGGTCCGTTGCGCGGCCGCCCGGCGATTCGAACTTGAGCGAACTTTCGGTGTGCGCCATGTGCTCTTCCATCAGGGCGATGGCGCCTTCCACGTCACCGCGCTTGGCCGCTGCCAGAAAGGCGGTGTGTTCATCGGACGAGCGCACGGCGTCGTAGGTGGATTGATACATCATCGTGATGACCGAGCTGCGCGCAGAAAGCTCGTACAGCATTTCCTTGAGCACGCTGTTGCCGACCACATCGGCCATCAGCAGGTGGAAGTCGGCCATCAGGCGGTTGCGGCGCGGCACGTCCGACAGGTCACCGCTTGCGGCCACCTTGTGTTCTTCGGCCAGATGCTTCTCCAGCCGCTTGTAATCGGCGGGGGTGGCCTTGGCGATGAACTCCCGCACCAGCGCCACTTCCAGCACGCGGCGCACGGCAAACACCTCGCGCGCCTCGGTCTCGTCGGGCTTGGCCACGAACGCACCGCGATCCGGCTCCATGCGGATCAGCTTGTCCTTGGCCAGCATCAGCAGCGCCGCGCGAATCTTGGTGCGGCTGACGTGGTAGACCCGCGCCAGCGCCTCTTCGCGCAGCTTGGTGCCCGGCGGCAACCGATGCGCGACGATCGCCTGGGCGATGTCATCGGCAATGCCTTCGGAGGAGATGTCGGCGGCGGTGGTTTCGGTCATGGCGCCGATTTTACCGCCGTCCGACCAGACACCGGCTTCAGGCATGCGGCAGCGTGTGGGCTGCGGGGGCGGCCACGCCGTGGCTGTGCGGAATCGCCTCGCCTTCTTCGGTGATGTCGATCTTGCCGTCAAGCACCGCATTGGCGCGCACGCGGTCGATGTCTTTCTCCCACGCGGCGATCACCACCGTGGCGACGCAGTTGCCGATCAGGTTGCCCAGCGCGCGGGCAATCCCGATGAACCAGTCGACGGAGAGCACCAGCACCAGGCCAATCGCCGGAATGGCCGGAATGACCGACAGCGTGGCCGCCAGGATCACGATGGCCGACCCCGGAATGCCGTGCGCGCCCTTTGACGTGATCAGTGCCACACCGAGAATCAGCAGCAGATCCTGGAAGGCCAGCGGCGTGTTGGTGGCCTGGGCGATGAACACGGCGGCCAGCGTCAAGTAAATCGAGAACGCATCGAGGTTGAACGAATACCCGGTCGGGATGACCAGACCCACCACCGAGCGCTTGATGCCCATCTTCTCCAGCTTGTTCATGATGGACGGCAGCACCGCATCGGACGACGCCGTGCCCAGCACCACCAGCAGCTCAGCACGCAGGAAACGGATCAGCTTGAAGATGTTGAAGCCCGCCAGCCGCAGGATGCCGCCCAGCACCACCACCACGAAGATTGACACCGCCGCGTAGAACAGCAGCACCAAAAAGCCCAGTTGCTTGAGCGAGCCCGCGCCGTACTTGCCCACCGTAAAGGCCACCGCACCCAGCACGCCCAGCGGTGCCAGGCGGATGATCACCGCCATCATGCGGAACAGCACATGCGACATCTGATCAATCAGGTTCACCAGCGGCTTGGTGCGCTCACCCAGCAGCGACAGCGAGCAGCCGAACAGAATCGACACCAGCAGCACCTGCAGGATGTCGCCCTTCACAAAGCCGCTGACGAACGTATCGGGGATGAGTTTGAGGAAGAACGCCGCAACGCCGGTCGACTCCACCTGCTTGGCGGTGGTCATGTACGACGCCATGGCCGCCGGGTCGAGCGATTTCGGATCCACATTCATGCCGTGGCCGGGGCCGAACAGATAGGCCAGCGCGATGCCCAGCGCCAGCGCAATCGTCGTCACCACCTCGAAGTAGATGACGGCCTTGCCGCCCACGCGCCCGACCTTCTTCAGCTCGCCGGCGCCGCAAATGCCGACCACGACTACCGAAAACACGATCGGCGCGATCAGCATCTTGATGAGCTTCAGAAAACCGTCGCCGAGCGGCTGCAGTTTCTGCGCAAATTCCGGCGCCCAGATGCCTAGCGCGATGCCAATTGCAAGGGCGATCAAAACCTGCCCGAACAACGGGCGCGTAAAGCGTTGCATGGTGAATCCTCCTATGGATTTCAGGTGTCTCAAGCCCTGCTCAATCGTCTATTTCGGTCTGCTGCGATTGTCGTCATGGCTTTGTTTTGCTCGCTGCATCGCAACAAATTGTCGTCACGAATTGTTGAGCGATGACGGCATCATAGGCGATCCAATTTTTGTATGCAATTTTTGAATTCACATGCTAGCATCGGTTCATGCAGTCCCGCGAAGCCTTGTGCTTGCACCATCTACGCTGCACTTCCGGTGTTCCCATCGTCAGAGTTTCGAGTGTTCTTACTCGCTGTTTTTGCCCGATGGGTCTGCCGCATAACATCCAGAGACAAAGACCAAGGAGACTCCCATGGCGATGCCTATGCTCGATCCGAACGCACCGGATTTCACGCGCCGATATCCGAACCTGGCGGACCCCCGCCTGGGCGCCGAAGCCACGTTCGCAACTGACGAATTCTTCGCACCGAAGAACCGCATGCTCGACCCGCAGCCGGCGGTCTTCATTCCCGGCAAGTACGACGACCACGGCAAGTGGATGGACGGCTGGGAAACGCGCCGTCGCCGCAACGGCGGCTATGACCACTGCATCGTCCGCCTGGCCCGCCCGGGCGTTGTGAAGGGCGTCGATATCGACACCAGCCACTTCACCGGCAACTTCCCGCCGGCCGCGTCCATCGAAGCTGCCTATCTGCCGGACGGCGAGCCGACCGACGCCACGCAGTGGACCGAGATCGTTCCGTCGACCGCGCTGCAGGGCAACAGCCACGCCTACGTGGCCGTGACCAACGGCGGCGCCTTCACGCACCTGCGCGTCAACATCTTCCCGGACGGCGGCATTGCGCGCCTGCGCGTATACGGCCAGCCGCAAGTCGACTGGAAGGGCGCTGACCGCACCAAGCTGTTCGACCTGGCCGCCATGGAAAACGGCGCTTACGTGGTCGAAGCCAACAACGAACACTTCGGGCCGGCCTCGCGCATGCTGATGCCGGGCCGTGGCGAAAACATGGGTGACGGCTGGGAAACGCGCCGCCGCCGCGAGCCGGGCAACGACTGGTGCGTGATCGCACTGGCCAATCCGGGCCGCATCCGCAAGATCGAAGTCGACACCGCGCACTTCAAGGGCAATTTTGCTGACCGCGTTTCGATTCAAGCCGCACGCGTGGTGGGCGGCACCGACAGCTCACTGAAGACGCAAGCCATGTTCTGGCAAACGCTGCTGCCCGAGCAAAAGCTGCAGATGGATCTGCAGCACTACTACGAAGCGGAAATCGCTGACCTGGGCCTCGTCACCCACGTGCGCTTCAACATGTTCCCGGACGGCGGCGTGTCGCGTCTGCGTCTGTGGGGAGTGCTGGAATGAGCCAAGACACCGCCGCAGTTGCCAACCCCGGTATTGCGCTGACCATCGAGCCGCTCACGCGTGAAGCCTTCGCGCCGTTCGGCGACGTGATCGAGCTGGAAGGGGCCAAGCAGTTTCCGATCAACCAGGGCACGACCATCCGCTTTCATGACCTCGCCAACGTGGACGTGGGTGACGACGGCCGCGCGCTGATCAACCTGTTCCGTGGCCAGCCGCGTACGCTGCCGTTCGAGGTGAAGATGCTGGAGCGCCACCCGCGTGGCAGCCAGGCCTTCATCCCGCAGAACGACAAGCCGTACCTGGTGGTTGTGGCACCGGCGGGTGAGCTGGATCCGTCCAAGCTGCGCGCGTTCGTTTCGCGTGGCTGGCAAGGCGTGAACTATGCGCGCGGTGTGTGGCATCACCCGCTGCTGGCGCTCGGCGAGGTCAGCGATTTCCTCGTCGTTGACCGCGGTGGTGAAGGCCACAACTGCGACGAGCAGGATCTGGCTGAATCGGTGTGGTTGACCGCCGAGGCCATGCAGGCCGCGCAGTAAGCGTCTCTTTTATCGGTACCAATGCTGGGCCCCCGCACAACGGGGGCTCAGTCACTTTCGACCCTCGTCCAACAACAACCCCGGAGACATCGACATGACTCAGGCTCAGCTCACCACCGCCGGCATCGAAGCGGACATCCGCGCGTTTGTCGAGGCCGCGCACGCGCAGCAGATCGATTTCCTGCGGGCGCTGGTGAAGGTGCCGTCGGACAACCCGTCCGGCGACTGCGCTGCGCACGCGGCGCGCGCCAAAGCGCTGCTGGAGGCGCTGGGCTTGACAGTCGAGGCGCATGCCGTGCCCGAGCCCCAAGTGCGCGCCGCCGGCATGGTCAGCGCCACCAACCTGATCGTGCGCCGCACGTTTGGCAATGGCGGGCCGACGGTTGCCATGAATGCGCACGGTGATGTCGTTCCGCCCGGCCAGGGCTGGACGCATGATCCGTACGGCGGCGAGATCGTCGAAACCGAACACGGCCCTACGATGTTCGGCCGTGGCGTGGCGGTTTCCAAATCGGATTTCGCAACCTACACGTGGGCACTGCTCGCGCTGATCGACGCAGAAAAGCGCGGTGCCAAGCTCAACGGCACGGTCGAACTGCATTTCACGTACGACGAAGAAACCGGCGGCGACATCGGCCCGAAGTGGCTGCTGGATCAAGGCCTCTCCAAGCCGGACTACGCCATCTCGGCGGGGTTTGCGTATGGCATCACCTCGGCCCACAACGGCTGCCTGCACGTACAGGTGACGGTGCGCGGCAAGCAGGCGCACGCCGCCATGCCGCATACGGGCGTCGACGCCATTGAAGCGGCCACGCACATCCTGCAGGCTGTGTATGCGTATCGTGCAGAACTGGCGACGCGCAAGTCGGCTGTGTCGGGCATTGACCACGCAACGTTGAACGTGGGGTTGATCCAGGGCGGCATCAACACCAACGTGGTGCCGGATCTGGTGACGTTCCGTATCGACCGCCGAATGATTCCCGAAGAAGCAGGGCGCGATGCGCAAGGCGAGCTGCGCGCGGTGATTGAGCGTGCCGCAGCCGAGCGGCCGGGGATTGCGGTGTCGGTTGAGCGGATTCTGCTGGCTGAGCCGCTTGCCGAACTGCCGGGCGTCGACGTGTTGATTGGTGCTGTGCGGCGCAATGCGCTGGCGGTGTTTGGGGGCGATGTGCCAGTGCACGGTGTGCCGTTGTATACCGATGCCCGGCATTACACGGCGCATGGCGTGCCAACCATTCTCTATGGCGCTGGGCCGCGTACGCTGATGGAAGCGCGGGGGCACAACACAGATGAGAACCTGCGGTTGAATGATCTGCGGGGCGCTACCGTTGTTGTGGGTTGCGCCGTGGCGGAATTGCTGGGCGCTTGACCACTGGGGCTTGAAACCGCCCTTGCTTTTTCCTCCCGGCAACAGAAACGCAAGGCGCCGCATAGGGCGCAAGGCACGGCCAAACCGTCGGTATGCCTGCATTGGCGCCGAGGCTCGTCTTATTGGCCCCGGCTCGGCCTGCACTCAGTGGACTTCGGCCGGCGTAGCTTGCGCGGGAGTGCTCGTCGCCACATTCAGCGTTGAGCGGCCGCCTTGGCGCATCAGGTCTGCGGCGCGCTCGGCAATCATGATGATCGGCGCGTTGGTGTTGCCGCCAATCAGCGTCGGCATGACCGAGCCATCGATTACGCGCAGGCCGGTCAGGCCGCGCACGCGCAGTTCTGGGTCCACCACGGCCATGGCATCGTCTGCGCTGCCCATCTTGCAGGTGCCAACGGGGTGGTAGATGGTGTCGGCATGCTGGCGGATGAGCGCGCGCACGGCTTCGTCGTCCGACCCATCGCCGCGAATGTTTCCCGAATACAACTCACGCCCGCCCAGATCGGCCAGCGGGCGCTGCGCGAAGATGCTCTTCACGGCACGAAAACCCGCGAGCATGCCAGCCATGTCGCCAGGGTCGGAGAGGAAGCGCGGGTCGATCAGCGGTGCCGCGCGCGTGTCAGCGGAGGCCAGGCGCACTTCGCCGCGGCTCTTCGGGCGCAGCACGCACACGTGGCACGAATAGCCGTGGCCGTAATTGAACGTGCGGTTGTGGTTGTCGGCCATGGCGACCACGAAGTGCAGCTGCAGGTCGGGTTCGGCCAGATCGGGGCGACTCTTGATGAAGCCGCCGGCCTCAGCAAAGTTGGTGGCGAGCATGCCGCGCCGCTCGCGCCGGTAGCGCAGAATCTCGCCCAGCATGTGGGCGCTGCCGCGTGCGGAATAGCCGATCAGGTCAAGGTTGAAGACCTTCTTGTGCAGGATGATGTCGAGGTGATCCTGCAGATTCTGGCCGACGCCGGGCAGGTCATGCACAACCGGAATGCCGAGCGCGCGCAGATGCTCGGCCGGGCCCACGCCCGATGCCATCAGCAACTGCGGCGAACCAAACGCGCCCGAAGACACGATCACCTCGCGACGCGCATGCAGCGTTTCGGTGCGGCCCGCGCGCTCCACTACCACGCCCGTCGCGCGCTTGCCGTCAAAGACGATGCGCAGCGCCTGCGTTTCGGGCATCACCGTCAACTGGCGGCGGTTGCGGCTGAAGGTGGCGTCGGCCTTGTTGCCGCCGTGCAGATAGGCACGTGCTGCGTTCCAGCGTTCGCCGTTGTGCTGCGTGACCTGATACGGGCCGACGCCTTCCTGATCCGGGCCGTTGAAATCGTTGTTGCGGCGGTAGCCTGCAGCCACACCGGCATCGACAAAGCGTTGTGCGATCGGGTTGCCGGTGCGCAGGTCGCTTACGTGCAGCGGGCCGGTGCCGCCGTGCAGCGCGTCGTCATCGCGGCCAGCAAAGCGCTCGTTGCCTTCGGCGCGCTTGAAGTAGGGCAGCACGTCGTTCCAGCTCCAGCCGGTGCAGCCAAGTGCTGCCCAGTGGTTGTAGTCGTTGGGGGTGCCGCGGATGTAGATCATCGCGTTGAGCGACGAGCTGCCGCCCAGCCCGCGCCCGCGCGGCTGATACCCCTGACGCCCGCCCAGGCCCGCTTGCGGCACGGTCTCAAACCCGTAATTGCGTTTGTTCTTGAACGGCAGCGATGCCGCGCACCCGGCCGGTACCCACACCGAGAGGTGATGATCGTGCGGCCCCGCCTCCAGCAGTGCGACCGTCACGTCGGGGTCTTCGGTCAGCCGGCTGGCGAGCGCGCAACCGGCCGAACCGGCACCGACGATGACGTAATCGAAAGTGAGGGCGGAGGTGGGCAAATCGGTGGCCATGGGTGTCTCCGGAGGGTGCTGTTATCAGGCGCGACCTCACATCCTAGGTGCCACGGCACGTTTCAAACGGTTGGGTTAACCCCGCATTAGAGGCATCGTTCGATGTCATGCAGCAAAGTCGGCGCTTGCGGCGAAGATCATTGCGGCATGGCGCGATACCGTTTGTTGCGCCGCAACATGTCGGCCTTTCAAGGCGCCCACATCGGCACGATGGAGGCCGCCAGCAGCACACCCAGTACGGCGTTCAGCACCCGCCACTGACGCGGCGTCTTCAGCAGCCGCGCCAACACGATGCCGGCCGCGCACCACAACGACAACGACACCAGTGCCGCCAGCCCGAAGGTGGCACCCAGCAGCGCAGCCAAGTGCAGCGGACCGCTCGCCAGCATCGCAAACGAAGCCGCTGCACCCAGCGCCATCGCCCAGCCCTTCGGGTTCAGCCAGAGCAGACAGGCGCCGCCCAGCAGCGTGGTCGGCACGGTGGCTGCGGTGTTCGGATTGGGCGGGCCGCTGCGCGCCACCTTCCATGCCAGCCACAGCAGATACGCAGAGCCCGCCGCCTTCATCACCAGCAGCAGCCCCGGTGCGGCCATCAGCAACCCGGCAAGGCCAACTGCAGCACCTGCCGCCAATGAAGCCAACCCAACGGCAATGCCCACCATGAGCGGAATCGAACGTCGGAAGCCGAACTGCGAGCCCGAAGCCGTGGCCAGCGTGGTTGCCCCGCCAGGCGACACCGTGGACACCACCGCAAACAGCACCAGCGGCGCAATGGAAGGAAGCGCGTCAGCAGACATGGGACATTCCAGGATGGGTGATGGATGGCTCACTGTAGAGCGCCCAAAACCATTAGCAAATCGAAGGTTTTTGATGCCATGCATTAGCTTCTAGAATGCGTCGATGGCCAAGAACCTCGACATCACCCTCGTCCGCACCTTCGTTGCCGTGGCGGAAAACGCCAGCATGACGGTCGCGGCCAACGCGCTGCACCTCACGCAGGGCGCCATCAGCCAGCAGATCAAGCGGCTCGAAGACGCCTTCGAATGCCGCCTGTTCACGCGCGACGGCCGCCGGCTTGAACTTACCCACGCGGGTGAACGCTTTCTCGGCCGCGCCAAACGCCTGCTCGCCCTCAACGACGAAGTCTGGGCCGACATGGCCGCGCGCCCGCTGCAAGGCCCGGTGCGCCTGGGCGTGCCATATGACCTGGTCGGCACCGTCTTCCCGCCGATCTTCAAGGCCTTTACCGAGGCGCGGCCGTCGGTGGAACTGACCATCGTGTGCGGTACCTCGCCCGAACTGGCGGAAGGCATCGCGCGCGGCGCGTTGGATGTCGCCGTGGTCGAAGCCCCGGTGGACGAGGCGGCCGGCGAATGCCTGTGCGTGGAGCGTCTGGTGTGGGTCGGTGCACGCGGCGGCAACGTGCATGCGAAGCGGCCACTGCCGCTGTCGATGGTGGACGAGAGCTGCGCCTTCCGCGCCCGCGTGCTCAAGGCGCTGGGGGAACACCGCATCGAATGGCGCACCGTGTTTGAGAGCGGCAACATCGAGGCGACCACCGCCACGGTGCGCACCGGGCTGGCCGTCACGGCATGGCTCACGCCGACGGTGCCGGCGGACCTGGACATTCTCGGGCCGGAAACCGGCTTGCCTGAACTGCCGATGTTTGCCATCAGCCTGCTGCTGCCCGCGCAGGGTGCGAGTGCAGCGGCGCAGGCGCTGGGGCAATGCGTGCGAGACGGGTTTTCTACACGGCAACGGGCGGGAGAGCGGCGCGCCGCCTGACCCGTTGGCAATTACAGGCCGCCGCCCTCGATCTGCACCCGCCCATTCGGCGTGTCGAGCACGAGCGTCAATGCCGGCACCGCCGCATCGGTAAATTCAACATATCGGTTCTCGGGGCTGGCAGCAGCCCACCCCAGCCCATGAAGCCTGGTGCGGATGGCGGCCATCTCCGGATGCGCGAGTTGGAATCGGTTCAGGCGCAGCCCAACATCCTGCATCCTGTCGGCGGGGCTTTTGCCGCCGGCCCAGTCGATGAAGGCGGGCAAGCATCCGCCCGCTTCGGGTTCACCATCCGCCCGGTGGAAGAAGTGCCACCGCAAATCGCCGCGAGACACTTCCAGCAGTTCGTGCTGCGGCGACTGGATTGCGTTGTTGCGCGCCAGACCGGGAAGGCTGGCAACCCAGCCAAACAACCGCGGCGCACCTTCCAGTTTGCCTTCCCGCATCAGACGGTCCAGCGCAAACCAGCGCGCCCTGTTTGGCGCAAGCGCCTCTGGGTCAATGGCGATGAACTCCAGAAAAACACCGGGCGCGATTCGCGTGACCAGGTTGTGCGTTCCCATCAGAGGATGCTTGCCCCCTGCAGGCAACGCCACGCCAAACAACTGCGAGGCATACGCCTTCGCTTGGTCGAGAGATTGCGCGGCGAAGGCAATGTGATCGATCTTCAAGCTGGCTCCCGTTGGTGTGCTTCTGAAACCCAAGGAAGCAGAATGCCACGGCGCACATCAATCAAGGCGTTCCTGGCAAACCGGTTATGCCGAAGGCGTGTTGCTGGCATCCCCGCCCGTCTCGGGGATGTGTCTTGCTTATCGTTACTGGCGCTCGCCAGCCCACTCTACGGCGGTAAGCACTTCCCACGTTTCAGGGTTCACCTGACAGCCTTCCAACATCATCAGCACATAAGCGCCGATGGCATCGAGAAACCCGCGTCTGAACTCCGGCGGGTGAATGCCGGTATAGGCCAGCTCCCAACGCAGAGCGTCCGGCGTGTATTGCCGGTGTCTGCGCATGTCGCTTTGTGTGCGGCAGAGAAAGTCCCGCGCGGCCAGCGCGCCGGTGAGGTAGATGCGGCGTTTGCTTGGCGTCATGGGCATCCTCCCAGGATGGGATGTGCCGAACACCTATGGGGTGGAGAAGGATAAGACGCGGGGCGGTGCCCGCTGGTTGCGGTAGCCATATGGCCTCCTGTGGTGGTTGCAGGAGACCCGCCATTCGCTGCGAACGAGGGTGGCGGGCCTGACGACAGGGTTCGCAGACCGGCCACCACAGATACCGGCAGACCCGAAGGTCTCCCTGCCCGGCCCGCCGCAGAAAGCATAGGCGTGCGCAAGCACCGGACATGAAAACGCCGCGCGAAAGGCGGCTGTCCGTCTGTGGTGTGCTTGGATGGGCTGCGAAACCCGGTCACCGCGAAGGCGGTAACGCGGCAGATTATAGCGCTGCGGCACCTGCATCCCGGTGACGTCACAAATCAATACAAGCAAAGGATGGCACCTGCCCAATTGGGGTCCTACGCTGAAAATCCTGATTTCATAGAAAAGGATGCAGCCAATGATGCCAGCAGCGAACAAGGCCTCTTCCATTCAATCTTCAGAGGCACCCGCCCAAAGCGAAGAGAACAATCTACAAGCATTGGCGCAGCAAGCGATGGCGGAATACTTGACGCCACAGCAGACGGAAGCGATATATGAGCTTTTGCAAAGCGAATCGCCTCAAGGAATGGCGCAGATTCCTCAAGCAGCCGGAACGATGAGTGAATTTTTGCGGCAAGCTGAGATTGCAACAATAAACCAACATTTATCTCCACATGAATTTCAATTGATTCATGAACAAATAGAAAAATGGCACTCACTAGAAAAAATACAGCATTTTTTGGATAAGACATTCGAGCGCGCCAAACTCTCCCCGTGTTTTATAAAGACCAGATTCCAAGGCGAGTTCCGAGCCATGAAAGTTTTGAAAAAAAATGAACGTGAAATTATTGCAAACTTCGAAGACATGCAAATCAACATGGCCAACGGCACAATCAGCCAGTATCTGGCCGACAAATCATTCGATCTCATCAAAGAATTAAATAAAACAGAAAAAAGACAGGAAAATTTTGGTTACACCCTCCACGATGTCAAGGAAATTATCCAACGTGATGAAATCGAACGCTTTAATGACAATAACGCAATGCTGGAATTCAGCATGCAGCAAGCGGGGGAGCTTGGAACACTTATTCAGGAAATCGCGCAAAAGTGCGCCGCAGAATCTCGCCCCGAGAATCTAGCTGGATTGAAGACGAGGCAAACGGAGTTACAACAGCAACATGCCAGGGAAATGACTCACATCGGCAGGCAGCAAAACGAGCTACAACGCCTTCAAGAGCCGTGGCCCGAGATCCCGCCAGACCTCTGCCTCAATGCAGGAGCCGAGGCACACCCCGGCCCCAGCACGAAAGCAGGAACCGCAGCACAGCCGAGCCTTCCGCTCGAGCGCTGAACGGACTGGCATGTCACATGATGGATATTTGTGACTGGCGCTAGCAACCCAAGACTCGCGCGATCAACAGCCGATCAGACCATATAGGCACGCGCTTATGGGGCAACGCCCACAGTCGTGTGATGGGCCGCACAGGGCACAACACGTGTGAAAAGCAGAGGCAATCGTTCGTCCGATGTGCGTGGAAGTTGTTGCCTTTGCTGATACCTCACTTAACTGAAGCGCGTCACAAATCTACACACGCCAAGGTTGGCACCGGCCTGATCGACCTCCTATTCTGAAAATTCGAACTTCAAAAGGAGAATTTATCGATGGGTCCCACCAAAAACCATGGCAATGGTAATGAACGCGTTGACCAAGTGACAGAGGCCCCCGCCCAAAACGAGGAAGGAAACCCACAAGCACCAGCACAGCAGATGGCGAAAGCGCTTGGCCCCACAAACAAAACAAACGAAGTACTACAGCAGTTTGAAGCAATCGCAATTCAGCAAAAATTGCCATCACCAGAGATAAAATTAGCAGTAGAACAAATAGTGAAGTGGGACACCCTCAGGGAAAACCAATCATTTATTGAAGAAGCACTAGAGCGCGCGAACAAGTCCACAATGCCAGAAAGGAACAACCTTCACGTGGAAGCTCGCAAAATCGAAGACCTAAAGCACCTCAACAGTGAAATCGCCTTACATTTCGACATCATTCAAAACACGGAAACGGACGAAAAATACAGCAAGAATGTCATCGGGGTCATCCACAAAATAGACAAGAAAGTCTATGAAATGGAGATGCTTCAGAAGCATTTACTCCCCGGCTTTGAGAGCAACATCAAGCAGATCAAAAACAACGAGGCCTTGCGCTGCGCTTATCTAGAAAAAGAAATCGAGAAGACGATAAAGTGCACTGGAGAGCGGAATGCAAGTACTCGCGCCAACGGGTTCGAGCCAGAGAATCCAGCTACGCTGCAAACAACGCAAACGAATGAAATGCAGCAAAAAAGGGCGCAGATTGACCTTCGCAGGTACCAGAACGAACTGCAAACGCTGCGGGCGCCGTGGCCAGAGAAACACCCGAGCCTTTGCGCGGGCGTGGATGCGCCGCAACCCAGTTCCAGCGTAAGCGCCAAGGCTCGACCAAGCCCCGCTCTCGAGCGCTGAATGTGCGGGCAGTGCCATCGCCGTGCGCCCGGGTCATGGGCCTGCGCGTAGTCAATAACGGTTGCGGCATCGCAGCACTGGCGACTTTTCAGTCGGCCTCTGCGCACTCAGTCGAGTGATCGGCACATGCGCGGATTTGGCATGTATTCCGCCATCCGGTCGGCTCGTTCAACACGCCAAACAAAAACCCCGCCAACCGGCGGGGTCCCCCAAATCCTTTTGAGCCTGCAAGCCAATCAAGCCTGCGGCGCGGCCCCATCTTCCGGAGCCGCCTCGGCACCTTCAGCCTTGGCTTCGTCCTTCTTTTCCAGCATGTTTTCCAGCGCGCCCGCGCCCTTGAAACCCGCGACGGCGGCAACAGCCTTGGTCAGCAGGCCGGCATCCGGATCGACTTTCTCAGCGGCTTCAACAGCGGCGACGGCGCCGGCGATCTTGCCCACTTCATCCAACAATCCCATGGTCATCTCCACCAGGTTGAACGGGAGGATCATCTTCCCACCGGCAAGTGACAGGAGCGCAAACAAAGTTAAAAATTTTTCGGCGACGCCCGTTTGCGTAGGCCGCAGATCACTCGGCTTCTGCGCCTGCCGGGGCGATGGTGAGTGCGGCAAGGCGTTGGCGTGCGCTATCGGTAATGGGGCTCGACTGGCGCGTGGCCACGTCGATCTGCACGATCACCGATTGCGAGGTGGCGGCGCAGCGGCCGTTCTGGAAGATGGCCTGTTCGAGCTTGACCGAACTGCGCCCCACGCTCGCCACGCGGGTGCCGATCTGCACCGAGCCGGGCCGGAGAATCTCGTTGCGGAAGTCGAGCACGAGCTGGGCGATGACGAACTCGCAGCCGGGCGCGGCCAGCGGGTTGTCGGGCGTGAAGAGCATTTCCACGCGGCCCGTCTCCAGATAGGTGGCGAAGACAGCGTTGTTGATGTGGCCCTGGCGGTCAGTGTCGCCGTAGCGGAGTTTGTCGGTGGACAGCAGCGGAAAATCGTTGGGCGACGGGAGCGTCATTGCGATATGTGGTGAGGCGAAGGTGCGTGCATTGTGCCGGGCTTTGCGCGTGGGTGCAGATTGCGCGTCACCCAGCGCCCGTACCGATGTGTCATCACTGGCCGATGCGGCATGGTCTACGATGAAGGCACCTTTTCGTCACATCCTGGGGGACACACCATGCCGCATCGCCGCCGTCTTGCGCTTGCCTTCGCGGGCGCCGCGCTGTTTGCCGCCGCCACGCCGTCGTTCGCGTATTTCCGCAATGTGCTGGCCAGCACCATCATCGGATCGATGAGCCCGACAGAGCTGAAGTCGTTCACCACGGCCGTGGGCGATGCGCTGGCCAACACCGCCGACAACACGCCCGCGCAATGGACGTGGCCCGCCAAGGGCAGGCAGGCCGCCATTGACGCCACCATCACGCCACTGGAAACCAAGACCGACGCGGGCCAATCCTGCCGGCGCCTGCAGAGCGAACTCGCACGCGGCACCAGCAAGGAGCAGTGGACGGCATGGCTGTGCAAGCAGCACAGCGGAGAATGGAAGTTGCGGCGCCTGGCGCAATAAGCCATCGGCTGCCGGGCGGCTATGGATGATCTAAGTCGGCCCCGGCAGACTGGTTGGATGCCACGGGCGGTAACCTGCTGACCAAACCTGTGAGCGCGGGCGGGCTGAACCTGGGCACGGCGGGTGCATCGGCGGTGCTGCTCATCACCATCGGCTATACGATCTGGCAAGCGCGGCGTAGTGCGTTGCAGGCCGCCTAACCGTTCACCAGACACTGAATGCGCGTTCTCCTTGTTGAAGATGACCCGATGATCGGCGCGGCCGTAGAAGCCGCGCTGCAAGACGCCGCCTATGCCGTGGATTGGGTGCGCAACGGCCAGACCGCGCTGGACGTGGCCGCGCATCAACACTACGACGTGCTGCTGCTCGATCTCGGCCTGCCGGGCAAAGACGGCCACGCCGTGCTCGGCAGCCTGCGCACCCGCGACAACCCGGTGCCGGTGCTGATCCTGACCGCGCGCGATGCGGTGGATGAGCGCGTACGCGGCCTCGACGGCGGCGCCGACGACTACATCCTCAAGCCCTTCGAAATGGTCGAACTGCTGGCCCGCATGCGTGCCGTCCTGCGCCGCAAGGGCGGGGCGGCCAGCCCGGTGCTGACCAACGGCGTGCTCACGCTCGACCCCGCCGCGCACGAAGCCCGCATGGGCGATGCCGAACCGGTGCGCCTGTCTGCACGCGAGTTCGCGCTGCTGCAGGCGCTCATGCTGCGCCCAGGCGCCATCCTCTCGCGCACGGAACTGGAAGAGCGCATCTACGGCTGGGGCCACGAGGTGGCAAGCAACGCAGTCGAATTCCTCATCCACGCGCTGCGCAAGAAGCTCGGCGCGGAGGCCATCAAGAACGTCAGGGGGGTGGGATGGATGGTGCCGAGGGGCCAATGACGGCATCCACGTCCACCGCGGCATCCGTGCAGCGGCGGCTGTCGATCTGGCTGTCGGCAATCATCGTGGCGGTGGCGGTGCTGGCCGGTGGTGTGGCGTTCGGTGAGGCGTTTCACGAAGCCTATGCGTTGCAGGATGACGTGCTGCGCCAGGTCGGCGCCATGTTCGACCCCACGCATCTGCCCGCCACCAACAATCTGGGCGAGAACACGCCGGTGTCGGACAAAGAGGCGCGCGTGCTCGTACAGGTGCTGCCTGCGCCCGGCACTGCCGCCGTGCCGGATGCGGGCTCACGGCGCCCGATCTTTCCGGCAACGCTGGTCGACGGCATGCAGACTGCCCGTGCCGGCAAGCACGAGTACCGCGTATGGGTTCGTACGCTCGCCAATGCGCAGCGCATTGCCGTGGCGCAGGAGACTGCCGTGCGCGATGAGACCGCGCGTGACAGCGCCATCCTCACGCTCATCCCGTTCGTGATCCTGGTGCCCATCCTGTTGCTGGCGGTGGCCCACGTGCTGCGCAAGATGTTCGCGCCCATCAAGCGCCTCGCGCACGAAGTCGACCAGCGCGACGAGCGGCAACTGCACGCCATCGCGCCCGAGGCTGTGCCCGACGAGGTGCGTCCGTTTGTGGTGGCCATCAACCGCCTGCTGGCGCGTGTGCAGCAATCGATGGACGCGCAGCACCGCTTTGTTGCCGATGCCGCGCACGAACTGCGCACGCCGCTCTCCGCACTGTCGCTGCAGGCCGAACGGCTGGGGCAGGCCGCCATGTCGCCCGATGCGCAAGAGCGGCTCGGCACGCTGCGCCAGGGCATCGAACGCAGCCGTGGGCTGCTCGAACAGTTGCTCGCATTGGCGCGCGCGCAGGAAGCCACCGGCGTGCCGACGAGCATCGTGTCTGTCCAGCGCGTGTTCCGCAGCGTGCTCGAAGACCTCATGCCGCTGGCCGACGCCAAGCGGCTCGACATGGGCGTCACCACCGAAACCGATGCGCGCGTGCATGCCAACGAACTCGACCTCTTCGTCGCTGTGCGCAACCTCGTCGACAACGCCATCCGCTACACACCGGCAGGCGGGCGCATCGATCTGTCGGTCACCACCGATGCGCGCGTGGTGTCGATCACCGTGCAGGACACCGGCCCCGGCATCCCCGCCAGCGAACGCGCGCGCGTGTTCGACCCGTTCTATCGCGTGCTCGGCAACGAGGCGACCGGTTCGGGCCTGGGGTTGTCGATCGTCAGTACCGTTGTGCAGCGCCTGGGTGGCGAGGTCGAACTGGGTGACGCCGATGGCAATGCCGGCGGGCTGCGGGTGACGGTGCGGTTGCCGACAGCCTGACGGCAACCGCACGTCTGGCCTGCTATCGCGCCCGGAACACCACCGCCAGCCCCAGCAGGATCATCGCCATGCCCGCCATCGCAACGGGCGCGAGGCGATGGCCGAGCACCACGTCATCCAGCAACGCCGTCACGACAGGCACGAGGTAGAACAGGCTCGTCACGTTGACGAGGTTGCCGCGCTGCATGAGCCGATAGAACAGCAATTGCGCGCCCACCGACATCACCACGCCCATCCACAGCAACGCAGAGATGCCCCTCAGGCTGGGCGCGAACGCCAGCGATTGCGCGGGCAATGTGAGCGCAAACCCCACACACAGCACGAGGCTCACCGCGTTCTGCAGCGGCAGCGTGTCGATGGCCGACTGGTTCAGCCGCTTCTGGCCGATGGCGCCCACCGTCATACAGACGAGCGCAGCCAGCGCATAGCCAAGACCGGCCATCGGCACTTGCTGCGCATCTGCCCCACCCACGACGAGCGATAAACCGCCCAGCGCCAGCACGAGCCCGGCCATCCGCCGCGCAGACCAGGCGCGCTCGGTCACCAGCAACGTCAGCAGCGGCTGCACGCCGAGCACCGTGGCCAGCAGCCCAGGCGTGAGGCCGCGATCCAGCGCGAGCAGATAGCAGATCGCATAGCCGCCGGTCAGCAATGCACCGGTGGCGGCCACCTTCAGCCGTGAACCGGGCGCGGGCCACCATCGCCCACGCCGGAGCCCCAACCCCGCCAGCACCAATGAAGCGAGCGCAAAGCGCCCCACCAGAAACGCGAACGCCGGGACATGCTGCACCCCGATCTCCGCAAAAATTGCGCCGCTGCTCCACAGCAGCACGAACAACACCGTCGCGCCGGATCCTGCCAGCGCGGCTTGCATGGAACGCATACCACTCACCTGTCGAAAAGGAATGTCGGGTTCCGGCGCGCAGGCGTACGCCCGCCTCGGGTTCAAGCCCGAGCCTGGATCAGGTCAACCGGAAACGAAGTGGCTGGAAATCAGCCGAGAGCGGGCAGATGTGGCGGCAGCTGTGCGCCGATCACGTCGTGGCCCGAAGAGACGACAGGAGGAGGGAAAGGCCCAGGCTGCACGCACACGTCATCCACGCGGGCGCGATGGCCGGTGGCGAGGACGATGGCGTGAAGTCGGGACATGGAAGAAGGTAATTAGAAGTTACCGATAGCGGTGCAGCAGATTAACGACATCGCGCATTCGGTGCAAGCACTCGGAAGTTACTTCAGATATGACTTGATCACCTGCAGCACGGCGTCGAGGTCTTCCTGGCGCTGCGCCTCGGCGGGTTCCTTCACTACGTGGTCTGTCAGGTGGCCTTCAATAACAGCAGCCATCAGCCCATTGACTGCGCCCCGAATTGCCGCGATCTGCTGCAGGATGGCCGTGCAATCCCCCGCCTCGGAGAGTTGCTTTTCCAGCGCAGTTGCCTGCCCCTGGATGCGCCGTACGCGCGCCAGCAGCTTGGCTTTGTCGCGGATGGTATGGGCCATGGGTCGATGGTGTCGGGGGGATGTTGAAGTCGCGGCAGGGTAGCACGCAAATACTAGGGGGGAGTATAATCCGCCGATCGAAAAATCGTAACCGGCACCCCGCCCATGACTGCGTTCACCACCTTGCTGCAACAAGGCAATGCCTGGCTGTTTGTCCCTAGCGCGATCCTGCTGGGCGCGCTGCATGGCCTGGAGCCTGGGCACTCCAAGACGATGATGGCGGCGTTCATCGTCGCCATCCGGGGCACGCTGGGGCAGGCGGTGCTGCTGGGGTTGTCTGCAACGATCTCGCACACGGCGGTGGTGTGGGCGGTGGCCATGGCAGGCCTGTACTTCGGTCGCAACTTGAACGCGGAGACCACAGAGCCGTACTTCCAGGTGGCCTCCGCCGTACTGATCGTGGCCGTGGCGGCATGGATGATGTGGCGCACATGGCGCAGCACCCACGCCGAGCATGATCATGACCACGCCCATGACCACGATCACGGCCATGACGAAGCCCGGCGCATCGACACCGGGCACGGCATCGTCCGGCTGGAAGTGTTTGAAGACGGCGTGCCGCCGCGCTTCCGGCTCACGCGTGAAAGCGCGCATGGCCACGTGTGGCCGGCCGATCAGGTTCAGGTGGTGACCGAGCGACCGGATGGCAACCAGCAGACCTTCCGTTTTGTGCAGCGCGATGGCTTTCTGGAATCGGAGCAGACCATTCCCGAGCCGCACGCGTTCACCGCACGCCTGTCGCTCGGGCACGAACACCATCGGCACGACTATGACGTCGAGTTTGCCGAGCACGACCACGGTGGGCTGGATGTGTCGTCGGCCGAATATCAAGACGCCCACGAACGCGCGCATGCGAACGACATCCGGCGCCGCTTCGCCAGCCAAAGCGTAACCACGGGCCAGATCGTCATATTCGGGCTCACCGGCGGGCTGATCCCATGCCCTGCGTCAATCACCGTGCTGCTGCTGTGCCTGCAGCTCAAGAAGGTGACGCTGGGCGCGGCATTGGTGCTGTGCTTCAGCATCGGCCTGGCGCTGACGCTGGTGGCGTCGGGCGCGCTGGCCGCGTTGAGCGTGAAGCACGTCTCTCGGCGCTGGAGCGGCTTTGGGGACTTCGCACGCAAGGCGCCTTACTTTTCGGGCGTGCTGATTGCGCTGGTGGGGCTCTATGTCGGCTGGCAGGGTGTGCATGGCTTGCTCGCGCTGCCGGGCTAGCAACGCGAGCGCTGTTTGCCGAATGGCGGCCGGAATCAACGAAGAGGCGGAGATGCGCGGCGCATATCTCAAAAGCCTCGGGCATCGCTGAAACCGCACCCGAGCGCACCTGAGCGCACCAGACCCGGCCGCTACTTCTCTGCCTTCCCCTGCAGCACCATGATGGTTTGCTGCATCAGCGCGCACAGCGTTTCCTGGCCGCCACTGACCGCGAAGACTTCCGCTTGGGTGACGATCAGCGTCCGCCCCGCGCGAACGACCGCGCCGCGGGCGACGAGCTTCTCGCCGTCGGCCGGCGCAACAAGGTTCATCTTGTATTCGACCGTCAGCACCGACGCACTCGCCGGGACGGTCGTCATGGCCGCATAGCCGGCAGCGGAATCCGCGATCATGCCGACGACCCCGCCGTGCACGAAGCCATGCTGCTGCTCCACGCCGTCCCAATGGGGGAGGTGGATTTCAGCGCGGCCGTATTCAACGACGGGCAGCGTTGCGTGAATCAGATGCATCGCATTCTGCTTGTTGAAGCTGGCGGCAATGGCGGCGGCGAAGTCGGGATTGGCTGGCTGGGTCATGCATGAGCTCCATGCGATGCGGAAGGTCGGATAGCGTGCGGCGCTCACCTTACAAGAAGATCGGTGCGGGCGCATTCTCTGCATCCACCGTTGTCCCCTCTGCGTATCTGAGAGGACAGGCTGGCGCGCCAAATTTTCTCGTGGATGCCGTGTCAGGTTTGCAGCCGTGCCGCGACCAACCTGGGAGATCGATGCCATCCAGCCGGTGGCGCCGATCCGTCAGACTGCCGTCCCCTGATGGCGCACGCTCACCCAGAGGAGTTCATCATGCACACCACCCGTTCAATCACACGCACCCGCACTCGCCGTCTATCGCTTGCCCTGTTGGCCACGCTGACGGCATCCGCAGCCCTGTTCGCAGCGCAACCCGCCGTCGCCCGAGTTGCAGACCCATACACGCAAGGCCAAAGCCGCTTGGACAAGGCGGCCCCATTCACGCAGGGGCAAGCGCGGTCGGACAAGGCCGATCCCTTTACGCAAGGCGCCGATCGCCAGGCCGATACCTACGGCTACCTGTCATGGAGAGGCGACCGCTTCGACCCGTACACACAAGGTACCGACCAACCACGCAGCGACGCACGCGGCGTGCTCGCCTGGCACCGCGATTCAACCTATCCCACCGACCCGCAGAGCTCACGTGCGTGAACCGCACGGCCAGGGTGAGAAGGTCTAGGCCGCACTGGCCGGTCTTCTCACCAGCGCGCACCGTGGCAGTTTCATCAACGCGCCAGCGTCGCCCCTTCGTCAACGATCATCTCGTAGCGCGCGCGTGCGGCGGGGGATAACTGCAGCTATTTCTGACAGCGTTAAACGAGGATGAGCAGCCCGTATTTCTCACGCGCTACCGCAATGCCATTGCCACGGCCTATCCGGCACTCGACGATGGCACGGTGCTGCTGCCGTTCCAGCGCCTGTTCATCGTGGCAACGCGCAAGTAGGTACCGCCCATGAAAAAAGCCCGCCGGCAGATACCGGCGGGCTTTTTCGTCTGACCTGCGCGGCGCTTAGCGTGCCGGGTTCAACGTCAGGCTCATGTGACGGTTCACATCCTTGTACAGCAGGTAGCGGAAGCGGCCAGGGCCACCCGAATAGCAGGCCTGCGGGCAAAACGCGCGCAGCCACATGAAGTCACCCGCTTCCACCTCAACCCAATCCTGGTTCAGGCGGTAGACAGCCTTGCCCTCCAGCACGTACAGGCCATGCTCCATCACGTGCGTTTCAGCAAACGGAATCACGCCGCCCGGCTCGAACGTCACGATGTTCACGTGCATGTCGTGACGCATGTCGCTCATGTCGACAAAGCGCGTCGTCACCCAGGCGCCGTTGGTACCCGGCATCGGGATCGGCTCGACGTCCTGCTCGTTGGTCACGAAGGCTTCCGGCAGCGGAATACCGTCGACAACCTGATAGTGCTTGCGGATCCAATGGAAGCGCACGGCAGCATCGCTCGCGTTGTGCAGCGTCCAGTCAGCACCCGGCGGAATGAACGCGTAGCCACCCGGCTTAAGCGTGTGCTTCTTGCCTTGCAGCGTCAGCTCGGCTTCGCCTTCCACGACGAACAGCACGGCTTCGGCGTTCTTGTCCTGCTCGGGTTTGTCGCTGCCGCCGCCCGGGTTCACTTCAACGATGTACTGCGAGAAGGTTTCAGCAAAACCCGACAGCGGGCGAGCGATCACCCACAGGCGCGTGTTCGTCCAGAACGGCAGCCAGCTCGTGACGATGTCGCGCATCACCCCTTTCGGGATCACTGCGTACGCCTCGGTGAACATCGCGCGATCGGTCAGTAGATCGGTCTGCGGCGGATGGCCGCCATGCGGCGCGTAATACGTTGTCTTAGACATATTGCATTCAGGCAATGGGTTAGTCCGGCCCCGAGTGCAAACGGCATCGGGCAGGCGGCGTTGACGATAGCGAAGTCGCTCACGATCGACCAATTAAATGTTGCGATGACATTCATTTGATTTGCCACTATCTGCCGGGCCCAGATGCCAAACCACGCACGCATGCCAGACGACCGAATGGCCGGCCGCCAATGACCACCACCCTGTGCCGCGCACTTTGGATGCGGCGGGCGAAATCATCCATTGCGCGCCCCGACGCTGTGACAAAGCGCAGAATCCCGCTTGAATAAAGTTTGACTTCTTGTGTCGCGACAACTATCTTAAGATATGTTTTTCGATACAAAGCGATGTGCCAGCCGGCCAGGTCAGTCGACTGCGGCGGCGGCCTGCGCGCGCCGCCTCTTCCCTTTCTTCGTTCGCCCTCATGCCCTTACTTGATTCCTCGCGCGAGCGCCGGTTGCTCTGGCTGCTCGCGCTCACGCAGTTCACCGTCATCATGGATTTCATGGTGATGATGCCGCTCGGTCCGCAAATCATGCATACGTTTGGCATCGGGCCGGCGGCGTTCGCCACGGCGGTGTCGGTGTATTCGCTGTGCTCCGGCGCTTCGGGCCTGCTGGCCGCCACGTATGTCGACCGCTTTGACCGGCGCCGCCTGCTGCTGACCGTTTATGGCCTCTTCACGCTGGCCAACCTGGCCTGCGCGCTGTCGGGCAGCTACAGCATGCTGCTGTTGGCCCGCGCGTTTGCGGGCCTCACGGGTGGCGTGCTCGGCTCGATCATCATGGCGGTGCTGTCCGACGTGATTCCGCCCGCGCGGCGCGGCGCCGCCACCGGTGTGGTGATGTCGTCATTTGCGCTGGCCGCCATGGCGGGCGTGCCCGTGGGCATTGCGATTGGCGCGCACTTCGGCTGGTCAGCGCCGTTCTTCCTGCTGACGGCGCTCACCGTGCTGATCTGGCTGGGCGCGCGGCAGACCATTCCGCCGCTGGCCGAACATCTGGTCGGCAAGCGCAGCCAGACGCTGGGCGAAATCCTCACCGGCCTGTGGCAGTTGCTCACCAACCCGCGCCATCTGCGTGCCTTCGTGCTGACCTTCGTGATGATGGGCTCGCACATGATGGTGATCCCGTTCATCTCACCGGTGCTGGTGGCCAACCACGGCGTGTCGCCGCAGGATCTGTCGTGGCTGTATGTGGCGGGCGGCGCGGCGTCGTTCTTCAGCTCACGCGCAGTCGGCAAGCTGGCCGACCGCTACGGCCGCCGTCGCGTGTTCGTGGGCGCCGCGCTGCTGGCGTTCATCCCGGTGCTGGTAATGACGCATCTGCCTGACTGGCCCTTCATCGGCATGCTGCTGTTCTTCCCGTTCTTCATGGTGATTCTCTCCAGCCGCATGGTGCCGATGCAGGCATTGATGACGACAGTGCCCGCTGCACAAGTGCGCGGCGCGTTCCTGTCGGCCAACAGCGCGGTGATGTCGGTCGGCACCGGCGTGGGCGCGTGGGCGGGCGGGCTGCTGCTGTCCGGCGGCGCGGGCGGCCGCATCGAGGGCTATGGCCTCAACGGCTGGCTGGCCGTGGCGGCGGGGCTGTTCTGCGTGTTCTGGGTGCGCCAGGTGAAGGGGTCGGATGCGCATGGCGATCCGTCGCTGGCTGCACCGTCCGCACCATCCGCACCCTCGGGGGCACAAACGGTGCCGCACGCCCCACAGGCGGAGAAGGCCTGAGCGCTATTCGGATTCCAGCACCATCTTCAGTTTCGCCAGATCGCGTTGTACCCAATCGGCGTCGGCGTCGAATTGCGCGTCGTCCATGTTGGGCTGCTGAAACAGCGTGAGCGACACCGTGGTACCCGCGCCGTTGCGCACCACACGCAGCGGCACGTAGATCACCGCGCCATCCGGCAGGCGAACCCAGTGGTCGGCAATACCGAATTCGTTGGGCGGGCTGAAGCGGATGAACACGGTGCCATCGTTGCTGTTGGGGGCCGCCTTGGCAATCCACTCGTCCGGCGCAGCGCCCGAACCCTGCGTGCCGGGTGCCAGCCCATCCGACAGGCCGGTCGCCCAGATCGGAAAGTTCAGAGGCTCGGCCAGGAACATGGCCACGTCATCGAAGTGACGTTCGACATTGATGCTCAGGGTGCGGACGTTGTGCAGCATGAAGCCTCCGTGTGCGGCGCGCGCCGTGCGAGGCAGTATATGCGCCGCTCAGGTCGGCAGCTTGCGAAAGCTGATCGCCAGCCGGTTCCACGTGTTGATGGTGCAGACCAGCAGCGTCAGGTCAACCAGCTCGGCATCGGAAAACTGCGCACGCACGGCCTGCCAGGCATCGTCGGGCACGCGGGTTTCACCGACGAGGGTGACGGCTTCCGTCCACGCCAGCGCGGCGCGTTCGCGGTCGGTAAAGAAGGGCGTTTCGTGCCAGACGGACACGGTGGCCAGACGGCGGTTGTCTTCGCCGCCCTTGCGCGCATCGGCGGTGTGCAGATCGACGCAGTAGGCGCAGCCGTTGATTTGCGAGGCACGCAGGCGCACGAGTTCGGTCAGCGGCTTTTCCAGCGTGCTCTTGCTGAGCGCTTTTTCCAGGCCCATGACGGCCTGGATGGCGGCCGGATTGCTTTGGGTGAAGTCGAGGCGGGCTTGCATGATTTGGCTCCTGTGCTTGAGAACGGAAGCCAGTCTAGGTGCCATGGTGGCACCTTGAAATTGCCAATCTCAACGAATATCAGGTAACCACCGTGGCCAGCACTGCGGCCAGCTTGCCGAGCCCCGCGTCGATCTCCGTGACGTTCACATGACCGTAGCCAACCAGCAAACCGGGCTGCGGTGGCCGCGCCACATACATCCTGGCGGTGCCGTATAGGCCGACGCCCACGCTCTCTGCCAGCTTCACCAGTTCCGCCTCCGGCAACGGCGTTTGCAACTGCGCCGCCATATGGATGCCGGCAGCCGATGGCACGGGCGCCAGCCACGGTGCCAGTGGCCCGCGCAGATGCCGCAGCAGCGCATTGCGGCGCGCGGCGTATTCCTTGTGCATGCGCCGCAGGTATTTGCCGAAATCCCCATCGAGCATGAACTTGGCCAGCGCCGCCTGCATGAGCGATTCACTGTGCCAGTCGGCCACCTGCTTGGCGTGCCGCAGCGGCGGCGCCAGCGAGGCCGGCGGCACCACGTAGCCGATGCGCAGCTCCGGGAAGATCGTCTTGGAAAACGTGCCCACGTAAGCCACACAACCGGCGGCGTCCAGGCTCTTGAGCGATTCCATCGGGCGGCCATCGAAGCGGAATTCGCTGTCGTAGTCGTCTTCCACGATGAGCGCGTGATGACGCTGCGCCCAGTCGAGCAGTTGCGCGCGGCGCGCGAGGCTCATCGGCATGCCGAGCGGAAACTGGTGCGACGGCGTCACGTAGACGAGCTTGGCGTGAGGCGGCAGCGCATCGACAACCAAGCCCTCGGCATCCACCGGCACCGGCACGACGTTGGCGCCGAGCGCCTGCAGTGCGATGCGCGCGGGCGGGTAGCCGGGGTCTTCGATGGCCACCGTATCGCCTGGGCGCACGAGCACGCGCGCAAGCAAATCGATGGCCTGCTGCGCGCCCTGCGTGACAACGATATCGGCCCACGCACATACCACCGCGCGGCTGAACGCCAGATAGCGCGAGATCGCCAGGCGCAGCGCCTGGTCGCCCGCCGGGTCGTGATAACCGCCGCGCCCACGCGCCTGCTGGCGCAACGCGTGCGCCACACAACGGCGCCACACATCGAAGGGGAACAGACGCTTCTCCGTCACGCCGCCAACAAAGTCGTAGACAACGTTCGGGCGCGGCATGGGCAGCACCGCGGGCGTGTTGTTCCAGGGCGTATCGAAGGCGCGTAGGGCCGGCGTGGGCGACGCCAGTTGCGCAGCGGGCGAGGCCGCCGGCGTGCGGGCGCGCAACCCCTCGGTGGCCTCGGCAACGAAGGTGCCGGAACCGGCGCGCGCGCGCAGATAGCCCTCGGCGATGAGGCGTTCGAATACATCGAGCGTGGTCTTGCGCGACACGCCAATCTGCAACGCCAGGTCGCGCGTGGAGGGCAGGCGCTCGCCCGGCGCGAGCCGGCCATCGAGGATGGCGGTGCGGAGCTGCTGATAGAGCTGACCGGCAAGGTCATGCCGGCCGTGGATCGTTAGATGGACATCCATCGTGGGCGCAGTGTGCGAAGGGGCTGCGCCATTCTACGGAAGCTGCCGGCAGGAAGGCGGCAGGCCGGCAGGGTTGAAGCTCAGCCTTCCCGGCCGTCTGCGCGCGGTGCCATCAGCCATGGCGTGTAGCGCCACAGGTACACCACAAACGCCGCTACCCACAGCACGCTCGCCCCGCCGACCCACACCTCGCGCGGCAGCAACGCAGAGCCTGCCACGCGCACAAGTGCAGCCAGCGCGATGGCACCGTAGGCGAAGTTCTCCGCCCAGCCCGTGCGCAGCATCCGGCCGGTGTGGCCCAGCGCGGTGCGCGTGATCATCGCGATGATGGCACCGCCAATGGCCCCGGCCGTGAGCGCATGCAGCGCGGTGGAGCGATCGCCCCAACCCAGCGCCGCCGCGGCCAGCATGGCAAAGCCGATCGGCAGAAAGGCATACGCCACATGCAGGATGGAAACGATGGGCGTGCGCAGTGTGCGGCGCGTGTCCCAACCCACCCAGCGGACGGCCTGCACCACTGCCGCCGCTGCAAACACGATGGCAGGAACGATGCCCTGAAGAGGCGTCGCCAACATGACGACCGCGAGCGCCGTTGCCGGCACGATTGCGCGCTCGGCCCAAACCACGCGCCGCACGCGCGCACCAGACACCGCGTTGGACGTGAACATCGGGATGACGCGCCCGCCGATGACGGTGACGAACAGGCAGACCAGGCCCGCGGCCGCATCCACGCAACGCAATGCGACCAGCGGCGCATCCAGTGCCAGCGCCGCGTGGAACACGCCGTTGACGGTGCCAAGCACCAGCAACGCGATCGCCAGGCCATAGTTGCGTGCGCTCTTCGCGCGCCGGAGGACACGCAGGAACGCCAAACCACATGCCGGCAGGAAGGCCGCATCCGCAACCACAGCCAGTGGAACGGGACCAACCCACATCAGCACGCGCGCCGCCAGCCATAACGCAGCAAGCGCGGCGAGCTGCGCGCCTTGCGGCGTTTGCAGGCCCGTCCAGTTCTTGCCGGCGGTGAAGAGGAAGCCGACCACCACCGCCGCCGCAAAGCCGAACACCATCTCGTGCGCGTGCCAGAACAGCGGCGCCATGGTGGCCGGGCCGTGCGCCGACGGCAGCACGCCCAACAGCAACGCAGCCCACAACGCCATACCCAGCGCGGCAAACGCGGCCGCCAGCAAGTAGAACGGCCGGAAACCGAGCGCGAAGACAGCACGCCCCGCGTAAGGCAAGCGGCTTGCCGGGTCGGGCTTGCCGATGGTGAGCAGCGGGGCGGGGCGGGGCATGGTGAACTCCGGGGTTCTGGTCAGAGGATGTCGTCCAGCAGGTCAGGGCCGAACACTTCGCGGTGGATGCGCTCCGAAGGCACGCCGCTGGCGAGCAGCGCCGCACGCTGTGCCTGCATGAACGGCAGCGGGCCGCAGAGATAGAAGTCCGCCTCCGCTGCGTTGTCGCGCACGAACGTGTCGACCTTCATGCGGCCGGGCTGTGCGGGGCGCGATGCGAATTCCGCGTCTTCACCCGACTCCAGGAACACGTGCGCCTCGAACGCCGGCAGGGCCTGCGCGGCACGTTCCAGATCATCTGCGTGGGCCACGTACGAGGCTGCACGACCCGCATGGCTGAACACGATCTTGCGCGCGCTGCTCTGCTGCGCGAGCGTGTTGAGCGCCGAGATCATGGGCGTGATGCCAACGCCGGCCGACATCAGCACGATCGGGTTGTCGGTGGCGAGCTGCGGCACGAAATCGCCGTACGGTTGGCTGACCAGCAGGACGTCGCCTTCGCGTGCGTTGGCGTGCAGCCAGCTCGACACCGTGCCGGCCGGGCGATCACCGTCGCCGGCGTCGCGCTTGACCGAGACGCGCCACGTGCGGCCATTCGGCGCATCCGACAGGCTGTACTGGCGCTGCTGCAGCGCGCCCGGAGCCAGTTCCACCTGCACCGAGATGTACTGGCCCGGCAGGAAATCGGCCAGCGGTGCGTCGCCCACGGCTTCGAGCGTGAGCGAGACGACGTCTTCGGCCTGCTGACGGCGCTCGACAATGCGCACGGGCTGGCGATGGTCGGGGCCGCTGCCGGTGTGCTGATACAGGCGCGCCTCAGCGGCGATCAGCTCGGCAGCGAGCAGCCAGTAGGCTTCGTCCCAGGCAGCAAGCAGATCCGGCGTGGCGGCATCGCCCAGCACTTCGGCAATCGCACCCAGCAGGTGGCGGGCGACGATCGGGTAGTGGCTCGGTTTGATGCCCACGGCAGCGTGCTTGTGCACGATGCGGTTGACAACGGGCCCCAGCGCCGCGTTGTTGCCATGGTTGGCGGCGTACGCAAACACCGCGGAAGCCAGCGACTGCTGCTGCGACCCATTGGCCTGGTTGCCCATGTTGAACACGTTGGTCAGCTCGGGGTGGCTGGCAAACATGTTGCGATAGAAGGTCTGGGTGATGGTCAAGCCATGTTCGCGCAGCACCGGAACGCTGGCATCGATATAGGGCTTGGACTTGTCGGACAGCATGCTGGACTCCAAATATGCGTGAGATATGCAACAAATAAGACGGGGGGCGCCGTCACGCTTTGTTCTGGATGGCCTGACACTCAGGCAACCGCTTGCATTGGATTCTATTAAACGTATATTTGTGATGCAACAAATTGAGCTGCGGCAAACCGGCGCATCTTAAGTGCAACTTCCCGATAAGATGCGTCTCTCATGAATGTTTTTACTCGCGGCACCCCCGCGCGCCCGCCATGCGACTGACCGACTACACCGACTACGCCCTGCGCACGCTGATCTACGTGGCCGTGCACCCGGACGAACTCGTCACGATCCAGCGCATTGCGGATGCCTTCGACATTCCCAAGAACCACCTCATCAAGATCGTGCAGCAGCTTGGGCAAGACGGCTTCTTGCACACGGTGCGCGGGCGTGCGGGCGGCATCACGCTTGGCCGCCCGGCGCAGGAAATCAACCTGGGCGACGTGGTGCGCGCCACCGAGCCCGACTTCCGCATGGTCGAGTGCTTCCACGCCGACCACAACAACTGCGTCATCACGCGCGTGTGCGGCCTGCGTGGCGTGCTGCACGCGGCATTGCAGGCGTACTTTGAGGTGCTGGGCCGCTACACGCTGCAGGATCTCGTTGACAAGCCCAATGCGGTCAGCCGGGCGCTGGGGGAGGCCAAGGTTTTGCCGATGCCGCGCTCACGTGCCAAGGCGGCTGCGCGCACGTAGCCCCGCCATCGCTCGTTTCATCTCCGTGGGTTTTCGCGGCATCGCAGGCATGGCTCCGCACGCTAGAGGGCGCGAAGGCCCCCGATATCAAGGCCCTCTTCGCGTACAACCTGCCCGCGCTGCGCGAGCATTTGCAGATGGCGGAGTAGCTCAAACCGGCCAAGTAAATCGGCTTGAACATTCCAGAACATCGGCCCCCGCGTGGGGCCGGTTTTTCTTGCGCGCGTTCTGCCCATCAACACAAATCGGCAGGTGCAAAGACTTACGCCGCAGCGGGCGCGCTCGTGCGCCGCAGCCACACCGTCACCGCCAGCCCGGCGCCACCCGGCCCGGGCGCCAGCGCAATCTGGCCGCCCATGCGATCCACAATCTGCCGCACGATCGCCAGGCCCAGGCCACTGCCTTGCGTCTGCTGAATGTGCGCACTCGCCAGGCGGGTGAAACGCTCGAACACGCGCGCATACGCCTCGGGCGGAATGCCAGGGCCATTGTCGGTCACGGTCAGCATGGCCCAGCCGTAATCCGCCGACACGTGCACCGTCACGTGGCCGCCTTCCTGTGTGTAGCGCACGGCGTTGTCGACCAGGTTGAACAGCAGGGCGGCAATCAGCGTGCGGTTGCCCGACGTCCACACGGGCTGCTCGGCAAGCTCGATCCCCAGATCGATACGGCGGCCATCGGCCAGCAGCGCGAGGTCTTCCAGCACGGTGCGCGCCACCTGCGAGAGATCAACCGCCTCGCTTGTCGCGGCCGACGCCTCGGCTTGCGAGAGCAGCAGCAAATCGTTGATGAGGTCCGCCAGGTTGCGCGTGCTCGTGCGCGCGGCTTTGAGGACTTCGTGCAGCGCGGCATCGGCGTTGGTCTGCGCCGCCACCTGCATCTGCGTATCGAGAATCGCCAGCGGCGTGCGCATCTGGTGCGCTGCATCGGCAATGAAGCGCTTCTGCGTGATCGCATTGTCGGCAATGCGCTGCAGGTACTGGTTGAACGCGCCCGCAATCGGCTGGAGTTCGTGCTGCAGGCCGCCGGGGTCAAGCGGCGCGAGGTCCGTCGGCGCACGTGCCGACACGTTGCCCGCCAGCCGCAAGATCGGGCGCAATTCCAGCGTCAGGCCGATGAGGATCATCGCCAGCGCCAGCCCCACGAGCGCAAGCTGGCGCATGGTGGCAGGCCACCACAACTGGCGGATCATCGCGTCGCGGCCGTTCATGGTTTGCGCAACACGCGTGACGACACGTTCAATGCGGCCGGCGTCGTACATGGTGCGCACCACGGCGGCCACGTGCACGGGCTGGCCCTCCACGGTGTCGATATAGGTGCCGGCATCGGCCAGGCCTGCGGCGTCGAATGCGGGGCGCGTGCCGAAGTCGAGCCGGCCGGCCAGCAGGCGGCCATGCTCGGTGCTCACCTGGTACGCCACCTGATCGCGTACGGGCGTGTCCGGGGTCTCGGGCGCCGCAAACACCGCCAGCGCGGCGGGCGGCACCGACACGCGCAGGCGGCCTTCGTCCCATTCGATCTGGCCGCTGATCATCTGCGCGGCAGTGTCGAGTGCATGAAAGTGCACGAGGTCGGCGTTGTGGCGCGCGGCGGCCAGATCGAGCCAGCTATCGGCCGCCACGTAGACCACCAGCGGCAGCGCCAGCCACAACACCAGCCGCGCACGCAGGCTGCGCGCGCGTGCTGGTGCGGCCTGCGCTGGAGCCGGATCAGGACGGCGTGGCAGAAGCATCGCGCAGCAGGTAACCGAGGCCGCGCAACGTGACGATGGTGGCGGCGGAATGCTCCAGCTTCTTGCGCAGGCGGTGGATGTAGATCTCGATGGCCTCGGGGCTGGCTTCGTCGTCCATCCCGAACACACCATTCACCAGCGCAGGCTTGGACACCGTACGCCCGAGCTTGAGCATCAGGATTTCGAGCACGGTGTGCTCGCGCGCGGGCAGCACCAGCGGCTGGCCGGCCAAATTGAAGGTGCGGCTACCGGTGTGGTACGTCAGGTCGCCGCACTGCAGCTCGACCGACTGATCTGGCGCGCTGCGGCGCACCAATACCTGGATGCGCGCGATCAGCTCGCGAATCTCAAACGGCTTGACGAGGTAATCATCGGCACCCGCGCCCAGGCAGGCGACCTTATCGTCGATGCCGCCGCTGGCGGTGAGAATCAGCACCGGCACCGGGTTGCGCCGACCGCGCAAACGTTGCAACACGCCTTGCCCAGACAACGTGGGCAATTGCAGGTCGAGCAGCACCACGTCGTAATGTTGCGTGAGCAACAACGTGTCGGCGGATTCGCCATCCGTGGCGTGATCCACCGTGAAATGCGCGCGGCGCAGCGCCTCCGAAAGCCAGTGCGCCAGCGGGGCGTTGTCTTCGATCAGTAGCAGCTTCATACGAAAACAGCGCGTCTGAAAAATGAAAGCGATTTGTGGGTTGCCGCTCCCTAGAATGGTGGCGGCTGCCTACGCGCGCCGGATGCGTCACTCACCAAATCCGGGCCGCGCGATACCGATATCTACAAAAGAGCCGGAGACAACTCAATGGGTGTTTTTACCTGCAGGAGCGCCCGCACACGCGGCCTCCGGGGCTTGATCACGCCGTGGCTCGCTGCCTGTATGGTGGCAGCACAGGCCGTGGCAACTTCGCCCGCCCTCGCACAAGACCCGACGCGCCTGACCCTCATGGTCAGCGGCACCGCCAAGATGATCTACCTGCCGGCCACGCTGGCGCAACGTCTGGGCTATTTCCGCGACGAGGGGCTCGAGGTGGAACTGCTCTCGCAGCCCGCCGGCGTTGATGCGGAGAGCGAACTGCTCACCGGTTTTGCGCAAGGCGTGGTCGGCTTCTATGACCACACCATCGACCTGCAGGCCAAGGGCAAGGAAGTGCGCGCCATCGTCGTGTTCAGCCAGGTGCCGGGCGAAGCGGAAGTCGTGTCGACTCGGCTGCCGGTGACGGTGCAATCGATGCACGACCTGCGCGGCCGCACGCTGGGCGTGACGGGGCTGGGCGCATCCACCAGCTTTCTCACGCGTTACCTGATGGCGCAGCAAGGGCTGTCGGCCGGCGACTACACCATGCTGCCGGTCGGCGCGGAACGCAGCTTCGTCACTGCGCTGCGCGGCGGCCGCATCGATGCCGGCATGACCACCGACCCGACGGTCTCGCGCCTCGTGCACAGCGGTGAAGCCCGTGTGCTGCTCGACCTGCGCACGCTCGAGAGCACGCGCGCCGCGCTGGGCGGCTCGTATCCGGCCGCGTGTCTGTACCTGCAGACCGAATGGCTGGAAGCCCATCCGGATATCGCCGCCAAACTGGCCCGCGCGTTCGTGCGCACCTTGCGCTACATGCACACACATGGTGCAGAAGACATTGCCGCGCGCATGCCGCCTGAATTCCGGCGCGATCATCCCGAGTTGTACGTTAAAGCGCTTGCCGCCGCGTTGCCCACCTTCAGCGCCGACGGACGCATGCCGGACGACGGCCCACCCACCGTCCTGCGCGTCCTCGCCGCCAGCAATGCCAACGCGCGCGACAAGCACATCGAACTGTCGCGCACCTACACCAACAAGTTTGTCGATCCGGTGCGCGAGCGCCGCTAGCTTAGAAGCGCGTGCGCATACCGACGCCAAACTCCGTCTGGCTGTTGTGGCCGTTGGTGCCGCCCACGATGTACTGATCCTTCAGCTTCATGTAGTCGGCCGCCACGTAGAACTCGGTGCGCTTGGACACGTGATAGAAGACCGAGCCGTACAGCGTGCTCTTGCGGCCGCTGCCCGAAGCCGTGGCGCCCACCACGCTTGCGTAGGCGTTGAGCGTGTTGCCGCCAGCGCTGAAGGCGGCATTGTTGGCCTTCATGATCTGGTAGCCGATCTCGTAGTCGAAGGCACCTTGCGGAGCGACCTTCAGCGACAGGGTGTAGGCGTTGTCGCTGCGGTTGCCCAGCGCCACCGGCTGTTCGCCGGTGTAGTGGAAGTAGCCGGCGTTGATACGGAAGATGCCCAAGATCACGTTGCCGCCCACCGAGTACGAGCGGTCCATGAAGCCATTGACCTTGGCCTGTTGCGCGAAGCCAGCCAGGTGGAAGTTGTCGCCGTTGTAGCCCAGCGCCAGCGACTCGGTGGTGCCTTGCGAGAACTGGCCCGGCACTTCGCCAAACTGATAGCCCAGGGCCGTCAGGAAGCGGCCGCCCCACATCTTCTTCCACACCACGCCGTTGTTCATACGCGTGCCCGTGGCGCTGCCTGCGTAGAAGATCAGTTGCTTGAAGTTGTTGGTGTTGGTGTAGCCGCCTTCATCCAGGCCCACTGCGGCGCCGGTGTACGGGTCACCGTAGATGCCGGAGATGTCACGCGCAATCGCGTTCTGGCGGCCGAAGGTCAGCTTGCCCAGCGCTTCGCTCTGCAGGCCCACCCAGGCGTCGCGGTTGAACAGCACGCCCGGGGTGTCCATGTTGCCGGTCGGCGTCTCGAACTCGGATTCCAGCTTGAAGATGGCCGACGTGCCGCCGCCCAGGTCTTCCTTGCCGGTCAGGCCCCAGCGGCTGCCCGAGAACCAGGGGATCTGGAAGCCGGTGGTGCGCGCGCCGGCGGCGTTGGTGTTGTTGACGGTGCTGATCGTGGTGTCGATCAGGCCGTAGAGCGTGACATTTGACGCTTGTGCGTGAGCGCCGGTGGTGGCCAGGGTGGCCGCGGCGGCGGCAGTCGCCGCGAGGGCATGCTTACTAAACCTCGTGATACGGGACATTAAAGTCTCCTTCCTTTGTGGGTAATGGTGTCCGGTCGTAATGCCGACTTGGAGTAACGCGCAGAGAGCAGTTGGTCAGGCCGCCCGATGCAATCGCTGGGCGAGCGTAGAAGGGGGCACCTTTCTGGAGCCTTTCGCGTCGGCGTGCATGCAACGCTAGGGTCTACCCGCATTGGGAGACTGCGCGTTATTGCACCGCCTAATGCAACGCATTGCAGCCATGGCAATCGGGCTCGCGGTAGAGTGTCGAGTCACTTCACCTCAACTGCCCACAGACTCTTCCCATGCATCCGTCCCAAATGACCGGCCTGCAATTGCTGCAGGCCATGTCGCACGGTGATCTGCCGCGCGCGTCCATCAGCGAAACCATCCCGATGACGATGGACGCCATTGAAGCCGGCGTCGTGCACTTCGGCGCAAAGGCCGACAAGCGCCACCTCAATCCGCTGGGCGGTGTGCACGGCGGCTTTGCGGCGACGGTGCTGGATTCGGTAACGGGCTGCGCGGTGCATTCCATGCTCGAAGCCGGTGTCGGCTACGGCACGGTCGACCTGAACGTGAAGATGGTGAAGGCGGTGCCGGTGGATACGCCGCTGGTGGCCGTTGGCCGCGTGCTGCATGTCTCGCGCACGATCGGCGTGTCGGAAGGCACGCTCAAAACGCAGGACGGCACGCTGCTGGCGCATGCCACGGCCACGTGCGTGATCCGCCGTCCGTAGCCGGGAGCCATCGATGTCTGAACCGCTGCAAACCCTGTCCGCCAAGACCACCGCGCTGGTGCTGATCGACCTGCAACGCGGCATCCTGCCGTTCGCGCAGGGGCCGCATTCGGCCGAGCAGGTATTGGGCGCCGGCGCCAAGCTCGCCAAGCGCTTTCGCGCGCTGGGCGCACCCGTGGTGCTGGTGCGCGTGGGTTGGGCGCCGGACTATGCCGATGCGCCGCGCCAGCCCGTCGACCGCCCCACGCCCACGCAGCCCGGTGGCCTGCCGCCGCAATGGTGGGAGCAGCCCGCCGAGCTGGAGGTCGCGCCCGCCGACATCCAGATCACCAAGCGCCAGTGGGGCGCGTTCTACGGCACCGAACTGGATCTGCAACTGCGCCGCCGTGGCATCACCACCATCGTGCTGGGCGGCATCTCGACGCATGTGGGCGTGGAATCGACCGCGCGCGCCGCGTGGGAACACGGCTACGCGCTGGTGCTGGCCGAAGATGCGATGAGCTCAAACGATGCGGCGATGCATCGGTCGTCGGTGGAGCACGTCTTCCCGCGACTGGGCCGCGTGCGTAACACGGACACCATCCTCGCGGCGCTGACGGCTTAAGGTGACGGCTTAAGGCCTAAGAACCGCCGTCGACCGGCACGTACAGCACCATGCGCAGGCGCGGGTCTTCCATCACCGGCAAGCCGATGTAGTCATAGCGGACGATCTTGCCCCCGGGCGTGCGGATCAGCTTGTGCTCGGCGCGCTGGGCACGCACTTCGTGCTGACGCCACCAGGCATCGAACTCACGGCTGCGGGTGCGCAGCCGGTCGACCTGCGCCACGAGCACGGGGTCGTCCGCATGCGGGTCGTACACGGCGCGAAACTTCGCCAGCATGCGGCGCGCTTCGTTCTCCCACTCGACAAAGCGCTCGCGCGCGTTGGCGTACAGGAACATGTAGACCAGCGAGTTGCGGTCTTCGGGCGGCATCGTGCTGAAATCCATGAAGAGCTGCGAGGTGGCCTCGTTCCAGCACAGCAGCTCGGTGCGGTAGCTGCGCACGTGGGCGGGTAGAGCCATGCCGGCCACCGCCCGGCGCAAGACATCCGGCACGGCTTCGGCCGCTGAGCGCCCAGCCGTCCCAACCCCGGCCCCCGAGAAGACCGATTCCGCGCGCGCCAGGCCACGCATGTGCGCGCGCTCATCCGTTGACAGCTTCAGCGCCCGGCCGATCGCCTCGATGGTCGCCACCGAGGGCCGCACGTCGCGCCCCTGCTCGATGCGCACATACCAATCGATGCTGATGTTGGCGAGCTGCGCGACTTCTTCCCGGCGCAGGCCGGCGGTGCGGCGGCGCCCGCTGCCTTCGGGCAACCCCACATCCTGCGGACGCAAGTGACTGCGGCGGCTGCGCAGGAACTCGCCCAGCTCGTTGCGGGGCGCGGCAGGGAAGGGGGCAAGATCAGCGGTGAAATCGTCCATGGGGGCATTACACACGAGAGCCAATGCGGATGGGAGGGACAGATCAATCCTAGGTTAATCCTAGCTCTGCATCGAATCGGCTCGCGCACCTACGCTGCGTTCATCCCTCTTTCCGGAGCCGATCGTGACCCACGTTTCTTCCGCGTCTTCCGTATCAGAACCCCGCCGCTGGCTCGCCTTTGGTGTGATGGTGACGGCGCAATTCATGTTCATCGTCGATGCGTTTATCGCCAATGTGGCGATTCCGAGCATCCGCGCGAGCCTGCACGCCACGCCCGCGCAACTGGAGGCGGTGCTGGCCGTGTACCAGCTCGGATACGCGATCCTGCTGATCACCGGCGGCCGTCTGGGCGATCTGTTCGGGCGGCGGCGCGTGTTCCTGCTGGGCCTGGTCGCCTTTACCGCCACCTCGGCCGGCTGCGGGTTGGCTGGCAGCGCGGCGGCGCTGATTGCGTGGCGGTTTGCGCAAGGGCTGTCTGCCGCGATGATGGTGCCGCAGGTGCTGGCCAGCATCCAGGCGCTGTTTGCCGGCGCCGAACGCGACCGCGCGCTGTCGATCTTCGGGCTGGTGCTCGGCACCGGCGGCGCGGCGGGGCTCTTGGTGGGCGGCGCGCTTACCAGTGCGGACATCGCCGGGCTGGGCTGGCGGTCGGCCTTCCTGATCAACGTGCCGGTGGGGCTGGCGGCTGGGCTGCTAGGCTGGCGCTGGATTCCGCGCCCGGCCGCTGCCCACGCAGACACCCATCTCGACACCGCCGGCGTAGCGTGGATGGCCATCAGCGTGGCCGCCGTGCTTGTACCGCTGCTATTCGGCCGCGAACTGCACTGGCCGGTGTGGACCTTGGCACTGCTCGTCGCGGGCCTGCTCGGCATGGCGACGTTCCAGCAGCTTGAGGCCCGCGTCGACCGTGCTGGCGGTACGCCGCTGTTGCCGCCCGCCTTGCTGCAACATCGCGCCTTCATGACAGGCCTGACCGCGTCGGGGCTGCACTACATCGGGATGATGGCGTTCTTCCTGGTGCTCACGCTGTATCTGCAGAACGGGCGGCAGCTCTCTGCGGTACGCATGGGCGTTGCCATCCTGCCGCTGGCCATCACCTTTCTGGTGACATCACGGATGGCCAATGCGCTGGTGCGGCGTTACGGCGTTCGCGCGCTGCTGGCGGGCCTCGGCCTGATGGCGCTGGGCCTGTTGGTACTGCTGTCGGGCTTCGGTACGGTTTGGACGCACCCCGCCACGCCCAGCATGACGCGCATCGGCATTGCCGTAGCGCTGTATGGGGCGGGGCAAGGGCTGGTCGTCGTCCCGCTGATCGGCCTGGTGCTGACCGGCGTGGCGCGCACGCAAGCGGGTGCAGCGGCCGGGCTGCTGATCACGGCGCAACAACTGGCGGGCGCGCTGGGCGTCGCCTGTATCGGCGGGCTGTATTTCACCTTTGCCGCAGAGGGCAGCGCCACCGGCATGGCGCATGGCACGATGGCCGGATGCATCGCCATGCTGGCGGCGCTGGGCGCGGCGGCCATGGGCTTTGCTCGACTGGGCGCACAGCAACGGCAACTGGCCGCAGCCGGCGCGGCGAGCCCGGCCTGACCCACGCCACGCCATCTCAGGCCAGATCCCGCCATTCGATACCCGGGCGCGCGACACAAGCGCGCCCGCGTGCATTGATCGGCCTCGGCGGAGGTTCCACACTCCCGCGCGATGCGCTTGGCATCGTTCGTCTTTTCTTTCCGCATGGCCACTGTTTTCCCCCTCCGCGCCGCAGCTTCGGCCGCGTTCGCTGCACCGTCGCTGGCTCGCCGCATCGTCGCGGAAGGGCTTGGTACGGCCTTGCTGATTGCAGTGGTGATCGGCACGGGCATCCACGCAAACCGGCTCTCCGGCGGCGATGCCACGTGGACGCTGCTGGCGCAATCGCTGGCGGGTGGCGCGGGTCTGCTGGCACTGCTGACGGTATTCACGCCGGTGTCGGGTGCGCACCTGAACCCGGCGGTCACGCTGTCGGCGGTGCTGCGGGGTGGTCTGCGCAGGCATGAGGCGCTGGCCTATCTGATTGCACAGGCCGTGGGCGCCGCGCTGGGTGTGGCGGCCGCGCACGCCATGTTCGGCATGCCGGCCTGGGCGCCGGGCACGCAGGCCGCCACCGGCCCCGCACTGTGGTGGAGCGAGGCGCTGGCAACGTTCGGGCTGGTCGGGGTGGGCATCGCCTGCGGCCGTCACGCGCCGAAGCAATTGCCGCTGGCGGTGGCCGCCTATATCGCGGCGGGGTACTGGTTCACGTCCTCGTCATCGCTGGCCAACCCGGCACTGGCCTTTGCTTGCGCGCTGACCAGCGGCCCCTCCGGCATCCGTCCCGGCGATGTACCCGGCTACATGCTGGCGCAACTGGCCGGCGCACTGCTGGCCACGCCGCTGTTCAGCTGGCTGACGGGCGTGCAAGCCGCGCCTGCGCAGGTGGCCGACACCGCCAGCGCACCTGCGCAAGCCGTGCCGATGCACCGCCAGGCAAGCTAATGGCCGGTGCTCAGTGGAGCGATGTCAGCCCATTGGTACGGACGTACTGAAAGAGATCGGTTTCGCGTTCCAGCCCAAGCTTGCGTAACGCCACGGTCTTCTGCGTGCTGACCGTCTTGATGCTCGAACCGAGCTTGAGTGCAATGTCCGACACGGCCATGCCGCCGGCATACATGCGAAGCACTTGCCGCTCGCGCGCGCTCAACCGCTCAAACACATTCCGTTCGTTGGAACTGAGGCCCGTGTCTTCCAGGATGCGCGGGCTGTCGTAACGCACGCCCCGCGCGGCAGCCATGATGGCGTGCCCGACATGCACCAGGTCATCGCTCTTGCTCACGATGCCGGCCACGCCAATCTGCCGCATGGTACGCAAGAGGGCCGGGTTGCGGACCATCGTGCAGACGACGATGGCGCGCTTCGGATATTGCTTGCGCAGGTGCGCCAGCAATTGCATGCCGTCGAAGGCGGGTTCGCCACCCAGGTTGTAGTCGGCCACGATGACGTTGCAGTCGATGTGCGCCAGCACCTGTATCAGCTCGCGCCCATCATATGCCTGCGCGACGACGCGCAGCTGCGGAAACTGCGCGATGGCCGTCGCCAGCCCCATCAGAATCACGGGATGATCGTCCGCCACCACGATCGAGAGGACAGAGGACATGCGCACGCCCTCAGGTCAGGCGCATCGCCAGTAACGGCGTGTCCAGCATGGCGAGCAGCAGAGGGAAATAGATCGAAGCCGAATAGATCGAAACCGTCATGGGAAAGTCGGGAAGGCTCGCTGAAAGGAGCAGGTACCTTACTCACCCGATGAGCCCTGCGGGGTCAGACTTTTCTTACTTTGACAGCGCGTAACCTTTCGGGGCAGAAGCTGCTTCTATCAGGGCTGAGGAAAACTGAACGGCCCTACAGCATTCCCATCGCACTCAAGCTGCCGCCTGCACGTGCGCCAGAAACGCGGTGACGGACAGCGGCGCCGCCCACAGATAACCCTGTCCGGTTGCGCAGCCCAGCGTGCGCAACGTCTGGCGCTGCGCATCGGTTTCCACGCCTTCGGCAATGCATTCGAGATGCAGCGCGCGCGCCAACTCGATCATCGTGCGGCAGATCACGCCGCGCTGGCTGGTTTGATTCACTGCGGCGGTAAACGAGCGGTCGATCTTGAGGATGGTGAAAGGCAGATCGGCCAGCAGCTTGAGCGTGGCGATGCCCACGCCGAAATCGTCGATGGCCAGCGGATGGCCCAGCAGCCGCAGGCGGTTGAGCGCAATGGTGAGCTGCGCGGCATCGGGCACGGGCGAATCCTCCGTCAGCTCGATGGCGATGGCTGCCGGCGCAATGCGGGCCTCGCGCACGATGGCTTCGATGCGGTCGACGGTGCCTGCCCGGCCCAGCGTCTGCGCAGACGCATTCACACCAATCGAGACGGGATGCGCATGCGCGACCAGCGCGTGCTGCACGCGCACGCAATGCTCGAGCACGCGGAAGAACAGGCCATCGGCCAGACCGAGCGCTTCCAGGCGCGGCACAAACGCCGCAGGCGACACACGCCCATGCACCGGATGCATCCAGCGGCACAGCGCCTCGGCGCCGGCGATCTGGTTGCTGGCCAGATCGTGCTGGGGTTGGAATACGACCTCGATCTGCTCGGGCGTTTCGTGAATGAGCGCGGCAAGTTCTTCGTCCGAAAATTGCGGCAGGCCGACAGCGGCGCCGGGCGCGCTGCCCCGCTCACGCTCGGCGGCGGCTTCCAGCAGCGGCAACACATGCGCTGGACGCAGCGGTTTCTGCACGCCATGCGTATGCGTCAGCCCGATCGCATCGGCCAGGCTGACGTGCGACTCGACGATCGGCGCATCCAGCGCGCTGACCCACGCCCACACGGGCGCCTGTCGCGGAAAAACGCGGCCGCCGCGCATGTGCATCTGTTCCATCAGTTCGGGGCCGTTCATGCCGGGCATGTCGATGTCGCACAGCACGAGGTCGACATGGCAGAGCTGGAGCAGGTAAAGCGCCTCGCGGCCGTCGCAGGCGCTCAGGATCTGCTGCACACCCAGCGTATGGAGCAGTTGCCGGGCGGCGGCCCGTTGCACCGGGTGGTCGTCCACTACCAGCACGGCGAGTTGCGCGAAACCTTCCATCGGCCAGTCCCTGTCGTTGTAGGTATCGGGGCGATGCGCATCCCGTTTGCGCTGTGTGACGCCGCCGTCAGCCGCCATTGAAGCACTGCGCGGAGGCGTTGTCAGGCGGCCCGAAAAAACAAAGCCCGCGCAGCTTTTCAACTGCGCGGGCCTTGAGCGATTCCCCCAACCTTTTGAGCTTCCGGCGCCGGTGTCGACTCGGCGTCGGGATGTAAGAAATCGTGCCCGAAAAAAATGAAGCCCGCAACAGGGGCGGGCTCAAAAGGGGGGGAGTGCTCTCTAAAGAGAGAGCAAGGTGAAGTTTAGTGGAGGGGGCGGTGTCAGACTGTCCGGGGTTCGCCGAAACGCTTGTAGGACAAAAACTGACGCAATTTCGCGATGTTAGCGGCACAAAGCACGTGGTTGCGCGCACATTCGCGGCGTTAACGTGACCCGAACGACGCTTCGATTATTCAGCGGGGGCATGCGTGCCGGCGTTCGAAACATGGCTCGAAGCGCACGCTTGAAAAAACTACGCGCGTTGCGATCGGGCAACGCTGCCGCAGAAAACACGCAACGAAGACGAGAAATCAGGGTAGCCGGAATCGACCGAGACGCAAGGCGACCGGAAGAACAGCAAAAGGCGCGCGCCAAAGAAAAAAGCCCGAGCACCAGGTGCTCGGGCCACAATCCACCAAGGAGGGTGGAGGAGACAGGTCCAACTATAGCGAATCATTTGCTGCGTTGCAATAACGTAGAACTACTTAATGTAACGAGAGGCTACAAGCGTTGCCAAGGCGCCACGCGTGACGAAAACGATTGCAAGTGTCACGCACTGGTGCAGCGCAACAAATGACGCGGCGCGCCGAAACCTGCATCAGGTTCACGGCGCGCCGCGTGTCAATTCCCGGCAAATTTTGAAAGTAGCCGCCAACTTCGCGGCTCGGTTTAAAACGCCGGCAGGATCGCGCCCTTGAACTGCGTGTCGATGAACTTGCGCACTTCCTCCGACTGGTAGGCATGCACAAGCGTCTTCACCCAGGGCTGGTTCTTGTCTTTCTCGCGCACAGCGATCAGGTTGGCGTACGGGCCTTGGCGGTCTTCCAGCGCAATCGCGTCCTTGGCGGGCGTCAGGCCGTTCTTGACCGCGTAGTCAGTGTTGATGGCAGCGGCGTCCAGATCATCCAGCGAGCGCGGCAGTTGGGCTGAATCCAGCTCGATCAGCTTGATCTTCTTCGGGTTCTCGACCACGTCGCGCGGGGTGGCGTTGTTGCCGTTCGTGCCCGCGCCGGCCTTCAGCTTGATCACGCCGGCCTTCTGCAGCAGAAGCAGCGCGCGGTTGCCGTTGGATGGGTCATTCTGGATGCCAACCTTCGCGCCTTCCTTGAGCTGCGCGAGCGACTTGATCTTCTTCGAGTAAAAGCCCATCGGCGCCACGTAGGTCAGGCCCACGTTGACGATCTTGTAGTGGCGCGCCTGGATCTGGCTGTCGAGGAAGGGCTGGTGCTGGAAGCCGTTGGCGTCAAGGTCACCCGAATCGAGCGCGGGGTTAGGCTGAGCGTAGTCGTTGAACTCGATGATCTTGACGTCCAGGCCGTCCTTCTTGGCGACCTTCTGCACGACTTCCCAGATCTGCGCGTCGGGGCCGCTCATGGTGCCGAGCTTGATCTGCCTGGTGTCGGCGTTGGCGGCGGAGGCAACAGCAAATGCAATGGCCGGTACGGCCACGCGCGCAAGGCGGGAGAACAAAGACATGGAGAAACCTCGTGGATTTGTCGTGGATGCGTGAACGAAATCCGCCCGCGGGTAGCGGGCGATGTGACGCAATCGTGTCACGCTTGCGCTCACGACGGAACGACATTTTCGGCATGTCCATATGCCCCGCAACGGTGCAGGGCCAAGCCTCTAACCTGCGGCCTAAGCTAGGGGCTCGATGTCCGCCACGGGCGGCGGCTCGGCTGCGGGCAGGGCGACGACAAAGCACGCGCCACCATCGGCCGGGGCCTCGACCCAGATGCGGCCGTGATGCGCACTGACAATCGCCTCGCACACAGCCAGCCCCAGGCCGACGCCGGTGGTGGCCGATTCCGTCTCGCCGCGCGTGAATTTCTCGAAGATGGTCCGCACCGCGCCGGCCGGCACGCCGGGGCCGTGGTCGCGCACGCGCAGGTGCAGTACGTTGCCGCGAGCTTCATCGTGGACGATCTCGCCCGAGATGTGGACCTCGGTGCCAACCGGGGCGAACTTGCCGGCGTTCTCCAGCAGGTTCGATAGCACGCGCTCCATCAGCGGCCCATCGCAGCGGATGAGCGGCAGGGCAGCGAGGTTATCCACCACCACGCGATGCTCGGGCAGCGGAATGGCCTGCAGCGCCGCGCCGACGAGTTCCTCCATCGACTGCCACTCCAGCCGCAGCCTGATGTCGTTCGTGTCCTGGCTCTGCAGGCGCGCCATGTCGAGCAGGTTGGTGACCATCGTGCGCATGCGCCGCGCCTGCTCGCCGATGGCAGTGGCGGCTTCGGCCTGCAGCGCAGGCAAGGGCGGTTGCGTGCGCAGCAGCGTCTCGGCCATCCCCACCAGCCCGGTGAGCGGCGTGCGCAAATCGTGCGACACGGCTGCCAGCAGTGAATTGCGCAGCCGCTCCGATTCGATGCGCACCAACGCGTCGCGGGCGACCTCCACATAGTGCACGCGCTCGATCGCAATGGCGATGAGCGTGGCGCAGGCGTCAATCTGGCGGCGGTTGTCCGGCCGCGTGAGCACGTGGAAGGTCTCGGGCTCCACGGCCAGCACGCCGCGAATGGTCATCGGCGCCTTCAACGGCAGATAGAGCACGGAGCCCGAGGGCAGCGTGTGCGTGCCGGTGCCGGCGGGCTGGCCGTGCTGATACGTCCAATCGGCCAGCACGCGATCAAGGTTGGGCATGCCGGAAGGCGCATCGACGGCACCTTCGGGCTTGGCCACCTGCGGCGCGCCGAGCCGCCCGTCGAGCCCGACGAAGAAGAACGCGCAGCGCCCGCCGAACGTCGCGTTGACGAAGCGCCCGCCGATGCTGACGATCTGGTCCAGCGTGAGCGCGGCCGACAACTCGCGCGCCGCCTCATACAGCGCCCGCGCAGCCGCTTCGCGCTGCACGGCAGCTTCTGCCTGTTCACGCAGCCCCGCTGTGAGCTGCCCCACCAGCAAGCCCACTGCCAGCATCACCGCGAAGGTCAACAGGTACTGCACATCGCTCACGGCAAATGACCAGCGCGGCGGCACGAAGAAGAAGTCGAACAGCGCGACCGACAGCACAGAAGCCAATGCCGCCGGCCCGCGCCCATGCCGCATCGCCACCGCCACCACGGCGGCCAGGAACACCATGACGATGTTGGCAAGATCAAACACCGGCCGTACCAGGCTGGAGAGCGCCGTCGCAATGCCCACATATACGCACGCCGCGATATAGGCCGGGCGCAGCAACACGGGCGCGTCATCGGCGGCGCGCTGGGCCTCTGTGCGCATGTCGGCGCGGCCCAGCGTCATCGTCTTGGGTGTGAGCTGGATGTGCGCCGGGTCTGCCGCTGCACGGATGACGTCGACCTCGGGACACTGCCGCGCCAGCGCTTCCGCAAAGTCGCCGCTGGGCAGACGACGCTCCAGCCCGATCGCCAAGCGCAGCGCCACGACCACCGCACGCGGCGAACGCCAGCGCTTCTCGGGCGGGCGTCCGATCACGGCCTTGGTGATGTTGTGGCGACGGATGTAGCCGGTGATGGCTTCGATTGCGTTGGCGCCGGCCAGCGTCTCCACCCGCGCACCCGCGTCTTCGGCCAGCTTGAGCAATGCATGCAAACGCTCGGAACGCCCGTCGGCGGCGCGCAGATGCGGCATCACCACGGCCACGGCGTGCCAATCGCATTCGAGCTGCGCGGCCAGACGTGCGGCGCTGCGGATAACCTGTTCGCCATCGCCCTGCGGGTCGAGACACGCGACGATGGTTTCGCGCGTGCGCCAGACGTTTTCGATGCGGCGTGCGCGGCGGTAGGCCTGCACGTCATCGTCCACGCGGTCAGCGGTGCGGCGCAGAGCGAGTTCGCGCAGCGCGATCAGGTTGCCCTTGCGGAAGAAATTGCGCGCCGCATGCTGGGCCTGCTCGGGCATGTAGACCTTGCCCTCGGCCAGGCGGCGCAGCAGCTCGTCAGCGGGCAGGTCAACGAGGATGACTTCATTCGCGCCGTCGAACACGGCGTCGGGCACGGTTTCCCACACGCGGATGCCGGTGATGCTGCCTACGGCCTCGTTCAGGCTGTCCAGGTGCTGGACGTTGACGGTGGTCCAGACGTCGATACCGGCAGCGAGCAGGTCTTCGATGTCCTGCCAGCGCTTGGGGTGGCGGGAGCCGGCGACATTTGAGTGCGCGAGTTCGTCGACGAGGATCAGGGCGGGTTTGCGCGCCAGCGCAGCATCGAGGTCGAACTCGGGGAGGGTGCGGCCTTTGTATTCGAGTTGGCGGGTGGGGAGGCGTTCGAGGTCTGCGACGAGCGCGGCGGTTTCGGCTCGGCCGTGGGTTTCGACCAGGCCGATGATCGCGTCGATGCCGGCTGTGCGGGCTGCTTTTGCCGCGCAGAGCATGGCGTAGGTTTTGCCTACGCCCGCGGATGCGCCGAAATAGATGCGTAGCCTGCCGCGGGCAGCCTGCTCTTTGCCGGAATTGAGTTCGGCTAGGAGTTGATCCGGGTTCGGGCGCTCGTTTGCTGGCATGGGATGTATTTTGGGGTGTTTCCCCTGCAAACCGTCAACAAAAAGCCAACACCTCAGCACTCCACAATATTGACCGCCAGCCCGCCCCGAGCCGTCTCCTTGTATTTGGTCTTCATATCCGCCCCGGTCTCCCGCATCGTCTTGATCACGGAATCGAGCGACACGTAGTGCGTGCCATCTCCGCGCAGCGCCATGCGCGCGGCATTCACCGCCTTCACTGACGCCATCGCATTGCGCTCAATGCACGGGATCTGCACCAACCCGCCCACCGGATCGCACGTGAGCCCCAGGTTGTGCTCCATGCCGATTTCCGCAGCGTTCTCGACTTGCGCAGGCGTGCCACCCAGCACAGCAGCCAGCGCGCCAGCAGCCATCGAACACGCCACCCCGACCTCACCCTGGCACCCGACTTCCGCACCGGAGATGGAGGCATTCATCTTGTAAAGCATGCCGATCGCGCCTGCGGTGAGCAGAAAATCCACCACGCCGCTGTCTTTTGCCGGTCCATTCGCGCCGGGCACGAAGCGGTCGTAGTAGTGCAGCACGGCTGGGATGATACCTGCCGCGCCGTTGGTGGGCGCCGTGACCACGCGCCCGCCGGCGGCGTTCTCTTCGTTCACGGCAATCGCATACAGGTTCACCCAGTCGATCACCGACAGCGGATCGGACAGCGTGCGCTCGGCCTGCACCGTGAGCCGTGCATACAGTTCAGCCGCGCGACGGCGCACGTGGAACGGGCCAGGCAGCTCGCCCTCGGTGCGGCAGCCGCGCGCCACGCATGCCTGCATCACGTGCCAGATGTTGAGCAGGCCGGCGCGTATTTCGGCTTCCGTGCGCCAGGTCAGTTCGTTTTCCAGCATCAGCCGGGCAATGGATTTGCCCGTCGATTCGCACATCGCCAGTAGTTCCTTGCCGCTGCGGAACGGGTGCGGCAACTGATCGTGTGCTGACAGCACCTGTGTATTCGCCGCCCCGGCGGTGACAACAAAACCGCCACCGACCGACAGATAGCGCGCCTCGCGCAGGCGCTCGCCTGCCGCATCGAAGGCATGGAACTTCATGCCGTTGGGGTGCTCGGCCATCGCCTCACGGCGATAGAAGGCGATGTGCTCCTTCTCAGTAAAGCGCACCGCGTGACGGCCCAGCAGCAACAGCGATTGCGATTTGCGCAGCGCGGCCAGCTTGGCGTCGATGGTGTCGGGGTCGATGGTGTCCGGCGCCTCGCCCATCAGGCCGAGGATGACGCCGCGGTCCGTACCGTGGCCCTTGCCGGTGGCGCCCAGCGAGCCGTACAGCTCCATGCGCACGCTGGCGACTTGCGGCATCAGCCCGTCGGCTTCCAGCCCGGAGGCGAACATCAGCGCGGCGCGCATCGGCCCGACGGTGTGCGAGCTGGAAGGGCCAATGCCGATCTTGAAGAGGTCGAAAACAGAAACAGCCATGGGGTAGGGCTCCGGAAGGGTGAAGGGCAAGTCGGCTTGTGGCCACTTGCGCCGGGTGGGTGCGTGCCCGCTGTCTAGCGCAATGATGCGCCGATCAGCGTGCCGCGCACAGCGCCAGCCAGTCGGGCGCGGTGGCAGCCAGCCGTTCGGCCAGCGGGCGATATTTCGGGTCCAGCCGCGCAGCCTGCCAGTAGAGCGTGCCGGCGCTCTTCGGCTCCCACGGGCCGGAGAAGCCGGGCAGGCCGGCATCGGCGCGCTTCTTGTCAAAGGCGACGTGCGAGTGGACGTATTCCTCGTGCGTGCGGCTGCCATCGGCATACGGCACGAGCCAGTCGATGGCGGCAGCGAGCGTGGCGCCGTTGCCCGCGCGCTCGCGCAGCCAGTGCTGGCCGAACGGCTGCACGGCAATCGCGGCCATGGTCAGCGGTTCCAGGTCATAGACGACGTAGTGCAGCGCATCGCGGTCTTCAAAGTCTTCCACCGAGCCATCCGGCCGCACGTTGTTGGCGAGCTGCCGCAGGAACAGGCGATGTGTCTGCTCAATCAGCGCGCGGTCGCCCAGCGCGGCGGCCGACATCGCCATCAGCTTGATGCGGTGGCTCTGCCAGTTGTTGACCCACGTGTGGGAAAGCGGCTGGCGGGCAGCCGCCGTGTGCGCAATGTATCCCTCGGCCAGCGTGCGCAGGAAGCGTTGCGTCTCTTCCCGCGTGCCCGGCGTCAGACTGTCGCGCGCGAGCGTGTAGGCCTGGATCAACGCATCGAACTTCGTCTCGTCGATCGGGTTGAAGCTCGGCACATACGTGCCGACCCACGCGTGCAGGAAAGTGTCGACCTGCTCGGCAAAGCGCTTGTCGCTCGTGAGGCGCCAAGCCAGCGCGGCGTCGCGCATGACAGGAAAATCACGTGCAGCGACAACAGACTCGTCGTAGATGCCCTGGTGCGGCAGCGTGCCTTCCGTATGCAGACGCGGCAGCGGGTGCGGGGTCAGCGCAAGGTGCTGAGTGGCGCGGGCGATCAGCTTGACGGCAGCGGGGTCGCCGGACTGCGCAGGTGAAACGGTGCACCAGTCGTGCGCCGGACCTGCCGGGCCATGTGCACCGGCGTAGACAGACGACGCGGCGCCCGCTTGTGTCGGCGAACACGCACTGCACGCCGCAACAGCGGCCGCACAGGCAAGTAGATGGAGGAGCGGGGCGCGATGGAGCATCGGCATGGCGGGCACTCGGCAGTGGTGTGAGATGCCGCCACCTTAAACGGCGAGGCCCCCAAGCGTCGGTTGTCAGCGCAGGTTACGGAGATTGCGCCCAGTGACATGTGACGCGGCGGGGGGGCCGGGGGGCCCCCCCCCCCAGACAAACCGCCCCGCAGTATTTGGCGTACTCGCTCATCGGCACACAGGCGCAGAACAGGTTGCGGTCACCGTAGACGTTGTCGGCGCGGCCAACCGGCGGCCAGTACTTGCGCGCACGCAGCGATGCCACCGGGTAGGCGGCCTGCTCACGCGTGTACTTGTGCTGCCAGTCATCGGCCATCACCACGTTGGCGGTGTGCGGCGCGTGCTTGAGCGGGTTGTCTTCGCGGTCGAATTCGCCCGAGATCACCTTGTCGACTTCGCCACGGATGGCGATCATCGCGTCGATGAAGCGGTCGAGTTCCACCTTCGGCTCGCTTTCGGTCGGCTCGATCATCAGCGTGCCGGGCACCGGGAAGCTCATCGTCGGCGCGTGGAAGCCGAAGTCCATCAGGCGCTTGGCGATGTCTTCGTTGCTGATGCCCGAGTCCTTCTGCAGCGGACGGATGTCGAGAATGCACTCGTGCGCCACCAGATCGTGCGCGCCCGTGTACAGCACCGGGTAGTACGGCGCGAGACGCTTGGCCACGTAGTTGGCCGACAGGATGGCCGTCTCGGTGGCAGCGGTCAGGCCGGCCGCGCCCATCATGGCGATGTACATCCACGAGATCGGCAGGATCGAGGCCGAACCGAATGCCGCCGCCGACACGTTACCGATGTTCTGGCTGGCGTCTTCACCCGAAGCCGCACGGCCGGGCAGGAACGGTGCGAGATGCGCACCCACGGCCACCGGACCAACGCCCGGGCCGCCACCGCCGTGCGGAATGCAGAACGTCTTGTGCAGGTTCAGGTGCGAAACGTCGCCGCCAAAGTGACCCGGCGCAGCGGTGCCGACCATCGCATTCATGTTCGCGCCGTCGACGTACACCTGGCCGCCGTGGCTGTGCACGATCTCGCACACGCGCTTCACGCCTTCCTCGAACACGCCGTGCGTGGACGGGTAGGTGATCATGATCGCCGCGAGGTTCTTGCTGTGCTCGGCGGCCTTTTTTTCCAGATCGGCCAGATCGACGTTGCCGCGCTCATCGCAGGCAACCACGACAACCTGCATACCGGCCATCTGCGCCGACGCGGGGTTCGTGCCGTGCGCCGACGACGGGATCAGGCACACGTTGCGGTGCGCTTCGCCACGGCTGGCGTGGTAGGCGTGGATGATCAGCAGGCCGGCGTATTCGCCCTGCGAGCCCGCGTTCGGCTGCAGGCTGATGGCTGCATATCCGGTGGCGGCGCACAGCATCTGTTCGAGCTGGTCGATCATCTCGCGGTAGCCCACGGTCTGGTCAGCCGGGGCAAACGGGTGGATGTTCGAAAACTCGGGCCACGTCACCGGCAGCATTTCGGCGGTGGCGTTGAGCTTCATCGTGCACGAGCCCAGTGGGATCATCGTGCGATCAAGCGCCAGGTCCTTGTCGGCCAGGCTGCGCAGGTAGCGCAGCATTTCATGCTCGGAGTGGTGCGCGTTGAACACCGGGTGCGTCAGGTACGCGCTCTGGCGGACCAGCGAAGCCGGGAAGGCATCGGCGACGGCTGCCTCGGTCTTGTCGAAGTCCGGCGCGGTTGCGTGTGCAGCGTGCGCAAAGACGTCCCACAGTGCAACGACGTCGGCGCGCGTGACGGTCTCGTCCAGCGAGAAGCCGAGGCGTGCATCGTCGATCTGGCGCAGGTTGATGCCGTGCGCTTGCGCCGCGATGTGCAGGTTGGCAGTGCGCGGGCCGGTGGTGACCGTCAGCGTGTCGAAGAAGGCATCGGATTCCAGCGTGTAGCCGACGGCGCGCAGGCCGGCGGCCAGCGTGGCGGTCAGGCGGTGCACGCGCTGGGCGATGCGTTTCAGGCCTTGCGGGCCGTGATAGACGGCATACATCGACGCCATCACGCCCAGCAGCACCTGTGCGGTACAGATGTTCGAGGTGGCCTTCTCACGGCGGATGTGCTGCTCGCGCGTTTGCAGCGCGAGGCGGTACGCCGAATTGCCTTGCGCATCGACCGTCACGCCGACGAGGCGACCGGGCATCGAGCGCTTGAACGCATCGCGCACGGCCATGTAACCGGCGTGCGGGCCGCCGAAGCCAAACGGCACGCCAAAGCGCTGCGTGTTGCCGATGACAACGTCGGCGCCCCATTCGCCCGGGGCAGCCAGCAGCGTGAGCGCCAACAAGTCGGCTGCAGCAACCACCAGACCACCGGCAGCATGCACGGCGTCGGTCAGTGCCTGGTACGTCGACAGATCCCCCAGCAGCGCACCATTGGCGCCCGGGTATTGCAGCAGCACGCCAAAGGCATCGTGCTTGGCAGCGTCTGCGGCGGGGCCGGTCACCACTTGCACGCCGATCGGCTCGGCGCGCGTGCGCACGACTTCCAGCGTTTGCGGCAGCACGTCGTCGGCCACGAAGAACACGGTCGACTTCGACTTGCCGATGCGTTGCAGCAGCGTCATCGCTTCAGCGGCGGCGGTGGCTTCGTCCAGCATCGACGCGTTGGCGATGTCCATCGCCGTCAGGTCAATCACCATCTGCTGGAAGTTCAGCATCGCTTCCAGACGGCCCTGCGAGATTTCCGGCTGATACGGCGTGTAAGCCGTGTACCAGGCCGGGTTCTCGAGGATGTTGCGCAGGATCACGCCCGGCGTGTGCGTGCCGTAATAGCCCTGGCCGATCAGGCTCTTGACCACGCGGTTCTGCCCGGCGATGCCACGCAGCTTGGCCAGTGCGGCCTCTTCGGTCAGCGGCTGCGTGAATTCGCCCAGCGGCATGCCGTCCTGGCGGCGGATGGCGGGCGGGATCACGGCGTCGATCAGCGCGGCGCGGCTGGCGTAGCCGAGCGTGCCGAGCATGGCGGCCTGCTCTTCAGCAGACGGGCCGATGTGGCGGTGCGCGAAGGCGTCGCGCGCCTCCAGATCAGCCAACGTGGGGCGTTCGGCGGCAAAAGCCGACGACGAGGAAGCGGGGTGCGGAGCGTTCATGGCAAGGGCTCGAAATTCTGGCAAAAGCCGATGCGCAGCGCAGGTCAGTGCGCGCGCATCGGCCGGAGGACCGGCTTAGCCGATCTTGGCTTCGTACTGCGCGGCCGACATCAGCGCGTTCACGTCGTCGGCGTTGGTCGGCTTGATCTTGAACAGCCACGCGGCGTAGGCATCGGCGTTGACCGACTCGGGCGCGCCAGCGGCGTCACCGTTGTTGGCAACGATCTCGCCGGCAACCGGCGCGAAGATGTCGGAGGCAGCCTTGACCGATTCCACCACGGCAATCGCTTCGTCCTTGGCGATGGTGCGGCCAGCTTCCGGCAGGTCCAGGAAGACGATGTCGCCCAGCGCGTCTTGCGCGTAGTCGGTGATGCCGATGGTCAGCGTGCCGTCGGCTTCAACGCGGATCCACTCGTCGTGTTCGGTGTACTTCAGATCGGCGGGAACGTTGCTCATGAAAGGTTTCTCCGGAAGATAGGTATTGGGGGATGCGGATTCGGTGTTCAGCTGACCAGCGCCTTGCCATTGCGCACGAACGGCAGTTTAACCACAGTCGCGGTCAACTTGCGGTCGCGGATCTCGACCTGCACATCGGTGCCGATGGCCACGGTTTTAGGCAGGCGCGTCAGTGCGATGGATTGCTGCAGGCTCGGGCTGAACGTGCCGCTGGTGATCTCGCCGTCACCGGCGGGCGTAATGACTCTCTGGTGGGCGCGCAGCACGCCGCCCGCTTTTCCGTCTGTCGGACGCAGGATCAGGCCGACAAACTGGTCGCGTTGGCCACCGGCTTGCAGCGCCGCCTTGCCGGTGAAGTCGCGTTCGCTTTGCAGATCGACCGTCCAGGCGAGCCCGGCATCGAGCGGCGAAACCTGCTCGTCCATGTCCTGGCCGTAGAGGTTCATGCCGGCCTCCAGACGCAGCGTGTCGCGTGCGCCCAGGCCCGCCGGACGCACGCCGGCTTGCTGCAGGCGCTCCCAAACGCCGGCGATCTGCGCGGCCGGCACCACCAGCTCGAAACCATCTTCACCGGTGTACCCGGTGCGCGCGAGCATGATTTCGCCCACACCATCGACGGTAACGAAGCCCGCGTTGAACGGCTTGAGCGCCTCGCCCACGGCCTGCGTGCCGGGCAGCGCGGCGTAGGTCTTGGCGCGGGCGTTCGGGCCCTGCACAGCAAGGATGCCCAGCGGCTCGGTGCCAGCGTTGTTGTCGGAGCGGCGCGGCGTGATGGTCACGTCGGTGCCGGCAGCGGCGTTCTGCGCGACGATCCATTCGAGGTCGGTCGGGGCAGTGCCGGCGTTGACCACCAGGCGGAACCAGTCTTCGCGGAAGAAGTAGACGATCAGGTCATCGATCACCCCGCCTTTGGGGTTGAGCATGCAGCTATAGAGCGCCTTGCCCCGCGTTTGCAGCTTGTCGACGTTGTTGGCCAGCAGCGCACGCAGGAAATCGCGCACGCGCGCGCCGGTGAGGTCAATCACGCACATGTGCGAAACGTCGAAGATGCCGGCATCCTGGCGCACGGCGTGGTGTTCTTCGATCTGGGAGCCGTAGTTGACGGGCATGTCCCAGCCGCCAAAGTCGACCATGCGGGCGCCCAGCGAGCGGTGAATGGCATTGAGCGGCGTGTGTTGGAGCGTCATGGAATCTCTCGGCAGGGGCGGCCCTGTGGCGGGGCGCGGCGCGTTGTTCGGGACCAGAAAAGCAAAAAGGCCACCCGCGCAGCCTGATCCCTCATGGTGACGCCATGAAGATGAACAAGCTGCGCAGATGGCCCCTCTGTCCTTGGTACCTGAGAGATTGCGAAGCGGGGGCACATAGCGGTGCGCGCCGGTTCGTGAGCCCCTTCGGTGGGCGCCCGCAATGGTGGTGCGGCGCCAGCTCTCCAGAGTGCGGTCGGACGCATGTCCGCCGATCCGCCCGGTCCTTGGTGCCTGAGAGTTTTTGGGTGCTACCCCTTCGGCGGTGCCTTGCCGTGTGCGGCGGGCACGCTCTCCCGGATGGATGGGCGGAATTTACGGAAGGGGCATTGGATTGTCAATTGGGGTGGACCGGCGGGATGGGTCCAGGGCGTGCAGTCAACGCAACCAGATGAGAGAAGCTGCGAGGTGAGCGGGGGATGGGCCATCAGCAAAGAACCGATGGATGGCCCACAAACCTCACTTCAAGCCATCCAGCGCAAGGTTGAGTTCCAGCACATTGACCGTAGCCTCGCCAAACAAACCAAGAATCGGTTGCTTGGTGTTCTCGGCCACCACCTTCCGCACGGTCTCCACCGGCAAGTGACGAACCCGAGCCACGCGCTCCACCTGATACGCCGCAGCGGCGGGGCTGATCTGCGGGTCCAACCCACTCGCAGATGCCGTGACCAGATCCGCCGGAATCGGCGCCGTATTCGTCGGGTCCGCTGCTTTAAGCGCCGCAATCCGCGCCTTGGCTTGCTCGGTCAACGCCGGGTTGCTCGGCCCCAGGTTGGAGCCACCGGAAGCCTGCGCGTTATACGGGTTCGGCGCAGTAGCGGAAATCCGCCCCCAGAAATACTGCGGCTCACTAAAGTTCTGCCCGATCAGCGACGAGCCAACTGCCTTGCCGCCACGCTCGATGAGCGAGCCCCCGGCCTGCGCCGGAAACAAGCCCTTGCCGATGCCCGTCACCACCGCCGGATACAACACCCCGGTAACGAGCGACAGGCCAACAAAAACGACCAGCGCCGCGCGCAGCAAGCCGCCTTGTTGCGGCACATCCGTCTGCACAGGTTGCGTTGTGGTTGTCATCACGTTCTCCTCGGTTTCCTCAGACCCAGCCCATCGCGGCCAGGAACATGTCGATGATCTTGATGCCGGGGAACGGCAGCAGCAGACCACCTAGGCCGTAGATCAAGAGATTGCGCCGCAGCAGTGCGGCTGCCCCCAGCGCGCGGTACTTCACGCCCTTGAGCGCCAGCGGAATCAGAAACACGATGATCAGCGCGTTAAAGATCACCGCGCTCATCACGGCGGATGCAGGCGTCGCCAGATGCATGACGTTGAGCGCCGCAAGCTGCGGATACGTGGTCGCAAACGCCGCCGGAATGATGGCGAAGTACTTCGCCACGTCATTGGCGATCGAGAACGTGGTGAGCGAGCCGCGCGTCATCAGCATCTGCTTGCCGATCTCGACAATCTGGATCAGCTTGGTCGGGCTGGAATCCAGGTCGACCATGTTGCCGGCCTCCTTGGCGGCCTGCGTGCCGCTGTTCATGGCGACGGCCACATCGGCTTGCGCGAGGGCGGGCGCATCGTTGGTGCCGTCCCCTGTCATGGCGACGAGGCGGCCTTGCGCCTGCTGCTCGCGGATGAGCGCGAGCTTGGTCTCGGGCGTGGCTTCGGCGATGAAATCATCGACACCGGCTTCTGCGGCGATGGAGGCTGCAGTGAGGCGGTTGTCCCCGGTGATCATGACCGTCTTGATGCCCATCTGACGCAGTTCGGCAAAGCGCTCGCGAATGCCGGCCTTCACGATGTCCTTCAGCTCCACCACGCCGAGCACGTGGTCGTTGTCAGCCACCACCAGCGGCGTGCCGCCAGCGCGGGCGACGTCATCCACTGCGGTGGAGACAGCTTCCGGAAACTTGCCGGCCAGCAGCGTGACATGCGTGCGAATGGCATCGGCCGCGCCCTTGCGGATCTGGCGCGCCGTGCCGCCCATTGCGCTCTGCCCAACGTTGATACCGCTCATGCGCGTTTGCGCAGAGAAGGCGACGTACACGGGTTGCGTCTTCGCCAGTGCCACTTCATCGATGGACGCTTCGCCCAGATTGCGCGCGAGCGTGACGATGCTGCGGCCTTCCGGCGTTTCATCGGCCAGTGAAGAGAGCCATGCCGCTTCGGCCAACGCCTTGGCCGTCACGCCCGGCGCGGGAATGAAGCGAGACGCCTGACGGTTGCCGTGCGTGATCGTGCCGGTCTTGTCGAGCAGCAGCACATCCACATCACCAGCAGCTTCCACGGCGCGGCCCGACGTGGCGATCACGTTGGCCTGCATCATGCGGCTCATGCCCGCCACACCAATCGCCGAGAGCAACCCGCCGATCGTGGTCGGGATCAGGCACACCAGCAGCGCGACCAACACGGTGATGGTGATCGGCGAACTTGTCACACCTGCGGACTTCATCGCATCGACCGAGAAGATCGAGTACGGCAGCAGCGTGACCGTCGCCAGCATCAGGATGATGGTCAGGCTCACCAGCAGGATGGTCAACGCCAGCTCATTGGGGGTTTTCTGGCGCTTGGCGCCTTCCACCATCGAGATCATCCGATCCAGAAAGCTCTCGCCCGGGTTGGCGGTAATGCGCACGACAATCCAGTCCGACAGCACGCGCGTACCGCCCGTCACCGACGAGAAATCGCCACCGGATTCGCGGATGACGGGTGCGGATTCACCCGTGATGGCACTTTCATCCACCGAGGCCACACCTTCGATGACTTCGCCGTCACCGGGGACCATGTCTCCGGCTTCGATAAGGACGACGTCGTCACGGCGCAGCGCGGTGGCGGCGCGGGGTTCGACGCGGTCTCGGCGGCGCTGGGTGTCGAACTGGGTCAACACCTTCGCTTGCACCGTCGTCTTGATGCCGCGCAGCGATGCCGCCTGCTGCTTGCTGCGGCCTTCGGCCAGTGCTTCGGCAAAGTTGGCGAACAGCACGGTAAACCACAGCCACACCGACACGGCCAGGATGAAACCCGCCGGGGCTTCGGCCTGACCGCGCAGCGCCATGACCCACAGGATGGTGGTGAGGATGCTGCCAATGTAGACAACGAACATCACCGGGTTCTTGGCCTGCGCGCGCGGCGAGAGCTTGCGGAAGCTATCCACAATGGCCGGCTTGACCAGCGCCATCGAGAGCATCGACAGCTTGCGCACTTCCTTGGCGGAGAGCGGCGCATGCGTAGTGCTGCGGGCCAGCGGTGGTTCAACCGCACCGGCGCTCGGTTCAAGTTTGTGTTTGACCGTGCGCGCAGCGGGTTCGGATTCTGGGTAACGGATCGCCATAAGGCACCTGTTCAGATGAGGTTTGCAGCGCGCGTTAGCGTGCGAGGTGTTCCGCAATGGGGCCGAGTGCGAGTGCAGGAATGTAGGTGAGCGCGCCCACCAGCAGCACCGAGCCGATCAGCAGCACCACAAACAGCGGGCCGTGCGTGGGCAGCGTGCCAGCCGTCACCGGCAGGCGCTTCTTGGCGGCAAACGTGCCCGCCATGGCCAGCACCGGCACGATGATCCAGAAGCGGCCCAGCCACATGGCAATGCCCAGCGCCACGTTGTAGAACGGCGTGTTGGCAGACAGGCCCGCAAACGCGCTGCCGTTGTTGTTGGCCGCCGACGAGAAGGCATAGAGCACTTCAGAGAAGCCGTGCGTGCCGGGGTTGAAAATGCCCGCCTTGCCCTGCGTCACCAGCACCGCCACCGCCGTGCCCACCAGCACCAGCAGCGGCGTGACGAGGATGGCGATGGAGGTCATCTTCATCTCGAACACCTCGATCTTCTTGCCGAGGTATTCCGGCGTGCGGCCAATCATCAGGCCCGCGATGAACACCGCCAGGATGGCGTACACCAGCATGCCGTACAGGCCCGAGCCCACGCCGCCAAACACCACTTCGCCCAGTTGCATCAGAAACATCGGCACGAAGCCGCCCAGCGCGGTGAGCGAGTCATGCATGGCATTGACCGCACCGCAAGACGCCGCCGTGGTGATGGTGGCAAACAGCGACGAGGCCACGATGCCGAAGCGCGTTTCCTTGCCTTCCATGTTGCCGACAGCTTGATCGACACCGAGGCTGGCGAGCATCGGGTTGGCATGCAACTCGGCCCACGCCAGGAAAACAGCAAGCACCACGAACAGCACCGTCATGGCCACCAGCACCGCCCATCCCTGACGCCCATCGCCCACCATGGCGCCGAACGTGAAGCACAGCGCCGCCGGGATGATGAAGATGGCCAGCATCTGCACGAAGTTGGTCAGCGCGTTCGGGTTCTCATACGGGTGTGCCGAGTTGGCGTTGAAGAAGCCGCCGCCGTTGGTGCCCAGCATCTTGATCGCCTCTTGCGACGCGACCGGGCCCATCGGCAAGGTCTGCGTTTGCGTGGTGGCGCGCTCGGTAACGGCGTTGCCTTGCGCGTCCTTGAGCGGGTTGCCGCTGGCGTCCAGCTTCGGGTTGTCGTACGTTGTGGCGGTGACGGTGGTCACGTCCTTGTACGCGTCGAAGTTCTGGATCACGCCCTGGCTCACGAAGAACACGGCCACGATGATCGACAGCGGCAGCAGCACATAGACCGTAGCGCGCGTGAAGTCGACCCAGAAGTTGCCGATGGTGCTGGCCGAGTGGCGCGCAAAGCCGCGAATGAGCGCGATCACCACCGCAATGCCGGTGGCCGCAGACAGGAAGTTCTGCACCGCCAGACCGAGCATCTGCGTGAGATAGCTCATCGTGCTTTCGCCCGAATAGCCCTGCCAGTTGGTGTTGGCTACAAAGCTGATGGCCGTGTTGAACGACGAATCCGGCGACACCGCAGCAAAGCCCTGCGGGTTGAGCGGCAGCCACGGCTGCAAACGCTGCAGCGCATACACCGCCAGCGCGCCCAGCACGTTGACGACGATGACGGCCAACGCATAGCGCTTCCAGCCCATCTCTGCCTGCGGGTTGACGCCGGCTGCGCGATAGAACAATCGCTCGACGGGCCCAAGCCAGTGCGCGCGCGATGGTTTGTCGCCAAACACGCCGGCCATATACGCGCCCAGCGGTTTGGCAAGAACCAGCAGCACGACCAGATAGATCGCGAGCTGGAGGAGGAACGCATTCATGGTGTGCCTCGCGTTGTTGTTAGAAGCGTTCGGGCCACAGCAGGGCCACAAACAAATAGACGAGCAAGGCCACCGTAATGGCCCCGGACAACACGTAGAGCCAAGTCATTGCGGTTTCTCCATCGCATGCGTGGTGGGCTGGTCTTTGGTGGCGAGCCTGCCGGAGAGGGCCAGCAACCCGCCCACCGCCAGGGCCAGCACCGCGAGGCCGGCGAGATAAACGATGTCCATGAACGCTCCCCTTGTCAGTCGGTTGGTTAAAACGTTTTGGTGACGGCCAGCAGCGCCGTGGCCTTGCCCATGTAGTTGCCGCGCGTGTTGGTGTAGGAGGCGCGCGAAGCATTCGTATCGATGTAGGCCAGCGAGGCCGACCAGCCGCTGCC
>CAUPMS010000029.1:0-62419 GCA_963512445.1 uncultured Ralstonia sp.
TTGGCCGTTGACGTTCCTGCCCTTGATGGCGCCTTGAATTTGTGTAAGCGGGCGGGAAAAAGAAGGAGGCTTGTCTGAGCGCAGCGAGTTTGCCTCCTTCTCCGACCGGTTACACAAATTCAAGGGGAAGTCGCCATCTCGGGCGCGCCTTTCTTTTGCTTACTTTTCTTTGGCAAGACAAAGAAAAGTGAGTCGGCCCCGGCAGGGGACGATACCCGGGATGGACCACAACCGCCCGCCCCGTCAGGGGATGAAACAAGGGATGTACCGACACCATGAACACCACCCACAGAAAGCCCCTCCCCGGCACAACGCTGGACTATTTCGACGCCCGCGAAGCCGTCGAGGCCATCGCACAAGGCGCCTACGACAAGCTGCCGTACACCTCACGGGTGCTCGCCGAGAATCTGGTACGCCGCTGCGACCCAGCCACCCTCACCGATTCGCTCAAGCAACTGATCGAACGCAAGCGCGACCTGGATTTCCCGTGGTTCCCGGCACGCGTGGTGTGCCATGACATCCTCGGCCAGACCGCACTGGTCGACCTCGCCGGCCTGCGTGACGCCATTGCCGACCAGGGCGGCGACCCGGCCAAGGTCAACCCGGTCGTGCCGGTGCAACTGATCGTCGACCACTCGCTGGCCGTGGAATGCGGCGGCTTCGACCCCGACGCCTTCGCCAAGAACCGCGCCATTGAAGACCGCCGGAACGTTGACCGCTTCCACTTCATCGACTGGACCAAACTCGCGTTCAAGAACGTCGACGTGATCCCGGCGGGCAACGGCATCATGCACCAGATCAATCTGGAGAAAATGTCACCCGTCATTCAGGCGCACGACGGCGTGGCCTATCCCGACACCTGCGTCGGCACCGACAGCCACACGCCGCACGTGGACGCGCTGGGCGTGATCGCCATCGGCGTGGGTGGGCTGGAAGCCGAGAACGTGATGCTCGGCCGCGCATCGTGGATGCGCCTGCCGGACATCGTGGGCGTGGAGCTGACGGGCCAACGCCAGCCCGGCATCACCGCCACCGACATCGTGCTCGCGCTGACCGAATTCCTGCGCAAGCAGAAGGTGGTGGGCGCCTACCTGGAGTTCTACGGTGAAGGCGCATCGCGCCTGACGCTGGGCGACCGCGCCACCATCTCCAACATGGCGCCCGAGTATGGCGCCACGGCGGCGATGTTCTCGATCGACGACAACACGCTCGACTACCTGCGCCTGACCGGCCGCAGCGACGAGCAGGTCAAGCTGGTCGAGACGTACGCCAAGGCCGCAGGCCTGTGGTCTGACACGCTGAAGCACGCGGAATACGAACGCGTGCTGCGCTTCGACTTGTCGAGCGTGGTGCGCAACATGGCCGGCCCGTCGAACCCGCATGCACGTGTGGCCACGGCAGACCTCGCCGCCAAGGGCATCGCCGCCAAATGGGAAGAAACGCCGGGCCAGATGCCGGATGGCGCGGTCATCATCGCCGCCATCACCAGCTGCACCAACACCAGCAACCCGCGCAACGTGATTGCCGCCGCGCTGCTGGCGCGCAATGCCAACCGCCTGGGCCTGACGCGCAAGCCGTGGGTGAAAAGCTCGCTGGCCCCGGGGTCCAAGGCCGTTGAGTTGTATCTGGAAGACGCCGGGCTGAAAGCGGAGCTGGAGAAACTCGGCTTTGGCATCGTCGCGTTTGCCTGCACCACGTGCAACGGCATGAGCGGCGCGCTGGACCCTAAGATCCAGCAGGAGATCATCGACCGCGACCTGTACGCCACGGCCGTGCTGTCGGGCAACCGCAACTTTGACGGCCGCATCCACCCGTATGCCAAGCAGGCGTTCCTCGCCTCGCCGCCGCTGGTGGTGGCCTACGCGATTGCGGGCACGGTGCGTTTCGACATCGAGCGCGACAGCTTCGGCACCGATGCCAGCGGCAAGCCGATCCTGCTGAAAGACCTGTGGCCGACCGATGAAGAGATCGACGCCATCGTGTGCGCCTCGGTCAAGCCGGAGCAGTTCCGCCGGGTGTACATCCCGATGTTTGATCAGCGCACGGAAGCGGTTGCCAACGTCAACCCGCTGTACGACTGGCGCGCGCAGAGCACGTACATCCGCCGCCCGCCCTATTGGGAAGGGGCACTGGCGGGCGAGCGCACGCTCAAGGGCCTGCGCCCGCTGGCGGTGCTGGGCGACAACATCACGACCGACCACCTCTCGCCATCCAACGCCATTCTGGCGAGCAGCGCTGCAGGTGAATACCTCGCCAAGATGGGCTTGCCGGAAGAGGATTTCAACTCGTACGCCACGCACCGCGGCGACCACCTGACCGCGCAGCGCGCGACGTTTGCCAACCCCACGCTCATCAACGAGATGGCCGTGGTGGATGGCGCGGTGAAGAAGGGGTCGCTGGCACGCATCGAGCCCGAAGGCAAGGTCACGCGCATGTGGGAAGCGATCGAGACCTACATGGAGCGCAAGCAGCCGCTGATCGTGATTGCCGGCGCCGACTACGGCCAGGGCAGCTCGCGCGACTGGGCTGCCAAGGGCGTGCGCCTGGCCGGCGTGGAAGTCATCGTGGCCGAAGGCTTTGAGCGCATCCACCGCACCAACCTGATCGGCATGGGCGTGCTGCCGCTGGAGTTCAAGCCGGGCACCACACGCCTGACGCTGGGCATTGACGGCACCGAAACCTTTGACGTAATCGGCGAACGCCAGCCGCGTGCAGACCTCACGCTCGTCATCCGCCGCAAGAACGGCGAACGCGTGGAAGTGCCCGTCACGTGCCGGCTGGACAGCGACGAGGAAGTGTCGATCTACGAAGCCGGTGGCGTGCTGCAACGCTTCGCGCAGGACTTTTTGGAATCGAACAAGGAAGCGGCATGAGCAGTAAGCAGGGGCCCCGCGCAGCGGGGATGCGCACGTGCGCGAATGCAAGCAGCCACCGACACCATCCACGCGAAATGACCGACACGATTCAGGAGGTGGCCGCATGAGCCATCCGGCACAAGTGAAGATTCCGGCCACATACATCCGTGGCGGCACCAGCAAGGGCGTGTTCTTCCGTCTGCAGGATTTGCCGCTGGCGGCGCAGGAACCCGGCCCCGCGCGCGATGCATTGCTCATGCGCGTGATCGGCAGCCCCGATCCGTACGGCAAGCAGACCGACGGCATGGGCGGCGCCACGTCCAGCACCAGCAAGACGGTGATCCTGGCCAAGAGCACGCGCCCGGACCATGACGTGGATTACCTGTTCGGCCAGGTCTCTATCGACAAACCATTTGTGGACTGGTCGGGCAATTGCGGCAACCTCTCGGCCGCCGTGGGGCCGTTCGCCATCAGCAATGGCTTGGTGGATGCCAGCCGTCTACCGCCTAATGGGCACAACGGCACCGCCATCGTGCGCATCTGGCAGGCCAACATCGGCAAGACCATCGTTGCGCACGTGCCCATCACCAACGGCGCGGTGCAGGAAACGGGCGACTTTGAACTGGACGGCGTGACCTTCCCGGCGGCAGAAGTGCAGCTCGAATTCCTCGACCCCGCGGCGGAAGAGGATGGTGACGGTGGCGGCGCGATGTTCCCCACCGGCAACCTCGTCGACGACCTGGACGTACCCGGCGTGGGCACGCTCAAGGCGACGATGATCAACGCGGGCATCCCGACCATCTTCATCAACGCGGAGGCCATCGGCTACACCGGCACCGAACTGCAGGACGCCATCAACAGCGATGCGAAAGCGCTGGCCATGTTCGAAACCATCCGCGCGCACGGCGCGGTGCGCATGGGGCTCATCAAGAGCATCGACGAAGCCGCCACACGGCAGCACACGCCCAAGGTGGCCTTCGTCGCGCCCCCAAAGGACTACGTGGCATCGAGCGGCAAGCAGGTCGGCGCGGGTGATGTGGACCTGCTGGTGCGCGCGCTGTCGATGGGCAAGCTGCACCACGCGATGATGGGCACGGCGGCGGTCGCCATCGGCACTGCAGCGGCGATTCCGGGCACGCTGGTCAACCTCGCGGCGGGCGGCGGAGAACGTGGCGCGGTGCGCTTCGGACATCCGTCGGGCACGCTGCGTGTGGGTGCGGAAGCCACGCTGGTGGATGGGCAATGGACTGTCACCAAGGCCATCATGAGCCGCAGTGCGCGCGTGTTGATGGAAGGCTGGGTGCGCGTGCCGGGCGCCTGAGGCGTTCCTGAGGCGTTCCTGAGGCGTTCAAATCCGGGGCGGCAAGCGCGCCGCCCCGTTCAGATCAGCGGAATCTGCAACACAGCAAGCAAGCCCCCGCCTTCGCGGGGCTTCAGTTCCAACATCCCGCCAAAGCGCGCCATGATCGCGCGCACGATTGAGATGCCCAGACCCGCGCCTTCGCCTTGGCGCCGCCCCTGGTCACCGCGCCAGAAGCGCTGACCGATCTGCTCGGCCTGCGTGTCGTTCAATCCCGGGCCGCGATCGGCCACCTCGACGCGGCATCGCTTTTCCCGACTGTCAAACGCCACATTGAGCGCAATCGGCTGATCTGCCGGGGAATATCGCAACGCGTTGTCCACTAGATTGCGGATGCTGGTGTCCAGCATGTGCTTTGGAATCGGCGTGCCGGCATCGGTGCCGCTGGTGGTCAGCGCAATGCGCGCGCGCGCGGCGTCATCCATGCGCGCGAGCATGTCACTCACCACCGCGCTGACCGACGCGCACGGGTCCACACCCTGCGTCGAAGCCTCGGTGCGCGCCAGCGTCATCATCTGATCGAGCGTATGGCGCAGGCGCCGGACGCCTTCTTCTGCGTGCTGCAATGCGGCTTGCGCCTCTTCCCCCTCTACCAATCGCGCGACTTGCAGATGCGTGTCGATGGCCGTCAAGGGCGTACGCAGTTCGTGCGCAGCGGCATCGGTAAAGGCACGCTGATGTGCCATGGCCTGGGCCAAACGATTCAGCAGCCCGTTCATTGCGCCAATCACGGGGCGCAACTCGGTAGGCGCGTGTCCGTCGTCAATGGGGCTCGTATCGTCGGTGCGTTTGTCGCGCAAGGTCTGGCGCAGCGTCTTCAATGGCGACAACCCGCGGTCGATCCCGAGCCACAGCGCCACCAATCCGCCCACCACCGCAATCAGGAACGGGATGCTGGCCGCGCGCAGCATTTCCGAGGTCAGCACTTCGCGCTTGTCGATGCGGTCTGCCGTGATGATCTGGTAACCGTGGCGGTCCATCAGGAAGATGCGCCAGGACTTGCCGTCGATCTCGCGTGTGCTGTAGCCCTCGGGCAGGGTGTTGTCGGCGGCGCCCGGGCCACCGTTGGTTTGTGCAATCACTGCGCCCTGCTCGGAACGGATCTCGCAGGCGACGCCGTCCTGGCCGCTCACGCGAATCACCTCCGCCCAGTCCGGCTGCTGCGTTGCGTTGGGCGATGCCTGCGGCAACAACGCCGCCCGCGCCATCAGCCCCGCGACCATCCTGGCAGACATGGCGAGCCGCTCGTCCAGTGCTCGGTCAAGATTGGCCTGGACGCCATGCATCATCCATGCCGCCGCCAGCGCCCAGGGGACGATCAACGCAATCCCGGCGATGAGTACAGCGCGCCAGCGCAGGCTCATATGACCCTCCAGCCGAGTCGGTACCCCAAGCCCCGCGAAGTCTCGATCACGTCGCCACCGAGCTTGCGGCGCAGGTTGTGGATGTGCACGTTCAAGGCGTTGCTGCTGACGGGTTCTGCCAACCCATATAGACGCTCATGCAGCATCTCGGGCGTGAGCCATCGGCCGCCAGTATTGGCGAGGTGGGCGAGCAGATCGACCTCGCGGCGGGTGAGCACAACGGATCGGTCGTCCAACCACGCCAGGCCGCTGTCGGGCTCCAGGCGCAAGGGGCCGGCCTGAATGACTTGCGCTGCACGGCCCTGCGTACGGCGGATGAGCGCATGCAAACGCGCCGCCAACTCGCGCAGGTCAAACGGCTTGACCATGTAGTCATCTGCGCCGCCGCTGAAACCGTTCAGCCGATGCTCGATCGCATCGCGCGCCGTGAGAATCAGCACCGGCAACGTGGGCTCCACTGCCCGCAGGGCGGCCAGCAGTTCCATGCCGTCACGATCCGGCAAGCCGAGGTCCAGCACGAGGGCATCAAAGGTATTTTCAGCGTGCGTGGCTTCTGCCGTTGCGGCATCGGCCGCATGCTCAACAGCAATGCCATGCGCGCGCAGGCCGACGACGATGCCGCTTGCGATCAGTTGATCGTCTTCCACCAGCAATACGCGCATGGGTTCATCCTCAAGCCACTACTGGGCAGGTCGCCAGTTTATCGGTCAATGCGGTCAATGCGACCAATGCATTGGTCAGCGTGGCCCCATCACCTTGGCCAGCGTTGCGGGCTGCGGCAGGCCACCGACCTTCTGGACCAGACCCTGGTCATCCTGATAAACAATGCCCGGCGTGCCACGCAAACCCAGCTCGGCCATCAGGGCAGCATGGGTATCGAGCGTGCGCTTGATGTTGGCGGGCACACTGGCGGCCGGCTTGATACCGCCCTTGGTGAAGTCGTGCTCATTCTGGAGCAGCGCTGCTGTCTTGTTGCCGGCGCCCAGAATGGCGGCGGCCTTCGTGCTGCTGTCTGCCTTGATCACGCCGACGAGGATGTGCCGCAACTGCACCTTGCCCGAGTCCACCCAGGGGCGCGCCGCGTCAAAGAAGCGGTTGCAGTAGGGGCAGTTCGGATCGCTGAATACATAGACGATGCGCGGTGCGTTGTCCTTGCCGTCCTGCACCCAGGTGGTGGCGCTCAGCTTGCTCCAGATGGCCGCGCTCATGGGCTTGGCCACCAGCTCTTGCAAGCGTTGGTCGTCCAGGCTCTTGGCGTCGGGCCCCACCCGCACGCCAATGATGGCGTTGCCGTCGGGCATGACATAGGCGGTCACGGGTTGCTGCTCTGCCACACCGGCGAAACCGCGCAGGCCATTGCCTGCCGGAAACTCCTGAACGTTCGTCACGCCTTGCTTCTCCAGCGCCTGGATGACGGCCGGGCGATCGTTGCCGGCAGCAACGCTGGGCGTAGCCACCGCCAAGGCAGCCAAAGTGGCCGCAGCGGCAAACAACGAGATGACATGCTTGTTGTAGGACATCGGTAACTCCTGTGTGGATGGTTCGGTACGTTAAGGATTCAGCCGCTGCTTCATGATGTCCGCCAGGCGTGCGGCGGTGATCTCGCCCATATGCGAGTCGACCATGCGGCCCTGCGCATCGAAGAACAGCGTCGTCGGCAACGCACGCGCGCCCATGGCGCGCATGACCCGCGAATGCGAGTCGAGCAGCACGTGGCTGAACGGCAAACCCTGGTGTTCGAGGAAGGCGCGCACCGGCTGGGCGTCTTCGCCTTGGTTGATGAGGAGGACAGCGATATCAGGATGGTCTGCCTGTGCTTGGGCCAGCACCGGCATCTCACGCCGGCACGGCGGACACCACGTTGCCCAGAGGTTCACGACCAGGGGCTTGCCGATGTAGCTGCGTAGCGGAATCGAATCGGCATGGAGCGTGGCCAGCGGCAGATCGGGCAGCGGCGGTGCGGCGCGATTGAGCGCATCCAACGCACCCTGTGCCGCACCCCACGCCACCATGCCGGCGGCAATGCCCGCCAGCATGGGGCGGCGCAACGCGTGTGCGCCGCGCGACTTCCACCACACGAAGGCCAGCGCTGCGGGCAAACCGGCCCACCAGTCAAACCCACCATCGCCAATGGAGACGATGCTCGCGGGTGCGGCAGCGTACTCCGGCCACCAGCGCAAGACATACGTCACACGGGCGGCGACAAGGCCGATCAGCAGCGCATCGAGGACCAGGCTGGCGGCAGAACTACGCTGGCCATCCGCCTGCCTGCGCTGCACGAGTCGCGCGACCAGCCACGCTACCAAGGCCGCGATAAACACCGCGACAACACGCATGGAGAAAGGTCCGACGCTCGTCATGGCACACCCGCGGTATCAAGACGTTGCATGAAGCTGCGCGCATCCAGCTCGCCCACCATGCGCTGCGCACGCATCTCCTGACCGTCCGGCCCGACGAGGATCAGCGTGGGGGGCCCAAGCACCCCCCAGCGCTTCATCAGCGCCTGATCGGTTGCGTCGTTGCGCGTGACGTCGGGGCGCAAGACCTGCATCTTGGCGAGCCGTGCACTCACGGCAGGATCGCTGAACACCTTGTGTTCGATCACCTGGCAGCTCACGCACCAGTCTGCGTAGAAGTCGATCAGCGTCCATTGGCCGCGTGCGCCGGCTTGTGCAATGCGTTCGTCCACGTCTTGCACCGACTTCACACGCACGTGGCTGACGGCCCCAGCGCTATTACCCGCATTGGCGACACCCACCGTACGCAGAGGCTGCAAGGGCTGCATGGGCGATTCACCACCAATGGCCGCGCCGGTCAGCATCATGGCGGACCACAGCCCCACGAAGACGGCACCAAAGGCCAGCAGCCAGCTCAGACGGCGCTGCAGCGTCATCGCATGAATCCACCCGACCAAACCCACCGACACCGCCAAGCCCAGCGCACCCCACAGCATCAGGCTGACGTTGCCCGGCAAAAACCGGCTCAGCATCAGGATGGCCATGCCGGCCATCACATAGCCGAATGCGACGCGCACGCGCTCCATCCACGGGCCGGGGCGCGGCAACACACGCGCACCGAACACGGCAATCACGAGCAGCGGCAAGCCCATGCCCACACCGAGCGCAAAGAGCGCGACGCCGCCCATGACCGCGCTGCCGGTCTGGCCGATGTACAGCAGCGCACCCGCCAACGGCGCGGTCATGCATGGCCCCACCAGCAACGCAGAGAGCAACCCGAGCGCAGCTGCGCCCAACACGCTGCCGCCCGCCCGGTTCTGGCCGGAAGCATTGAGGCGATCCATCAGCGCCGCGGGCAAGCGCAGCTCAAACAGCCCAAACAGGGATGCCGCCAGCACGAGGAACAACCCCGCAAACGCCCCCAGCAACCACGGCGATTGCAGTGCGGCTTGCAGGTTGGCGCCTGCCAGCCCCGCCGCCACGCCAACGGCCGCATAGGTAGCCGCCATTGCCAGCACATACGACAACGTCAGCATGAAGGCGCGGCGCGGCTTGGCCTGGCTGCCCACCACCATCGTCGAGACGATCGGAATCATCGGCAACGTGCACGGCGTGAACGCCAGCAGCAGCCCAAAGCCGAAGAACAACAGCGCGCCTGCAACGGGCCCGAGCGAAGCCAAGCGTTGCGAGACAGCCTGGTCCTCGCCGACAGCGCTGGCGGCCAATGCCGGCGTAGCCACCTGCGTTGCGACAGCCGACGTGCCCGTGCTTGCCGGCAAGGCGATCTTCATCGTCTGCGGCGGATAGCAGATACCGGCTTCCGCGCAGCCCTGCCAATGCAGCACCACCGGCCCCGCCGTCTGGGCAGGAATGCTCAGTTGCAGGGCGTCGCCCTTGTAGATGTCGGTGTCGCCAAAAAATTCGTCGGTATGGCGCGTTCCGGGCGACAGCGTGAGTTCAACCGCCTTGCCCTGTGCGTCTTCAAGCCGCAGCGATTTGCGATACACGTAGTAGCCGTCGGCCACGTGCCCAGCGGCGACAAGCCGGTCGCCTTTCTGCTGCGGCGCGCTCAGCGTGAAGACTTCTGCTGCATCCAGAAAGTCGCTCTCGCTTTTGCTTTGCCAAGGAAACGGGCTGGCGGCCCAAGCGGTGCCAGAAGCGGCGCCAGAAGCGGTGCCAAAAACGGCGCCCATGGTGAAGAACGCCAACACCAGGGCAATGATCTTGCGATGAAACATAGTGACCCCCCGCTATACCAAGAATGGAGCGAGCGTCGGTGAAACCGGTTAACCGAAAATTAACTGGCGCTCACGCAAGGGGCCCCTGGGTCACACTCAGGCCTTGCCACTGACCTGATCGATGATCTGGATCAATTCCGCCAACGTCTGTTTGCAATTGGCCGCATCGGGCTTGCTGGCGCGCAGGGCTTCGAGCGCGCGGTCGATGGCTTTGTCGACACGGTGCCAGTCCGATGCAGCGCGCGGCTTGAGGCCAGCTTCAGCGCTGTCCCACGAGACTTCCAAATCCTTGATGCGGGTTTTGGCACCAGCCAGGTCGCCCTTGTTGACGATAGCGGCAGTATCGACGGCAATCGCACGGAACTGGCTCAGATCGCCCAGCTTGGATGGCGTGGCCGCATGCGCGGCCGTCAGCGGGCCGATATCGGCGGGCACGAGGTGGCCTGCGGCGGCCATGAACAGAACAAGCGCGGCAGCCGCCAGTGACGGTGTCAGTTTCACGAGTTTCATAGCATCTCCTGCATTGGATGAAAAACAGTGGTTTGCGAATCAGACCGCCGACGCGGCATGCGCGGCACGGCCTTCGTGGCGCTGCGCAAACGCAACGAGCACGACGATGACGGCAAGGAACACAGCGCTGGTCAGCATCGCGCCCAGGCCCAGCCCGCCGTAGCTTTGCGATTGCGAAAGGAAGTCCCCCAGCGCCGCACCCAACGGGCGCGTGAGGATGTAGGCCATCCAGAACGCCAACACCTTGTTGGCACCCAACCCATACGCGACAGCCGCCAACGCGATCAGCGCGCCAAAGGCCACGATGCCTAGTTGGAACCCAAGGCCGAGCGCCTCGGTCGCCAGGTCGCCGGCAGCGGTGCCCAGTGCGAACGTGCAGAGAATGGCGGCCCAATAGAACAACTCACGACGGCGCGTATCAATGGACTGGATCGACAACGTGTGCTCCACGCGATACCAGATCGCAAAGAGTGCAAGCAGCACCGCGCTGAAGACTGCTGTGCTCACATAGAGGCTCACGCCCAGCTTGTCGGTCAGCAGGTCGGTGATCTGTGTGCCGACAATGCTCACCAGCACCACCGTCAGCCAGTACAGCCACGGCACATAACGTGGTGCGCGCACCTGCGCAGCGAGCGCAATGGCAAGCAGCACAGCCATCGCACCGCCGGTGATGGCCGTACCCAGGCCAACGTTGACGGCCAGAAAATCCGCGCCCGTCTCGCCCACAGTGGTGGAGAGAATCTTGATGATCCAAAACCCCAGCGCGACCTGGGGCACCTTGTTCAGCAGGCTGGGCGTTTCGTGTGTTGATCGTGCATCCATGGCGTTCTCCGTAGCAGTGGCAGGCGCTCAGTCGTGGTCGAGTTTGTCGATGGCGGCAGAGAGCACCCTGCCGGTGTTGGCGTCGAGCCGCACGTCGAAAGCGCGGCCGTCTTTGGCAACCTCTACGTCGTAGATCCAGCCGGTGCGCGCACGCTCGAGCTGAGCGCGCAGCGCGCGGCCGTGTACATATTGCTCGGCAATCACGGCGGCCTGGGCGAGAGAGGTCTGGGTGGAAGCGGCCGATATCGCATCCGGATCGAAGCCGCGCGCGGCAAACGCCGCCGTGCACACGGCCGTGACCGTGAGCGCGAGCAGCGTGAATTTGAATTGGCGGATCGCCATGTCGTGCGCAAATCAGAGTGATGACGCAGACAGGCTAGGCATCCAGACTTAGATGCCACTGAGATGCGGCGAATGTGCCGCAGCGTGAGGGGGAAACGTGAGGGGCAAGCGTGATGGCGATACAACGTCGCGGGTGACACGCCCGCGACGCGTACGCCGGTTACGCGCCAATCCGGCGCATAGACCTTGGTGCCGTCAGCCTGCCAGCGTGTTCTTCATGCCCAGCACGTCAATCGACGCGATCTCGGGCGCAGACGCCAGCAGCTCGGCCGCGTTGGCTATGAGTGCCTTGGCAATCGGGCCGTCCAGATGGGCCTGGCGGTCCTGCTCGCTGGCAAACGCATCGAAGATGCCGAACACGTTGGGCGCAATGCGCAACGCAAACCAGATCGGGGTGGTGGCCTCCTGGTTGGCCATCTGCAGGCCGGCGGCCAAAAAATCGGCCACGGCCTGTTCCTTGCCGGGCTTGGCAATGAGCCGGGCAAATAGTGCGTGCTTGATCATGTTGGGTCTCCGTATGGCGCGCGGGGGCTGCGCGCACAAGACGTACTTTACAAACTGTGGGCCCTCGCGATGGCCCAATGAAAAAAGCCGTCCAGCGCAAAGCATGGACGGCCAGTCGGCACAGCGTGGATCAATGATGCGGCGTGCCCCCCAGCGCACCGCCCAAGGAACCCACCGCACCGCCCACCGCGCCCGTGACCGGGGCCAGCGGCGTGGCTGCACCGGTTGAGGTGAGCGACGAACCCACGCCCGTGAGCAACGAGCCGACCGGTGCGGTTGCCCCTGCCGCAGGCGTACCACCCGTGGCCGCCCCGCCAAGCGCACCCGTCACCGCACCCAGCGGGTTGCTGCCGCTGCCTGCACTGCCCACGCCACCCAGCGCGCCGGTAATCGGCGCGAGCGGGTTGGCCGACGTGGCGCCACCCGGCGTGGACGTAACGCCGCCAAGCGCGGCTACCGTGTTGCCTGTGGCTGTGACCACACCGCCAAGGCCCGAGATGACCGGCGCGTTCGTCGCCGTAAGCGACGTGCCGACGCCTGCCACGCCGCCGCCCACGGTCTGCAGCAGATTGGTCGCCGGCGCACCCAGACCGGTGGTGTTACCCAGCGTTTGCGTGGCGGTGGTCACCTGCGAGGTGAGCGGCACCACGGCGGAGCTGATCTGTTGCGTGACCTGCTCCACGGGGCCCGCCGACAGCGCCGTGCCCAGCGTACCGCCCGCGTTGGCCACCGCCTGACCGGCCTGTGACACAGCGCCGCCAACCGGTGTCGTCACCGGCGACAACGGCTGCAGCGGGCCAGTGCCCAGGCTGTCGACCAGCCCGCCAGTCGCCGTGACGGTGTTGCCCGCCGCAGTGACAACGTTGCCAGTGCTGGAGACCGTGGTACCGACGGGGTTCGGATTCGTGCCCATCGCGCCCAGGCCCGATTGCACACCCGTGCCGGCGGCAGACACCGTCTTGCCCAGGTTGTCGACCACGCTGCCCAGCCCCGCTGCGCCCGGCGCGTTGGAGCCGGCCACCGTGGCACCCGTGCCGCTGATGGCGCCGCCCGTGGCGGTCAGCACGCCGCCGCCCTTGTTCGCGACGTCGCCAGTGGGCGTGGTGGAAGCCGTGGTGGTCGTGCCGCCCGAACCGTTCGATCCGGAACCGCCGCCGTTGTTGGCGGGGCTGCCACCGCTGCCGGTGGTACCGCTCATGTCGCCCGAGCCCGAGCTGGCGCAACCGCCCAGCACAAGCAGGCCGGCCAACGCCGCCAAAACCAGGGTCCCTCGTTGCAATGTCTTCATGTCTGCCTCCCGTTTTAAATATGCGCTTGATAATGCGCCTTTCCGCCCTGTTCGATGTTTTATCGGTGCGCCATTCGATTTACTGGATAGCGCGCTCAAATTCAGTCTATTAACCGAGTCGAGGGCAATTGCAAACATTGTCAAACGCCGACAACCCCAGCCATGACGGCAAACTCCGGCACGAAATACTCGCCAGATCCAGCGCCACCGTGGCGCAAGCGTTCGCCGGGCGGCAAGCCTTCTGATTATGTTTGGAGGCAAGGTTCTAAACTAACCAGAACGAGTTACCCCCTGAGTGACGTTATCTGGTTGCGGTGCGCGCAAATGGCAGGCGCGGCAATCGAAGCCCCGCACGCTGCGGCACGACCGCATCAAAGTGATGGCGCTCGATAACAATGCCGCGGGCCGGCGCCGCCTCGATGAAGTGTTCGACCATCTCGCGCACATCGGGGTCGATGTAATCCGCGCGGGCCGCATCGACGATGAGCGTGGCGTGGTCCGGCACCTGCGCCAGGTAGCGCTTGAGCGGCACCTTGCCCATGAACGACACGTCTTTGCGGAATGACAGCAGAAAGTGGTCGTGATGGCGCGCCATGACGATGGTGCGCCGCAGGTTGGCCCGTATCGCCAGCGCGATGCTCAGCGCAATACCGATCACGATGCCGATGAGCAAGTCCGTCAGCAGCACGCCCACGATGGTGGCGATGAACGGCGCAAAGCGATCCCACCCCTGCCGCGCCACCGCCACGAACAGCGACGGCTTGGCCAGCTTGTAGCCGGTAAAGATCAGGAGGGTGGCCAGGCACGCCAGCGGAATGCGGTTGACGATGGCCGTGAGCGCAAACACGCTCGCCAGCAGCAGCGCACCGTGCACAACGGCCGACCAGCGGCTCTGCGCACCGGCATGCAGGTTGGCCGAACTACGCACGATGACGGAGGTGATCGGCAGCCCGCCCAGCGCACCCGCCACCATATTGCCGATGCCCTGTGCCTTGAGTTCACGGTCGGGCGATGCAGGGCGCTTTTTCGGGTCGAGTTGCTCAACGGCTTCGAGGCTCAGCAGTGTTTCCAGGCTGGCCACGATGGCCAGCGCCATCGCCAGGCGCCAGACATCGGGGTTGCCGAGCGCGCCCAGCGCGGGAGATTCCAGCGCATCCAGCAACGCCCCGAACGAGGCCAATGACGGCAGGCTTACGCGGTGCTCGGCGGGTGCCGCCATGCCGGGGGCCACCACGTCGAGCAGCAAGGTCACGCCAATGCCGAGCGCCACCACCACCAGCGGCGAGGGCAGCGCGCGCACCAGCGTGAAACGCCGCAGCGTCGGCGTATCCCAGCCGATGAGCACGGCCGCCGAGAGCAGCGTCACCAGCATCGCCGCGACAGACACCGCACCGAACGGCGTGGCAAGCATGCCTTGGCCAGCAGCGCCCTGCCCATCTGCAAAACCAAACGCCAGCGGCATCTGTTTGATGATCAACAGCAGCCCGATCGCCGCCAGCATGCCCTTGATGACCGACGACGGCACATACGCCGCAAAGCGCCCGGCGCGCAGCATGCCGAATACAAACTGCAGCGCGCCCGCCAGCGCCACGGCCACCAGAAACGCAGAGAACCCGCCCAGCTTGGCAATGCCATCCACCACGATGACGACAAGGCCGGCAGCGGGGCCGCTCACGCTCAGTTGCGAGCCGCTGAGCAGTGCCACCACCAGGCCGCCGATCATGCCGGAGAGCAGCCCCGCAAGCGGGTCAACGCCCGACGCATTGGCAATGCCCAGGCACAGCGGCAGGGCAACAAAGAACACGATGACCCCGGCGAGCATGTCGCGCGGGAAGAAAGCCGGTGAGGTTGGTGTCTGCATGGTTGTTGGTGTTGTATGAACTGCGTACGCGCGAACGCCTGCCTGCGGGCGGGGGCGCCACCGGCATGCGTGAGAAGAGAAAACGTTGGGAAAAAAGCGGCAGCGTTGAACCACGCCGCCGAGCGGTCACACGCGGTCAGGCGATGGCCTCGGTGGGCATCAGGATGTCGCCGCCGGTGGCGTGTTCGGCATCGGGGTCGCCCGATGTCAGCACGCGGATGCGCCCGTCGTCCAGGCCGAAGATCCAGCCGTGCACGCGCGGCGGCCTTTCTGCTTCGCGCACGATAGGGCTCTCGCGCAGGCAGCGCACCTGTTCGAGCACGTTGAGTTCGGCCAAGCGGTTCACGCGCGCATCCAGGTCGGGCACGGCATCGAGTTCTGCACGATGGTGGCCGGCCAGTGTGCACAGCGGCGCAATGCGGCGCGCCACATGCGGCAACCCATCGGGCGGCGGCAGCAACGAAGCGCGCACGCCGCCGCAGCCGTCATGCCCGCACACGATCACGTGCGCCACCTTGAGCACGCGCACGGCGTACTCCAGCACGCTCATCGTGTTGTCATCGGCCGGGCACACCAGATTGGCGATATTGCGGTGGACGAACAAATCGCCCGGGTTGGAATGGGTAATGGTTTCAGCGGGCACACGGCTATCTGCGCAACCAATCCATAACACCTGGGGTTGTTGGCCTTGTGCCAAACGTGAAAAGAATCCGGGGTCGCGTGCAGCAATTTCGTGCGCCCACGCGACATTCTCGACAAGCATGCGTTTCGGTCGATGCATTGGTATGGCTCCTGCAAAATCTGCGAAACCGCTGCAGGCCGGAAACCCAGTTGGGTGGGTGTTCTCGGCAACGTTGCAGTGCAGCGGAAACGCTACGAAAACCATCGTATGAGAAAGGTTCCCGCGGTGCCAGTGAGGGTATCGACGTCAAAAGCGGATCGAATATGCACCGATTATGCGCACGCCCTGCGTAACTGTGTCGCACCGGTTTTCTGTCACCGGGAAACTGCGTGCAGTTATTGCACTACCCGGGTTATCTATCCGAAATAGTTGAGCCCCGAATCGGAAAATATTCCATCACAGGTGAATGACCGGCACGCTCCATAAACCGCGTGCGCGCCCGCATTTGGGGCACGTTTTCTAAGCCGATCAACAGCTTGCCCGCACTAGCCCAGGCGGACTTGCGCGAGGGCTTCACGCCATTGCGTGAACCGCTGGGCACGCGCTTGGGCATCGCCATCGTCACGGCCGTAGCGCAAGGCGACATAGCCGGCGGCAGCATGGCGCAGCGCCTGCGCGGCCTGTGGAAACTGCGCGGCGGCGCGTTCAGCGTAGGCCATCGGGCCCTCTGCCGGGCCACGCGTGCAACCATGCCGCGCCAGCCGATCGCACAGGCGCTGCCACTGGGCCTGCACGGGGTCGGGCCTGGGCTTGCGCTGCTGCCACAAGAGCGGCAGTGCAGCCAACAGAAAGATGGCCGACACGCCCCACAGCACCGCACGCGGGTCTGCCGCATCCAGCCCCAACCACGCGAACAGGCGCGCCTGGCGGCTGCGGTCATAGCCGAGCACCCAACTGTTCCAGCCACTGATGAGGCCATCGAGCCCCCAGCGCACGCTGCGCAACCAGTTGGGTTCTGCTGCACGGCGCGAGCGGAATTCGCTGGCCGGCACGGCGGCGGCCAAGCCGCGCTCCACGCGCTGCGGCGCGACAGCGGCCGTCGGGTCTACACGCACCCAGCCGCGCCCCTCGAGCCACACCTCGGCCCAGGCGTGCGCATCGGACTGGCGCACGATGATGTCGCCGCTCACCGCGTTCACCTCGCCGCCGAGATAGCCCACCACCACGCGCGCCGGCACACCCGCCGCGCGCATCAAAAAGACGAAGCTGCCCGCGTAGTGCTCGCAGAAACCGCGGTGCGTGCGGAAGAGGAAATCGTCGATCTGCTGATCCTGCAGCGGTTCGGGTGCAAGCGTGTAGGCAAACGGCGCGCGGCCAAACAGCTTGAGTGCAGCGGATACGCGCTCGGCGGGCAACAGCGCCGCCCACTGCGCCGCCAGCGCACGGGCTCGCGGGTTACCCGGCGGCAACGCAAGTGCCATCTGTTGCGTGAGCGGATCGAGCGGGCGCATATCTTCCACGCGGTCCGCGCGATTGCGCTCCGGCAGCCGTGATCGCGCGTGATAGCGCACGCGCTGGTCGAGCGGTTGCGTGCTGATGAATTCGCCGTCGATACTGCGGCCCGTGCCATCGCGCGCCTCGATCGACTGACCGCGATCGAGCGCAAACAACCAGCGCTGACGCGTCGGTTCCAGCGTGATGTTGTAGTCGAACACGCCGGGCGCGCCGCTGATTGCGTCCGCAGAATTGGGTACGCTTTCGGATGCGGGGCGCTGCCGCATCGACGCGGCTGTCCACGTCTGGCCGTCGAAACGCCACAGCACCATGCCGCGCCAATAGAGCGTATCGAGCGGCGGTGGCGCACCGGCAAAGTCGACGCGAAAGGCAAGATCGTCCGACAGGATCAACTGGCCGACGGAGCCGGGCGCCATGCGATCAGACAGGCCGCTGACGGCAGTGTCGGCAGCTTGCGGCAGGCGCCACAGCGGATGATCCAACCGCGGAAACAACAGGAACAGCACGGCCGCGCACGGTAACCCCATCAGGACAAGCCGCGCGAGCACACGCATGGGCGACACACGCGTGCGCGCCTGCGGATGCAACAGCAGCAGCCAGTTGCGCAACAGCAGCGCCACGGTCGCCAGCATGGTGGCGGCCAGCCAGGGCGGCTGGTCAAACAGCACCTGCGAGAGCAGCAGGAAACAGCACAACTGCGTCACGAGCACGCCACTGCGCACCGTGTGCGATTCCATCAGCTTGAGCACGAGAAACGCACCCAACAGCGCCACCGACAAGTCCCGCCCGATGTTCCCGCCGGTGCGCATGGCCAGCGCCAGCGTGACGACAAGCGTCGCCACCCCGGTCAGCCCCAACACCCACTTGCCCGGCAAGGGCGCACGCCGCACCCACAACAGCGCGCGCCAGAGCAGCAGCACGCCGAACACGGCGCAGGTCACCAACGGCAGCGCGCGCAGCAGCGGCACGAGCACAACCGCAAGCTGCGCGATCAGCCAGCCGTGTTCGCGATGTGTGAGGGCGCGGGCGAAGCCGAATGCGGCGGCTTCAGTGCCGATCATGCACTCACCTCTTCCGGCATCGCGGGCCTGCCCCACAACGCCAACGCACGCAAACACGCATCCCGATGCGCAGCACCCCGCGCAGGGCCAATGACAACGCCCGGCAGGCTCAGCGTGTATTCCGGCTCGTCACCGGCGGAGGATTGCTCGGCAGCCAGCACCCAGGCGCACAGGCGCGACAGGCGTTGTTCCACGTGCATCGACGGTGGCAGCGCTTCCCACGCGAGCACGCATTGCGCGTGGCGCACCTGCTGGCCGGTGCGGCTCATCCAGGTGTCGAGCCGCGCGCTGTGCTTCCAGGCGATGCTGCGCAGGGCGTCGCCGGGGCGGTAGGCGCGCAATTGGTCTGCGGCTTCTTCGACGTGGGTGCGGGCGGCACGCGTGTCGTCTTCCTCGCCGGGGTCGGGGGCAAAGCTGGCGGGCAGCGGTGGTGCGGAGGGTTCCGGTGCGGGATAGACCAACAGCGTGAGCGGTGCATCGGCATAACTCCACGCGCGGAACAGGCCGAGCGGAAAACGCGTCGACACCGTCAGGCGCGGCAGCTTGAACCAGCCACGCGGCTGATCTGCAAAAGACAACGCGGCCACGATGGCGTCCTGCGCGTCGAGCGATGTCTCCACCGCGGCGGCCTGGTTCGCGCTGACATCCACACCCACACGCGCCCACGGCGTGACATTGGCCAGTGCCACGCTCACATTCAGCGCGTGCCCGGCAAAGACGGCATCGCCCGCAGCGCCGCGCACTTCCAGATCGACCAGGTTGCGATGCGTCTGCCACATGGCCGAGGCCGTCGCACCAGCGAGCACGAAGGTCAGCAGAAAACCCAGGCTCACGTTGTAGTTGAGCGCGGTCAGCAGCATCACCATCAACAGCAGCGCAAAACCGGCGCCGGCCGCAGTGGGCAGAATGTAGACGTGATTGCGGTCCAGGCGGATGCGGCCTTCGCGCGGCGTGCGTGGCCGCTGCAAGAAGCGCTGCACGCGCGCCCGCACAAAGCGGATGCCGGGCAGCATTGCCAACACCGCGCCGAGTGCGCGCAACGGTGCGGCCAGCAGAGACGTGAAACGCGCCATGGCGCTGTGTGCTGATTTGCGGATCAGGGAATGGCAACCGTATCGAGCAGCCGCTGCGCCAGCGCGGTGGCCGACAGTGTGCCGCCCGTCGGCAGCAGCCGGTGTGCTGCCACGGCCTTGAACACGGCTTGCACGTCTTCGGGCAATACGGCATCGCGGCCATCGATCAGCGCCCAGGCACGCGCGGCCGCCAGCAACGCCAGCCCGGCACGCGGCGACAAACCCATCTGCACCTGGGCATCGGTGCGCGTGGCGTTCACCAGCGCGAGCACGTAGTCGACCAACGCGGGCGCCACGTGCACGGCGTCGGCAGCCGCCTGCAAGGCGACGACTTGCGCAGCGGTCAGCACCGCCTCGATGTCCCGCGGCGCACCGCGCCCGAGATACAGCGCACGTTCGGAGCTTTGATCGGGATAGCCCAGCGACAGCCGCATCGTGAAGCGATCCAACTGCGACTCCGGCAGCGGATGCGTGCCGATCTGGTTCAGCGGGTTCTGCGTGGCGATCACGAAGAACGGCTCGGGCAGCGGATACGTCGCGCCGTCATGCGTCACCTGCCCTTCGGCCATGGCTTCGAGCAGCGCGCTCTGCGCCTTGGGCGTGGCGCGGTTGATTTCATCGGCCAGCACCACCTGCGCGAACAGCGGGCCGGGGTGAAATTCGAACGCGCCCTTCTCTTTCACGTAGATCGACACGCCGATGAGATCGGTCGGCAGCAAGTCGCTCGTGAACTGCACACGCTGATATTGCAGCCCGAGCGTGCGGGCCAGCGCGTGCGCAAGCGTGGTCTTGCCCACGCCCGGCAAATCCTCCAGCAGCAGGTGCCCGCGCGCCAGCAAACACGCCAGCGCCAGGCGGATCTGCAACGGCTTGCCGAGCACGATGCGATCAAGCGCACGTTGCGCCTGCGACAGTGCCGCCGGCAACGACAGCGGCTGCACCGGCGCAGCTTGTGTCGGGCGGATGGGGGACAGCGGAGCTTGGTTGGGCGTCATCGGGGCGGGTGCAGCCGAAGCAACAATGCCAGCGAGTGTAGCGGCATCGTGTGCAACCGGCTTGACCAGTTTCAGCGTGGCGCGGCTGCGACAACAGGCGGTGCCGAATCTTCAGCAAATGCTGCGCCAATCCGTAGCGAATCAGGGCGCGGGAATGGCAGCGTCCAGCAATGCGCGCGCGGTGCGCGGCAGGCTCTTGATCAGGCGTGGCGCATCGGTACCGAACGTCTGGCTGGCGGTATAGGCGCCTTCAATCAGGAAGGCCAGATCGTCGGCCAGCGCATCGGGATCAGCCGCGCCAGCGGCTTGGGCGCGATCACGCAGGCGCGTGAGCAACAGCGCCTTGTTGCGCTGGACAAACTGCCGCGCCGGATGCATCAGGTCCGGAAACTCCGCCGCCACATTCACGAACGGGCAGCCCCGATAACCGGGGCGCGAGGCGCGTTCAGATACGTCAATGAAAAACTGCAGCAGTTGGGCGCGCGCATTGTCCGGATGCTTGGCCATGCTCGCATTGAAGTAGCCCCAGAAGCTCTCGTCGCTGCGCTCCAGGTACGCGATGACGAGGTCGTCCTTCGATTTGAACTGGCGATACAGGCTCATCTTGTTGACGCCGGCACGCTCCACCACGGCCTCGACGCCCACGGCCCGCACGCCTTCGTAGTAAAACAGTTGACGCGCCGCTTCGAGCAGGCTGGCGTGTGCATCCTCAGCGCTGATGCGGCGCGGCGTCTGCTTGGGTTGATCAACGGTGGAAAGCGCGCGAGGTCCGCGACGGTTGGGCGTGGCCATGGTGGTGCTCCTGCAAGCGCGGCGGGTCACAAACCCCCAGCCACGCCGGTGTCATTCGAATGCCGCTTGACATGTTACCGATCGGTACCTACTATCGCAACCACGTTGTTACCGACCGGTAACGAATGCAATATTGTCGCCCCAACAAGAATCGAAAGAATCGGACATCCCATGCAGCGACTTGCCCGCCTCATCGCCCCACGTTTTCACTACAGCTGGATAGCGCTGGCCGTGGTGTTCCTGATCCTGCTGTGTGCGGCCGGCACGCGTGCCACGCCCAGCGTGATGATGCTGCCGCTCGAGCACGAATTCGGCTGGAGCCGCGGCACGATCTCGCTGGCCATTTCGATCGGTATTGCGCTGTATGGGTTGACGGGGCCGTTTGCGGCGGCGTCGATGCAGTACTTCGGCATCCGCCGGACGGTGTTGGTCGCGCTGGCGGTGCTGATCTCGGGCACCGCGCTCTCGGCGATGATGCGCGAGCCGTGGCAGATGCTGCTGCTGTGGGGCGTGATGGTGGGCGGCGGCACGGGCGTGGCTGCCATCACGCTGGGCGCCACGGTGGTCAACCGCTGGTTCACTTCGCACCGTGGGCTGGCGATGGGCATCCTGACAGCCAGCTCGGCCACGGGCCAGCTCGTCTTCCTGCCGATGATGGCCGCCGTGGTTGAACGTTACGGCTGGCGCCCGGTGGTGTTGATCGTGGCCGGCGCGCTGACGCTGCTGCTGCCGATCGTGGCGATGCTGCTGCCCGAGTCGCCCAAGAGCGTGGGCCTGCGCACCTATGGCGAACCCGCCGATGCGCCGGAAGTGGCCCAAGGCCCGCGCGCCAACCCCATCGTGCTGGCCATGAGCACGCTCGTGCAGGCAGCACGCAAGCGCGATTTCTGGCTGCTGTTCTTCAGCTTCTTCATTTGCGGCGCCAGCACCAACGGCTATATCGGCACGCACTTCATCGCCATGTGCGCAGACCACGGCCTGACCGAGGTCAAGGGCGCAAGCCTGCTGGCTGTCATGGGGATCTTCGATCTGGTGGGGACCACGCTCTCGGGCTGGCTGTCCGACCGCTACAACAGCCGCGTGCTGCTGTTCTGGTACTACGGCCTGCGTGGGCTATCGCTGATCTATCTGCCGTATGCGTTCGGCTTCGAGTTCTTCGGCCTGCCGGTGTTTGCGTTGTTCTATGGGCTGGACTGGATCGCCACCGTGCCGCCTACCGTGCGCCTGACCAACGATGTGTTCGGCAAGGCCGCAGCGCCCATCGTGTTCGGCTGGATCGTGGCGGGGCATCAGCTGGGCGCGGCATTTGCCACGCTGGGCGCGGGCATGATGCGCTCGTCGCTGGGCAACTACACGCTCGCTTCGATGATCTCGGGCGGGCTGTGCGTGGCGGGGGCCTTCCTGGTGCTGCGCATTCACCGCACGCCCAAGCAGGATGCCGAGCGTGCAGGCCACCCCGCCACGGCCTGATCGCTGAAGATCAGGGCTTCAGGAAGCCGTACTTGGCCAGCACCGCCTGGCCAGCCGGTGACAGCACATACGCCACGAAGTCGGCCGCCTGCTGCGGCTGCTTCGTGCCGGACGTCACGGCAATCGGGTAAGTGAGCGGCACATTCAGCGGCACGGGGCTCGCCACCTTGACCTTGTCGGCGGCAATGGCGGCATCGGTGGAGAACACCAGACCGGCGTCGACTTCGCCGCGCGACACATAGTCCAGCGCCTGGCGCACGTTCTGCGCCGGCACGGCCTTGGCTTGCACCGGTTCCCACAGCTTGGCGGCTTCCAACGCACGCTTGGCATAACGGCCCACCGGCACCGACGCCGGGTTGCCGATCGCCACGCGCTTCACTTCGGGCTTGGTCAGATCATTCAGCGTATGCACGGGCACCGTGCCCCCCGCCGTCACGGCTGGCACGATCAGCACGAGCTGGTTGGCGACAAAGTCGTGCCGCGTATCGGCCTTGATGGCCTTCTCGGCCACGGCCTTGTTCATCGCTTCCTGATCGGCGGAGGCAAACACGTCGGCCGGGGCGCCACGCGCGATCTGCTGCATCAGCACGTCCGACGCGCCGAAGTTGAGCACGACCTTGGTGTCCGGATGCAGAACTTCGTACTGCTGCGCGATCGTCTTGAACGCGTTCGTCAGGCTGGCCGCGGCCGAGACGACCAGATCGGCGGCATGCGCGGGCACAGCCAGACCCAGTGACAGCACCGCGACCAGACCCATGGCGCGCACTTGCGCGCGAAGCGACGAACTTTGCAAAACACGTTGCATGAGAGACCCGGAGAAATGGTGAAAAGATCGCACGTAATATACGAGCCGATATAACGCTTGGTCAACGCGCAGCCTGAATGCCGGATATCACGCCCGCGCCATGGGGGCTTTAGGTGCGATCGGCTCGTGCGGCTTCGTCAATGCAATCGGCAAGGCGCCCGGCAATGGGCTGGCGGCTGTGGCGCGGGCGCTCGATCAGGCCAATCTCGCGATAGAAGGTGCCGTCACCCAGGCTGACGGCGCGTGTGCCGGGCGGCCATGCGCCTTGCGCCGCGGTCTGCGGGGCAAGCGCCACGCCCTGCCCGCGCGCCACGAGCTGCGTCATGCCTTGCAGCTCGTCGAGTTCGATCACATCGTGCGTGGTGATGTGCTGGTCGCGCAGGAACTGGTCGACGCGGCGGCCACCAAACGAGCGGCGGTCGTAGCGGATGAACGGTTGATGCGCGAGCAGCGTGCGCCAGTCATTGCCGGGCAGGCTGTCGGGCACAAGCAGAACGAAAGGCTCGGCCACGAGCGTGCGCCATTCAAGATCGGCCGGCACCGCAAACGGCGGGCGGATCAGCACGGCCAAGTCGATCTCGCCGGCATCGACCAGGCCGAGCAAGTCCAGCGAGACACCCGGCAACACACGCGCGCGGCAGTGCGGGAACTCCGCGCGGAACTGCACCAGCGCATCCACCAGAAACGACGTCTGCACCGAAGCAATCGCGCCGACGCGTACGAGCCCGCGCTGCTCGTTGCCGCCAGCTTGGTCGCCCAGGCGGTCGTACAACGCGACGATGTGCTCGGCCAGTGCCAGCGCATCGCGCCCAGCGGCGTTGAGCGTGGCCGAACGGCCCGTGCGGTCGAACAACTGGAAGCCGAGCGACTCTTCCAGCCGCTGGATCTGCGCGCTCACCGCCGATTGCGTGAGGCCGATGCGCTCGCCCGCGCCCGCAAAGGTACCGTGCCGGGCGACGGCGATGAAGGTCTTGAGTTCTCGAAGCATGGGGCGCGCGGATCAGAGCGGAGACGCAAGGATACGCGCGCCGCGCAGTCTTACTTGGCAAACAGCGACGCCATGTTGGCAAACGCCTTCATCTCCATCGCATTGCCCGACGGGTCAAGGAAGAACATGGTGGCCTGCTCGCCCACTTCGCCCTTGAAGCGGATGTGCGGCTCGATGATGAAGTCGATGCCGGCAGCGCGCAGCTTGTCGGCGGCGGCTTCCCATTCGGCCATGGAAAGCACCACGCCAAAGTGGCGCACCGGCACGTTGTCGCCGTCAACGGCGCTGGTCTTGCGGTGGCCGATTTCGTCCGGTGCGAGGTGGGCGACGATCTGGTGGCCGTAAAAGTTGAAGTCCACCCAGTCCGGCGAACTGCGCCCTTCCGGGCAGCCGAGAATGTCGCCGTAAAAGGCGCGCGCCGCGGCAATGTCGTGCACAGGAAAGGCAAGGTGGAATGGGGCAAGCACAGGCCTGACGTCGTTTATGTCGCTCATGGTGTGGGGCACAGACTGGGAATGGTTGGAATCAGGCAGCATCGGCACGCAGTTGGGGGGGCCGCCCACGCACCAGGCCACTTGAGAAAGTCTATGCGCATCCATTCATCCACAAAAGCGATGTTTTTTTGAACTGAGCACAACAAATATCGATGAATTAGCCAAAAAAAAACGCCGCTCAACAGCGGCGAAAGAGACACACAGGAACGCGCCTGCTTGGCCGCAGGCGCGTGAAAACGAAAGGGCTCAGGCGAAAACGAAGGGCGTCATGACCGCCTCAACATTAGCCAGCGGCAGGCGCACGGTGCAGACGGTGGCGTCACCCGGCACATTGGCTACGTGGAAACCCGCATCACGCGCCAGGCCGATCATGCGGCGATTGATGGACAGCACCTCGCCAAAGACTTCACGCGCGCCGGACACCCGCGCCGCGCGCACCAGCGTGGCAAACAGGCGCCGGCCGACGCCCTTGCCCTGCCACGCATCGGCCACCAGCATGGCGAATTCGGCCACATCGTCTTCAACAACGAAGCGGCCGTCGGCGATCAGGTCTTCGCCCGTGCCATCGGGGCGCGCAACGCTCACGACCAGCGCCATGTGGTTGACGTAATCGATTTGCGTATAGGCGGCGAGCATTTCGTCGGTCAGCCGGCCGCCGCCCACCAGGAAGCGCGCATAGCGCGACTCGGACGACAACCCCTCAACCAGGGCGGCCTCAAGCGGGGCGTCTTGCGGCAGAATCGGGCGCACGGTGGCGATAGAGCCGTCGTGCATGGTCCAGCGGTCGATCCATTCGGCGGGGTAACGGTGGATGGTGTACAGCATGGGGATCTCCTCACGCGATTGGATCTTTGTTGTTGAACGCCAGCACGGGATCTCCGTCTGACTTTTCAATTTGAAGCTAGATTAGCAGAAACCCTGACTTTTGCAAGTAAAGTCAGAATTGACTATGCTTTTGCCATGAGAATTCCGGAACCCTTCCCCGTCCCAGCGGCGTCCGAGCTTGTGACGTCGATGGAAGAGCCTTGCTCGATCGCGGCCGCCGTGTCGATCGTTGGCGAAAAATGGACGCTGCTCGTACTGCGCGAGGCGTTTTCGGGCACAACGCGGTTCGAGGAGTTTTTGCGCCGCACGGGGTGCTCGTCGGCGACCCTGTCGTCGCGGCTCAAGGCGCTGGTGACGTACGGCATCTTGCGCCGTGTGCCGTATCAGGAGCCGGGTGACCGCGTGCGCGATGCCTACCGGCTCACGCGGGCGGGGGTCGATCTGCTGCCCGCCATCGTCGCGCTGATGCAGTGGGGCGACCGGTACCTCACGCCCGACGGCGAAGGCCCAATGCTGCTGCGCGACCGCGAAAGCGGCACGCCGATCCACGTGGCGCTGGTCAATGCGCTGGGCGAACCGGTAGCGCCCAAGAACTCGATGCGCGAGCGCAACCCGCGCTATGGCCAAGGGGAAAATCCCGCCGCCACGGCCGCCGATACGCCGCCCATCAACGGGTAACACACAACTTTACAGGCCCAGCAAAACCCCCTATCGTCGCGGATGAAGGGGGGAAATGCCGCGTTCGGCCGCCCTTTTCAACGCATCCCGCGCTTCGCTGCCCTTGCTTGATGGCCGCTTGACGGCCGCTTGATCGCCGCTTGATCGCCTGACGGCAGCCCCTCCCGGATTTCGCTCTCGACCTCGCTGCTCTCGCCCGGAACCACGACTGCCATGCCTGATGCCGTGGTACCGCTCTACCACCAGATCTACGTCGTCCTGCGCCAACAGATTCTGGAAGGCCGGTTCAATGACGGCCCGATGCCGGGCGAAATCGAGCTGGCCCGCCAGTTCGGCGCCTCGCGCGTCACGATGCGGCGCGTGTTCGACTACCTCGTCAAGGAAGGCCTGGTGCGCCGCCACCGCGGCATGGGCACCTTTGTCGTCAAACCCGATGATCCAGTGACGCTGGGCGGCAGCGGCCAGACGCTGCTGCAGAACATCATCGACGTGGGCGAGCGCACCTCCGCCGTTGTCGTCGAATTTGAAGACGTGCTGGCCCCGCCCGACGAGGCCACGTGCCTGGAAATCGCGCCGGGCACGCCGATCAAGAAGCTCGTGCGCGTGCGCCACCTGGAAGACACGCCCATGGCGCTCATCACCACGTGGCTGCCGCTGGACGTCACCAGCAAGCTGACGCTCGACCGCCTGATGAACCAGTCGCTGCTGCGGCTGATCGAGGGCTCGGGCGTGCGGATCGACCGCGCATCGCAGGTGGTGTCGGCACGTTTGGCTGATGTGGCGACGGCGCAGTATCTGGATGTGGCGGTGGGCGCGCCGCTGCTCTCCGTCCAGCGCATCGTGCGGGAGATGAGCGGCCGCCCCGTGCAACTGCTGCAGGGCCTCTACCGGCCTGACCGCTACGAATACCGCATGGAGCTGTCGCGCATGGGCGAAGACCGCGCCCGCCTGTGGATCGACAACGCCGGCCACAAAGTGCAAGGCGGCCACAGCGAAGACGTGGAAGAGGCGCCTGCCTCAGCGTCCAACCCGGCCAGCAAGCCAGCCTGACACCACCACCAGCAAGGTTATTGGGCCTCAGCAAGCGCGGAGGAAAGTTGTTAGCATCGCCGCTTCGCTGCGATGCAGCAATTTTCTCCTTGAGGTTTTCATGCCGACCTCGCCTGCCACTGCCGCCACGGCCCCCGCCGCACCTCTCGTACCTGACACCCAAGGGCTGATCCGCCTGCTCACAGCCGGCGCAGGCATCAGCGTGGCGTGCATCTACCTGAACCATCCGCTGCTGGGCCTCATCAGCCGCGACCTATCCATCGCACCGCACGCATTGGGCGTACTGCCGACGCTCACGGCGGCGGGCTATGCCAGCGGCATCTTTTTCTTCGGCCCGCTGGGCGACCGCTACGACCGCCGCATCGTCATCCTGTGGAAAACGGTGCTGCTCACGCTGGCGCTCATCGGCAGTTGCCTGGCGCCCAACCTGCCGCTGCTGGCGGTGGCGGGCTTTGCGGTCGGGCTGTCGGCCACCATCGCGCAGGACTTTGTGCCCAGCGCCGCCGCCATCAGTACAGACCACAACCGCAATCGCAACATCGGCACGGTGATGACGGGCCTCTTGATCGGCATCGTCGGCTCGCGCGTGTTCAGCGGCATCGTGGCGGACCACTTCGGCTGGCGCGCGGCATTCGGCGTGTCAGCGGTGGCGATTGTCGGGTTGGCGATTGCCGTGCGCGCCGCCCATTTTGGCGTGGCACCGCCCCCCGCGGCCATGCGGCAGCCTTATCTCACGCTGCTGCGCTCGCTGGGCACGCTGTTTGCCCAGCATCCGCGTCTGCGCGCGTCGGCCATCACGCAGGCATTTATCGGTATTGCGTTCTCGGGCTTCTGGTCGACCGTGGCGTTGCATCTGACAAGTTCGCTCGGGCTGTCGACGGGACAAGCGGGTCTGTTGGGGCTGGCCGGCGCGGCGGGCGCGCTCGGCGCGAGCATTGCCGGGCGATTGTCCGGCCGCGTGGCGCCGGGCCACATCGCGGCGGGCGGCGCGCTGCTCATGGCGGTGACGTTTGCCGCGATGGCGCTGGCCCCGCAATCGCTCACTGCCATCGTGATCGGCACGCTCATCTTTGACGTGGGCGTGCAGGCCGCGCTGGTGTCGCACCAGACCATCATCTACGCGCTCGCGCCTGAAGCGCGCAGCCGCATCAACGCGGTGTTCATGACGGCGCTGTTCATCGGCATGTCGGTGGGTGCGTATGGCGCAAGCCTTGCGTGGACGAGCGCACGCTGGACGGGCCTGATGGCGTTCTGCACGGCAGCGTCGCTGGTGGCGCTGGGGTTGCGGGTGGCATTCAACGCGCGGCAGGGGGCGCGTTGAGCGAAATCGGCCGGGTACGCGCGATATGCGTACCCGTTTCTGCGTAACTTCCACACACGCTACCTGCACCTTCAGCAAGACACCATCTCACCCATTGGTGCAATTCCGGGGCGCGACAATCTGCGACATGTCGCTACAATTCTGAGGTTCAGCTTAGGCTGCCGACAGAACAACCACACCGAAACGCCCTTATGGATACCACTGCCTCCCCGCACGCGGTTGACCCGCACGACACACGTCGCCGCATCTTCGCCATCGTCGGCGCGTCGTCGGGCAACCTCGTCGAATGGTTCGACTTTTACGTCTACGCGTTCAGCTCGCTGTACTTTGCGCCGGCGTTCTTCCCCAGCGGCGACCGCACGACGCAACTGCTGAACACGGCGGGCGTGTTTGCGGCAGGCTTCTTGATGCGGCCGATTGGTGGCTGGCTGTTCGGCCGCATTGCCGACAAGCGCGGCCGGCGCACGGCGATGATGATCTCCGTGCTGATGATGTGCGGCGGCTCGCTGTTGATCGCGGTGCTTCCGACTTACGCGCAAATTGGCGCGCTGGCGCCGTTCCTGTTGCTCGTGGCGCGGCTGTTCCAGGGCCTGTCGGTTGGCGGGGAATACGGCACCAGTGCGACCTACATGAGCGAAGTGGCATTGCGGGGGCGGCGCGGGTTCTTTGCGTCGTTCCAGTATGTGACGCTGATTGGCGGCCAGTTGTGCGCGGTGCTCGTGCTGGTGATCCTGCAGCAACTGCTGACGACAGCCGAGCTGAAGGCTTGGGGCTGGCGCATTCCGTTTGTGGTGGGTGCGCTCACGGCGGTGATTGCGCTGTACCTGCGCAAGTCGCTGCACGAAACGCAGACCACCTCGGCGCGCAAGGCCGAGCACGCAGGCACGATCCGCGGCGCGTGGCAGCACAAGGGCGCGTTCCTGCGCGTGATCGGCTTTACCGCCGGCGGCTCGCTGATCTTCTACACGTTCACCACGTACATGCAGAAGTACCTCGTCAACACGGCACACATGGAGACCAAGACCGCCTCCACCGTGATGACGGGTGCGCTGTTCGTCTACATGGTCCTGCAGCCGCTGTTTGGCGCGCTGTCCGACCGCATCGGCCGCCGCAATTCGATGCTGCTGTTCGGGGCGCTCTCGGTGCTGGGCACGGTGCCGCTCATGAAGGCGCTGGCCACGGTGTCGAGCCCGCTCGCAGCCTTCGGCCTCATCACGTTGGCGCTGGCCATCGTCAGCTTCTATACGTCGATCAGCGGACTGATCAAGGCCGAGATGTTCCCGCCGGAAGTGCGCGCAATGGGCGTAGGCCTGTCGTATGCGATTGCCAACGCGGTGTTCGGTGGTTCAGCAGAATACGTGGCGCTGTGGTTCAAGCAGGCCGGCGCCGAATCGACGTTCTATTGGTACGTGACGGCGTTGTGCGCCGTGTCGCTCATCGTGACGTACTTCATGCCTGATCCGAGCAAGGAAGGCTTCCTGCGCAACGAGCCGTAAATCGCGGCCAGGCGTTTCAACGACAAGCCCGCACCGCGACCACCGATTTCATCCACGGTGGCCGCGGCGGAGCTTCCCGCATCGTCCTCCGACTAGCGCAGCGTGCCGAATGCGGTGGCAACCAAACGGCGCTGCTCCGTTTGATGCGCCCGAACTGACGCATGCGCGCCCGACGGCGTGGCGCTACGGCACACGCTGGCGAGCCGGCTCCCCTCGGGTAGACATATCTCCAGCGCGTCGCGCACAAAGCGCCATGCACCCTGGTTGGCGTCTTCCTCTTGCGCCCAGACGACTTCCTTCAGATTTGGGAATGCCGCCAACGCGGCCATGAGCGCCGCTTGCGGAAACGGGTAAAGCTGCTCGACGCGAACCAACGCCACGTCCGCACGGGCATCCTGCTCACGCTGCGCGAGCAGTTCGTAGAAGAACTTGCCGCTGCACAACACCACCCGCGTAACGGCTTGCGAGTCGGCCAACCAGGCGTCGGCCAGCACCGGCATGAAGCCCCCTTCGATCAGGTCCTGCACGCGCGAATGCGAGCGCCCGTTGCCATAGAGTTCCGATTTGGGCGACATGACGATCAGCGGCTTGGGCGTGGCCAGCGTGGCGTGCTCCCGCAGCAGATGGAACCACTGGCCCGAAGTCGACGGCACGACCACGCGCAGGTTGCCCTCTGCGCAAAGCTGCAGGAAACGCCCCAGGAATCCGTTGGAATGCTCCGGCCCGACACCCTCGTGGCCGTGCGGCAGCAACATGGCCAACGCAGACTGGCAACCCCACTTGTATTCGCCCGAAGCGATGTACTGGTCGATGAAGACTTGAGCACCGTTGGCGAAATCGCCGAACTGCGCCTCCCACAGCGTCAGCCGCGTGCGGGTCTGCACGCTGTAGCCGTATTCGAAACCCAGCGCGGCTTCTTCCGACAGCGGCGAATTGACGATGTCGAACGCGCCCTGGCACGGCGCCACATGCTGCAGCGGTATGTGCCGGTCGCCCGCGACAGACAGCATCGCTTGCGAATGCCACACCGCGTGCCGATGCATGAACGTGCCGCGTCCAACATCCATGCCGGCCAACCGAATGCTGTGCCCATCTTCCAGCAACGTGGCATGCGCGAGGTGTTCGGCCAGGCACCAGTCGGCCGCGTGTTCGTCGCTCGATACCGCGAGACGCCAGCGCTCGCACAGCGCGCGCACAACATCGTGCAAGAGCACACTGTCGGGCGGCGTGGTGAGCGTCTGCGTCAAGGCCTGCACGCGCCGCAATGACAACGGCTGCAGCGGGCGGCGCTCTGCGCTCTGCGGCAGCGAAGCGCCGCACGCAAGCGATACCGCGCCGGAGCCAGCCTGCAAGTCACGCACGGCAGCCTCACGCAGATCCGCCAGGCGCATCGATTCGGCACTGGCGGCGTGATACTGCTCCGTGACCGTCGGGTGCGCGGCAATGGCTGCGTGCAGCGCAGGCTGCGTCACGGCAGGCGTGTCGTGCTCCGAATGCCCCAGGCGGCGATAGCCGATCAGATCGATGACGATATCGGCGCCATGCTCCATGCGGTACGCAAGGGCAAGACGTGCGGCGCGCAAGACGGCTTCGGGGTCGTCCGCGTTGACGTGCAGCACCGGGGCATCAACCATGCGCGTCACGTCGGTGCAGTAGTCGTGGGCACGCACATCCATCACGTTGGGTGTGGTGAAGCCGATCTGGTTATTGACGATCACGTGCACGACGCCGCCAGCCGCGTAGCCGCTGCGGCGGGTCAGGTTCAGTGTCTCCATGACAACGCCTTGCCCGGCGAACGCCGCATCGCCATGCACCATCACCGGCAGGCACGGTGTGCCGGGATGCTCGTCCGCATGCGCGCGCGCCATGCCGCAAACGACCGGATACACGCTCTGCAGATGCGAAGGGTTGGGCGCCAACACCAGCGTGGTCTCATCACCAGCGGCCATCCGACGCGCGACGCCACCGAGGTGATACGGCAGATCCCGCTGGGCGCGGGCGACGTCCGAATCGGGGTCGAGCCGGTCGAGCATGCCTCGCGCGTCAAAGCCCATCACGTTGACGAGCATGTTCAGGCGCCCGCGATGCGGCAAGCCGAGAAAGACCTGCCGTACGCCGTGGCCGGCGCCTGCTTCAACAAGCGTATCCAGCAACGGCACCAGGCTCTCGCAGCCCTCCAGAGAGAACCGCTTGGCATGCGCAAACGTGCCGCCCGCAAGGCGCTCCCACATCTCGGCCGCCACCAGCCGGCCCAGCAGCCAGCGCTTCTGGTCGGGGGCCAGCGGCGGCGCCTGCAGCTCCGCCTCCATGCGGGCGTACAGCCACGCGCGGCGCTGGCGCTTGCGCACGCTGCTGCAATCGAGCCCGATCGCGCCGCAGTACACGCGCTTGAGCTGCCGTTCGAGTTCCTGCACCGTCGTCGCAGCCGGAAGCACCGTGCTTGCAGGGTCGCGCTTCTGCGCAGGGTCAAGGCCGTGAAACCGCAGGCGGAGTTCGGGCACCTCGGGCATGGGCACGCGTGCGAGCGGGTCCAGGCGTGCACGGCGATAGCCATGCTCTCGATACGCATCGATCAGCTGCGTGACAGGTTGCGAGACAGGCAGCGAAACAGGGGTCAATGGAGGCGCTGCCACGGCAGTGCCGGCCGGCGCGGTAGACGGGTCAAACGCGGCGGCCGAACCCGGGGCGGCCATTTGCGGAGCGTGCGAAGACATGGTTGTTCAGGAGAAAAGAGACACCGTGGGATGACCCCACCACCGGCACTCCGGCGCGCCCACGCGCGCAACCCTCCAACCCGCACAGCGGTTGCACAGCAGACACGTGTTCGGCTGATGGCGGGACCGTTCGAAACGCCAAACCGGGCAAGCCGCCCGGGCGCTACGTCGATTCCTTCTGTTACGAGCCGCCTGACGACGGCCCGTGCCTCCTCCGTTGAACTGCTGACAGCAACATCACCTGCGACAACTGCAACTTGCGACGTGCGAACTACGAAAGCGTTTGCACGCGTGCCCAGGCGGTACGTGCCACTGGGGCCGCCTCGCCTTGCACGCCATGCGCATGGCCCGACACGTCACCGTGCAGCTTGAAGGTGCTGACCATGTCGGCCAATTGATCGGCCTGGTCCTGCAGCGCCTGTGCCGAGGTCGCGCTTTCTTCCACCAGCGAGGCGTTCTCCTGCGTGGCCTTGTCCATCTGCGTGATGGCCTCGTTGATCTGCTCGATACCGTCGCTCTGCTCACGGCTGGACGCGCTGATCTCGGACACGATGTTCGTCACGTTCTGGATACCGGCAACCACGTCGCGGATGATCTGGCCGGCCTCTTCCACCTTGGCGGTGCCGGTGCCGACGTGGCTGACCGAATCCTCGATCAGCGCCTTGATTTCCTTGGCCGCTGCGGCGCTGCGCTGCGCGAGGCTGCGCACTTCGCCCGCCACTACAGCAAAGCCGCGGCCCTGTTCACCGGCGCGGGCGGCTTCCACGGCCGCGTTGAGCGCGAGGATGTTCGTCTGGAAGGCAATGCTGTCGATCACGCCAATGATGTCGACGATCTTGCGCGACGACGCGTTGATGGTGCTCATGGTTTCGATCGCTTCGCCAACGGCGTCGCCGCCTTTGGTGGCAACCAGCGATGCATTGGATGCCAGGCGGCTGGCTTCCTGCGCGTTGTCGGCGTTCTGCTTGACGGTGGAGGTGAGCTGCTCCATGGCCGCCGCCGTTTCTTCCAGCGAGCTGGCTTGCTGCTCGGTCCGGCTGGAGAGATCGATGTTGCCGCTGGCCACCTCACGCGAGGCACGGGTGATGGTGTCCGTCCCACCGCGCACGCGGCCAACGATGCCGTGCAGGTTCTCCGTCATGCGCTTGAGCGCGGCCAGCAGGCGGCCGATCTCGTCTTGCGTGCCAACCTCCAGACGATGCGTCAGGTTGCCCTGCGCCACCGCCTCGGCCAGATGCACGGCACGGTTGATCGGGCCCGTGATCGTGCGGGTGATGAAACCGCCCGTGGCAACGGCCAACAGGGTTGCCAGCACGGCCAGCACAATCATCTGGATCTTGGCGTTGACGCCTTGCGCGGCGGCTTCGCCCACGTCGCGCTCCATCTCGCTGGCCTGGCGGTCCACCATCTTGTCGACCAGCACGTAGTACTGATCTTGCAGGCGGCTCATGTCACCCTGGTACAGAACGCATGCGTCTTCCGGCTTGTCGGCATCGACCAGCTCGAAGAACTTGCGCACGCTGGCACCGTAAGCCGAGCGCGCATCGAATTGTTCCTTGAAGAGCGCCTTTCCCTCATCGGTCTTCAGCATTTTCTCCAGCCGGCCATACGCCTGCCCGTTGGCCTGACGGATGGCTGCGTAGTCGCTCATGTACTTCGCTTTCTGGTCGGCCGAGGTGGCCAGCAGCAGATTGCTGAGGATGCCGTTGGCCTTGTAGCCGTTGTTCTTGATCTGGTTGCTCAGCGCGATCAGCGAATAGCGCTCGCTGACGATCCGGCCCATCTTCGTGTTGTTGTCGTCCAGCCGTTGGATGCCGACCGCAGCTGTCCCGATCAGCAACGCCACAACAAGCGCGAACGCAGCACCGAGGCGCGCCCCGATCTTCATATCCGAGATTCTCATTTGCTTCATTCCTGTTTCAGCGGCTTCAGAGAGAGAGACGCCATGACCTGAGCAGTGCCGTCGCCGTCGCCGGGGCCGGGGCCGGGGCCGGGGCCGTCAGGCGATGCACTCAGGTGCATGCGTTGCAGCAGGAAAATCTAGAAAACATGTGCGGCCGTCGTTTGCCGATCTTCAAAGCCGTCGCGCTCCGAGGTTGCCCAGGCTGCTTCGATCAGAAATGACGGCACCGCCAACGGAATCTTGAATGCGGCACGAGTACAACAACGCGCCTCAAATGCGTGCAAGCGACGGGGCGCAAGTGCCCGACCGTGACCTGCATGGCGCCAGTACACGGCATAGAGAGAATGAACGCGCACCAAATCCGAGTGCTCCTGGCGTTTGGCGGCGCGAAAACGCCCGGTATGAAATTATTTTATTTCTCGTATGCGCATTGAACACGTGCCGGTCACGGTGCGGTAACACGCAGCTGACTCCAACGGATAGCGGTCTTGAGCAGGAACAGGATGCCCGTCAAGCAAATCCGGGCTGGAATCGGTTTGCTTCCGGGGTTGAGCAAGCGCCTTGGCTTCGCGGATGGCGGAAGCGATTCGATTGACGCCCGTAACGGGTCGTCGATCAGCGATTGATCCATGAGTCCAACGCGCAACGTCGGACATCCTATCGGGTGATCTGCACACCCAGATAAACCAGGGCTTGCCGCCTTTCGTCGGAGGCGGTGCCAAACTCGCGCCCGATCGCGCCGAGCAGCGTGTAGGTGTCATTGATTTTCCAATGCATGCCCAGGTTCAGCAACGTGAGGTGTGTGCCCGGCGCCTGCGTCCTGCGGATTTCGGCAATGCACTCGCGCCCTTCGCCGCAAGCATGGCCGGCCACGATGCCAGCAACCCATTGGCTGTCTCCACCACCCGAAACGAGGTTGCGGCCCAGCTCAGTCGAGACCCCGAATCCGCCGACGTCGGTGGCAAGCTCAAGCGGCAGGAAGAGCTCATGCCCACCACCGGTAATACCGCGCCGGACGGACCCATCCAACATGCTGCGGGTGTACTGCGGATAGGTCGACATCGAAAAGCCAGCCTGTTCCTGATCGATGAAGCGCCATTTCACGCCGAAGTTGCCACTGCCGAGCCCCGACTTCCAGCGCTGGCCATCGTCGCGGGCAAAGACCCACGGCACATCGGCCTTGAGCTGGATGTGGTCACCCCAGCCGTAGTTGATGTCGGCGTCGGGCGCCGCTATTTCCAGGTGTCCGTGCGAGCGGGTTGCAATCGCGCCGAGGTTGATTTCCCAATGGCCGTCGCCAGGCGTTTCCGGATCATCGGTCACCATCGGCGGTCCGCCCTGAGCCAACACAGGTCCTGCAATTGTGGCGGCGGCAATCAGCGCCAACCAGCGCACTGCGCGGCGCAGGCGTGCCGCCGCGCTGCTCGGAAATGGCTTGTGCATAAACGTTATTTCACGTCGCCGGGCATCACTTCGTACCGAAGCAATCCGGCCTTGGTCTGCGCGGAGCCGCCCACGGCCACATACAGCCGGTGCAGTTCGGGCACCAGGAACGCCGTCTTCGCGCCCTTTTCCGATGGCACGCGCGCGATCTCTTCGTAGTGATCGGCATCGCGCTGCTGGAACACGGCAACGTAGTCATCACCGGCGGCGTAGATGCGCCGGTTCTTTGCGTCGAACATCATGCCGTTGGTGCGGCCGGGCGCATCGAAGCTCGCCACCGACTGCCCGGTTTCCGTGTTGATCACCACGAGCTTGAACGGCTTGCGCGTGATGACGAACAACCGCTTGTTCTTCTCGTCCAGGTCGATCTGCGAATTGTCCTTCCCTTCCTTGATTTGCCAGGTAGCCAGCGGCTGGCCCGTTTTCTTGTCGAGCACGGCAATCTCGCCCTTGCCGGCGACATTGATGAAGACACGCGATCCGGCCTGCTCCGCCACGATGCCTTCGGTGAAGTCGGTGTCGAACGTGGTTTCGCCCAACGTCTTGCCGGAGTCGACGTCCACCTGCGTCACCAGGGTCTTGGTCATCTTGGTGGGCGCGTTCTTTCCGCCGGTGACAAACCACAGGCGGCGCGACGAGGCGTCGTAGCTCATCACGTCCGCGCCCGGCGTTAGCTTGATGGTGCCGGACACCGCGTAGCTTTTGCCGTCCAGCACCTTGCTCAGGCTCGCGCCGCTGTTGCTGACGAACAGCCGATTGGTCTTCGGTTCGTAATGGATCGCGTGCGGTGTCTCCATGCCCTTGACGGTCTTCAGGTGTGCGCCGCTGCGCAGGTCGAAGACCTCCAATGTTCCGCCGTCTTCGCCGGCCAGAAACAGCCGATTGCCTTTGACATCGGCACCGAAGTGATCGAAATCACCGTCGTATCCGGGAAGATCGGTGCGGCCGAGCAGGTGCAGCGGTTCGCCCGCCACGGCAACGTTGGACAGCAACGTCGATGCTGCGAGCGCCAGAGCGGTGGCGACCGTGCGAATGTTCGCTTTCATGGGAGTCTTCACCCTTCGCAAGTGCGGCGCGCCGCTTCAGTTGACCTGATTGAACAGGGCGTCGTAGCTCGGAATCTTCTTGGCCAGGGCGTCACGCAGTGCGTTCGACTTCTTCAGGAAGACCATTTCCTGGCTGCTGGTGTTCGGGTTGGCCGGCGGGTTCTTGAACGCGTAGACGACCAGGCCGATGTTGTTGCCCTTGGCATCGCGCATGGGCATGAGCACGACAAACTTCTTCGGGTTGTCCTTGGTGCGGTTCCAGCGCGGGTCGACAATGGTGATGCCCTTCTTGATCACGTCGATGTCATCCGGATCGTCCGCGTTGCCGATACGCTCGGGGTAGGAGCCCGCGAACATCGTGAAGATATCGGTCTGGCCCGGCGGCGTGCCGTGCAGCGTGATGCTCAGCAACTCCGGATGCTTGGACATCGTCTCGTCGGACAGTTTCTGGCCGTAGATCTTGTTGGCCGGCGGCGTCCAGTTCTTGTCTGCCCAGGAAGGCATGCTGCTCAAAGCGGCCATGCCGGTAAGTGCTGTTGCCAGCGCCAACTTGAAAAACTTGCTCATGGGTGTCTCCGTTCTTGAGATGTCATTGATCGCATCCGATCGGTGGAAGCGTGAGCCGAGTCTAGGGGGGGACTCTGTACGCTTCCTGTAGTGATCCTTAAAATTCATTCAGCAAGCGCGGCGCGGGATCGAATAGCATCACCGGACAACGCGATTCCCTCCGCTGAGAAACTGGAGCACCCGAATGAAGTCGATCGGCAGCCGCATCACCCTCTGGTATGCCATTACCGTTACGGCAACGCTCGCGTGTCTCTTCATCGCAGGCCACTTCCTGCTCGACCGCTATCTCATCAAGCAGCTCGATGAGCTCAACGAGGCGCAGTTCAAGCACCTGAAGGCCACACTCGGCCGGGACTACGCCAAGCTGACCCCACCGGAAATCGACGACCGCATTCGCCAGGCCACCGAGTCGGCGTCGTCGCTCTTCTACATCGACATGCATGGCCCGATGACGAACCGGTTCTTCAAGTCGAGCAACCTGCACGGGCAATCCATTCCCGACATTGCGGGGGAACGCGCGTATTCGATCGCCATGGATACGATTGGCGAGGTGCGGGTAAGCGAGTTTCAGCTCGCGCCGTTCGATGTCATCGTGGCGACCCCGCTGGCGCCGGTGAAAGATCTGATGGCCGGCTATCGGCTGGTCTTCTTCGGCTTGCTTGGCACGGCGCTGGTGATCAGCGTGGCGGTGGGTTACGGTCTGAGCCGCTTGATACTGCACCCCGTGCGTACGATCCAGGCCACCGCGAACCGCATCCGCTCCGACGATCTCAGTCAACGCATTCCAGTTGGCGATGTGAAGGACGAGATCGCACAGTTGTCGGCGTTCCTGAATCAGATGTTCGACCGGCTCGAGATGTCGTTTGCCGAAATCCGGCGCTTCGCAGCGGAGGCATCGCACGAGCTCAAGACGCCCATGTCCCTGGTGGCGCTTCACGCCGAGCGACTGCTTGTCAGCGATGGTTTGACACAGCAGCAGATGGATTCGGTGGCTGTCATCCTGGAAGAACTCGGCCGCGTGAACCGCATCATCGACGAGCTGCTGTTCCTCTCGCGCGCAGATGCCGGTGCCGTGCTCGTCGAGCTGCGGGCGCAGTCTCCGGCCACGCTCCTGAACACGTTCGGCCAGGACGCCTCGGCGCTGGCTGAGCACGGCGGCAAGGTCTTCGCCTGGTCACACCGCGGCGAAGGCGAGGTCAACATCGACGGACCGCGCATCCGGCAGGTATTGCTGAACCTGCTGACCAATGCGCTGAGGGTGTGTCCTCCGGGCGGTGTGGTCTACGTCGACTCGACACTGGCGGCTGGCACTTGGCGCATCAGCATGGTTGACGAAGGCCCCGGCCTCACCCCCGAGGAATGCGAGCGCATTTTTGAACGGTTCGTGCGCCTCCCCTCGCCCGGACAGGATCAGCGCGGCAGCGGCCTCGGCCTGGCCATCTGCCGCAGCATCGTGTCGATGCACAAGGGGAAGATCTGGGCCACCAGCCGCGACGTCGGCCGCGGCCTGCGTGTCGTGATCGAGATCCCCGCCGCGCCCGCGGCGTGACGCAGTCCACAGAGGAACGATCGGCAAGTCGGCCTTCCCATGCGACGCAAACCTTTGCTGCCCGCAAGGATCGATCCTGCGTGAGCGATGCCCTGCCGTCAGCGTCCTTGTACGCGGGCGCTCCGTAGCTGCCTCCCGGCGACGTTCACTCCAAAACGACCCAACACGCTGTTGGCATCCGCCCGCCTCTACGGTTGCGCGGGCAGCCGTTCGCAGGGCATCGGCTTCTAGGGAAAACCCACCCCAAAATCCGACGTGACCTGAACGCGCTTTCAGAATCGGTTCACGTTCGAGACAGGCTCGCTGTCTAGTGTATGGGCATGGTTGGAACACCCCAACTACCACGTGATCCCTCGCAACCAAGGACGCAAAACGATGAACACCCGAGACAAATTCCTGCTGTCTGCCGCCATCGCAAGCATGTTTGCAGCAGCCCCCGCCGCGCAGGCGGCCGACAAGATCAGCCTGATGGTTGGCGGCTACGAAAAAATCATCTACCTGCCCGCCAAGCTGGCCGAAGGCCTGGGCTACTTCAAGGAAGAAGGCCTGAACGTCGAGTTGCTCAACGAGGGCGCTGGCGTCGATGCTGAGAACGAGATGCTGGCCGGTGCCGTGCAAGGCGTGGTCGGCTTCTACGACCACTGCGTCGACCTGCAGGCCAAGGGCAAGTACATCGAGTCTGTCGTGCAGCTTGCCCATGCACCGGGCGAGGTCGAGCTGGTGTCGAGCAAGCAACCGCAGGTCAAGAGCATGGCCGACCTGAAGGGCAAGACGATGGGCGTAACGGGTCTGGGCTCGTCCACCAACTTCCTGACCCAGTACATGATGGTCAAGGCCGGCGTGCCGCTCGGCCAGTTCACCTCGCTGCCGGTGGGCGCGGGCACGACGTTCATCATGGCCATGCAGCAGGACAAGATCCAGGCCGGCATGACGACTGAACCGACCGTCACGCGCCTGCTCAAGACCGGCGAGGCACGCGTCCTGGTCGACCTGCGCACGGCCGAGAAAACCAAGGAAGCGCTGGGCGGCACCTATCCGGCCGCCTCGCTGTACATGCCGACGGACTGGGTCGAGAAGAACAAGCCCACCGTGCAGAAGCTCGCCAACGCCTTTGTGAAAACGCTGCGCTACATCAACACGCACAGCGCGGCAGAGATTGCCGAGAAGATGCCCAAGGACTTCTACGTAGGTGACAAGGACGGCTACATCAAGGCCCTGGAAGGCGGCAAGGCCATGTTCACGGCAGACGGCGTGATGCCAAAGGGCGGCCCGGAAACGGTGCTGTCGGTGCTGAGCACGTTCGCTCCGAACGTGAAGGGCAAGAAGATCGATCTGTCGAAGACCTACACGACCGAGTTTGTCGCGAAGGTGAAGTGATCATGGGTGCTGCAATGGCAACGACCACCTCCAATCCAGCCATCGAGCTGATCAACGTCAGCCGCCGCTTCCTGACGCCCGACGGCAAGTCGATGACGGCCATCCGGGATTTCACGATGACCGTCGAACGCGGCGAGTTCGTTGCCGTTGTCGGCCCGACGGGCTGCGGCAAGTCCACCACGCTGAACCTCATCACCGGCCTGGCCAAACCCTCTGCCGGCGAGGTGCGCCTGTTCGGCGGCCCAATCGACGGCATCGACAGCCGTATCGGGTTCGCCTTCCAGACCGACGCGCTTTTCCCATGGCGCAGCGTGATCGACAACGTGGTCGCCGGGCCGCTGTTTCGCGGCGTGCCAAAGGAGGAAGCGTATGCCAACGCCCGCCAATGGCTGGCGCGTGTGAACCTGACCGGGCACGAGACCAAGTTTCCGCACCAGCTCTCGGGCGGCATGCGCAAGCGGGTCTCGCTGGCGCAGACCTTCATCAACGGCCCGCAGATCCTGCTGATGGACGAACCGTTCTCCGCGCTGGACGTGCAGACCCGCGTGCTGATGCACGACGAGCTGCTGCGCCTGTGGTCGCAATCAAAGGCGTCGGTGGTATTCGTCACGCACGACCTGGAGGAAGCCATCACCCTGGCAGACAAGGTGTATGTGCTGACGTCCGGTCCGGCCACCGTCAAGTCGGTGTACACGATCGACATCCCGCGCCCGCGCATCGCCAGCGAAATCCGCTACGACGAGCAATTCATCGATATCTCGCGCACGATTTGGAACGACCTGCGTGAGGAAGTGCAGCGCGGTGCTTCACAAGAAGAAGCCCGCGTTGCGGAGGCTGCAGCATGAACAGCAATGCCACGCTCAAGCCCCCGGTCGGCATGTCGGTCCCGTCCGAGGCGCAGATCGAGGCCGCGGCCGCGCGCAGCGCCAAGCGCCGCAAGCAGACGGTCTACTTCTGGCGCTACCTCATCCTCATCGTCTTCCTGGCCGGTTGGGAGGTGCTGGTCCGCACGAAGCTGATCGATGAGTTCTTCTTCTCCAAGCCGTCGGAGATCGTCTCGCGTCTCTATACCTGGCTGACCGAAGGCACGTCCGACGGCCCACTGTGGTACCACCTGTGGGTGACCATGGAAGAGTCGATGCTCGGCTTCATCACGGGCGCGGTGGCCGGCATCATCGCGGGCATCGCGCTGGGGCGCAACCGCATGCTGTCGGATGTGTTCTCGGTCTACATCAAGGTGATCAACTCGGTGCCGCGCGTGGTGCTGGCGCCGATCTTCATCATGATCTTCGGGCTGGGGCTGACCTCCAAGGTGGCGCTGTCGTTCGTGATGGTGTTCTTCGTGGTGTTTGCCAACGCTTTCCAGGGCGTGCGCGAGGCAGACCGCAACCTGCTGGCCAATGCGCAGATCCTGGGTGCACGCGGCTGGCAGCTGACGCGCTCGGTGGTGATTCCGTCGGCCATGAGCTGGATCTTTGCATCACTGCACGTCAGCTTTGGTTTTGCCATCGTCGGGGCCATCGTCGGCGAGTTCGTGGGCGCACGCTACGGCATCGGCCTGCTGATCAACATCGCGAAAGGCTCGTTCGACGCGGCCGGCATGTATGCGGCCATCGTCATCATCATGGTCGTCGCGCTTGCGGCTGAATACCTGATGACGATGGTTGAAACGCGCCTGGCCAAGTGGCGCCCGGCACCGCTGCAGGACACGCACTGAGCCCGGTGGGGTTCGCTGAAGACCGGCGAACCCTTCCTCCACGTTCCCGGTCAGCGTCCAACCAACAGACCTCATCATGAAGATCGACAAAACAAGAGCCCGAGTCCTGGCCGCGAGGTTCCCGAAATGCGCCGTCGCTGCCCTGGCGCTCGTTGCGGCATCGGCGGCACAAGCCCAGCTGCCGGCCTCGTTCCCGGTGAAAAGCTACGCACAGGAACTCGTTGACCGCACGGTCGCGCAGCACCCCGATCTCCGGGCCGTGGTGATGCACGTGACGCCGCCCAACACAGCCGACAACGTCGTCATTGCCTCCAATATCGGTCGCATCGGCAAGCCCGCCGATGCCGACGACCTCGATGTGATCGCCACCGGCAAGCCGCACGTGGCAATGGACCAGGGCAACAAGCGCATCGAAATCGAGCTGCCGCTGCATGATGTCGGCGGCCAGACCGTTGGCAGTCTCGGCCTGGTCTGGCGCTATCCGGTTGGCGGTAACCATGCCGAATTCGAGCGCATCGCAGGCGTCATCCGCGATGCCCTTTCGCGACGCATCCTCAGCCTCGCCAACCTGATGGACCCCTACCCGTTCGCTCCACTGGCGACCACCAAGTCCCGAGCGCAGACCCTGGTCGAGGAAGCCCTTCAACGCCACCCCGAAGTGACGGTGCTGGCCTTGCGGGCGCGGGTTCAACCCAAGGGCGACCTTGTCCTGCTGGGCTCCACCTTCGGGCGCCACGGCAAGAAGGCGGATGCGGACGACATGAAGGTGCTGGACGCCACCGCACCGATCACCGGCTTGTATTCGAACGGCAAGCGCTTTGGCGTCGACCTGCCGATCCGCAACCGCAGCGGCGTTGCAATCGGCACGCTGAACGTCGGCTATGCCTATGGCAGCGGTCAGGACGCAAAAGCCTTGGCAGCCCACGCCGTTGCACTGCGCGACGAACTGCAGACCCGCGTTGCCGCAACGCCGGCGCTTGAGGAGATCGACCCATGATGCCGAGGTTCCGGAGCGTGTTCGGCCCGCTGCTGGTGGCAACCCTGCTGACCGGCACCGCCTGCGCGACAGCCGCCGCATCCGCACAGCCGACCGACACCGCGACGGTGTCCAGCATCGGCAGCCGCGAGATGGGCCCGTTGATGAACGCATGGCTGCAGGCATTGCACCAGCAGCAGCCGGGCATCACCCAGGGCCCGCGTTGGCAGCATGTCGGTGATGCCGCCGCCATCGGTGCGCTGATGTTCGAACTCGCAGACGTCGCGCCGATGACGCGCCCGCCCCTGCCGGCCGAACTCGCACCGTATGCGCACCAGTTTGCCGGCGACATGATGAAGACCCCGGTGCTCGTGCGCGTGGCGCAGCACGACGGCAAGCCCGTTTTTCTGGCATTCAACAAACGGCCGGACTCCCCGCTGCCGCCGGCGGTCCTGGAATTCGTCAGCTTTGCGTTGAGCCCCGAGGGGCAGCAGATCGTCGCACGCCAGTCCGGCTTTGCACCGCTACCCGCCGACGCCATCGCGCAGGAGCTGCCCAAGCTGGACGGCTACCGCGCCACACTCGATCCCGCCCTGCCCCGCTACGTGGCAGGCGCGCCGCTCAAGGGCGAGATCCGCAGCATCGGCAGCGATGGCATGAAATCGTTGATGGAACGGTGGATGCACGACTTCCACGCGCTGCAGCCCGGCGTTCACAAGGGCAACCGCTGGGAACATCTCGGCACGCTGAACGGCTTCCATGCCCTGATGGCCGGCGAAACCGATCTGGCCCCCATGGGCCGCGAGCTCTGGCCCGACGAGACGGCATCGTTCACCCAGCTGAATGCCGGGCACGTGCCGTTCGAGATCCGGGTCGCGCGGGGCGGGTTCGACACCCAGCAGCGCACCACGGCACAAGCGGTGTTTGTGAATGCGGGCAATCCGATCGAGCGCCTCACGATGCAGCAGCTGGCCGGCATCTTCGGCCGCTCGCCCACCATCACGCGTTGGGGCCAGCTTGGCCTGACGGGTGAATGGGCGAATCGGCCGATCAAGCTCGACGTGCCGCCCCTGATCACACCGAACGCCATGTCGATGCAGATCATGGCGCTCAAGGGCGGTGCCTGGAGCAATACCGTGCACGAGGCATCTGTGGCCGACACCGCGAAAGCCATTGCGGCCGACACCGGGGCGATGGGCTTTGGCGGCTTCGAGGATGGCGGCCCTGGGCTCAAGACAGTGCCGGTGGCGCGCGATGCTGGTAGCCAGGCCGTTGCCGGGACGCACGAAACCGCATCGAGCGGCCGCTACCCGCTCACGCGCTACATGTACATCCGTCTGCGGCGTAACCCGGGCCAGCCGCTGCCTGCGGCCATCAAAGCGTTCTTGCGCTACGTGCTCAGTCGGCAGGGTCAGGAGCCCATCCTGTACTCCGGCTACTACCCCCTGACCGCGCAAGAGGTGAAGGAAGAGCTTGCCAGGCTCAACTGAGCTGGAAGCCGAACACGAACCTGCATACAACGACAACACGAGAGGAGACCAAGTTCATGAAACGATCCATCAGGCTCGCCGCCACAGCGCTGGCTGCAGCCGCATCGCTGGCGGTGTTCGTGCCGGCCCACGCCCAGGCGCAAGCGCAGCAGGGCGCGACCCCCATGCTGACCTGGGTCACGCCGACCACCCCGACGAACAAGCCGCAGACCGAAGCCCAGGCCAAGGCCGGTGTGGAACACGGACGCGACTTGCCGGCGCCGGAAGTGCTGCAACCGATGCTGGACGCGCAACTCCCGTCCTACCAGCCGCGCCGCGACATCAAAATCAGCGGCACCTTCAAGGGCGCGGCCTCCGACGTGATGGTGGTCCTGGCGCAGAAGTGGATGGAGAAGTTCAAGACCTACTACCCCGATGTCAACATCTCGATCTCGCCGCCGTATGCCGGCAGCCTGGGCGCCATCGAGCTGATCAAGGGCGACCTGGACTTCGTCTTCGTCTCGCGCGAGCTCAAGCCGGATGACATCAACAAGTTCAAGGCCAAGTTCAACTACGACCCGCTGAGCGTGCCGATCTCGGGCGGCTCGTACCGGCACTTCGGCGCGCTCGATACCGTCGCTTTCTTCGTCAACAAGGACAACCCGATCGAGCAGATCACCTTCAAGCAGCTCGACCAGATGTACTCGTCGACGCATGCTCGCGGCGGAGCAGCCATCACCAAATGGGGCGATCTGGGCCTGACCGGAGAGTGGGCCGACAAGCCGATCAACCTGTACGGCATCCGCCCATGGAACGGCTTCGAGGAATTCGTGCGCCAACGCGTGCTCAGCCTGGACGGCAAGCGCGGCGAATGGCGCGAGGGCATCAAGTTCGAGAAACTCGTGTTCCCCATGGCCAAGGACGTCGCAGCGGATCGCTACGCCATCGGGTATTCGGGCATGGCCTACATGGATGCACCGGTCAAGCTCGTGCCGCTGGTCGAGAAGGCAGGCGACATACCGCAGGCACCCACTTACGAGAACGTCGCCCTGGCCACGTATCCGCTCAGCCGCCTGACCTACTTCAACACCAACAAGGCACCGGGCAAGCCGCTGCCCCCGGCGCTGGAGGAGTTCCTGAAGTTTGTGCTCAGCCGCGAGGGGCAACAGGTGGTGCTCGACCATGCGCGCTACGTGCCGTTGCGCGCATCACAGGTGAGCACCGCGCGCGCATTGGTGGACGGGCACAGCAACTGATCACTGATGAAGCCACATACCTGCTGAAGCAGGCCGATGCCGCAGCGCCAGCGCGAAGAGGTCTGGAGAAACGCGGCGGCATCGGTCAGGCAGTACAAGCAGTACAGGCAGTACCCAAGCGCACCAGGCCGACACGACAGGCCGGGCAAAAATAAAGGTGGAGACAATATGAAGCTGGCCAAGACAACCCTGGCCCTGGCCATCCTGTTGGCGATCCCGCAGATGCGGGCGCTGGCCGCGGACGCACAAGCGTCCAGCGCGCAGGACAGCCGGGTCGATCGCAAAGACGGTGCGCAATCCTATGCGCAGTACCTCGTCGACAGTTACGCGCACCTGCATCCGGAGCTGATCGGTATCGAGCTGCATGCCACAGTGCCCGATGCATCGCGGAGCACCATCGTGGCATCGAGAACGCCCGCACTCGTGGGCACGCCGTCCAGCCCTGAAGATGTGGCCGTGTTCCGCACTGGCCGTGCACTCATCGAGATCAACCGCAAAGGTGACCAGAACGTCGAGGTGACGCTGCCGCTGTTCGACATCGCACGGCGGCCCATCGGCATTGCGGAACTGACATTCCCCTATACGCCCGGTACCGATGAAGACGCCCTGCTGCGTCAGGCTGCGCAATACCGCAATGACCTCAGCCGCCGCATTCTCGATCCTGAGAGCCTGACGGCGCCGATGCAGCTCGACGAACACATCCCCACCGAGTCCTACGCGCAGTTCCTGATTGACGACGCGCTTGAAAAGTACCCCGGGGTGGAGGTTCTGGCGCTGCACGCGCGTACAGCGAAGGTCTCGGGCTACCCCATCATCGCCTCCAATATTGGCCGGTATGGCAAGCCCGCGGAGCCAGGGGACCTTGCCGTCATTGAAAGCGGGACACCCCACGGGGCCGTCGATGCACGTGGCGCCCGCTATGAATGGAAGGTGCCAGTCAAGGACGCGGTGGGAACCACGATCGGTGCGCTGGCTGTCGTGTTTCCGTATTCCTCTCGCACCGACCCGGAGGCGTTGCGCAAGCAGGCCGAGCGCATCGCTAGCGATCTGCGCGAGCGCATTTCGATTGCGTCCGGGCTGGATGCCCCGTACGCTGCCGCGGGCGTGGCCCCGCGCAGCGACGCCATGAAGGAATACAACAAGCCCGAGCTCGCTAACGAGCAAAGCCTGCCGATGACCAAGGAGGTGTCCTCCGGCCACGCGCTGAGCCAGACGCAGGAGGGGTATTCGGACGCGATCAAGAACGTGGCCGGCGTGGTGTCCACCAACTCGGCGGGCAGCGCCAACGATGCATTTGCCATTCGTGGTATCAAGCTCAACCTGTTCTCCAACTATCGCCTGGACGGCGGCCTGCCGATCACCGGCGTCATCACGAACCCGACCGAGAACAAGGAGCGTGTCGAAACGCTCAAGGGTGCCAACGCACTCATGTTCGGGGTGGCAAGCCCGGCCGGCATCATCAACTTCGTGACCAAGCGCGCGGGCCCGCAAGACGTCACCACGTTAGGCCTGGCCGGCAATGCATTCGGGCAGTACGGCGCCAGCGTCGACATCGGCCGCCGGTACGGCCCGGAAAAGCAGCTTGGCGTGCGCCTGAACGCATCGGCCACCCACTATGAAAACGGCGTCCGTGACCTGGGTGGCGAAGGCGAGTTCGTCAGCCTCGGCCTGGACCTGAAGGCCACCTCGCGGCTCACCTTCCAGAGCGATTTCGAGTACTACCGCCGCCAGGTGCCGGAGCAGGCTGGCATCTCGCTCAAGCCGGCCGTCAACGGCGTCGTGCCGATCACGCCCGTGCCAGACCCGAGAAACCTGCTCTCCGGCCGGTGGGACCTCTACACCCCCGAGACCTTCAACTGGCAGGGCCGCGCCGACTACCAACTGAGCGATGACTGGAAGGTCTTCACCCAGCTCGGCTATTCGGGTTCGCACCGCCACCGCACCACCGTGCGCATCTCTGGTTACAACCTGAACACCGGCGCCAACGGCCTGGTGAACGTGCAGCCGGTCACCAACGAATATCGCAACACCTTCATCCGCACCGAGGTGCTGGGCCATTTTGCGACCGGGCCCATCACGCATGACCTCACCCTTGGCGTCTCGCGCACGTCGCGCTATTCGCTGGCTGCCGACGTGCAGAACATGACGCTGCCGCAGCGCCAGAACATCTTTGACCCGATCGTTCTCAACCCGCCGGTCTATACCAAGCCCGGCGTGACCAGCCCGTCGCAGACGAGTACCGACGCGGCCGTGTATGCCTACGACACGATCGCGCTCACCAAGCGGCTGAAGCTGCTGGTGGGGGCGCGCCAGGTGCTCGACACAGAGGAAGTCGGCTCCGTCACGTCGCAGAACCATGTGTTCTCGCCGGCGTATGGTGTGTTGTTCGACGTACTGCCCACAACGACGCTGTTCGCCAGCTACATGCAGGGTCTCGAAGCCGGTGGCACGGCGCCCGCGAATGCCGCAAACGCGAACGTGATCCTGGCGCCGGCCATCTCCAAGCAGAAGGAATTCGGCATCCGAGACTCGTTCTTCAAGGGGCTGTCGGTCAGTGCATCGTATTTCGAGATCACGCGCGGCAACGCCGTGACCGACCCGGTGACCAACATCTTCGGCTACAACGGCGACCTGTCGTACAAGGGTGTCGAGGCAACGGCAACGTACGAGATCAACCGCGCCTGGCGCATCCACGCGGCCGTGCTGCGTCTGAAGGCCCGGCAGGAGGCACCCAAGCAGCCGCTGATCAACGGCATGGCGCCGGAGAATACGCCGGACTGGACCGGCAACCTCGGCGTGTCGTACAGCCCTGCCGCAGTGCCTGGCCTGACGTTGCGCGGCGGCATTGCACTGATCTCGAAACGGCCGGTCAATGCGCAGGACCAGGGCTACATCCCGGGGTACAGCCTGTACAACATCGGCGCCAGCTACACCACCCGCATCCAGGGGCGCCGCACGACGTTCCAGCTTGCGATCGACAACCTCGCCAACAAGCGTTACTGGAACTCCGTGACGACCGGCACCTACGGCATCGGCATGGACCGCACCATCAAATTCAACGTCAAGTTCGATCTGTAATCAGACGGCCGTGGCAGACGTGCGCGCCTTGCGCGTTTGCCATGCCCGATCCTGAACGAATCTTCAGGCCACATTCATCCTGCATTCGGATGGGGCTTCTAAGGTAGAGAGGATCACGCCCGATTGAGCGTTGACGCCCATACTAGGAGACATCCATGAGAAGGACAGCCACCCTGGCCGTCAGTATCGCAGCCGCCCTCTGCGCGCTGAGTGCCGTACCCGCCCATGCACTGAAATACGCCGCGCCGGAACATTCGCTGAAGGCCGACCCATCGATTCCGAAGTGGAATCCGGGCCCGGTCGAGAGCCACCCCGAGGAAGAACTGGCCATCGTCGGCGCCGACATCATGGACGAGATGGTGATGGAGTGGACCAAGATCTATCGCAAGCAGTATCCGCGCCTGTCGCTGACGATGGATCTGCGCGCTTCCGGTGCAGGCGCACCAGGCCTGGTTTCGGGCAAGGGCCAGTTGGCGCCCGTCGGCCGTGAGATGTTCCCTGCCGAGCGCAAGGCCTTCGTCGACAAGTTCGGCTACGAGCCGCTCGAGATCAAAGTCGCCACCGGCAGCGTCGGCTCGCTGGGCAAGACGGCCGCCAGCATCATCCTCGTCGACAAGGACAACCCGATCGACTGCCTGAGCCTGCCGCAACTCGATGCGATCTATTCGAAAACGCGCAAGCTCGGCTACAAGGACGTCAACACCTGGGGCGACCTCGGCGCGACGGGTGATTGGGCGTCCCGCCCCATTCATCTCTACGGCCTGAAGCCCGTCAACGGGATTGAGCAGTACTTCAAGGAAATCGCCATGCAGGGTGGCGAATACAAGGACAACATCCAGTTTGTCAAAGGCAAGGGCTTCACGCACGCCTTTACCGTTGCAGCAGAGGACATGGCCACGCACCCGGGCGGCCTGACCTACGCACTGATGGCCAACGTCACACCCAACGTCAAGGTCCTGAAGCTCTCTTCCACGCAAGGCGGCACGTGCTATGCGCCGACGGTGGAGAGCGTCTATGCGCACAAGTATCCGTTCAGCCGCTACGTCTACATCTACGTCAACAAGGCTCCCGGCAAGCCGCTTGAACCCAAGGTGAAGGAGTTCCTCAAGCTGGTGCTGAGCCAGGAAGGTCAGCAGGCGGTGGCCAACGAACGCGTCTTCATTCCGCTGCAGCCGGAGGTGGTGAAGGAGGAGCTGAAGAAGCTCGATCAATAAGCAGCAGCCACCGCAATCGCCCGCGGCGCAGCCACCAACCACAACGGAAGCGCCGTGGGCTGGCAGACAGGATGGAAACAACCCCATGCGTGCACTCACCATCCGGTGGCTGGCCCCGCGAGTTCGATTCGCGGTCGCGCTTGGTGCAATCGGTGCAATCGGTGCAATCTTCGTGGCATCTGCAACCTCGGCCGCGACTGCCGACACACCGCAAGCGAACGGCAGTCCAATGCCGCACTTCAAGCCCGCACCGCTCCAATTGCCTGAAGCGGCGCGCTATCAGAATGCCGACGGTGTCATCCGGATCATCGGGTACAACGACATGCAAGGCATGCTTGCCAGGATCAACGCACTCTTTCAGCGCTTCCACCCTGGGTTCAAGTTCGAGTTGATCCTCAAGGGAACCCGCACTGCACCAGGCGCACTGGCACGCGGCGCCTCCCTGCTTGCACCCATGGGCGCAGAGTTCTCCGGCATAGAGCTGGCGGACTACGTAAAGCAGACCGGAACCGCGCCGGTCATGTTCAAGGTTGCCCATGACTCGCTGAACCCGGCTGCATTGTCGGCGCCGCTGGCCATTTTCGTGGGCGCGCAGAATCCGTTGCCCCGCATCAGCATGGAACAGCTGCCCCGCGTGTTCGCGGTCTCGCAGCAGGACATTGCCACGTGGGGCCAGCTCGGGTTGGGCGGCGACTGGGCTTCGCGCCCCATCCATCTGTGCGGGCTTGCGCCATCGACGGCGCTGGGCATGCTCATGCAGCGCCGGCTGGGCGGCAACCCATTCGCGAATGGGTTCACCGCGTTCCCGCAGTCTCGCGACGCCGTGGCGTGCGTCGCTGCAGACCCGCTGGCCATCGGATTCGCTGCGATCAACCGTGGTGTCCCCGGGGTCAGGGTGGTACCGCTGTCGGAGCTTGAGGGTGATGCGCCCTCAAGCGGCACGCAGGAAGACATCGTCGCCAATCGCTACCCGTTGGATCGTCATCTCCTGGTCTACCTGCGTACCGACACGCAGCAGAAAGTCGATCCGGTTGCACGGGAGTACCTGCGCTTGATGCTGTCGTACGAAGGGCAGCAGGCGATCGCGAATGAAGGGCTCGGATACCTGCCGCTGAATCCACTCGAGTGCGCGGAAGAACTGCGGCGGCTGTCAGCGCTGGACTGATTTCACGCCGACGCGGTCGACGAGGGCGATGCATCCACCCAGCATCAAAGGAGCTGGTACCCCACACCGCGCACGGTCTTGAAAAGCGGCTTGCCCGGTACCTCGAGCTTGGCGCGCAGCCGGCTCATATAGACGTCGAGCAGATTCGTATCGACATCGTAATGCGCCGACCAGATCTTCTCCGAGATCAATGTGCGCGGCAGAATGCGCCCCTGGTTCTGCATGAAGACTTCGAGCAGCGCGTATTCCCGGCTGGTCAGATCGACCGCCTTGCCGTTGAGCGTGACGGTGTGACTGAGCAGATCCAGGCAGATGCCGGCGTGCTCAAGTACCACCTGCTTGACAGAAGAATGGCGGCGGACCAGTGACCGCACTCGCGCAAGAAGCTCTTCCAGGCTGAATGGTTTTGCAAGGTAATCGTCGGCACCGATGTCCAAACCCTTCACACGATCCTGTACGCCATCACGTGCGCTCAGAATCAGCACCGGCTCCTGGAAGCCGCCCCTGCGCCATGTGTGGAGAAGATCAAGGCCATCGCCATCCGGCAGCCCCAGATCCAGAATCACCACGTCATACGAGGATTCCACGATGGCATCGGTGGCAGCGGCACAGGTGCGCGCCAATGTGACCGTGTATGAGCACTCCGTCAGTCCTTGCTGGAGGAACCGGCCCAACCGATCTTGATCTTCAACAATCAATGCCTTCATACGAATCCTCGTGCCAATCCTATCTGGCGGTTCACACGCACAAGCGGACGTAACGCCACGCTTCAAGATGATGATTGCTTAACAGGCAAATGCAATCCGGTCTGGTACTTAGAGAACGATTTGCGCGCTGCTCAAGCGCGATCAAACAAGCACAAGGCACAGAAACTGCCCCTATGAAAGCGCTAAGTCTGGAAGAGGAAACTTGCCAACCAGAGTCAGTCACACCGTCATTTGCATCAGCCTGGGAGATCAAACAATGGCAGTCAGCAAACCATTCAGTCCAACAGAGGCCGCCCTGGCCAAAGTGCCCGAAGTCACGCTCGGATTCTGGATCATCAAGATCGCCGCAACGACGCTTGGAGAAACCGGGGGCGATGCTGTGTCGATGTCCATGAACCTGGGCTACCTGCTCAGCACCGGCATCTTCGCGGCGATCTTCCTGGCACTGGTGATGGCGCAGATCAAGGCCAAGACCTTCCGTCCGTTTCTCTACTGGACGACCATCATCGCCACGACCACCGTCGGCACCACGCTGGCCGATTTTGCGGATCGGTCGCTCGGCATCGGATACGCCGGCGGTTCGAGCCTGCTGCTGATATTGCTGCTGGGCTCACTCATGCTCTGGCATCGCACGCTCGGTTCCATCTCGGTCAGCACCGTCAGCACGCCAAAGGCCGAGGCGTTCTACTGGGTGACGATCATGTTCTCGCAGACGTTGGGGACGGCGCTGGGCGACTGGACCGCCGACTCGGCAGGCCTGGGGTACACGGGCGCTGCCATCGTGTTCGGTGGGCTGCTGGCCTTGATTGTGGTGGCCTACTACCGGACGAGCGTGTCGCGCACTTTGCTGTTCTGGGCCGCGTTCATCCTGACCCGCCCGCTGGGCGCCGTGGTGGGTGACTTCTTAGACAAACCGCTGAACGCCGGCGGCTTGGCGCTCAGTCGTTACTCTGCTTCGGCCGCGCTTGTCGGGTTCATTCTGATCAGCGTCTTGCTGCTTCGGCAGAGGGCTGCCAGCACAGCGCACTGACGTTGAGGTCGCACGGCCCGGAGCGATGCCGGGCCGTCGCGAACTTGAAGATCACGTGGCTGGCTGGCGAAGCACGCATCAAACCTAGTCCGGCACCACTGCCGTCACCTCAATCTCAACCAGCGCGCGGTCCTCCACCAGCGCCGACACCTCCACTGCCGTCATCGCAATGCTGAAGCTGCCGATCAGTTCACGGAAGGCCTGGCCGATCTCGGGGTACGCAGCCACGTAGGCGCGTCGGTCGGTCACGTACCACGTCATGCGCACGATGTGCTCGGGCTTGGCATCGCCAGCAGCAAGCACGTCGACGATGTTCTGCAGCGCCTGGCGCACCTGTCCGGCAAGGTCATCCGTGTGGAACACGCCTTGCGCATCCCAGCCGATCATGCCGGCCACGAAGATCATGCGCCCGCGTGCGGACACACCGTTGGCATAGCCCTTCGGACGCGGCCAGCCAGGAGGGAGGAGAGCTTGCATGATGCGATTCCTTTTATTGCGATTGTTTCTACTGTCTACTGTTGAACGCTCGCCTCGATCGCCTGCCGCGCGTCAGGCGGTATCGGCATCGCGCGATGCGTATTGAGATCGGTAAACACCAGTACCTGCTGCGAGCGCACGCGCGGCTCATCACCGGCCCAGCAATCCAGGTCTAACGTGAGCGAGGCATTGCCGAGCCGCTCCAACCTCAACTTGAACTGCACGTCGTCGCCCATGCGGCTGATGGCGCTGAACTCGCAGTGCAGCTTGACGATGGGCAGGCCGATGCGGCGCGGGCCCAGCATCTGCGCATACGAAATGCCCAAGCCATCGGTAAACCAGTCTTCGACCAGACCGTTGAACAGCACGAGGTACTGCGGAAAATAGACGATGCCGGCCGGGTCGCAATGCGCAAAGCGGATGCGCGCAGCGCGCTCGAAGTGATAGCGGTTCATGGTTTGTCGTGCTCACGCAGGCGATAGCGCAAGAGCTTGCCGACTTCACTGCGCGGCAGGCTCGCGCGAAACTCGATGGCGCGTGGGTACTTGTACGGCGCCACCGTCTGCTTCACGAAATCCTGCAGCGTCTTGACCATCTCCGGCCCCGCCGTGTGGCCCGGGTGCAGCACCACAAAGGCCTTGACGATCTGGCCGCGCTCTTCGTCCGGCTCGCCAATCACGCCACACTCGGCCACGGCCGGATGCTGCATCAACGCATCTTCCACCTCGGGCGCGGCAATGTTGTAGCCCGAAGAGATGATCATGTCGTCGGTGCGGGAGTGGTAGTGGAAGTAGCCTTCCTCGTCCATCACGTAGGCATCCCCGGTGAGGTTCCAGCCGTTGCGTACGTAAGCGCGCTGGCGGTCATCAGCCAGGTAGCGGCAGCCGGTCGGGCCCTGCACGGCCAGGCGGCCCACCGTGCCCGGCGGCACGGGGTTGCCTTCGTCATCCACCACGCGCGCAACATAGCCGGGGACAGCCTTGCCGGTGGCGCCGGGGCGCACATCGGCATCAGCAGCGGAGATGAAGATGTGCAGCATCTCCGTCGCGCCAATACCGTCGATCAGCTCGATGCCGGTGGCGTGCTTCCACAGCGTGCGCGTGGCAACCGGCAGCGCTTCGCCAGCAGACACGCAACGGCGCAGCGGCGTGGCACGCAGTTCACCCCCACGCGCGGCGATGTTGCGGTACGTGGTAGGCGCTGTGAACAACACCGTCGCCCCAAACGTGCGGATGCCATCCACCAGATCGTTTGGCGATGCCTTCTCCAGCAGTACCGTCGATGCCCCCGCGCTCATCGGAAACAGCAGCAGGCCACCCAGCCCGAACGTGAACGCCATCGGTGGGCTGCCGATGAAGATGTCGTCTGCGCGCGGCTGCAGCGTATGTGGCGGCCAGCATGCGCAGATCGCCATGATGTCGCGGTGGAAATGCATCGTCGCCTTCGGCACACCCGTCGTGCCGGAAGTGAAGGCGAGCAGGCAGGTGTCATCCGCCGCCGTATCGACGTTGGTGAAGGTGGCCGGCTGGCGTGCCATGGCCGCCTCCAACCCTTCGGGCGTGTCATCGTGAAAGCAGCGCACCAGCACAGGCTTGGCCGCCTGAGTCACCGCATCGCTCAGTTCATCGATCAACCGTGCGTCACACAGCGCGAAGCCGATCTCGCCCTTGCCCAGAATCTGCCCGAGTTCCTTGGCGCGCAGCAGCGGCATGGTCGCCACCGCAATCGCACCCACCTTCATCACCGCAAACCAGCACGCCGCCAGCATCGGGCTGTTGGGCGAGCGCAGCAGCACGCGGTTGCCCGGCACCACGCCCATCTCGTGCACCAGCACGTTGGCGATGCGGTTGGCGTGCTCCTGCAAGTCCGCATAGGTCCAACGGATGCCGGGGGCCTGGATGCAGAGGCGGTCGCCCTCGCCTGCGGCGACACGGTTGTCGAGCAATTCGGTCGCGCAATTGAGCTGCGCTGGAAACTGCAGTGCCGGCAGGTCGAAGCGGTAGACCGGTTGCAGCTCCGCCGGCGGCAGCCGGTCGCGGGCGAAGGTGTCGATATGGGCGCTGGGCATGGAGGGCTCTCCGTCTCTGGCTTGAGGCACTGTCAGTGCGCTGCAGGCGTGGCCGCACGCAGGAGTTCGCGCGCGATGATGAGTTGCTGCACTTCGGTCGCACCTTCATAGATGCGCAGCGCGCGAATCTCGCGGTACAGGCGCTCAACCGGCTGTTCACTCACCACGCCAAGGCCGCCCCACATCTGCACAGCGGCATCGATCACCTGCTGCGCGTTTTCGGTGGCTGTCATCTTGGCCATGGCGGCCTCGCGCGTGACGTTGCGGCCCTGGTCACGCTGCCATGCGGCGCGGTAGGTCAGCAACGCGGCGCTGTCGATGGCGGTGGCCATCTGCGCGAGCTTGGCCTGCGTGAGCTGAAAGTCGGCCAGCACGCCGCTGAACATCTTGCGGGTGGTGGCGCGCATCAATGCTTCATCGAGTGCGCGGCGCGCGAAGCCCAGCGCCGCAGCCGCCACCGACGTGCGGAACACATCCAGCGTGCGCATTGCGACCTTGAAGCCCTCGCCCGCCGCGCCCACGCGCTGGCTGGCCGGGATGCGGCAATTGGTAAAGCGCAAGCGCGCGAGTGGGTGCGGCGCAATCACGTCAATGCGCTCGGCAATCTCAAAACCCGGCGTGCCCGCCTCGACGATGAACGCGCTGATGCCCCGCGAGCCCGGCGCTTCACCCGTGCGCGCGAACACGACGTAGAAGTCCGCAATGCCGCCGTTGGAAATCCACGTCTTCTCGCCGTCGAGCACGTAGTCCGTGCCATCCTCACGCGCGGCGCAGGCCATGGCGGCCACGTCGGAACCGGCGTCGGGTTCGGACAGCGCAAACGCAGAGATGGCCTCACCGCGCGCCACCTTCGTCAGATAGCGCTCGCGCTGCTCCGGCGTGCCGTGCAGCGAAATCGCGCCCGAGCCCAGCCCCTGCATCGCAAACGCAAAGTCGGCCAGCCCGGAATGCCGCGCCAGCGTTTCGCGGATCAGGCAGATAGCGCGCGTGTCGATGGTCTCGCTTGCGCCGCCGTGCGCCGTTCCGCCCACCGCGTGGCGCAGCCAGCCGGCCTGCCCCAACGATTTCACTAGCGCACGGCATTCGGCATCCACATCGGGGCCATGATCGTGCGGGATGTGTTGGGTCGCCCAGGCGTCGAGCTCGGCGGCAAGCTGGCGGTGCTTGTCATCAAAGAAGGGCCACTGCAGATAGTCCTTGTCGCTCATGTCAGTTCCCCTCGAACACCGGTTTTTGCTTGGCGACAAACGCGTGATACGCACGCGAGAAGTCCTCAGTCAGCATGCAGATGGCCTGCGCCTGGGCTTCAGCCTCAATCGCCTGCTCGATCGTCATGGTCCATTCCTGATGCAGCATCGTTTTGGTGATCCCGTTGGCGAAAGTCGGGCCGGCGGCCAGATCAGCAGCCAGTGCTTGCGCTTGGGCCAGCACCTCGGCGGGTTCGCACAGGCGGTTGAAGAAGCCCCAGCGCTCGCCCTCTTCGCCGCTCATCGAACGGCCGGTGTAGAGCAACTCGCTCGCGCGGCCCTGGCCGATGATGCGCGGCAGGATCGCGCACGCGCCCATGTCGCAGCCCGCCAGGCCGACCCGGTTGAAGAGGAAAGCGGTCTTGCTGCGCACCGTGCCCAGGCGCAGGTCGGAAGCCATTGCCAGAATGGCACCCGCACCCGCACACACGCCATCAATGGCAGCGACGATCGGCTGCGGACACGCGCGCATCGTCTTCACCAGCTCACCCGTCATGCGCGTGAACATCAGCAACTCGGGCGCCTTCAGTTGCACCAGCGGGCCGATGATTTCGTGCACATCGCCGCCGGAGCAGAAATTGTCGCCCGCGCCCACCAGCACGATGGCGTTGACGTCATCCGCCCACTTGAGCTGGTGGAACAGGTCGCGCAGCTCGGCGTACGAATCGAAGGTGAGCGGGTTCTTGCGCTCAGGCCGGTTGAGCGTGATGGTGGCGACACCGCCCTCCACGTTCCACAGAAAGTGCTTGGCTTGATAACCCGCCAGCGGGCGGCGGTTGCCGGCCAGGAGAGCCGGATCCACATGGTGATTCGGGTCAGTCATGGTTTGGTTGTGTTCGTTTGAAGTTGATCGTCGCGGGCGTCCAGCTCTTCCTCGCGCTGCGCGAGGTGCACGCGCAGGTGGCCGAGCTGCGCATACAGCGCGTCTTTGTTGGCGAGCCCCAAGCCGTCGAACATTTCGATCAGCCAGCGTTCGTGTTCAGCAGCCATCTCGTCAAAGTGGCGGCGGCCGGCCTCCGTCAGCAGCACGCGAAACGAGCGGCGGTCTTCCGGGTCTGCCTCGCGCTTGACGAGCCCTTCCTTCTCCAGCTGATCCGTCAGGCCGGTGACATTGCCGCCCGTCACCATCAGGTAGCGCGACAGCACACTCATGCGCAGGCCATCGGGGTGGCGGTCAAGTTGCGCCAGATAGTCGAAGCGCGGCAGCGTAGTGTTAAAGCGCGTGCGCAGGCGCTGGCGGATCTGCTGTTCGATCTGCGTGCTGCACGCCAACAGGCGCAGCCAGATCTTGACGTCCATGTGGTCGTCTACATGTGCGCGGGCTTCCAGGCCGATGCGTTCGTCGCCCAGGGCCTGCACGACCTTGTGGTAGCCGGACGCGCCGGACGTACGTATTGCGAGAGCAGTCTTGCGTGGCTTGCTCACATGACCTCCCCGCCGGATACCGAGATGGCTTGGCCCGTGATGGACGATGCGCCATCGGAGCACAGCCACACCACGGCGCTGGCAACTTCGTCCGGCGTAATCAACCGGCCCTGTGGGTTGCCCTTCACCAGCTCAGCAAGGGCTTCCTCTGCGCTGCGGCCGGTGCGCGCAACGATGCGGTCGATGCTCTCGCGCACAATGTCGGTCTCCGTATAACCGGGGCACACCGCATTGACGGTGACGCCGCGCGCGGCCAATTCCAGCGCCAGCGAGCGCGTGAGGCCAATCACGCCGTGCTTGGCCGCCACATACGCCGACACATACGCATAGCCGCGCTGCCCCGCCGTGCTCGCAATGTTGACGATGCGGCCACGGCCCGAAGCCTGCACATCCGCCAGCGCCGCCTGCGTGCACAGGAACGTGCCGGTCAGGTTGACGGCCAGCATGCGCTGCCACTGGTCAAGCGTTGTCTTGGCAAACGATGCGCTCTCCGCCTGCCCTGCGTTGTTGACGAGGATGGAAATGGCGCCGAGCCCCGCGCGTGCCGACTCAAACGCAGTGGACACACTCGCCGCATCCGTCACGTCGCACGTGACGACCTGCGCGCGGGCGCTGTCGGGCAGCGTCCTGGCCGTCGCCTCCAGCACGGCTGCGTTGCGGCCCATCAGCGTGAGCGTGGCGCCTTGCGCGGCGAGTTGTGCAGCGATGGCCGCGCCAATCCCCCGGCCTGCTCCGGTGACGACGGCATGGTGTCCTGCCAGCATCGCGGATGTCGTCACGTCAAACCCCCTGCATGCGGTTGGCCTGCTCCAGCGGAGACAACCCCGCCGCCTGCGCCGCCATCGCACGTTCACGTTCGAGATTGCGTTCCAGTTGCAGCTTGCCCGCGCGGTACTGCTTGGGCCACGGCATGTCGAGGTAGCCGATGCGCGCGGCTTCGTTCAGCGTCCAGGCCGGGTTGGCCAAGTGCGGGCGCGCCACGGCACACAAGTCCGCACGGCCAGCCGCGATGATGCTGTTCACGTGGTCCGCCTCGGAAATCGCACCCACGGCAATTGTTGCGATGCCCGCCTCGTTGCGCACGCGGTCGGCAAACGGCGTCTGGAACATGCGGCCGAACACCGGTTGCTCCTTCTTGCTGACCTGGCCCGACGAGCAGTCGATCATGTCCGCGCCCGCCGCCTTGAAGATGCGCGCAATCGCCACCGCGTCGTCTGGCGTGATACCGCCTTCCACCCAGTCGTGCGCAGAGATGCGCACCGACATCGGCTTGGTGCTCGGCCACACCTCGCGCACCGCGTGGAAGACTTCCAGCGGAAAGCGCAGGCGGTTTTCCAGCGAGCCGCCGTATTCGTCATTGCGCTGGTTCGTCAGCGGCGAGATGAACGACGACAGCAGATAGCCGTGCGCGCAGTGCAGCTCCAGCCAATCGAAACCGGCCTCCGCAGCCAGACGTGCCGAGTGGACAAAGTCATCACGCACGCGGTCCATGTCTTCACGCGTCATGGCGTGCGACCACTGGCTCACGCCATCCAGATACTGCTGGGGCGATGCGGAGATGAGCGGCCAGTTCTGGCCGTCTTCCAGCGGCAGGTCGATGCCCTCCCACGCCGCGCGCGTCGAGCCCTTGGCGCCCGCATGGCCCAACTGAATACCGAGCTTGGCATCGCTGTTGGCATGCACGAACTGGACGATGCGCGCCCAGCCGTCACGTTGTTCGGTGTTCCACAAACCCGGGCAAGCGGGGGTGATGCGCGCATCGGGCGACACGCAGGTCATCTCGGCCATCACCAGCCCCGCGCCGCCCATGGCGCGCGCGCCCAGGTGCACAAGGTGGTAGTCGGCGGGCTGGCCGCCTTCACACGAGTACTGCGCCATGGGCGATACCACCACGCGGTTCTTGAGCGTGACGCCGCGCACGGTGAAGGGCGTGAACATCGGCGGCACCGGGCCGTGCTCGGGCGCGCGAGGCGCACCGGCTTGCTCGGCAATCCAGTCTTCAAACGATTCGAGATAGGCCTTGTCGCGCTGGCGCAGGTTTTCGTGGCTGATGCGCTGGCTGCGCGTGAGCAGCGAGTATGCAAACTGCGCGGTCGGCAGGCTGGCGTAGCGCGACACGTTCTCAAACCACTCGGTCGAGTTGCGCGCCGCGTTCTGGATGCGCAGCACTTCCACGCTGCGCACGGCTTCATAGTGTTCGAGCGCGCCTTTCAGGTCGCCGGGGTATTGGCCAATGCTGCGCGCCAGCTCAATCGAATCTTCCAGCGCCAGCTTGGTGCCCGAGCCGATCGAGAAATGCGCCGTGTGTGCCGCATCGCCCATCAGCACAACCGGTGTGTTGTGCGCATTGGTATGCACCCAATGCCTGCAAACCACGCGCGGAAAGCGAATCCACTGCGCCGAGCCGCGCAGGTGCGTGGCGTTGGAGATCAGCTTGTTGCCATCAAGGTACTTGGCGAACAGACGCTCGCAATAGGCGATGGCGTCTTCCTTCTCCATCGTCTCCAGCCCCGCCGCGCGCCACACCTCTTCTGGCGCCTCGACGATGAAGGTGGAGGTCTCGTCATCAAAGCGGTACGCGTGCGCCTGAAACCAGCCGTGCTCGGTCTCTTCAAACGCAAAGGTGAACGCCTCGAACAGCTTGTGCGTGCCCAGCCAGACAAAGCGGCAGCGGCGCGTGTCGATATCGGGTTGATACGTGGCGGCGTACTTGGTGCGGATGCGGCTGTTCAGGCCGTCGCTGGCGATGATGAGGTCGGCATCTGCATAGGCCGTGTCATCTTGCACATCGGTTTCAAAGACGAGCTTGACACCCTCTTCCTCGCAGCGCGCCTGCAGGATGTTCAGCAGCCGCTTGCGGCCGATGCCGCAGAAGCCGTGGCCGCCCGAGCGCACGACCTGGCCGCGGATGTGGACTTCAATGTCGTCCCAGTGGTTGAAGGCATCGAGAATCTGCGCGGCGCTTTTGGCATCGGCCCGCTGCAGGTTGCCCAGCGTCTGGTCTGAGAAGACCACGCCCCAGCCGAAGGTGTCATACGGCCGGTTGCGCTCCACCACGGTGATGTCGTGTGACGGGTCCTGCAGCTTCATCAGCAGGGCAAAGTACAGGCCAGCCGGCCCACCACCAATACAGACGATCTTCATGACAACGGCTCCGCATTCAATGCGGTGTTACCTTAGTCATGAATAGTTTAGTTGTAAAGTAATTTGCTCGGACGACGCCCTGGGGTTTACACCAAACGGGGCTGCGCCGGGCGCACACCAGTGGGGCCAGCCAATACCGCCCCACCGAGGGTTACAGGCCGTTACACAAGAACCCGCCCGGCCTTAATTGTGGTTTAAGACTTAGCCCCTAACTTGGTCACGTCGCACCCACCCTGATAGGAAACCGCGCCATGTCCCCGCAAGAACTGCAAGCCCTGGAAAACTTCCTGGCCCAACTGACGCAAGCGCGTGCTGGGGCAAAAGACCCGCAGGCCGAAGCCCGCATTCTTGAAGCGGCCGCCCGCCAGCCCGACGCCGCCTACCTGCTCGTGCAGCGCGCCATGCTGCTCGACCACGCGCTGGCATCGGCCCAGGCGCAAATCGCCACGCTGCAGAACCAGTTGCAGGCCGCACAAGCCGGCCGCAGCACATCGTTCATGGATTCGGCCAACAACTGGGGCAGCCACGCCGCCAGCGCCGCGCCCGCCCCCGGCTACGCCC
>CAUPMS010000030.1:0-60990 GCA_963512445.1 uncultured Ralstonia sp.
CCTGCTCGTTATGTCGTTCGATATCTTCGGAAAGACCTTAACTGAACGGCATTAGGCATCGCGCCCCGTTTCTTTTCACCCATCGTCGCTTAAACGATTTCCCGCGTTTCCATGAACTGGATGTCTGGAAACCGCTCCTGCGTGAGCCGCAGGTTCACCTGGCTCGGCGCCAGGTACACGTAATCGCCAGCGCCATCCAGCGCCACGTTGTGGCCGGCTTTGTCGATCAGCTTGTCGATATCCTCCTGCTTGCCGCGCAGCCAGCGGGCCGTGGAGCATTCGTGCGGTTCAAAGATGGCATCGACGCCGTACTCGTGCTCCAGGCGGTGCGCCACCACGTCGAACTGCAGGATACCGACCGCGCCCAGCACCAGGTCGTTCGACGCCAGCGGGCGGAACATCTGCGTGGCGCCCTCTTCGGCCAGTTGCTGCAACCCCTTCTGCAGTTGCTTGAGCCGCAGCGGGTTGTTCAGGCGCGCGCGGCGGAAGAATTCCGGCGCAAACGACGGGATGCCCGTGAACTTGAGCGTCTCGCCTTCGGTAAACGCATCGCCCAGGCGGATCGTGCCGTGGTTGGGCACGCCGATGATGTCGCCGGCAAAGGCTTCTTCGGTGGTGTTGCGGTCTTGCGCCATGAAGGTGATGGCGTTGTTGATGGCCACCGTTTTGCCGGTCGACACCTGCAGCAGCTTCATGCCGCGCTCAAAGCGCCCCGAGCACACGCGCACAAAGGCGATGCGGTCACGGTGCTTCGGGTCCATGTTGGCCTGGATCTTGAAGACGAAACCGGTGAACTTTTCTTCCAGCGGTTTGACTTCGCGCGTTTCGGTCGGGCGCGCGAGCGGCTCGGGCGACTGGCCCACCAGCGCATCCAGCAGCGACTGCACGCCGAAGTTGTTGACCGCCGAACCGAAGTACACCGGGCACTGCTTGCCGGCCAGGAAGGCGTCTTTGTCGAAGGTGTGCGACGCGCCGCGCACGAGTTCGATGTCGATGCGCAGCTCTTCTGCCTGCGAGCCCAGCACGCGATCCAGCTCGGGATTGTCCAGACCCTGGATCAGGCCTGCGGTTGCACCCTTCTCGCTGTCGGCGTTGGGGTCGAACAGTTGCACCGTGTCGTTCACGAGGTGATACACGCCCTTGAACGATTTACCCATGCCGATCGGCCACGTCATCGGGGCACACTGGATCTGCAGCACGCTTTCGATTTCATCGAGCAATTCGATGGGCGCGCGGCCTTCGCGGTCGAGCTTGTTGATGAACGTGAGAATGGGCGTGCTGCGCAGGCGGCAGACGTTGAGCAGCTTGATGGTCTGCGCTTCCACGCCGTTGACGGAGTCGATCACCATCACGGCGGAGTCGACGGCCGTAAGCGTGCGGTACGTGTCTTCCGAGAAGTCTTCGTGGCCCGGCGTGTCGAGCAGGTTGACGATGTAGTCGCCACCGTCGTTCTGATACGGGAACTGCATCACCGAAGACGTGACCGAGATGCCGCGCTGCTTTTCCATCTCCATCCAGTCGGAGGTGGCGTGGCGGTTGGCCTTGCGCGCACGGACGGCGCCGGCCATCTGGATGGCGCCGCCGAACCACAGCAGTTTTTCCGTCAACGTGGTTTTACCCGCATCCGGGTGGGCAATGATGGCGAACGTCCGGCGGCGCCGGATCTCCTGCTGCAGCGTACTCACGGGCAAAAACCGAAAGGGAGAAGTGATGAATACGCCCACGGTATGGGCGCTGGCTGTCGGGGTCATCCCGGCGGCCGATGGACTGCCCGATCGGAGTTGTCAATCCGGGGCAGCCGAGATTGTACGCGATCGGCGCTCTTGCTTAAGATCGACTGATCTAGCCGACAAGGGCGGGAAACGCCCTAGGAACCGTCAACCGGATGGGCGAGACCCACCCGTTGTGGGAATGCACTGACAACCCTTTCGGAGTCGGTGTTATCGAAGTTGTCATGAAGCTCCCGTATTGTGAAGGCCGTCGCGAAACCCGCATTTGGGTACGCCGCGACATTGAAAGAAGCAAAGAAGCAAGGAGTCCAACATCGTGCGTAGTCGAACCTCTGTCGATCCGGCAGTGCAGCGCATCATCGAGACCACCCGCAAGGCATGGCAACTCGACGAGCAAAGCGTGCGCGCGGCGCGTCAACAGCGTGCCGCAGCTCGCCGCAAACGGATCAAGGCTTTGCCGCAGGACAGCCTGCAGGCACTCGCCGCACTCGCCCTGCAAGCTGAAATCTGGGCCGTGCGCAAGACCGTGGTGACGGTCGGTTAACCGCGCAGTTCTTCACCGTGTCGCGGGCCACAGTCGTGGCCCTTTTCTTTTGGGCGCAGGGCACGACGTTTCTGGGGCATGGCGGTTGCTTGTAGTTGGCTGAACGTGACCCAGCTCAGGAGGCCCCATGACCGAACTGACCCCCAAGCCGCCCACCAGCAACAATGGCACCAACGGTGCCACCGTCACCACGCTGCATCCGCAGATCGATCACACGGCGCAGCGCGTCAAGGATGCCACGGCTGAGGGCATCGACCGGCTGGCGAGCGTCCTCTCCACAACGCTCACGCAGTTCGACAAGCGCACCGAACAGTTGAAGAATCTCCACGCGAATGTGTCAGAGCAGGCGAGTGGCTCCGTGCGTCAGCACCCGGTCATGACGATCGGCCTTGCGTTTGTGGCAGGGATGCTGCTGGAACAACTGACGCGGGATTGATCCGGCGCGGCGTTTTTTTAGCGGCTGTTGCGCGCGGCGTGGGCGCCGCCGCTGGCTGCACCATTCGCCAGGTTTGCGGCCAGCGCCGGGTTGAGCAACGCCGCCTGCGTGGCCGGATCGGCCTGGCCGGACGCCTCGTACCGGCGGCTGCCGAATTGCAGCGCGTATTGCCGGGTTATCAGCGCGCCAAAAAAGAAAATCTGCGCCGAGTAGTAAATCCACAGCATCAGCGCCACCACGGAGCCCGCCGCACCATATGACGACGCCACGGCGCTGTTGCCCAGATACAAGCCAATCAGATGTTTGCCCAGCGTAAACAGCAGCGCCGTCACGATGGCGCCCAAGGCCACGTCGCGCCAGGCTACGCGCGTTTCGGGCAGCATCTTGAAGATGGTGCCAAACAGCAGCGCCACGACGGCAAACGAGAACGCAGACGACAGCACCTCGGCCACCACCAGCGCAATGCCCGAGGTCGAGCCCGACCACAGCGCGCCCCAGAAGCGCTCCACCACCGCCAGCGCCGCATTGACGGCGAGCGACACCAGCAGCAGAAACGCCAGCACCAGGATCAGGCTGAATGACAGCAACCGCGATCGCAACAAACCCCACAGCCCCGGCTGCTGGCGCGGGGGCACCTCCCAGAGTTCGTCCAGGCTGTCCTTGAGTTCAGAGAAGGCGGTGGTGGCACCCACCAGCAACAGCGCGACGGCCGTTGCCGCAGCGAATACGCCGTTGCCCGAGCGCTTGGTGGCGGCAAGCACAGCTTCCACCGCAGAGGCGCCCTGCGCGCCCACCAGGCCTTGGATCTGCCCGAAGATTTCACCGCGCGCGGCCTGTTCGCCAAAGAATAAACCGGCAATGGAGATGACCAGCACCAGCACCGGTGCCATCGAGAACAACGTGTAGAACGACAGTGCCGCGCCTTTGCTCGCGGCACGGTGCGCCGACCACTGCCGCACCGCCCCCGTCAGTACCTGGGCAGAACGCTTGAGCAGGTGGCGGTCGAAGCAGGCAGCCAGGCGCATGGGGTTCCTTGCAAAGCGACGCGGCCAGCCCCGTGCCGGCCTCGACCTTGAGCGTAGTCAGCACACGGCACACGCGCAAGCGCGGCCGTGGCTGCGGGAATGGTGGGCCTCAGCCCTCAGTCGTCATTGCCGCCCAGCAGCCGGCTGATGAGAAAGCCGGCGCCGAACGCCAGGCCAATCGTTGCGAGCGGATACGACCGCATGCAGTCTGCCGCATCCCTCATCAGGCGCTGCTGCGATGCGCGCCATTGGTCGCGCTTGGCAGTGGCCTCGTCGAGTGCGGTGGCCGCGGCGTCGGCAGTGCGGTCGATGGCCTGTGCGGTGGTTGCCTTCACACGCTCGGCGGCTTGCGCCACGTCGTCGCGGATCAGGTTGCCGTTGGCATCGGATTTGGGGAACGGGTTGGTTTGAGACGGTTCCATCAGTCAGCGCTCCTGGGGTTGCGTGGCATCGTAAGCGCCGGGGTAAAAGCTGCGAGCATCATCCCGGCGTCATCCTCTGCCCGCGACCAGGCCCCAGATGAGGCTGATCACAAACAGCACCACGAAAATCATGAACAGGATCTTGGCGATACTCGCAGCGCCGGCAGCAATGCCGCCAAACCCGAGCACGGCCGCAATCAGGGCGATGATGAAAAAAACGACTGCATAACGCAGCATGGTGACCTCCTGTGCAGTTGGGTGGGCTTGCCGCCGTAGGGCGGATACCCCACGGGTTCAGCAAGCCGCGTACCGCGCCAGGATGCCGGGTTATGCCTCGGTGGCATGCGCGCGGCCGGAGCCGGCGCTGTTGTCGTCGCCGCCGTCGGCGTTGCTGTTGCCGTATTCCTCCAGCCGGTTGTAGAGCGTCTTGAGGCTGATACCGAGCAGTTCGGCCGCACGCTTCTTCACACCGCCGCACTGTTCCAGCGTGGCCAGGATGATCTTCTTGTCAGCGCTCGCCAGCGACGTGCCGACCGAAATCGTGAGCGTGGAACCCGACGACACCTGCGTGCTCGACACCTGCAGCGGCACGTTGGCCGTATCAATGCCGGCGTCGTCCGACAAGATGTATGCACGTTGCACGTAGTTGCGCAGTTCGCGCACATTGCCCGGCCAGTGGTACCCGCGCAGCGTGTCCATGGCCGGCGGCAAAAACGCCTTCTTGGTGTTGCTCTGCGCGTTGAGCTGATCCAGAAAATGCTGGGCCAGCAGTTCGACGTCCTTGCCGCGCTCGCGCAGCGGCGGCAATTGCAGCGGGAACACGTTCAGGCGGTGATACAGGTCGGCGCGCAGCTTGCCGTCGGCCACAGCCTCTTCGGGGTCGCGGTTGGTGGCGGCAATCACGCGCACGTCGGAGTCGATCTCGCGGTTGGTGCCCACGCGCATGAACACGCCGGTCTCCAGCACGCGCAGCAGTTTCACCTGCAGCTCGATCGGCATCTCGGTAATTTCATCAAGGAACAGCGTGCCGCCGTTGGCGCGTTCAAAGTAGCCCTTGTGCTGGCGATCAGCGCCGGTAAAGCTGCCACGCTCGTGGCCGAACATTTCCGACTCGATCAGGTTGGGCGAAATGGCACCGCAGTTGACGGGCAGAAAGGGCTGTTTGCGACGCAGGCTGAGGTCGTGGATGGTCTGCGCGGCCAGTTCCTTGCCGGTACCGGATTCACCGATGAGTAGCACGGTTGCTTCGGTGGGCGCCACACGGCTGACCTGGTCATACAGCGTCTGCATCACCGTTGAGTTGCCCAGCATCTGGCCGAAGAGGCCCAGGCGCCGCAACTCGCCGCGCAGGCTGCCGATCTCGGCCTTCAGATCGCCCGGGCGCGGAATGCGCGCCAGTACGGATTTCAAACGTTGGAAATTGACCGGCTTGACCAGGTAGTCGGCCGCGCCCATGCGCAGCGCCTCGACGGCGGTTTCCACACTGGCGTGGCCGGTCATGACAATGATCTCGGTGCCGGAATGCGGCGCGATGTCTTCCATCAGATCCATGCCGTTGCCGTCGGGCAGTTGCAGGTCGATCAGCACGGCGTCAGGGCTGTGACGCGACATCTGAATGCGCGCATCGCGCAGGGAACCGGCCTGTGCGGTGGTGAAGCCCTCGGCACCCACCAGCTCACACAGAGCGGCGCGCGCGTTGGCATCGTCTTCGACAATCAGGATATGTGGCATCTCGATTCGGTTGAATGAGCCGACGTGTGCCGGCGGTCATGCGTGGCGCAATAGTGCACTCGATTACAGAACCGGCGGCTGGTGCAAAAAGTATTCCATCCAATACAAGCTGGGCAATCGCACGGGCAAACCCGCGCCGACTCAATGGGTGCCGGTAATTTTTACACGCACGCGTGCAAGAAATGGATCGAATGCGTCACTCCGGCCGTCAGCCTGCGGGCATGGCGGAGCAATCAGCATAGTTGAGAAGGTCAGCGCTTCGCCACCTGCAGGCTGAAATGGAGACCTTACGCCGCATGGCAATGTGAAACCCGCGCGGCATCTGCGTCTCAGGCCCGTTTCTTGTCAGCGTTTGGCCGACAGGATGGAAGAAACGTCAGCGCATGCCCGACATACAACGCGCTCGGGCGGCGCTGATAATGGCTCAACTTTTGAACACAATGTGACGGAATGACGACGTACCCAGCCTTTCGGAGACTGCATCGCTGAAGATGCGGCCGCTCGCCAGGACGTCCCCCGTCGCGACCAACCACGAGGGAGCCATGTCCTTGAGCGAAGCCTTCGCCGAAGATCGTGCAGTGACCGTCGGGCGCCTGCACTCCCCCCCTGCCTTGGCCGACTTTGACGACACCGAGCGTGTGCCGTCGGATGCCGAAACGTCTCCTGCCCAACCGATTGCCGAGCCGGATTTCGGCCACCTCTACGGCCGCTCGCCAGTGATGCGTGCGCTGTATGACCAGATCGGCAAGGTGTCAGGCACGCTGGCCACCGTGCTCATCATGGGCGAATCGGGCACCGGCAAGGAGCTGATTGCGCGCACGGTGCACGACATGAGCCCGCGCGCTGACCAAGCCTTCATCGCCGTGAACTGCGGCGCCATCTCGCCCAACCTGATCGAGTCGGAACTGTTCGGTCATGAAAAGGGCAGCTTCACGGGTGCGGGCCAGCGCCATGTCGGCTATTTCGAACACGCCTGCGGCGGCACGATCTTTCTCGACGAGATCACTGAGATGCCGGTGGAGATGCAGGTCAAGCTGCTGCGCGTGCTGGAGACCGGCGTGTTTATGCGCGTGGGCGGCACCGAGCCGATCCAGACACGCGTGCGCATCATCGCGGCCACCAACCGCAACCTTCTGGAGGCGGTAAGTGAAGGCGCCTTTCGTGAAGATCTGATGTATCGCTTGGCCGTGGTGCCGCTGCATGTGCCGCCGCTGCGTGAGCGCGATGACGATATCGAAGAACTGGCCCTGCACTTCCTTGCCCAGTTCAACGCAGCGCACCAGACCGACAAGGTGTTCTCGCGCCCGGCGCTGACTGCGCTGCGTAAACAACCGTGGCCCGGCAATGTGCGCGAGTTGCGCAACGCCGTGCAGCGCGGCTACATCCTCGGCGAAAAGACTGTCGAACTGACCGCGCCGTTGGCGCCGGCGCGCGGCCCCGCGCGTCCGACCGTGAAGGAAGGCGTGCTGAGCCTGTCGGTGGGCGTGACGCTGGCCGATGCGCAGCGGGCGATGATCCTCGCCACGTTGGAGCACTTTCATGGTGACAAGCGCCAGGCCGCCAAGACGCTCGGCGTGAGCCTGAAGACGCTGTACAACCGCCTCGACCTGTACCAAAGCACCGCGGCCGCCGCCATGGCGGCCTGACGGCGGCGCTTCTCGATGCCGTACCGGCTGCATCCGCGCTGACGCCCTAGCGCGGATGCGCATGCGTGCGCTCGCCCGGATGCTCGTGGCGGCGGCGCTCATGCGGTTCGGGTGCCGGCCGGCGCGGTGCGGGTTCGGTCTCCGCGCGGGCGCGCGGGCCTGTGCGGGCGGCAGTGGTGAGTGTCATCGGCATAGCGAACCCTTTTCCTTTCTTCAACGTTACTGAACTTGCTTCGAGCTACCGGGGTACGAATTGCCGGTCGTCGTCGCTGCATCGTTGCCGCCAGACTGCACGCCCGAGTGCGACATATCGCCCGCGCTATTGGTGCCGCCCGGCACGGTCGACTCTGACTTCGCTTTCTTGTGGTGGCGATGCTTCTTGTGCATGGGCTTGCTGGTGTCGTTGCCGCCTGCGGCGGGTGTCGCCTCGCTGCCAGCCATCGGGGTATTGGCGGTGCGATCGGCCGTCGAAGACGGCGGGTCAGTGCGCTTGCCCGGCGCCTTGGTCGGGTTGCTGGATTCCTGGTTGTCGACCGGTGCGGCCGTCGTCTGGGCCATGGCCGTGCCCACGCCAAGGCTGAAGATCGCGCTGGCGAGCGCAGCGCTCAGGAAACGTGTTCGCATGTGATTTCTCCTGGGATGTACGGTAAGAAGGCAATGGAAGCGCACTGAGGCGCGTCTCCCACACCCCAAGCGCAGCAACGCATGTACCTGCGGTGCCACCCCTTCCGTCTCTGCCGGTGCGGCATGCACCCATCGCCGGCGCTGTCATGTGCCGGCAACAATGCGCATATAAAAACGACATGACCATGTAGAAACGGCGTGCCAGCCGCCCATAAAGCCTTGTGGCGACTGGGTTTGTTGACATGGCATACCCTTTGCATCGAAGCGGTGACCGGTCGATGGAAATGTCGACGCCCACTCACCAAAGGAGGCAAGGCGAATGGTCAAGGCCGCTCTGGAAATGCGTGCGAAGCAGCATCTCGCGCTAACACCGCGACTGCAGCAATCCGTCAAGCTGCTGCAGTTGTCTGCAAACGAATTTGCGCAGGAAATGCAAGAAGCGCTCGCAAGCAATCCGTTCCTGGAAGAGGTCGAACAGGAAGCCGGCCCGCAGCCCGGCGGCGAATCCGCGCCCCGCGTGGCGGATGGTTCCACTTTGGCGGACCTGGACAGCGCTGCGGCCGATCACACGCCTGTTGACGAGGCCCCGCTGGAAACCACCACCAGCGCCATCGAGACCGACCCGGCGCTCGCCGCATCGGAAGACTTTCCCGCCGACCTCAGCACCTACTACAGCCATGGTGGCGCCCACCACGGCGATGGTGAAGACAGCGACATCGGCGAATGGGTGCACGCCACCCCGAGCCTGCGCGAGCATCTGCATCAGGAGTTGCGCAGCTATCGCCTGTCAGAGCGCGACTGCCTCCTCGCCCAAACACTGATTGAAGCGCTGGATGATGACGGCTATCTGCGCCAATTGCTCTCCGAGCTGATTCCGCTGGCACCGGTCGAGCCGCCGCCCACCGAGAAGGAGATGCAGATTGCGCTGGCGCTGGTGCAAAGCCTGGACCCGCCGGGCGTGGCCGCGCGTGATCTGTCGGAATGCCTGCGCCTGCAGATCGAAGCCCGCCCCGCTGACACGGAAGCCGAAGAACGCATCCAGGAGATCGCACAGGACATCGTGCGCAGCCACCTGCCGCGCCTGGCCAAGCGCGAGCTCATGCAGATGCGCCGCGCGCTCGGCTGTACCGAAGATGAACTTCGCGATGCCTGCGCACTGATCCGCATGCTGGACCCGCGCCCGGGTCTGCGCTTCTCGCAGGCGCATGCGGGCTACATCGTGCCAGACGTGATCGTCGCCAAGATCAAGGGCAAATGGATTGCCGTGACGAACCCGGCGGTGGCGCCGTGCGCGCGCATCAACAAGGTCTATGCCGAGTTGTTTGCGCAGACGCGCGGCCACCATCGCACGCCGCTGGCGCACCAACTGCAGGAAGCGCGCTGGCTGATCCGCAATGCGCAGCAGCGCTTTGCCACCATCCAGCGCGTGGCCGAGGCGATCGTCGCGCACCAGAAACACTTCCTGGAATACGGCGAGGTGGCCATGAAGCCGCTGGTGCTGCGTGATGTGGCCGAAGAACTTGGCCTGCACGAATCCACCATTTCGCGCGCCACGGGCAACAAGTACATGGCCACGCCGCGCGGCATCTTCGAGTTCAAGTACTTCTTCTCGCGCCAGCTCGCCACCGATACGGGTGGCGCGTGCTCGGCTGCCTCGGTGCGGGCGCTGCTCAAAGAGATGATCGAAGCCGAAGACTCGGACGCGCCGCTCTCCGATGTGTCGCTCGCCAAGATGCTGGCCGAGCAGGGCGTGATCGTTGCGCGCCGCACGGTCGCCAAGTACCGCGGGCTGATGCGCATTGCACCGGCAGAAATGCGGCGCCACGTCTGACTTATCGCCACCGATAGCGCCACCAACAGGAGCCCTGTGCGCAAGCTGCCAACTGACCACTACCCGCTGCGCCGCGATGCCGATGCCGATGCCACGACCGCCGCATTGCACTTGGCGGACGTGACGATGTTCTGGGCGGCGGAAAGCGGCGGGGTTAAGCGCTACCTGCGTGCCAAGCACGACTTCCTGCGCCGCAGTACAGACGACATGCACTGGCGGCACACGTTGGTCGTGCCGGGCACGGCGGATGACGCGACCAACGCAATGGACGATGTTGCCGTGGTGCCTGGCGTGCCGCTGCCGCTGTCGCACGGCTATCGCATTCCGCTGCGCACCGGGCCGGCCGTGCAGACACTGTGCGCGCTGTCACCGGACCTCATTGAAGCGGGCGACCCCTACCGGCTGTCGTGGGCGGCGGTGCATGCCGGCGCGCAGCTGCAGGTGCCGGTGGCGGCGTTCTATCACTCCGATCTGCCGGCATTTTTCCGCCGCCTGGGCGGCCCCCCTGCCGAGCTGGCCGCGGCAGCATACGCCCGCAAGCTGTATCCGCACTTCGACACGGTGTTCGTCCCCAGCCGCTATATCGCGCAGAAGGTGGCCGACCTGGGCGTGCAGCGCATCGAACTGCAACCGCTGGGCGTGGATACGCGCCTGTTCCACCCCGCGCGGCGCTCGCTGCGCTGGCGCGAACAGCTCGACCTGCCGCGCGATGCACGCGTATTGCTCTACGTCGGCCGCTATGCACCCGAGAAAAACCTGCACGTGCTGTGCGACGCGGTGGACAAGCTCGACGACGGCAGCGTGCTCGTCACCATTGGTTCGGGCCCGACGCCTCCGCGTGGCAAGCACGTGCGCGCGCTCGCCTATGAAGGCGATGCGCAGCACCTGGCCGCCGCCATGGCCAGCGCCGATGTGTTCGTGCACGCGGGCGATCAGGAAACGTTCGGCCTGGTCGCACTGGAAGCAATGGCCAGTGGCGTGCCGGTCGTCACCTGTGCTGCCGGGGGCTTAAGCGAGCTTGTGAACGATCGCGTCGGCTATGCCGTGCCACATTGCCGTGCCGACGATTTCGCACAAGCGCTGCAGGCGCTGCGCCAACGTGATCCGGTGGCGCTGGCACACACCGCACGCCGCCATGCCATGCAGTACGACTGGCGTGCCGTGCTGCCGCAACTGCTGCAACGCTATCTGGCGCTGCTCGGCAGGCAAGCCGGCACCGCCGCAGAAACACCACCACCGGCTCGCGAGCGCCTGCGTGCGTCGCGCGGCCGGTAGCCCAGACCACCCAGCTCATCATGTCGCGCTATCTCATTCTTGCCATGCACGATGTCACGCCCGCCACCTGGCCTGCGTGCAAGGTGTTGCTCTCTGCGTTGGACGAGGTGGCGCGCGTGCCAAAGTCGCTGCTGGTCATTCCCAACTTTTATCGCGGCCCCACCGCGCGCAGCAGCGAGCGCTTCTGCCGCGTCATGAGCGAATGCCTGGCCGAGGGCGATGAACTTGTCCTGCACGGCTATGCACACCTGGACGACCAGCCCCCCGGCGGCGTCATCGACCAACTGATCCGCACGCGCTATACCGCCGGCGAAGGCGAGTTCTCGGCGATTCCGCTGGCGGCCGCGCGAGCGCGCATTGAAGCCGGCACCGCCTGGTTTGCCGCCAACGGCTGGCCGCTGCACGGCTTTGTCGCCCCCGCCTGGCTGATGAACCCGGCCACCTGGGAGGCCCTCGACGCGCTGCCCCTGCGCTATACGACTACGCTGCAGCGCTTCTATCTGCTGCACCCGAGGCGCGCGCTCAAGGCGCCCTGCCTGACTTACAGCGTGCGCTCGCCCGCGCGCCGGCTGGTGTCGCGCTACTACCTGCGCTGGCTGGCGCAGCGGCATGCCCAGGCACCGCTGCTGCGTCTGGGCCTGCATCCGGCCGATGCGGCGCATCCGGACGTCATTCGCCATTGGCAGGAACTGCTCGCGGCGTGCCTGGAGACGCGCACGCCCGTCACCAAGAATGGCTTTGCGCAGGTGCTGGCCCAAGCGTGGATGGGCGGGCCGGAAACCACCGTCGCCGGCCATGCGCAGGCGTCGTACTGAGCGCCGGCGCTAGAACAACCACACCGACAGCCCACCGATCAGCATCCCGAGCCCGGCGCCTGCCAGCACATCGCTCGGATAGTGCAGGCCGAGCACGACGCGGGAGATCGCCACCATCAGCGTGAACGGCGCCAGCGCCAGCGCCATGCGCGGGTAGTACGCCGCCATCACGATGCTGAACGACACCGCATGCAGCGTGTGACCCGACGGAAAGCTGAACTGATCGAGCACGCGCCCGCACAGGTGGATCTCTTCGCAAGAAAGGTACGGCCGGGGCCGACACACGCCGCGCTTGAGCAGGATGTAGATGACGAGCGAGAGCAGCCCCGTGAGTCCCATCTGCTTGGCGCACTCCCAGCCGGTATCGCCGCCCACTATGGGCAGTGCCGCTATCAATGCATACCAGAGCATGCCGTCGCCCAGGCGACTGACACCGCGATAAAAGCGCATGGCCGACGCATCGCCCGCCACGTGGTTGAGCGCCACGGCAAGCTGCCGATCGCGCTCGCGCCAGCGCTTCCAGTCAGGCGAGGTGCGGGTCGCCATGGTAGGCCTCCCCGTTGGTGGCCGCATCGTGTATGGCGATGAGTGCGGCCTCAAAGCGCTCAAGCACACGCAGCCAATCCAGACGCTGCGCGGTCAGCCGCGCCGCGTGGCCCAGGCGCTGCCGCAAACCGGCATCGGTGGCGAGTGTGATAGCGGCCTGCGTGAATGCCTCGGTATTGCCAAGCGGCGCGAGATAGCCGCTTTCGTGGCCGCGCACGTGCATGCCTGCCGCTGCGGTATCGAATGCCACCACAGGCAAACCGCTGGCCATGGCCTCCACCACCACGTTGCCGAAGGTCTCCGTCAGGCTCGGAAAGAGAAACACATCCGCCGACGCGTAGTGCGCGGCCAATGCCTCATCGTGCTGCGTTCCGACAAAGAAGGCGTCGGGACAGCGCCGGCGCAGCGCGTTGTGTTGCGGGCCATCGCCCACCATGACAAGGCGCGCCTCAGGCACACGCACACGCACGGCATCAAACGCATCGAGCGCGACGCCAAGGTTCTTCTCCAAGGCCAGACGGCCCACTGTGAGTACGACCGGTGTATCGGCATTGGCACCCCACTGCGCGCGCAATACCTCACTGCGGTTCTGGGGCGTGAACCGGTGCGCGTCTACGCCCCGCGTACTGACAGTCAAGCGCTCGAAATCCAGTTCGCTTAACTGCCGCTGCAATTCGCGCGTGGGGACAAAAGTGCGATCGGTGCGGTTGTGAAACGCGCGCAGATAGGCACGCACCAGTGGCACGGCGCCCTCCCAGGTGTAGTGCCGGCCGTACTCGTCAAAGCGCGTCCGGAAATCTGACGTAACCGGTACGCCCAGCTGCCGTGCAGCTTGCATGGCCGACCAGCCAAGCGGCCCTTCCGTGGCGACATGCACCAGATCGGGTCGATGCATCTGCCACGCACGCAGCAAGCGCCGGCGTGCGGGCAAGCCCATGCGCAAATCCGGATACAGCGGAATCGGCACACCGGGCACACGCAGCGTGTCCTCCGCCAGTGCAGGCTTGCCGGCATCAATGGCGCGTTGGCGCGGGCGCACGAGCATCAAGTCATGCCCGCGCGCCTGCAAAAACGCTACGGTGCGCGCGGCAGTAAGCGATACGCCGTTGAGTTCCGGTGGCCAGGTTTCGGTCACGTAAGCGATGCGCACGGGCCGATCAACCTTTGCGCTCGTCACGGCTATGCGAGGGGCGGCCTGCCTGGCCTCGCTTGTCGGCGAGGTCGTCTGCGCTGCGGTTGGCGATTTGGCGATCGCTCTCGTCGCTTTTGTCGTTCTTGCCGCTCTTGCCTTGGTTGGCTGCATGGCGCTCGCGCACGACGCGTTCCACGCCTTGGGTGTTGTGCAGGTCGGTATCGAGCTGGCCGCTTTCGATGTCGCGCGCGGCCTGTTCAATATCGGCGCGCGGGCCCGAGCGCTGCTCGTTGACGTGCTGATCGCGTTCGTGCGGCAAGCCACCCGACGGGCCGGGGCCAGACTTGCCGTGCTCGGGCTTGCCGAGCACCTTGTCGATGTTTTCGGCACTTCGGCCCGCACCGGGCACCCGCGGCGGCGTGGTGCCCGCCGGCTGATCGTCGCGCTGATGCGGGCCGCGTAAGGTGGGGCGGAGTCGGTTCATGGCGCCCTCCTGCGGACGTGATCTGGATGCCTTGCGCACCGCAACCGACGTGCCCGGCGCGCACGCGCAGACCCGTCAATCGACAAGACCTGCACCCGACCTACGCGACAGCGCTACGCGAACGACGCGGCGTGCCAATGCATCCACCAGCGTCGTGGCGTGATCGTTGCGTAAGGGTTACATGCGCGCTTGTAACGCTTGCTGCGCAAGGTGATGCAGATGACATCAGCGCGGGGGGGGGGTGGAGTGGGTTCAGCTGGCATGGCAGAGAATGTGGTCCACCCTTCTCTGCGCAAACCTTGTGCCTCGGCTGGCTACGGCACCGTGGCAACACGCATGGCGAGCGTGCGCAACGCACGCACCAGATCGTACGGCGACACAGGTTTGATCAAGTGCTCCTGAAAGCCGGTGGCCAGCGCTCGGGAACGATCATGGGGCTGCGCAAATGCGGTCAGCGCAATGGCGGCCATCGGCGCGGTACCGGCGGGCAGATGGGCATGTTCCCACGCACGGATCTTCTGCAGGATCGCGTAGCCGTCTTCATCGGGCAGCGCGATGTCGCACACCACCGCCTGCGGATGACCTGCCTCGCCTCGCGCGCCCCAGGCGTCCAGCAGCGCCAAGGTCTCTTGGCCGGAGCCCACGCTGCCGACTTGCGCACCGACCTGCGTCAGCAGTGTGGCCAGCGCGTCACGCGCGTCCTGTTGATCATCGACCAGCAGCACACGCAAGCCTGCCAGTGAGGGCAATGGCCCGTTGCGCTCGGGGTCTTCGGCCAGCGGCGTGATCAGGTCGGCGCCGGCATGCAGCGGCAGATACACCGTGAACGTGGCGCCATGCTGGTCGCCTTCGCTGCGCGCATACACGCGCCCGCCGTGCAACTCGGTCAGGCGCTTGACCAATGCCAGCCCCAGCCCGAGCCCGCCTGTACGCCGCGTGTGCGCACCGTCAGCCTGGCGGAACGGATCAAACAGATAGGGCAAGAACGCAGGCGCAATGCCGCGACCGTTGTCGCGCACGACGATGCGTGCGACCTCACCCAGCAGATCGGCAGACAGCCAGACATCGCCACCGTCTTGCGTGAACTTGATGGCGTTGGTCAGCAGGTTCCACACGATCTGCTCAACACGATCGGCATCGCCGTCAATCTCGTGTTCGTTCAGGGCAATGGTGGTATGCAGCGTGACGTGGCGTTCGGCGGCCAGTGTGTGCACGCTGTTGAGCGCACGCTCCAGCGCAGTTCGCAACACGAAAGGTTCGCGCGTCAGGCGCAGCTTGCCGCTCATCACGCGCGTTGCATCGAGCAGGTCTTCGATCAGGCGTACCTGCTGCTCGATGCCGGTCTTGATACCCGCCAGCGCGCGCTGCATGAGCGGCGCGCCGCCCGCAATCTGGTTCTCCAATACGTACGCCCAGTTCTGGATGCCATTGAGCGGCGAGCGCAGCTCATGCGACACCACCGCCAGGAACTGATCGCGCGCCAGCGCTGCGGCCTCCGCCTGGGCGCGCGCGGCTTGTTCGCGCAGCAACAGCGCATCGCGCTCGCGCCCGGCCTCGGTGCGCTCGGTCACGTCATAGATGATGAGCAGCGCCGATTCCATCACCCCGTTCCGATCGGCCTCCGGAATGACGCGCGCGTTGTAGTGCGCAATGCGCGGGCGCCCATCCTCGAGCTCCAGATGCATCGCGAGCGTCTGCTCGGTGGCAGAGGCGAAGGCGCGGCGCGCGGCATCCTCCAGTGGGCGCGTGACAGCGCAGGCGAGCGGCGATGCGGTCAACGTCTTGCCCATCATCACGGCAGGCGTCACGCCAAAGGCTTCGGTTACCGCGCGATTGACATACACGCAGCGCAGTTCACGGTCGAGCCGCGCAATCACGTCGGGCGCGTTCTCAACCAGCGTGACAAATTCGCGCTGATGGCGAAAGCGCTCGTGCTCGGCCTCCTTGCGCTCGGTAATGTCCTCGACCACGCAAACGAGCGCCTGCACGCTGCCGTCAGGCCCGTGCTGCGGCGAATACGCGGCGTGCACAAAGCGGCGGCCAATGTCGGCCGGATACGGCAACTCCATTTCAAAATCGACACGCTGCCCCGCGAACGCATCGTTCAGGTGCGACAGGACGCGCACATACGCAGCGTCGCCCATCAGCTCGCGCAAATGGCGCCCGAGCACATCTTCTGGACGAAGGCCAAAGCGCTGCGCGTAGGCGCGGTTGGCAAAGCGCACATGGTGCCCGGGGTCGATCTGCACGAGCGGAAACGGCACGCTTTCGGTCAGCCATTGCAACTGGAATTCCGACTCGGTGAGTGCAGCCAGGGTCTGCTGGCCCTGCGTCACGTCTTCAACCACGCCCACCGCATGTGCGGATGTGCCATCGAGGCTTGGCATGAGATAGCCGCGTTCGCGAACGCGATATTCGCGGTCTTCGCCGTGATGGGTGCCACGCCAGCGGTATTCGAGGACAAACTCCTGCCCCCGCGCCAAGCCGTTCCAGGCGGCACGCAGCGCTGCATGGTCATCTGGATGCACGTGGACAAGCCAGCGCTCCCGGACACCGCACAAGGAATCGGCCTGCACGCCCCACGTCTGCGCTGCGGCGCTTACGTGCAGGCGCGTTCCCGTCAACGGATCGTCTACCCAGAACACATCAACCTGCTTCGTGCTGGCCGGTGCGGTACACGTCTCTCGCGCTGCGCGCACGGGTGCCGACCAGCCGGTTACGGATTCACTCATTGCGCCCTTCGTTAGCAGTTTTCATTCCTGGCGCCACCATCGAAAAAAATGCGGTGCCATAGCACCGCATCATAGGGCGTGGAGCCTGGTTACTGCGTGGGCAATTCGGAAGCCGTTTGCGAAGCGCCGTTGGCCTGCGCCACCAGCACGCGAATCGCGTTCGGCGTGACCGCGCCCGCGCCACCGGCCGGCAACGTGGTGATCAGCCAGTCGGCATTGTTGGCCAGGCTGAACGGCTGCGAGGTGAAGATGATGTTCTTCGTACCGGCCGTCGCCACGCGCACCTGGTACGTACCGCCATCCACGTAGATCGAATCCTGCGTGCTGACTGGCGACGCGGCACCATACGCGGCACCGCTCATGGTCGGCGCAATCGCCGAAAGATCCACATTCGGCGCCGTCACATAGACGTCGACGTTCGGCGCGTTGTACGAAGCGTTGAAGGTGCGCACGCGCGCCTTGTCCGAGAGAATCGACTTGTTGTACGGATCATCGATGAGCGACAGGCTCGTGGCAGAGCCGTTGGCCCCCACCACGGCCAGCGCCGTATAGCGGTGACCATTGGCCGGGGTAAAGCCGGCTGAAGCCAGCGGCGTACTGCTGCCCGTGTTCGACACCGTGGCCGTGCTGGCCGTGGCGTCAATGCCAAAGTAGTTGCTGACGTTCTTGAACCCGACGTTGGTGATCTTCGTGGAGCCGTTCACACCAAAGTCGACGTTGCCGATGAACGGGTTGGCATGCACCGTACGGTACTGCGGCGAACTGGTGCCGATGATCTGCCCGATGTCGTCGCTGCCGCCGCCGCACCCGGCCAGCACACCCAACGAACCCAACGCCAGCACGGCGACGATATTCCTGATCTGCATCTTCATCTTCATCTTCCACCTCGGAGGGAGAGTCTTGTCATGAACCGGGCCGCATGCATCGCACGCCCATGTACGTTGTTGTCGACTTGCGGAGCCGACGATAGCCGCGCACATGCAGCGCGCCTATCGAGCCGGTTCCGATCGTTTTGTCGGAGGCGTCCGACGCACGAAGCGACGTTCCCGCATCGAGCATGGCGCGTGCCCATCGTGATTGAATGGCCATTCCAATCTGGTGCCCGCAACTGGGCCTGAATGCGCATCGCTATACTTGCGCGATCCGTTTTGTCTTCGTGCGCCACACACACGCTTCGCATGCTCGAACCGCGCCCGGCCGATGCCGCGTCCCCTCCCGTTCCCGCGCCCGTTCCCGCGCCCGTTCCCGATAACGCCGCCTGCCAGGCCGACCTGCAGGCATTCGCCCAAGAGCGCGAACGCGTGCAGGCATGGCTCGCCGCGCGGGCTTCTGGCACGCGTGCGGTCAGTGCTTCCACGCTCTCGCAGTACCGCGTGGAGGCCGAACGCGTGTGCTGGTACGCGCGCACGTTCGGTAAGCCGCTCGCAAGCTGGCTGCGCGACGACGCGCGGGCCTATCTGCGCTTTTTGCAAGAACCGCCCGCCTGGGCGATCAGTGCGCGCGGCATCGAACGCGACGATGCCAACTGGACGCCGCTACGCGGCCCGCTCTCGGCGCGCTCCACGCGGCAGAGCAGCATCATTGCGGCAAATCTCTGCGGCTGGCTGCTGCGCGCGGGCCATCTGCGCGCGAACCCATTTCTCGATGACGATGCGATCGTCATTACCGTGCCGGCGCCAAGCGCGTCCTCGCCCGCGCAGCCCATCGCAGCAGCCAGGCCAGACACCGCACTTGGCGCATCGGATATGGCATTGATGATCGATGCCGTGCGCGCCCGGATCGCTCTTGGCCGTGAAGCGCGTTTGCGTCAGGCGCGCGACCACTTCCTCGCCGTGCTGCTCGCGCAGGCGGGCATGCGGGTGTCGGAGTTGGTGAGCGCGCGCATGGGCGACGTAACACTGCACGCTGTGCCGGCCACGCACGCAACATCCGACGCATTGCTGCCGGCATCGGTCTGGCTGCTGGCAATCGGCACGGGCCGCACGCAGCGCTGGTTGCCGTGCGATGCGCTGATGTCGGCGCTGCGCGAGTACCGCACGGCCTTCGGCCTGTCGCCACTGCCGCTGCCAAATGAAGCCACACCACTGCTGCTGTCCGTACGCAAGCGGTCGCCCCGGCGCGCAGACGGCACCATCATCGACTCCCCCGCCCTGCGCCGTGACTTCGGCGAGCGTAAGGGCATCGCTTCACGTTCTCAACTGCTGCTCATCGTCAAGGCCATGCTGGGCGAAGCCGCTGAATACGCCCGCGCAATCGGCCACGCCGACGCGGCCGTGCGTCTCGCGAATGCCTCACTGCGCGGCGTACGTGGCGCCCATTTGCGCGAGCGGCTTGCCGCCGGTGAAACCGCGGCCGATGTCGCCCATGCGCTTGGCCTTGCTGCCCTGCCAAGCGTCGCCGCGCGCGCACGCGATGCCGATCTCGCCGCCAGCATTGCCGACGCGGCACGCAAACTGGCCCCACCGTCGGCCTGACATTCCGCCACAACTCACGCAGAAACGGGTACGCATCGCCTGCGTACCTGGGGCGTTTGCGCATTGTCGTAATCGATTGTCGGCGCGATTTGCGCGACAGTTGTTACTTACGTCGTCCGCAGAATTGGGTACGCTTGTGTCGCCGGATTGCCGACGATGGCCCGCAGAAACGGGTACGCTCGCCTCTGCAATCGCACGCAGAAATGGGTACGCTTTGGCACAAATGCTCAAAAAAAACGCGGACCTGAAAGCCCGCGTTCTTCATTGAACGGGTGACAACCTTGGCGTTCAGTGCCCGCCCGACAGATAGAAGAAGCGGAACAGGAACACCGCCGAGATGATCCATACGATGATCGGCACCTCACGCATGCGGCCCGTGAACAGCTTCAGGCCCGAGTACGTGATGAAGCCAAACGCCACGCCGTTGGCGATCGAATACGTGAACGGCATCATCAGCGCCGTCAGCACGGCGGGCACGGCTTCGGTGGTGTCTTCCCAGTTCAGGTCCACCAGCTCACGCAGCATCAGGCACGACACGTACAGCAGCGCGGGTGCGGTCGCATAGGCGGGCACCACGCCAGCCAGCGGCGAGAAGAACAGGCACAGCAGGAACAGCACCGCCACCGTCAGCGCAGTCAGCCCCGTGCGGCCACCGGCCTGCACGCCCGAAGCGCTTTCGATATACGCGGTGGTCGACGACGTGCCCAGCAGCGAGCCGGCCATGATGGCCGTGCTGTCGGCCAGCAGCGCCTTGTTCAGGCGGTCCATCTTGCCTTGCTTGAGCAGCCCCGCGCGGTTGGCCACGCCCATCAGCGTGCCGGTCGCGTCAAACAGCTCCACCAGGAAGAACACCAACACCACGTTCAGGATGCCCACCGACAGCGCACCCATGATGTCGAGTTGCATCAGCGTGGGCGCCAGCGACGGCGGCATCGACACCACGCCGTGGAAAGTGTTGCCGGCAAAGAAAAAGCTCGCTGCCGTCACCGCCAGAATGCCGATCAGGATGGCGCCCTTCACGCGCAGGTGGTCCAGCGCCACGATCAGGAAGAAGCCGATCACCGCCAGGATGACCGAAGGCTGATGCACGTCGCCCAGCGTCACGAGCGTCGCCGGATTCCCAACGATCAACCCCGCGCCACGCAGCGACACGATGCCCAGGAACAACCCGATACCAGCCGTGATCGCCACGCGAATCGAATGCGGAATCCCGTTGACAATCATCTCGCGGATGCGGAACACGCTTACCAGCAGGAACAGGCAGCCGGAGATGAACACCGCGCCCAGCGCCGCCTGCCACGTAAAGCCCATGCCCTTGACCACCGCATACGCAAAGTAGGCGTTCAGGCCCATGCCCGGCGCCATGGCGATCGGGTAGTTCGCGTACATCCCCATGATGATCGTGCCGATCGCCGCAGCAATGCAGGTGGCAACAAACACTGCGTCGTGCGGCATGCCCGCGTCAGCCAGGATGTTCGGGTTGACGAAGATGATGTACGCCATCGTGAGGAATGTCGTCAGCCCGGCGAGCACTTCCGTGCGGACGTCGGTCTGGTGTTCCTCGAGCTTGAAGGTGCGCGCGAGCCAGGTCATTCAGGTTGTCTCCTCTTGTTGTGAAGTGTCATCGCTGGCCGCGGCTGTTCTGCACCCGGCTCCCCCGATGCATGCCCAACACGAGGCGAGGCGACTCTTAGCAAGATTCCGGCGCCCGAAGGCCGCGCGGTCGAGATACTGTCCATGCGAATTGAATGACGGAAAGCGCGCCGGCCAAGCGCCAGGCCGGCACGCGGGATGCGCATGATGCCCGAAACACCCGGCGTGTGCACGTGCTTGGCGGGAAGTGTTCCGCCGCCGGTAGGCGGCTAAATTGCGCTGGTGGACCGTACCCGTTTCTGCGAAAGCTTGACGCTACGCGGCCTGCGCAGCGATTCGCGTACCCATTTCTGCGCGTACCACCGCAGAAACGGGTACGGATTTCGGCAAATCGGCGCAGCGCAAGTGGCAAGAACGCTGACGTACCCGTTTCTGCGAACCTCGGAAAGGCAAACCGTACCTGTTTCTGCGCATGATTGGGCGCCGCCGTCTCATGCAAAGCGAACCCGTTTCTGCGAGGATGCCCTTGAGTCACCGTACCCATTTCTGCGAGATCGTCCGCAGAAATGGGTACACCCTATTTGCACGCCGCCACGCCAAGCCCTTGGCTAATAAGGGTTTTTACCCGCAGAAACAGGTACGGTGGGGCTGACGCCAAGTCTTAGCACATCGTCAAAATGCATACCCTCGTCCAAGTTTCAGCGATGAAAGTTCAAAATTCGCATGCCCGAGCAGAGGGCTCAACGAAGTGCCAGCGGGAACTGCTTCGCAGAAACAGGTACGTATAAAACGCGTGCGAGCCAATGAAAGCTGGTGCTTGCTTTCTGGCAAATGCCGTAACGGGAAGCGCAACGAATTCGCAGAAACCGGCACGCTCGCAGATTTGGGTACGCAGGGCATGTGCTCAAACCACCCTCGCTCACGCAGAAACGGGTACGCTACGGCTGCTATCAAACCGATCCAGCCCCAAAGGCGGCCCAATTGGCCGCAGAAACGGGTACGCGCAGATAAAGTGGCGTTGAATTGTGCCGCTCCCCCACCTGTTTTCTGTGGATAACACTGTGGACAACATGATGTTATCCCCGCAGATTCCGGTACGCCCAATGCGCAGAAGTGGGTACGGTTTCGCGCAGAAGTGGGTACGCCGTCACGCAGAATCTGGTTCGCACGTTCGCAGAATCTGGTTCGGTTTCACCTCCTGAACCCAGTACTGACAAGGCTTTGCGGGCCGCGTATACGGTTTACCTGTAGTAAACATAGAAGGTATAGATAGCTTGTAGTGAGGAAAGGTCTTCCGTGGACAACCCTTCAGGTTGCCCACCGACGCCCTTCCCGCGACAACGAGCGAAAATCAGAATATGTACCCAATTCTGCGTGACAAGGTGAAGACGTTTTAGTACAAAGGCTCTGAACAATTCTTGCGCACCATGGTCACCAAACGCCTCGCTCCCAGTGGGAAACCGGACAACGACTCGCCCGGCCGCATCATCGTCCCTTCGGGAGGGCAAGTCATTGCCGCGCCGGAGAAATTCCAGCGCCTGTTCGACGAAGCGCAGGCGATGGAACGCGAAGACGCCTGGCAAAGCGGCGAGGTCGGTTTCCTCAGCCGTGCCAGCGTGCAAGTCACCCTCCCCTATCGAGCGCCCAAAGGAGCCCCGCCAGTCTGGACGCGTTCCAGCGGCAACATCTCGTTGATGATTCAGCCGGGGTATTTCACGCAGCAGCGCTCCGAGCGCGCCAGTAATGGCCGGCAGCGCATCGTTTCCGAGACCGTGTCCTTCGGCTATCCCTATGGCTCGTATCCGCGGTTAATGCTGGCCTGGATCGGCAAGGAGATCATGGCCAAGAAAAAACGCGGCGAATTCCAGGGCACCGTGGAAGATCGGCGCATCTCGCTGGGCAACTCGTTGTCCGAGTTCATGTACAACCTGGGTATCCCGATGGCCACGGGCGGCAAGCGGGGCACCATGACGCTGGTGCGCCAGCAGATGATTCGGCTGTTCTCTGCCACGATTGCCATCGTGCAGAACAAGTCAGCGCCCAGTAGCCAGAATCAGAACCAGGAGCCGTTGTCGATCGACCGCATCGGCTATCTGCTGGCCGATCAGTTATCTACGTGGTGGGATCCGATGCAGCCCGGTCAGGGCTCGATGTTTGAGAGCTTTGTGGTGCTGTCAGAACCGTTCTTCAATGAGCTGGTGAATCGGCCGGTGCCGGTGGACATGCGTGCGCTGAAAGCGCTCAAGCAATCGCCGTTTGCGTTGGATGTGTACTCGTGGCTTACCTACCGCTTCTTTACGATCCAGAAGCGTACGGAGATCCCCTGGGAAGCGTTGCAGATGCAATTCGGCACCGAGACTGAAAGCGAACGGAAATTCCGTGCGTTGTTCCGGAAGGCGCTGAAGGACGTGCTGGTCGTCTATCCGGATGCCAAGGTGGATGCCGATTCGTCGAAGGCGCTGATTCTGCAGCCTTCACGTACCAGCGTGCGGAAGCTGGCCTGAAGCAAAAGCAACAGCGCTAGGCAAAAAGAAAGGGGAGCCGAAGCTCCCCTTTTCTCATCTCAGGCGATCAGCCCGAAACTTATTCCGGCTTGATCGCCGAGGCTTGCAGACCCTTCGGGCCTTGCTTCACCTCGAAGGTGACCTTCTGGCCGTCCTTCAGGGTCTTGAAGCCCGAACCCTGAATTTCGGAGAAGTGCGCAAACAGATCTGCGCCGCCGCCGTCCGGAGTGATGAAGCCGAAGCCTTTGGTTTCGTTAAACCATTTGACAGTACCCGTGGCCATGCAAAAATTCCTTTAAATAACAAAAAACACGTCGTCCAGCCGATCCGGACATCGCACGAAGAAGCGGCTGATTCCGAATCTTGCGTAGACAAAGTCTTCAGACGACTGTCTGAACATCATAACCAGTTTGGAGCAGAGTGTCGATGGGCGGCATTTTTTCGGGATGTCGCTTTTATGCATCTCACTGGTAAACACCTAGGAAGCCTATAAATGCGGGGTTGAACGCATGAAGTTATGCGCTAAAGACCGCTTTTATATCTCAGTTTAGGTGGATGAAAACCACCTGCGCAGGCTGTTTCCCGCATCGCCGGACCAATGAAATTTATATGAATTGAATTTTACCGATCTTGTGTTTCCATGTAGTCTTCCCTAAGATGAGCGCTACTGACTTTCAGCGCTGAAAGTGGAGGACCAGTGAGCGCCAAAATCGTAACGGTATTCAATCAGAAGGGCGGCTGCGGCAAGACGACAGTCAGCATGCACATCGCCGGCACCCTTGGTTTGCGGGGTAGTAAGACGCTGCTGGTCGATATGGACGAGCAAGGAACGGCCACCCGCTGGGCCGCGCAAGCGCCCGAAGAGAAACCCTTCCCTGCCTCTGTGATCGGCCTGGCACCTTCTGGCGGTGCCATGCATCGAGAAGTCCGCAAGTTTGTGGCGGATTACGACTACATCGTGGTCGATTGCCCTCCCGCAGTTCATTCGCCGTCGTCGTCGAGCGCGTTGTTAATTTCCGACATTGCGCTGATCCCCGTTGTGCCGTCTCCGCCCGATTTGTGGGCTGCGGTGGCCGCCAAAGCGCTGGCCCAGCAAGCTCAGGTGAACAATGAGACGTTGCGTATTCGCGTACTGGCGAACATGGTCCAGCGGCGCGTGTCACTCGCGAAACAGGCAATTGAAATTCTTGGTGATGATGGCGATATTCCTTTGATGGATTCCATGATCGGTTCGCGCTCCGCATTTCGCGAGTGCCAGGCGATTGGCGCAACGGTGCACGGTGTGTCCGGCGCACGAGAAGCCGTTAATGAAGTCGACATCCTGATCGACGAGGTGTTGCAGTTGTTGCAGGAGGAGCGTGTATGAGCGCGAAGCTGAAATCGCTCAAGGACGGCATGCTCGCTGGCATCGCCGCGGAGAAGACCAAGGCGACACCGGTTGATCGCTTTGCTTTGGCGGAAAAGGCGATTACATCGCACCCGCGCGGCTTGCTGGGTCAGGCCGCTCCCGCTTTCAGCGCTGAAAGTCCAGCTTCTGCCAACACTTCTGAGCGCCGCGTCATCAAGGTTCTGCTTGAGCGACTGCAGGAGAATCCGCTCAACGCCCGCCGTATCTACGATCCGCAGATCGTTCAAGAGCGGGCGGCATCCATTGCCACGCATGGCCAGCAAACGCCGGGGTTGGCAGCGCCTGATCCAGCCCGGCCGGGCTGGTATGTTCTGATCGATGGTCATTACCGCAAGCGGGCGTTGGCTGCGGCCGGCAAGGCCGAGATGGATTGCTTCATCGAAGATGGCCTGTCGGACATTGATTTTTACCGGTTGTCCTTTGTTCTGAATGAGCAACGCTCTGGGCAGTCTGTGCTGGACAATGCGATCGCATGGCGCCAGCTGCTGGATGAAGGAAAAGTTCAAAAAGAAGAAGATATTTGTGAAATTACCGGCGTGTCCGCGGGCACGGTTAACAAGACGCTGGCGCTGCTGAAACTGCCGGAGTCGGTGCTTGAGGTGATGAAGGAGCGGCCGGCTGGTATCGGTATCGCAACCGGATATGAATTGACGCTCTACTTCAAGAGCGCCGGCGAAGACCGCACGCGCGAGCTGGTGCATCGCGTGTTGGAAGAGGGGCTGTCCAGCCGCGACGTGGAGCAAATCCGCAAGGTGGCCCAGGAAGGGCGTACCCGCAAGGTCAAGGAAGTCAGTCGCCAGTACAAGATCCGAAGTGCGGAAGGTGATCTGCTTGGCACAATTAAGGAATGGGATTCTGGGCGCGTCATGCTCGATGTGAAGCTGGGAGATCGTGGCGCTCGGGAATCCTTGGTGGAGGCGTTGAAAAGCCGGTTCGGCCTGGACGTCGCGCTACTGTAGTTTCGCCCCAGATTTATTTGCTGCAAGCGCCCAATAGGGCGCTTTTTTTTTGACCCGATTCGTCCGCGCGCGCCTTTCAGTGCGTCAAGCGTACCCGTTTCTGCGGCGGGCAATCCGCCGCCGCAAGCCTTCTCAGCAGGTTTCGCCACACTGCTATGTGAGTGCCGAAATGTCCGGATTCTGGGGTTCGCGGGTATTTCCTTCTCTCAGGATAAGGCTGCAACTATATTACTCCCATATCTAAATAATGAAGCATTATATGTGGAGTTTGAGGTTTTTAACCCTTGATGTACACTATATGAACACTTGATAGCCCTCATGGCACGCCCCGGTCTTCATTTCTCGGTAGAGCAGCAGCAGCGGATCGTAGAAGCGATTCGGCGGCTGGATATCGCCCTCCCGCATGACAACGCGGTGTTCCTGGATGAGGTCATCGAGGCCGTTCAGGCTGTTACGCGGCGGGTCTATGGCGCTAGGCGATACGTGCAATGGTTGACGGAGGCGGGTGTACGTCGGCGGCCGAGCAATACGACGCTGCAGAAGGCGGTGGATCGTGCACAGGGCCGCAGGCCGACCGCAAGTGGTGTCGCAGCGGATGCGGTTGAGCTTTGGCCGATCCCGTTGGCGCACGCAGAAACGGGTACGCTTTTGGCGGTTCCGAATCATTCGGCACGAGACGAGCGCAACCGGATCGCGTCGCGCGCCATTGGCGCACCGGGTGCGGGTGCCGAATGGATGGAGGCGCGTATTCGTGCCGAAGTGGCGGAGCGCGCGTTGGAACACGAGGCCGCGCGCAACCGGCAATTGCAGGCCGCCATGGCCGACCTGGAACGGCGTCTCGGCGAGGCGCTTGCCACAGCGCCCGCCGTGCCGCCCAAGCTGACGGACGCGACGCTTGAGCGCCTGGAGCAGACCATGGAAACCGTCACCCGCCTGGAAGGGGCGGCGAGTGCGCTGGCGGGTACGGAACGCTTTCTGCGATTGCAGAACGACGCAGTGCGCCAGCAGACGCAAAACGAAGCCGATCAGCTGCGCCAACGCATTCGCGCCCTGGAGGCCGAAGTCATGCAGCTGAACGCTCAAATCGACGCCTATCGACGCACACCCGAGCGCGCTGCGGCGGTCTCGCGCGGCTGGGTCAAGCCGTCTTCCTGATTCTCTGACGTACCGTTAGCGGGCGCTTACTGGTCTGGCTGGCCGCAACCTGACGCAAATCGGTACGCAGAATTGGGTACGCTTTTCAACTTTCGGCGCTGAAAGTTGGTACGACGGAGTTGCAACTCCTTGTAGGAAAGGGCGCCCACGCGACGCGCGTGATGTTGCGCGGCGCCAGCCCGGCGGCGCTCTACCCAAAAGCTGCTGCACGGGCATATGACTTGCTCATGACGCTACGTCTTACCAATGGAGTCGTCATGAACGAGAAGATCACCAAGGCCGTGTTTCCCGTGGCGGGGCTCGGTACGCGTTTTCTGCCCGCCACCAAGGCCAGCCCGAAAGAGATGTTGCCGATCGTTGACAAACCGCTGATCCAATATGCGGTGGAAGAGGCAGCCGCAGCGGGTATCACGGAGATGATCTTCATCACAGGCCGAGCCAAGCGTGCTATCGAAGACCATTTCGATAAGGCCTACGAGCTTGAAACCGAACTGGCTGCCAAGAATAAACAGGCGCTGCTGGAGATGGTGCAGTCGATCAAGCCGCCCGGCGTCGAGTGCTTCTATGTGCGTCAACCCGAGACGCTGGGCCTGGGTCACGCCGTCCTGTGTGCGCAGAAACTGGTACGCGACGAACCCTTTGCCGTGATCCTGGCTGATGACTTGCTGGACAACCAGCCGCCCGTCATGCAACAGATGACGGAGCTTTACGATCACTACCGTTGTTCCATCGTTGGTGTCGAAACGATTGCGCCGGAGGCCTCGCGCTCGTATGGCGTGGTGGCCGGTCGTGAATGGGATGATCGTCTGATCAAGCTCGATGGCATCGTCGAAAAGCCGGCGCCGAAGGACGCCCCGTCCAACCTGGGCGTGGTCGGCCGCTACATTCTGACGCCGCGTATCTTTGATCATCTGCGCAACCTGACGCCGGGCGCCGGTGGCGAGCTGCAACTGACAGACGCGATCCAAAGCTTGCTGGCAGAGGAGCAGATCCTGGCATATCGCTACCGCGGTCAACGCTTTGATTGCGGCAGCAAGTTCGGTTACCTGCAGGCGACCGTTGAGTTTGCGCTGCGCCATCCGGAAGTGTGTGCTGACTTCGAGGCGTACCTGTACAAGCGCCTCGGTTTGCCCCAGGCGCATGAGGAAACGTCTGCCGAGGTGGATCCGCTGGTGCGCGACACCATTGCGCTGGGCGTGGCCGCCTGAGCGTCACCTCTGTTCTGAATCGGTCGTGCGGGTTTTCGCACAGCCCCGTCGGCCAATTCTGAGAAACCGCACACTTTCGCTATCCTCCGCCGTTCCGGAAATTTCCCACAGAGCCTTTTGTCATGGGCGTTTGCGGCGAATCGACGCGTCTATTTCTCGCATGGAATGCTTCTTGAGTAAGAGCGACCACCCATAAACCGGCGGGCCGCTCGCACGTCGCACACGCAGATAGCTGTGCCGACATGTCATGAGTAAAGGCCGCCGCCAACGCTCCAAGGAGACACCATGACGCAGCCTCAGGCTGGCGCGGTTACGGGCGAGTTTTCGCCCTCGCACACGCCCATCCAAGCCCCCGCCAAAGACACCCCCGCAGATGTTCGCCGCCGTCTGCGCTCGATCTTCTCCGGTTCGATCGGCAACCTGGTCGAGTGGTACGACTGGTACGTGTATTCGGCGTTTGCCCTGTACTTTGCCAAGGCGTTCTTCCCCAAGGGCGATCAGACCGCGCAATTACTGAACACCGCTGCGGTGTTTGCCGTCGGCTTCCTGGCGCGTCCGGTGGGCGGCTGGCTGATGGGCATCTATGCCGATCGTTATGGCCGCAAGCGCGCGCTGTTCTTCTCGGTGGTGCTCATGTGTCTGGGCTCGCTCATCATTGCGCTCACGCCCAGTTACGCGACCATCGGCGTTGCGGCACCGGTGCTGCTGGTGCTGGCGCGTCTGCTGCAGGGGCTGTCGGTCGGCGGGGAATACGGCACGTCCGCCACGTACCTGAGCGAGGTCGCCAACAAGGAAAACCGTGGCTTCTACTCCAGCTTCCAGTACGTCACGCTCATCGCCGGCCAACTGGTGGCGCTGGCATTGCTGATCGTGTTGCAGCAGTTCGTGCTGACGCATGAACAACTCGAGGCGTGGGGCTGGCGTATCCCGTTCTTCATCGGCGCGCTGTGTGCGTTGGTGGCGATGGGCATGCGCTCGCACATGGAAGAAACGCAGTCCTTTACTGCCGCGAAGGCAAACAAGAAGCGCGGCACCCTGGCAGAGTTGGCCAAGCATCCGCGCGCTGTTGCGACGGTCGTGGGCCTGACGATGGGCGGTACGGTCGCGTTCTATACGTACTCGATCTACATGCAGAAGTTCCTGGCCAACACGGTGGGCCTGTCCAAGGACAAGGCGACGCTGGTGTCCGGCGCCACGCTGCTGCTGTTCGCCATGCTGCAGCCGATCGTGGGCGGGTTGTCCGACCGCATTGGGCGTCGCCCGATCCTGATCGCCTTTGGCGTGCTGGGCACGCTGTTCACCGTGCCCATCATGACCGGCATCAGCCAGACCACCAACGTGTGGACGGCGTTTTTCCTGATCATGGCCGCGCTGGTGATCGTCTCGGGCTACACGTCGATCAACGCGGTGGTGAAGGCCGAGCTGTTCCCCGCAGAAGTGCGCGCGCTGGGCGTGGGCCTGCCGTATGCGCTGACGGTGTCGATCTTTGGCGGCACGGCCGAGTACATCGCACTGTGGCTCAAGCAGTCCGGCCATGAGTCGCTGTTCTACTGGTACGTGACGGGCGCCATCTTCCTGTCGCTGTTGGTGTACGTGTTCATGCGCGATACTCGCGAGCATTCCCGCATCGAACATTGATCCCATGTCGCCAACCGACGGCCACGCCGACCTTGCCCACCCCGTACGCGGGCGCGGTTGGCGGCTGGCCGTCGCGCTGGCCATGGCGGCGTGCTGTGCGGCAGCAGGGTGGGGCGCCTACGCCATCGCCCTGCAGCGTTACGTTGCCACGCGCGCCCAAGAAGCCGGCCAGCGCACCACCTTTTACGCGCAGAACCTGCGCAGCACGCTGGCGCGCTATGAATCGCTGCCACGGCTGGCGGCGTTAGAACACGTGCTGCGCGTCGCGTTGCAGGCACCGCATTCGTCTGCTGACGCTGCATTGCGCGGTGCAGCGAATGCGTACCTGAAGCAGGCTCAGAGCGCCGCCGATCTGACGGCGGTCTATTTGCTGGATTCCACCGGCCTGACGCTCGCTGCCAGTAACTGGGATCTGCCATCTTCGTTCGTCGGCCAGAACTACGCCTTCCGCCCGTACTTTGACGAGGCCATGCGCGACGGCCTTGGTCGCTTCTACGGCGTGGGCAACACCACTGGTGAAACGGGCTATTTCCTCGCCGCTCCTGTGCGAGAGGGCAACAAGTCCATCGGTGCCGTCGTGGTGAAGATCAACCTCGATGCGTTCGAGTCCACGCTGTCGCGCAGCGGCGATACGGTGTTGCTGGTCGATCGCCATGGCGTGATCTTCCTGTCATCCGTGCCCGAGTGGAAATACCGCACGCTCGGCACCTTGAATGCAGACCAGCGCGCCGCACTCGATGCGACACGCCAATACGCACCCCACACACTCACGCCGCTCGAATTGAGCGATGGGCGAGCCGGGGGCGTACCCTTTTCTGCGGGCCAGCCGCCGCAGACTGTGTGTGTGGCGCTGCCCGGAAAATCGGCCTCGACACTGCGTGTGCAGTACCGCCCGGTGGGCTTGCTCGGCTGGCAAGTTGCTGTGTTGATTGACCCGCGCGACGAGCAGCGCACGGCGTTGGTGGCCGGTGCGAGCGCCGCATTTGCCATGGCGCTGATCTTCGCCGTACTTGTTGCCTTGCGTCTGCGTGCGCGCCGGCGTGAAGAGCAACACCGCGCGCGCGCCGCGTTGCGTGAAATCCAGCGCGACCTGGAAGCACGCATTGCCCAGCGCACCGCCGAGCTGACCTCTGCCAACACCGCGCTTGCCGGCAAGGTGGAAGCGCTCGATGCTGCGCAACGCATTCTGCGTGAAACGCGCGATGCCGCCGTGCAGGCCGGCAAACTCGCTGTGCTCGGCCAGATGGCCGCCGGAATCACGCACGAACTCAACCAGCCGCTCACCGCGCTGACCACGCTGTCCGATAACGCCAACCAGCTTGCCGAGCGCGGCCGCATCGACGAGGTACGCGGCAATCTCACGCACATCAGCCAACTGGCCGAACGCATGGGCCGCATCGTCTCGCACATCAAGGCGTTCTCGCGCAAGGGCGATGCGGCGCGTGCGGCCGTATCGGTGGACGAAGCCGTCCGCCAGGCGCTGATGCTGGTGGAAACACGCCGCCGTCAGGCGGGTGTGACGGTGACGGTCGAGGCGGTACCTGCCGACCTTGCTGTCTGGGCCAACGCGGTGCGCCTGGAGCAAGTGCTCGTCAACCTGATCCGCAACGCCATCGACGCCACCGCCGAGGTGCCGAAGCCCGATTCCGCCGCTGTACACGTGCGCGTGGAGCCCATCGAGAATTGGGTACGCATTACCGTGCGTGACTGCGGCGCCGGCATTCCCGCCGATGTGTTGCCGCGCCTGTTCGAGCCGTTCTTCACCACCAAGGACGACGGCCTGGGCCTTGGGCTTGGGCTGGCGATTTCGCTGGCGATCATTGAAGATTTCGGCGGCCGGCTCATTGGTCGTAACGCACAGGACGGCGCTGGCGGCGCAGAATTCGTCATCGAGTTGGAACGCGTCGTAAAACCGCATGCCTGAACACGCCACTCCCGATCTGTCTTCCATCGATCACGCACCCGTCTTCCTGATCGAAGACGACGATGTGGTGCGCCTGGGCTGCGAGCAAGCGCTCACGCTGGCGGATCTGCCGGTGCAGTCCTTTGCCGATGCGGAAAGCGCGCTGGCCGCACTCGCTACGCAAACGCCGGCCGTGGTCGTCACCGACGTACGCCTGCCCGGTCGCGACGGTCTGGCTGTGCTGCGCGAGATGCTGCAACACGATCGCCAGTTGCCGGTCATTCTCATCACCGGTCATGGCGACGTGACGATGGCCGTGGCCGCCATGCGTGCCGGCGCGTACGACTTCATGGAGAAGCCGTTCCATTCCGAACGCCTGGTCGATGTGGTGCGGCGCGCGCTGGAAAAGCGCAGGCTCACTTCCGAAAACCTGCGTCTGCGTGAAGCGCTGCAGGGCCGGCAGGCGTATCCATTGATCGGCCAGAGCGCCGTCATGCAGAACGTGCGCCGGCTTGTCACCGCACTGGCCCCCACCGATGCCGACATCCTCGTCACCGGCGAAACCGGCTCGGGCAAGGAAGTGCTCGCGCGCGCCATTCACGAGGGCAGCCGGCGGCGCGGGCCGTTCGTTGCGCTCAATTGCGCGGCGTTGCCGGAGTCTGTGTTCGAGAGCGAGATGTTCGGCCACGAGGCTGGCGCCTTCACGGGTGCCAACCGCCGCCGCATCGGCAAGATGGAATACGCCGACGGCGGCACGCTGTTCCTTGACGAGGTCGAATCGATGCCATTGGCGCTGCAAGCCAAGCTGCTGCGGGCGCTGCAGGAGCGCAGCATCGAACGGCTGGGCAGCAACGCAAGCGTGCCCGTCAATTGCCGTGTGGTGGCAGCCGCCAAGGTGGATCTGAAAGACGCATCCGATCACGGCCAATTCCGCGCGGATTTGTATTACCGCCTGAATGTCGTGTCGATTGCGCTGCCGGCGCTGCGTCAGCGTGCCGAAGATATTCCGCTGCTGATGGCGTACTTTCTGCAGCAGGCCGCGGTGCGCTATGAGCGGGCCGCGCCGGATTGGTCTGCGCACGACATGATGCGCTGGCAGCATCACGACTGGCCCGGCAACGTGCGCGAGCTGAAGAACGTGGCCGAGCGTTTTTGTCTTGGGTTGGACGATGGGCTCGTTGCTTCCGAAGCGAGCCAGCACTCCCTGGCCGGTCGCATGATGGCGGTGGAACGCACCACCATTGAGGAAGCGCTGCGGGCCACGGAGGGCAACGTCGCTCGTGCGGCGGATTTGCTCGCCGTGCCGCGCAAGACGCTGTACGACAAGCTCAACCGGCACGGCATCGAGCCGGACCGATTCCGCATTGGTTAGTTAGCGCAGCGAGGATTCGCCGATCTTGCGGCCACCCTGCGGCGGCCAGCACGTCGCTGCCAGCAGCACGGCCACCACGGCGTAGATCGCTTCGGTCACCGCCAGCGGCAGCACATGTACCTGGTACAGCGCAGCGGGCAGGTCTGCCAGCGCATGCAGCAGCACCGCCAGCACGACGATCACAAAACGCCGCTGCCGCACCGCATGCCACACCACCAGTGTGAGCGTGAACTGGATCAGCATCGCCGCAATGCGCTCACTGAGCGCGCCGAGCGCCAGCCACGGCGAGAGCTGCGCGAGCATTGCGTGGATCGTCCCGACCATGGCATCGGCACCGCTGGCCGCGAGGCGCGATTCCAGCTCGCCCCGGTTGGCGGCAATGCCGAACATCACCATCTGCGCCTGCGATGCCGTGCCGACCAGCCAGGCCTCGATGCCGGCGTGCCCCAGCGCATACGCCACCGGCGTAGAGGCATCCCCCGGCTTGCGCACGAGAAAGCGCAGGCCGAGCCAGCGGCCGCTCTCTTCAAACAATCCGGCCATCAGCGCGCCGTAGATGACGAACAGAGCGGGCATGCGCAACCAGTGGGCCGTCACCGGGTTGAGTTGCAGCAGATACAGGTGCAGCGTGCGTTCCAGCACGAGCGCAAACACGACAAACACCGCTGCGCCCACGCCGATGTCGCGCCACGCCAGGTCAAAGCGTCTGCGCAGCCAGAACCACGCCACGATGGGCACGCAGGCGATGAGCAAGGCTGCGATGGCATGGGCAGCGAGGGCGGGCAGGGCAACGGTGGGCATGGCAGACGATGCAGATGGGCTGTGTCGGTTGGGCGCATCCTACCTGAGGCCCGTGGGCGCATGTTTTGCGAGGGGGCTGGTGGGCTGATTGTTACAATGCATGAATGCGGCAGCAGGTGCCGCGTCTTGATATGGCAGGGCAGACGGTCGTGAAACGCATGATGTGGCGGTGGATCTGGATATGCGGTGTCGGCATGGGCGCTTTCGGCATGGCAGTGCCTGCCCAGGCGACACGCTGGCACGAATACCTGACCACGACCTCCGTTGTGGCTTCCATCGATCGCACGTCGCTGCGCTCGAACCACACCGGTCACAAGATCTTTCTGGCGCGCACCGTGCTCAAGCGCAGCGAACGCCGTGCCCATGGGGCCCATTACCGGCCTGGCACGGTGATCCTCTCGCGCCAGGAGATCGACTGCCGCCGCCAGCGCATCCGTTTGGTCGACTACGTGGTGCGCGGCCCCGACGGCACCACGCTCGATACCGATACCGCCGCCGGCGCGCACTGGATGCGCATCCGCTCCGGCACACTGGCGGCACGTTCTGCCGCCTACGTCTGCGGCCACCGCTAGACGCTGCGGGGGCTCGACAATGACCGGCAGGCATAGCACTATGGTGTCTGCCCTCCATTTACAAGAACAAGACACCGGCCGCGAGGGGCGCCGGTGCCAGCCGACCGTCCGATGAACCTGACCCTGAAGTCGCAGGCGGCCATCATGGCGACCGTCATCAGCGTGACGGTGGTGAGCCTGTTCGGCTGGTCACAACGCGAGCCGATCCGCCGCGAAGTGATGGCGCAGATCAAGGTGCAGCAGACGGCCCTGGTCAAGGAGTCGGCAGAGCATCTCAAGCAGCGGCTGCACACCTACCTCGGCGTGCTTGAACGCACCGCGCAGCAGATGCGCAGCGTGCGGTTCAATACGCCCGCGCAGGAAGCGGCGTTCTACCAATCCATTCAGCCGGCCAGCGGCCTGTTCGACGGCGTGTTCCTGGCCTCGGCCGAGGGCAAGGTGACGGCAACCTCGCCGCACCGCGCGGGCGTGGTCGGCATCGATATTTCGGATCGGGATTACTTCAAGCAAGTCATGGTGGTCGATCAGCCGACCATCTCTGCGCCGCTGCGCAACCGCGTGGGTGGCGAGCCGATCGTCATCCTGGTCGCACCTGTGCATGATCAGAACGGCAATCTCGTCGGGCTGATCGGCGCGTCGCTCTATCTGCTCAAATCAAACTTTCTGGGTGACCTGCGCGATATGCGTGTTGGCCAGACGGGGCATGTCTATCTGATCACGCGTGGCGATGCCCCGCTCTATATCGTGCATCCCGACGCCAACAAGACGCTCGCGCCGCTCGATGCTGATCCAGCGGTGGCGGCCGCCTTCCGTGCGGACCCGGATGCGCTGCCCGAGCGCGGCGGCGATGTGGTTACCACGCAAGACATCATCGCGGCCGGCTGGACGCTCGCCGCTGTCTTGCCCGGCGCCGAAGCCAACCGGCAGCTCTTCCTCATGCGCCAGCGTTTTCGCTGGTCGCTCGTGGTGCTGGCGGCGCTGATCGGTGTGTCGGTGTGGGCCGCGATGCTGTGGCTGCTGCGCCCGCTTGCCCGGTTGCATGCCGCCATGACGCAGCTCTCGACCACGGATTTGCGCAATGCGCCGCCGCTTGAGCTGCTCGGTGCTTCGGCGGAAATCGACGCCGTATCAACGGCGTTCCACAAGCTGATGGATGAGGTGGTGCGCCAGCGCGCCGAGTTGGAAGCCGTGAACGACGCCTCGCCGCTCGGCCTGTTCCGCTCGGATGCGGACGGCCGGATCGTCTATACCAACGAGGCGTATCGTCGGTTGCTCGGAGCCACGCACGAAGAGGCGCTGGCCGACGTGTGGCTCACGCGCCAGCACCCCAATGATCGCGATGCCACCATGGCCGGTTGGCGCGAGGCGGTCGCGCGCGGTGCAGGCTACAGCGCCGAGCAGCGGGTGATCGTGCCGGACGTTGGCGAGCGATTGCTGATCGTCACGACTGCCCCCGTGCGCGTGGACGATCAGGTGGTCGGCCACGTTGGGGTCATGGAAGACATCACCGTACGGGCGCGAGCGCAACAAGCGTCGCGCGTGTTGACCAAGATACTCGACTCGACCACCGACTTTGTCGCGCAGAGCGACGTACAGGGCAACATCACCTACATGAACCCGGCCGGCCGCCGCTTTGCCGGCATCGCGCTGGATGTGGATCTCCAGGGCCTGACCGTCGCAGATTTCTACACGCCCGAGACGATGGGTTGGCTGAGGGAGGTAGCCGTACCTGCGGCCGCGCGGGATGGCGTGTGGATTGGCGAAACCACCGTGCGGGGCGCTGAAGGCCAGGTCGTGCCGATCGACCACATGATCATTGCGCACCGCGATCCGGCCGGGCGTATGGAGTACTTCTCGTCGGTCATGCGTGACATCACGCAGGACAAGGCCGCCAAGGAAGCGCTGCAGCGCAGTCGCGAAACGCTGCAAACCGTGACAGACGCGCTGCCCGCGCTGGTGTCCTTTATTGATACCGACGAACGCTTCCGCTTCCTGAATGCCGCTTACGAGAAGGCCCATGGACGGCCGACGGCCAGCATGCTCGGCCAGACCGTGCGCGACGTCGTGGGCGACGATGCCTACGGGTTCATGCACGAGGCGCTGCAGCGCGCCCTGGCCGGCGAGACCGTTGTCTTCGAGCGCGAGCACCGCGGCCGCGATCTGTACCGCTGCCAGGAGATCAGCTACCTCCCGCAGTTCGATGCGCAGGGCCGCGTGAGTGGCGTGCACTCGGTCACGCTTGACATCACCGAGCGCAAGAAGCAGGAGTTGCATCTGCGTGCGCTGACGACTACCGACCACCTGACCGGCCTGCTCAACCGCGCGGGCTTTGAAGAGCGCCTGGTTGCCGCGCTGGACCAAGCGCGCGTGAGCGGCTCGACTGGCGCGCTGCTGCTGCTCGATCTCGACGGCTTCAAGGTCATCAACGACACATATGGGCATGCCGTGGGCGACGCGCTGCTCCGCACCTTTGCGCAGCGTCTGGCGCGCACCGTGCGCCCATATGACGGCGTGGCGCGCTTTGGTGGCGATGAGTTTGCCGTGATCCTTGAGGACCTGTCGCGGCCGGACGACGCGAAGACGGTTGCCGCCCATATTCTCAGTGCGTGCAGCAGGCCATTTCGCCTGCGCGAGGCGCTGGTGCAAGTGGGGGCGAGCATTGGCATCGCGACCTTCGACTCGCGCACGCTGGCGCAGAGCGTCGTCTTCGAGGCCGCTGACGAGGCGCTGTACGAGGCCAAATCGCGCGGCAAGGGCTTGTTCGTCAGCGCGGACGAACTGTCGACGGGCTGATTTCGCAGTGCAACAGGATCGGCCGATGGCACGCAGAAACGGGTACGCTCGACGCCGATTTGACTGTGTCCCACGGGCAATGTTGCGCCGCAATATCGGCCTCCCAGGCCGGGCGGCGGACAATCCCCTATCGCACGCTCGTGCGCTTTCCGGTAAAGTCCCGCGACTGACTGCACGTGCCGGCCATCCTGGCACGTCGCACAAGAGCGCTGTACCCATGGCGCCTTCGCTTCACACTCCGACGCACTCCGATGCGTGCATGCCCGATCCGGCATCGCTCGCCCGGCAGGTCTTCCGCCGTTTCGCCAACGTTGCTTTTGTTTTCGTGGCGCGAAACTCCGGACAGGCGCGCGTCCGGACGCGATGCAGGGCGCATGCGGGGGGAGCGACGGTGTTGGGCCAGCGCATCTTCGAAGACGCATCGCATTCAAGCAATCGCGACGGACACACAAGGAGCAGGTTCGCATGAAAAAAATGATCAAACAGCTGCTGCTGACGGCAGTGGCTGCGGGGGCGGCAATCGCAACGGGCACGTCGTTCGCGGCCCAGGACATCAAGATCGGCGTGGCAGAAGCGCTGTCGGGCGGCGCAGCCCAGTACGGTGTGGCCATCCGCAACGGCTTCCAGCTGGCGGCTGACGAGATCAACGCCGCCGGCGGCATCAACGGCAGCAAGATCGCGCTGGTGATCGAAGACGAGCAGGGCAAGAAGGAAGAGGCCATCAACGTCTTCAAGAAGCTGATCTTCCAGGACAAGGTGGCCATGGTGTTTGGGCCCACGCTGTCCAACTCGGCACAGGCTGCCGACCCGATCGCGCAGGCTGCCAAGACGGTGGCGTTCGGCACCTCCAACACGGCTGACGGCATCACTAGCATTGGCGACCACGTCTTCCGCAACTCTGTGACCGAAGCCGACGTGCTGCCGGCCACCATCCAGACCGTCGTGAAGAAGGCCGGTGTGAAGAAGGTTGCCGTGCTGTACGGCAACGACGACGTCTTCACCAAGAGCGGCTACGACAACTTCAAGAAGGCGCTCGAAGACCTGAAGATTCCGGTGACGACCACCGAAACCTTTGCCAAGGGCGACGTCGACTTCAAGGCGCAGCTCACCAAGATCAAGGCGACCAACCCGGATGCGATCGTGCTGTCGGCGCTGATTGCCGAGGGTGGTCCGATCATGGTGCAGGCGCGTCAGCTCGGCCTGAACGTGCCGGTCATCGGCGGCAACGGTATGAACTCGGTCAAGGTGTTCGACCTGGCCCGCGACAAGTCCGACAACCTGTGGGTGGGCAGCCCGTGGTCGATCGAAAACCACACGCCCGAGAACAGCAAGTTCATCACCGCCTACACGAGCAAGTACAAGGCCGCACCGGATCAGTTTGCGGCGCAGGCGTATGACGCCATGTACATCGCCACGGCGGCGCTGAAGAAGGTTAGGTTCAGCGGCAACCTGGAAGCCGATCGCAAGGCCATCCGCGATGCACTGCCGGCGGTCAAGCACACGGGTGCAACCGGTGCGTTTGCGTTCCGCCAGGTGACGGCACGCGGCAAGCCGGCCGGCTATGACGCGGTGCAGACGCCGATCGTGAGCGTGACCAAGTCGGGTAAGTACACGATCGAGAAGTAATCTTCGGTTCTCGTCAAAACCCTTTGAACGAGACAGGCGGGGCGTAGCTAAACCTACGCCCCATCGCTTTTTTTGTGGCCGCTTTGGTGACATTCGGCTGCACTTCACTCTGATTCATCATGCTGGAACAGCAACTCGTCAATGCGCTGTCGCTCGGCTGCGTGTATGCGTTGTTTGCCCTGGGGTTCACGCTGGTTTTCGGCATCCTGGGCGTGATCAACTTGTCGCACGGCGCGGTCTTCATGCTGGGCGCCTACGCGGCGCTGCAGGTCGTTCTCCGCTTCGAACTGCCGCTGTGGGCGGCGCTGGCCGTCGGCTTTGTCGTGAGCGGCGTGGCCGGCCTCATCATCGATGTGCTGCTGCTGCGCCCCTTGCGCCGACGCAACGCACCGCACCTGATCCCGATGATCGGGACCATCGGCGCGGGCATCGCCATCAACAACGCCATGCAAGGCGCGTTTGGCGCAGAGAACCTGCGCTTTCCGGCGGGCCTTGTGTCGGATGCTTCGCTGGATTTGGGCGGCATTCATCTCACGCCGCTGGAGCTGGGCATCATCGTGCTGTCGTTTGTGCTGATGGCCGCGCTCATGCTGCTGCTCAAGCGCACGCAACTCGGCCGCGCGCTGCGCGCCATTGCGGAGTCGCCCAAGGCGGCAGCGCTGCTCGGCATCAACGTTGAAGGGCTGTTCCTGCTGACCTCGTTTGCGGCGGCGGCGCTGGGCGGGCTGTCAGGCGTGCTGATCGGCCTGTACTCCAACGCGGTGTTCCCGCTGATGGGCCAGCCGATGCTGCACAAGGGCATCGCGGTCATCATTCTGGGCGGCCTGGGCGATATTCGCGGCGCGATGCTGGGCGGGCTGTTCCTCGGGTTTGCCGAGGTGCTGTCGGTGGCCTACATCGGCTCTACCATGCGCGATGCGGTGGCGTTCGGCCTGTTGTTCCTGATCCTGCTTGTGCGGCCGCAAGGGCTGTTCGGCAAGGTGCTGGAACGCAAGGCATAAGGAGACCGACATGGAATGGTTCGACAATTTCTGGTCGGTCTACAGCAATCTGGTGCTCACGCTCGGCATCAACGCGCTGCTGGCGCTGTCCATCTATCTCACGCTGTCGTGCGGCTTGCTGGCGATGGCGAATGCGGCGTTCATGGGCATCGGCGCATACACGGCGTCGTTGCTGACGATGAATGCAGAGATGCCGTTTTCGGTGGCGCTGCTGGGCGGCATGGTGGCGCCGGCCGTGGTGGCGGTGGTCATCGGGCGGCCGACGCTGCGGCTTTCCGGCGTGTACCTCGCCATGGCGACGCTGGGCTTTGGCGAAGTGGTGCGCGTGCTGATCCTGAACACCGAAGACTGGACCGGCGGCGCGCTGGGCCTGAATGGCATTCCGCAGCTCACGCAGTGGTGGCACGTGGCACTGGCCGTGCTGCTGACGCTGTTCGTGCTGGCGCGCATGCGCCGCTCCAAGGTGGGCCGCGCGTTCGAGGCCATCAAGGAAGACGAAACCGCTGCGGGCCTGATGGGCATTAACGTGGCCGGCACCAAGCTGCTGGCGTTCACGCTGGGTGCGGCCATCGCTGGTTTGGCTGGCGCGTTGAATGCGCACCTGACCTTCTTCATCGGCCCGAACGAATTCGGTTTCGACCGCGGCGTGGAAATCCTCACGATGACGATTCTGGGCGGCACCAATGGCCTGATCGGCCCGGTGCTCGGCAGCCTGATCCTGTCGCTGCTGCCTGAGCTGCTGCGCGCGTTCAAGGATTTCCGCCTGGTCGTCAACGGCGTGATCCTGATGGTGATTGTGCTGTTCCTGCCCAAGGGCATCTGGGACCCGGCGCGTTTTGCGCGCTGGTTCGGCATCAAGCGCGGCGGCACGTTGCCGCTCTCGTCCGACAGTCGGGCTGCTTCCAATGAATTGCACTGAGGCCGCCATGCTGAAACTCACATCCATTTCCAAGCGCTTTGGCGGCCTGTCGGTCTTGCAGGACGTCAACATTGAAGTGCCGCAAGGCAGCATCTTCGGGTTGATTGGCCCCAACGGCGCCGGCAAGACGACGGTGTTCAACCTGATCACCGGGCTGCTCGCACCCACCGGCGGCTCGCTCACGTTCAACGGCGAAAACCTCGTCGGCAAGAAGCCGCACCAGATCACGCAGATGGGCATCGCGCGCACGTTCCAGAACATCCGCATCTTCAAGGAGATGACGCTGCTGGAGAACGTGGTGGTGGGCATGCACCGGCATCTGGACTACGGCGCGCCGGGCCTGTTGCTGTCGCTGCCGAAGTACCGCGCCGCGGAGCGCCGCGCGCGCGATCGCGCCCTGGAACTGCTCTCGTGGGTCAAGCTCGACCACAAGGCGCACGACATTGCCGACAACCTCTCGTACGGCGACCAGCGCAAGCTCGAACTTGCGCGCGCGTTGGCCACCGAACCCAAGCTATTGCTGCTCGACGAGCCCGTCGCCGGCATGAACACGGGCGAGAAGGTCGACCTGATGGCCGAGATCGAGAACATCAAGACGCGCGGCTACACGATCTTCATGATCGAGCACGACATGCGCTTCGTGATGGGCCTGTGCGAACGCATTGCCGTGCTCAACTTCGGCCGCATCATCGCCGAAGGGCCGCCCGAAGCGATCCGCAACGACCCGCAGGTCATCGAGGCCTATCTGGGCCGCGATGATGACGATGAAGCTGACGGCAATGCCGCGCAGAAGGAGACGGCATGACCACGCTGCTGGAAGTCAAAGGGCTGGACGTGTCGTACGGGCACATTGCGGCCGTCAAGGGCATCGACTTTGCGCTTAAGGCCGGTGAGATCACCTCGCTGGTGGGCGCCAACGGTGCGGGCAAATCGACCACGCTGCTGGCGCTCTCAGGGCTGATCCCGAAGTCGCAAGGCGAGGTGCGCGGCCAGATTCTGTTCGAGGGCGAGGACGTCTCGCAGTGGTCGCCGCACAAGCGCGTGCAGCGCGGCCTCGTGCAGGTGGCCGAGGGCCGTGCCACGCTCACCACGATGACGGTGCGCGAGAACCTGGAGCTGGGCGCCTATACACGAAACGCGCGCAAGGACCGCGGCCAGATCGCCTCGGATCTGGAGCGCGTGTTCCACCTGTTCCCGCGTTTGAAGGAGCGCATTGACGGTCTGGCCGGCAACCTGTCGGGCGGCGAGCAGCAGATGCTTGCCATTGGCCGCGCACTGATGGCTCGCCCGCGTGTGCTGCTGCTCGATGAACCATCGATGGGCCTGGCGCCGATCATCGTGCAGGAGATTTTCCGCATCCTGCGCACCATCAATGCCGAAGGTCTGACGATCTTCTTGGTCGAGCAGAACGTGCGCCAGGCGCTGAAGATCGCACAGCACGGTTACGTGCTGGAGACCGGCCAGATCGTGCTGGCTGACAGCGGCAAAAACCTGCTGGGCAATCCGCGCGTGCTCGAAGCCTACCTGGGCGGTTGAGTGTTCTGAGCGCGCCCCGGCATGCAATATTGCCGGGATGCTAGAGCCGCATATCCATTGGGTTTGCGGCTCATTTTCATCCAAAAGCGTACCCGTTTCTGCGTACGTTCAAACACCCGCCAAAACGTGTCGCTGCGCGTCGAACAGCGCGATCAACGCATCGGCCACGGCCCGCACGCGCGGTGATCGTCGCACGTCGGGGTGAATCACCAACCAGATTTCTCGATGCAACGCGGGGTCGTCGACGGGCAGCCGGCGCAAAAGCGTACCCGTTTCTGCGGGCGCGCCAAGGAAGTGCGGCAGCGCTGCCACGCCCAATCCGGCCAGCGCGGCCTGATGGATGGCGGACAGATCGCTGCAACGTAGAACCACCCGGCGCTCGCCCGCGTAGTCGTCCAGCCAGCGCTGCTGCGGCACGTGGCGCAAGCGCTCGTCGTAGCCGATGAACGCCCATTCCGCTTCGGGTTGCGCGAGTACCTCGGGCGTTGCATACAGGCCGTAGCCGAGATCGCCGAGCTGCCGCGTGGCCAGGGTTGATGCGGTCGGACGCGACAGCCGGATGGCGAGATCGGCCTCGTGCGCCATCAGGTTGGCGTTGCGCGTCTCGCCCAGGAGAACGAGGCTGATGCCCGGCCACTGCCGGTGCAGCGTCGCCAAGTGTTGGGCGATGAAGTGGCTCGCGATGGTGGGCGGCGCCGAGATGCGCACCGTCCCGCGCAAGCTGCCCGCACCCGCTGCTGCGCGTGCAAAGCCGGCGGCTTCCTGCTCCATGCGTTCGGCGCGTTCGGCCAACGCGTTGCCTTCGGCGGTCAGGCGCCAGCCGCGCGGCAGGCGGTCGAACAGCCGCACGCCCAACGATTGCTCCAACGCTTCGGCGCGCCGCGCTACCGTGGTGTGCTCCACTGCCAGACGCCGCGCCGCGGCCGACAGGCTGCCCTCGCGCGCCAGCACGAGGAAGTAGCGCACGTCATCCCACTGCAAGGAAGAAGAAGGTTCGGCCGCTGCCGCCCGCGCCCGCGCGCGCACGTTTTTCGGCCAACCTGGGCTTTTTTGCACAGAAGCTGGTCAGTTTTTATGAATTCCCGTGTGATTCTGAACGGATTACGCTTGTTTCACAACGTGACGAACGCAGTACCTGTCATCACGAAAACCGAAAAGCGTACCCATTTCTGCGAGGACTTCTGCCATGCACGCCAAGGTGATCCAACTCCGCGAACCCGGTCCGGCATTGGGTTTGCTGCCCGCCAGCCTGATGTTGCCGCCACCGGCGCCCAACGCGTTGACCGTGCGGCACACCGCTGTCGGCGTGAATTTTGTCGACGTGTATCACCGTGCCGGGCTCTACCCGGTGCCAGCATTTCCGGCGGTGCTCGGTGTGGAGGGCGCCGGCGTCGTGGAAGCATTGGGTACGGATGTGCGTGGCTTTGTGATCGGCCAGCGTGTCGCGTGGGCCGGGTTGATGGACGGCGCGCCCGGCGGCTACACCAGCCACCGCAACATCCCGGCAGAACGAGCGATTGCCTTGCCTGATGCGCTGGACGACGAAACCGTTGCGGCCACGTTGGTTCGCGGCATCACCGCCCACATGCTGCTGACGCGGGTGCGGCAGGTAAGAGCCGGCGATACGGTGCTTGTGCACGCGGCGGCTGGGGGCTTGGGCCTGCTGCTGGTGCAGTGGGCCAAGCGCCAGGGTGCGTGCGTGATCGGCACGGTGGGCAGCGAGGCCAAGGCGGCCATCGCGCTCGGCCACGGCGCGGACCATATCGTGCTGCATCACCAGCAGGACGTGCGAGAAGCCGTGCTGCAGCTCACTGGAGGGGAGGGCGCCGACTACGTGATCGACGGCATTGGCGGTGCGATGCTGCAAACCTCGTTGGCAGTGACGCGGCCGTTCGGCATGGTGGCGAGCATCGGTCAGGCGGGCGACGTCGGCAACGCACAGACGAACGCGGTCGATCTCGCCACGCTGGGGCCGTCGCGTTCCATTGCGCTGGCGCGGCCCGGCGTGTTTCGCTACATGGCCGATCTGTCGAATTACCGGACGGGGGCGCAGGCGGCCTTGCAGCGCATGCTCGACGGCGTGCGCGTGCCGGTGGGTGGCACCTATGCACTGGAAGATGCGGCCGCTGCGCACACCGCACTGGAAGCGGGTCAGACGTCGGGCGCGTTGCTCTTGCGCCCTTGAGAACCATGCGTGCAAAGGGTTTCCGCACAAAAGCGTACCCATTTCTGCGAGACACACAGCCGCGTTGTTTCATGCTGTTGGGTCTCGCGTTTCGAAGGTTTCACCGCATCCCACAAGGAGCCATCGCATGCTGTACCTGATTCTTTTCGACTACACCGCACCGCTCGAAGCACTCGATCGCGTCCTGCCTGCGCACCGTGCGCATCTGGATGCCCACTATGCGAGCGGTCACTTTCTGATGTCGGGGCCGTTCTTTCCGCGCGAAGGCGGCGGCATCCTGGCGCGCGCCGAATCTCGCGAAGAAGTCGACGCCATCGTCGCACGCGACCCGTTTGTGGTCGGGAACCTGGTACAGGCGCGCGTGGTTGCCTGGGGCCCGAACCGCCGCAGCGCTGACGCGCCGCAGGCGTGGTTGCCCGATGCCCTGGTCGTCGCATCGACTTAAGGCCGGTGCGGTGGCGCCGCTATCATGTCGATCTGTTCTTGCGCGAATCGACATGACCGACACGCCGCCGCCCCAACTTGATGTGCCGCGCCAGCCATGGTGGCGGCGCGCGATTGCGCGGTTGCCGTTTGGACGCGAGCACCTGGTGTTTGTCATTGCCGGCGTGATCGGCTGCGCGGGGGCTTTGTCGACGATCCTGTTTCGCGAGTGCTTGCGCCACCTGCAATGGTGGCTCTCGGGTACGGATCAGGGCTTGGTGGCCACGGCGCGCGCGCTGCCCTGGTGGGCACGTCTGCTGGTGCCGACGGCGGGTGGGCTGCTGGCGGGTATCACCTTGCAGGTCGGCCTGCAGTGGATCCCGCGCAAGGGCTCCGAAGACTATATGGAAGCCATTGCCGTGGGCGATGGCGTGCTCAGCGCGCGGCAGAGCTTGGTACGCAGTGCGTCGTCGCTATGCTCGGTGGCCAGCGGTGCGTCGATCGGGCGCGAAGGGCCGATGGTGCAACTGGCGGCGATGTGCGGCTCGCTGGTCGGCCGCATGCTGCGGCATTGGACGCCCATGCCGGTCGAGCAACTACGCCTGCTGGTGGCGTGCGGCGCGGCGGCCGGCATTACGTCTGCCTACAACGCGCCTATCTCCGGCGCCGTGTTCGTCTGCGAAATTGTGTTTGGTGTGATCACCACGGCGACGCTGGGGCCGCTGCTGGTGGCCGCCGTCACGGCTGACATTGTGGTGCGCCAGTTTTTCGGATACGGCGCCGTCTACGAGATGCCGCACTTCGATTTCGTGTCCGGCTGGGAAGTGCTGACGTATCTGGGCCTTGGTTTGGCGGCCGGCATGGTGGGGCCGTTGCTGCTCGGTTTGATTGACCGCGCGCGCGATGCGTTTGCGCGTACCCGGTTGCCGCTCACGTTGCGATTGGCTGCCGGTGGGTTGATTGTCGGGGCGCTGTCGACGGGCGTGCCCGAGGTCTGGGGCAACGGCTACAGCGTCGTCAATGGCTTTTTGCACGAGCCGTGGCTATGGCAGACCGTGGCGCTGGTGCTGATCTGCAAGGTGGTGGCAACCGCATCGAGCGCGGGGTCGGGCGCGGTGGGCGGTGTGTTCACGCCCACGCTGTTCTGCGGCGCAGCGCTCGGGTTGTTGTACGGCACGGGCATGCACGCGCTGCTGCCGGATGCGGCGCCGGTGCCCGTCAGCTACGCGGTGGTTGGCATGGGCGCGCTGCTGGCGGCCACCACGCATGCGCCGCTCATGTCGATTCTGATGATTTTCGAGATGACGCTGTCGTATCAGGTGGTGCTGCCGCTCATGCTGGCATGCATCACTGGCTATGTGACGGCGCATGCGGCGGGCGCGCCGTCGGTCTATGCACGCGCGCTGGCCCGCAATCGTGAGGATGCGGGGGACGAAGTCCAGCACCTGCCATCACCCTCAGACGGCACGCAGAAATAGGTACGCTTTGCCGGTTTCGGGCGGTACGGGCCCATCTACGGATGCCACCACGTGCCGCACGCTGATCGGCGTGCATCACAACCTGATGCGGCAGTGGAGCGAGAGCTGAGGTGAGCCAGCTGCGTCGCACCGGAGATGGTGCGGCGCAATATTCACACGATCTGTGTGGTTCGGCTTAGTGGCCCGAACGGCGATACAACTCGGCCATCATGCCGCAGCTTTCCACGTGCAGCGCAACGGCGCGGCTGGCTTCACGGCGCACGATTTGCCAGAAACGGGCGAAACGGGAGGCGGGGGCGGCGTTGATGGCGGCGGTGTTCATGGCGATTCCTTGTGAGGACTGATTGGGGATAACCCTAGTAGGGAATACCCGAATATTAGTCCGAATATTGCGGCGCAGCAAATCCGCCTAAGCAATGTCGTCTTACCACCACAAGATATGGTTGAACGATCACTTTAATAAGCGCCGCACAGGGCGATTCCCGGTTGGGAGCATCATGCGCGGAATCATTCCAGTGGGTGACCGCACGAGCCACGGCGGTCAAGTTCAGACGGGTGCTCAAGCTCGGCAGGTCATGGGCCGCTTCGTCGCGCGCAAGGGCGATCTGTGCTTATGCCCGGTTCCGGGCCATGAGCACTGCGTGATCGCGGATGGCGCTGAAAATTTCATTGTCGACGGTCAGCCCGCCGCGTTCGAGGGGCACAAAACCTCGTGCGGCGCGCACGTTGGGCGCTTGCGTGCCGAATTCAAGGCGATCTTGAATCCCTCCCACGGCTCGTTACGCCCGGCGTAGCGGCCCCGCGCTGGAAATGGGTTTGTCTTCGCATGCCAAGGAAGCAGGTAGCGCTTTCGACTGCCTCGGGGTCACGTCGGTCGTGCGAAACCCCCTCTGTAGAATCAGCCCATTCTTCCGGCAACTTTCGACAGGACCGACCATGTCTGCACTGCGCACCCTGTACCCGCCCATTGAGCCGTACGAAACCGGCATGCTCGACGTGGGCGATGGCCACTCGATCTACTACGAGCGTGTTGGCACGCCCGGCGCCAAGCCGGCGGTGTTCCTGCACGGCGGGCCGGGCGGTGGCGTCTCCGCCGACCACCGCCGCGTGTTTGACCCGGCGCGTTACGACGTGATGTTGTTCGACCAGCGCGGCTGCGGGCGGTCCACGCCGCACGCGGGGCTGGAGGCCAACACGACATGGCACCTCGTGGCCGACATCGAACGCCTGCGCGCAATTGCCGGCGCCGAACGCTGGCTCGTCTTTGGCGGTTCATGGGGCTCGACGTTGGCGCTTGCTTACGCGCAGAAGTATCCGGAGCACGTGAGCGAACTCGTGCTGCGCGGCATCTACACTGTGTCGCAGGCCGAGTTGCGCTGGTATTACCAATACGGCGTGTCGGAGATGTTTCCCGAGAAATGGGTGCGTTTTCAGGCGCCCATCCCCGAGGCGGAGCGCGGCGACATGATCGCGGCTTATCGCAAGGTCCTCACCGGCAACGACATCGCCAAGCAGATCGAAGCCGCCCGCGCCTGGAGCGTGTGGGAGGGCGAAACCATCACGCTGCTGCCCGACCCGAGCAACAGCGCCAAGCACGCCGATGATCATTTCGCGCTGGCCTTCGCGCGGTTGGAGAACCACTACTTCACGCACCAGTGCTGGCTGGAAGAGGGCCAGTTGCTGCGCGAGGCGCACAAGCTGGCGGGCATTCCGGGCGTGATTGTGCATGGGCGCTACGACATGCCGTGTCCTGCGCGCTATGCCTATGCGCTGCATCAGGCATGGCCGGATTCGGACTTCCACCTGATCGAAGGCGCCGGCCATGCATGGTCCGAACCCGGCATCCTCGATCAGTTGCTGGCCGCCACCGATCGCTTTGCCGGCAAGTAACGGATGACGGCCCCATGACTGACTCAGCCGACCTGCGTTTCCTGCTCGCCATCCAGAACAACGGCAGCTTGGTGGCGACGGCGCGGGCGCTGGATCTGACGCCATCGGCCGTGTCGCAGCGCCTGCAGCAGCTTGAGAAGAAGCTGGGCACGCGGCTCGTCGATCGCACCGCGCGCAGCTTGCGCTTCACGCAAGAGGGCACCTTGCTGTGCGAGCGTGGGGCGGAGTTGATCCGCCAGCTCGATGCGCTGTCGGAGGACTTGCACACGCGTCGGGGTGGCTTGGTCGGTATGCTCAAGATCAACGCGCCGCTGGGGTTCGGGCGGCGCTACGTGGCACCGGTCATTGCCGAATTTCAGCAGCAGCATTCCGATGTCGATATCGAACTGACGCTTTCCGATGCGCCGCTTACGGAGGCAACTGACCGTTTTGATGTGGTGGTGCATATCGGCGCGCTGCAGGTGTCGAACCTGGTCGGCTATGCGATTGCGCCGAATGCGCGGTTCGTCTGCGCGTCCCCTGCGTTTGTGAAGCGTTTCGGTTTGCCGGAGACGCCCGACGACTTGGCCGCGTTGCCCTGCATCGTGCTGCGCGAAAACAAGGAAGACGTGTCGCTCTGGCATTTCAGCAAAGGGCGCACGAGCCGCAGCGTGCGCGTGCCAAGCCATCTGATCTGCAACGACGGCGACGTGATCCGCCACTGGGCGTGCGAGGGCCGCGGCGTAATCCTGCGCTCTGAAAGCACAACATCGCGCGCATGCAGCACCGCATGAACGCGCTGGGTGTGAAGTTCCGCCCGCATGTGAAGACCACCAAGTGCCTCGACGTGGTGCGCGCGCAGGCGGCGGCCGGCGCGCAGGGTATTACCGTCTCGACGTTGAAGGAGGCTGAGGCCTTCTTTGCCGCCGGCATCAAGGACATCCTGTATGCGGTGGGCATTGTCGCGGCCAAGCTGCCGCGTGCGATGGCGCTGCGCCGTCGCGGCTGCGATCTGAAGCTCGTGGTCGACAACGTAGCGGCCGCACAGGCCGTGGTGGACTACGTCCACGCACACGGCGAGCGCTGTGCAGTGTGGATCGAAGTCGATACCGACGGCCACCGCTCCGGCATCACGCCCGAGCAGGATGCGCTGCTGGAAGTCGGGCGCATCCTGAAAGACGGCCGCATCGACGTGGGCGGCGTGATGACGCACGCTGGCTCCAGCTACGACCTGAACGACCACACTGCGCTGGCTACGGAACAACTCGAAGGCGTGACCGAGGTGCGCGCGGGCGTCTACGTGTTCTTCGACCTGGTCATGCACAACGTGGGCGTGTGCGCGATGGACGAGATCGCCCTGAGCGCTCTGATCACCGTGATCGGCCATCAGCCGGACAAGGGTTGGGTGATTGTCGATGCCGGCTGGATGGCCATGAGCCGGGATCGCGGTACCGCCAAGCAGGCGCATGACTACGGCTACGGGCAGCCGTGCGCGCTCGACGGCACGCCGTTTGATGGCCTCATGCTGATTGGCGCGAACCAGGAGCACGGCATCCTGGCGGCCAGCGATGGCTCGGTACGGAACGATCTGGCAGAACGCTTCCCGGTCGGCACGAAGCTGCGCATTCTGCCGAAACATGCGTGCGTGACCGGAGCGCAGTTTCCGGAATACCAGGCGGTATCGTCGCGCGGTGCGGTGCAGACGTGGGGGCGGTTCCACGGCTGGTGAGCTGTCCACCCTGCACGCAAAAGAAAAAGGCCCGCAGCAATGTGGGCCTTTTGCTTGAATCGGACAGGCTTCGTGCGCGGTTGAGGACGCAGCGGCCAAGCTGTCTGCCGCATGTTTAAAGTGCGTTGAAAATCGCTTTCATTAAAACGGTTCGTCGATCCTCTAAACTGTTCCTGACAGGCTTGCTGCGGCAACCATCGCATCAGGCCGACACCACAAGGGTGGTGTGGATGTATTCGGGCTGTATTCGGGCGGTTCGCGGTCTTCCTGACAAGAGCACACGAATATGACGACAACAGTGAAGGACAGCAACAAAACCAATCCACTTCGCTGGTTTTCTTTTTATTGGGACTACCGCCGGCTGACAGCGCCCCGCGTGATTGTCGTTGCCGGGGTCGTCATCGCGTTATCCATGGTGGCAATTTGCGCGATGGTTCTGTACCAGAGCCGACTGGATGCCATGGCGCGTGCCGCCGAGACATCGCGCAACCTTGCCCTGCTGGCAGAACGTGACATCGAGAGAAATTTCGAGCTTTACGCGCTGTCGCTCCAGGCCGTCGTTGACGGCGTGAACGACGCTGAAGTCATGGCCGCTTCACCCCGCTTGCGGGGGTTTGCCCTATTCGACCGCGCTGCAACGGCGACGTACCTGGGCTCGATGCTGGTGCTCGACGCCCAGGGCAATGTCGTCATCGATTCTGCGAACGAAATCCCCAGAAAGGCGAACTTCTCGGACCGCGAATATTTCAAGGTGCAACGCGACAATCCAAATGCCGGTCTGTACGTTGGCGACCCCTACTCATCGCGATTGCGCGATGGTTCTCCAAGCATTCCGTTGACTCGCCGGCTATCCAGGCCAGATGGCTCGTTTGCCGGGATCGTGTTGATTGCCGTCCAGCTTGAGTACTTCCACAAGCTGTTCGCCGCACTGTCGCTGGGGCCGCATGGTTCGGTGGCGTTGATCGCACGCGACGGCGCAATGATCATGCGTCAGCCCTACGACGTGAACGTCATCGGGCGAAACATCCGCAGCGCAAGTACGTTCCAGAAGTTCCTGTCGGCGCCGGAGGGCAGTTTTTCGGACACATCGATACTCGACGGCGTCGAACGGCTGTACTACTTCAAGAACCTCCCGGACCTGCCGTTCATCATCATGGTGGCGCAAGCGCACGCTGACATCTATGCAGCTTGGGAACGTCGCGCGCTGACCATCGCGTCTTTGATGGCCGCGCTGGCGCTCGGCTTCATCGGCCTTTCCTTCGCTTTCGCGGCACAACTGCGACGCCGCATGCGCGCAGAATCGGAGTTGGCCATGCTGGCGCGAACGGATGGTTTGACCGGGCTGAACAACCGCCGCACCCTGGGTGAAATTCTCGACCAGGAATGGCGTCGAGCCAAACGCACGCGCGGCGTGCTTTCACTGCTGTTTGTCGATATTGACTGGTTCAAGCTGTACAACGATACCTACGGGCACCAGGCCGGGGACGACGCATTGGCGGCTGTCGCGAAGTGTATTGGCGACAATATTCGCAGGCCGACCGACAGTGCTGCGCGGTATGGCGGTGAAGAGTTCATTGTGGTGTTGCCGGATACCTCGCCAGAAGGCGCTGCCTCCATCGCCGAGAAAATACGCGCGGCAATCTCCAACCTCGCCATTGAGCACCGGGGCAGTGAGTATGGCCGCGTCACCGCCAGCATTGGCGCGGCGGCATGGACGCCAGAGCAGGACGTCGACGTGTCGGCAGTCATCCGTGCCGCCGATGAGGCCCTGTATGACGCAAAGGCGACGGGCCGTAACCGGGTTGCTCAGTCCGCCAAGCCGAGTCCGGCGTAACCGTACGGCGCGCTGTCTTCAGAACGCCGCAAGTGGCAAGTAGGTAGCGGGTATGGGTTGAATGCCTGCACTGCGCCCGCCGTTAACAACAAAAAACCCGCGAGGCTTATCGCCACGCGGGTTTCTGGTCGTCCCGAAACAGCTTGGGACTGTGTTTGGTGCCCAGGAGAGGACTCGAACCTCCACGGAGTTACCCGCTAGTACCTGAAACTAGTGCGTCTACCAATTCCGCCACCTGGGCTAGGTGAGCGGCGCATTCTACCGACCGCCGGAAAATTTGCAAGCCCTTGTTCGCTGGACGGCTGTTCCGCCAGCGTTACAGCCGTTACGCGCGTGGCGCGCAGCAGGACGGCAACCTCGCTGCTACGCTGCGGCGCAGTCTCCGTATTCCTCCCCCCAAACATGAGGTTGATTGATGATGAAACTCCGCCACGCTGCCACCGGTGCCCTGCTGGCCGCGCTTGCCACGTTTGCCACGTTTGCCACGTTTGCCCACGCCGAGCACCCGATCTGCACGATCGTTGCCGATGCCGCCACGGGCAAGGCTGTTCTGCACGAAGGCAAGTGCGACGAGCGTGTGACCCCCGCTTCCACCTTCAAGCTGGCGCTGGCCGTTATGGGCTTCGATCACGGCTTCCTCAAAGACGAGCACACGCCGGTCGAGCACTTCAAGCGCGGTGACCCTGACTGGGGCGGTGAAGCCTGGCACCAGCCCATCGACCCTGCGCTGTGGCTCAAGTATTCGGTGGTCTGGTATTCACAGCGGATCACGCATGCAATGGGTGCGCAGACATTTCAGGCGTACGTGCGCAAGCTCGGCTACGGCAACATGGATGTGAGCGGCGACCCTGGGAAGAACAACGGCATGGACCGCTCGTGGATCACCTCGTCGCTGAAGATTTCGCCGGAAGAGCAGGTCGGCTTCATGCGCAGAATCGTCAACCGGCAGTTGCCGGTATCGGCGCATACCTACGAGATGGTCGACCGTACCGTGCAGACCTGGCAGGTACCGGGCGGCTGGGCCGTGCAGGGCAAGACGGGCACCGCCGGCCCGGCGCCGGGCAATACGTCGCCCGACGGCACGTGGGATCAGGCGCACGCGTACGGCTGGTTTGTCGGCTGGACCAAGAGGGGCAACAAGACGTACGTGTTCGCCAACCTGATCCAGGACGACAAGGTTGAACCGACGTCGGGCGGTGTGCGCTCGCGCGATGCAATGCTTGCGCGCCTGCCGGAGGTACTGGCTTTTGGCGGCCACTGATCGACGGCGTTATGCATGACGGTGTTCGGCCTCGCTGCGTACCGTCGCTTCATCCACGCCCAGGCGCTGACGCCCATGGCGCTGGTCTTCATGGCGGGTCGTCCGCATCGGGCACGGTTGTGCGCCGCTATGGCGCGCGGCCGGCCACCGCGGGTGGCGTGGGCATCATCGCGCTGGCACCCGCGGGGCTCGGCATGGGCTTTGCCGCCGGCCCGCTGATGGGCGCTGCGGTGGGCGCTGTGGGGCCCGAGCGCTCCGGCACCGCATCGGCGCATCAGGGTTGCGCGTGGTCATGTTGTGCGGTGGCGCGGTACCGCTCGCGTGCGCCGCCGTGGCGTGGCGGCATGGCGCCAATCGCCACTAAACACCGATGCCCCGCCTTGCAGGCCATGTGCAATGCCGCCCAAAAAAAATACCCGGCGAGGGGATTGCCGGGCTAAATGGGATGTGAATTCGTACGAGGAAACCACCTTACAAGTATTTCTTTGATCAGATTGAAAACAAATTCAAAACACTACACGCTTTTGAGTGTTTACTCTAAAGAAACGGGCGCTTGAATATAAGCCGCATGTACGGGTTTTTCCTCATCACTGAGCCATTTGTCGGCCGCAGGCAAACGATTCCTTCGTGAAAAATTGGCTTCAGATAGGACTGTCGTGCGAGTAAAAAATGAAGGCGAAAAAGCCAAATAAAAACGTCATGATTGAATTGAATAAGCGCTTAATCAATTCCGTCTTTAATTTTCAAATCCGAACGGATATATTGGCCGCCCAAAGCCCCTCGGCACGCCGAGCGCTGCCCGAGCAGGCTTTTCTATTTGTTGCGTTTGTGCGCGCGCAGGTCGCCCAGAATTCGCCCCAGCAACGCGTTGTGTCGCCATGCGCATCCCAAGCTGGACTGTGCCGCTGAATTGTTTGCGGGGCCGCAGCCGCCGATAGAGCAGCCCACGCAGCCCCATCGGACGCCCGCGCCTGTGGTCCGGCCTAACGCGGCAACAACACGCTGTACAGAAACCCTGAGCACGCCAGGGCTTCTGCTGCACGACACCTTTCAGCGCGGGGCCATGTGATGCTCCGTTGTGCTTGGTGCCATGCGGCACGCTGGCTGCTTGCGAGTTTTATTCGCGCATCTGGCCGTCATCCGGCGTATCAGGAATTCGTGAAAACCCTAGGAAACCCGCGCCCACCTTAGCGATTGGTTATTTCATGCGAAAAGTCTACGCTTACTACGTAGTACTACGTGTGGCTGCTGCGTACAGGTGCGGATGGTTTTCCGGAAGGCGTGCGATCACAGTGCGCCGGATAACAACCAAGACGGAAAGCCGTCCGTCAGACATCCGCATGGTCACGCATCGGGCGTGGCGCCTCATCGGTTCAAAACAATATCTGAAGCCCCCGAACATCAGGAGACAACTCATGAAGTTCTTGCTCGCACTGCCTTTCATCGGCCTGTTGTGGGTGCCGTTCTACAACCAGGAAACGCCCACGCTATTCGGCTTTCCGTTCTTCTACTGGTACCAGTTCCTGTGGGTGCCGATCACCTCGCTGCTGATCTGGATCGTCTTCAAGAACGGTCAGAGCAAAGGAGAAGAATAATGGACGGACAAATCAACTGGACTGCGCTGGCGGTCTTCATCTTCTTCTTCGCGCTGGTCACCGTGCTGGGCTTTATTGCCTCGCGCTGGCAGCGCGGCGAATCCAACAAGGGCGCCCACATTGACGAATGGGGCCTGGGCGGCCGCAACTTCGGCACCTGGATCACGTGGTTCCTGGTGGGCGGCGATTTCTACACCGCCTACACCGTGATTGCCGTGCCGGCACTCGTATATGCCGTGGGCGCATACGGCTTCTTCGCACTGCCGTACACGATCCTGGTGTACCCGATCGTCTTCCTGATCATGCCCAAGCTGTGGAAGGTGGCGCATGCCAACGGCCACGTGACGGCGGCAGATGCTGTGTACGGCCGCTACGGCTCGCGTTCGCTGGAGTTTGCCGTGGCGCTCACGGGCGTGGTGGCGACGATGCCTTACATCGCCCTGCAGCTCATCGGCATGGAAGTCGTGATCAAGGCGCTGGGCCTGACGGGCGAGCTGCCGCTGGCCGCTGCCTTTGTCATCCTGGCGCTGTATACGTACTCCGCAGGCCTGCGGGCGCCTGCGCTCATCGCCTTCGTTAAAGACATCATGATCTACATCGTGGTGCTGGTGGCGGTGGTGCTGGTGCCGGCCAAGCTGGGCGGCTACGGTGCGGTGTTTGCACATGCGCATGACGCGTTTGCGTTGAAGGGCGGTGCCACGGGCCTCACGCTCAAATCTGCGCAGTTCCTGCCATTTGCCACGCTGGCCATCGGCTCGGCACTGGCGGCGTTCATGTATCCGCACACGCTTACCGGCATCTTTGCCGCGCGCAGTGCAGACACCATCCGCAAGAACGCCGTCTTCCTGCCCGCCTACACGGTGCTGCTGGGCCTGATTGCGCTGCTGGGCTTCATGGCCTACTCCGCAGGGATTGCCGTCAAGAACAACAACGACGTCGTGCCAGCGCTGTTCAACGCGCTGTTCCCGAGCTGGTTCACGGGCTTTGCGTTCTCGGCCATCGCCATTGGTGCGCTGGTGCCGGCGGCCGTCATGTCGATTGGTGCGGCCAACCTGTTCACGCGCAACTTCTGGAAGCCGTATGTGGCACCGGACATCACCGCAGCCGGTCAGGAAAAGGTGGCCAAGGTGATCTCGCTCATCGTCAAGGCGGGCGCGCTGGTGTTCATCCTGTTCCTGCCCACCAAGTTCGCGCTGGACCTGCAACTGCTGGGCGGCGTATGGATCGTGCAGACCTTCCCGTCGGTCGTGTTCGGGCTGTTCAACATCTCCAACCGCTTCCGCGCACCGGCACTGTTGGCCGGCTGGGCGGCGGGCATGATCAGCGGCAGCTGGCTGGCGTTCTCTGACGGCATCAAGCCCGTGCACACCTTTGTGATTGGCGGCGACAAGTTCAGCATCTACACGGGCCTGGCGGCGCTGGCGTTCAACATCATCGTGGCGGTGGTGGTGCAGCTGATCTTGGGCAAGCGTGGGGAAGAAACGCCTGCGCTGCGTCAGTCGGCGGGTTGATTGGCGTTACGCTTTGCGTAAAGGAAAGGGCCGGTACCGAAGGGTGCCGGCCTTTTTTGTTTGGTTCTTCGCTGGATTTCGGGAAATCAAACGTCGGTTATCGACCGAGGCTGTGTGGAAACGTCCAGATCGCAGGTTTTCAGGGGCCCTTGCCCCCTTCCCCCAGCGCTGATCGACGAATACAGCGCGATCTGAGAGGTCGAACATCGGCCTGACCTCATGCCGCGCTAGCTGCGGTCACTCAAAGCGTGTTTCCTATCGTCGGTCGCATGGTCACCAATCGTCTCCTGCCGCTTGTCCCCAGTAGGCATAGTTGAACAGCGCATCCAACTCTGTGAAGTCGGCCAAGCCCAGCGCCTGCCTGATGCCATCGGCCTGCTGGCAGTACCTTGCATAGCTCTCGCTCTTGACGCTCTGCTTGGTCGGATGGAGGGGATAGTCTGTTATTCCGGCACGCATCATCCCGGATACCGCGTTCTGGTTCATCACCGCGAACCGTTTGTTGTCGAGCGCATGCAAAATCTCGGTCAGGAGATTAATGCCGGCTCCGGGTATCTCGCTGAAATGCCCGTGAAGAACGTCGAATGCTTCGTTGGGTGAAAGGTTGCGCTGGCGAACGATGTTGACCACTGCCGCCACGAACTGATCCGGGTGTTCCGCCACCTGGGTTTTGCCACGGTGCAGGCCACCGGAATGGAATAGTCCGATCAATGCCTCATAACGTTGCAGGAAGTTCCGCTTCACGTCACCTCGCCGGGAGGCCAGAATCTCCAGCATGGCCCGCGCTTGGCGCCCGTTGTTCCTTCGGCGCGTCTTTTGCACGTCGAACCCCGCATTGGAATCGTCCTCCTTCATCACTTCCAGGATGTCGCGCAGCAGTGTGTAACTCGGCGCATCAGTGCGGTTCAACTTCTCTGCGCGCTTCTGCGCCACCTTGCGCCACGCGTCATGGACAGCGTGCTCCCGCTCATACTCGTCAATGCGCGGCTTGGTCGCAGGCACGATAACTTTGGAGGCAACGAGTTCGTCGAAAAGCCGGATGACCGATGCCATCAGCGCGCCGTTCGCATCCGCGATCATGGCAGAGGCCTCGTAGTTGCCAGAGAGACCACCGTGGGTCAGGTTGGCTGAGCCAACGAGTATCGAGCACTGTTCTTCGCCCTGAAAGGCGTAGATTTTCGGATGAAATGTTTCTCTGGAATTACTGAGATACAGCTGAAGCGCGTGATCCTTGCCGAGCTTCCAGAGCTTGCGAAGCAGATCGGGTTCGGTCAGGTAGAAATCTAGGCCGATTGCGAACCTGGCCTTCAAGCCGCGAATAAGCGCTCTCTCCAGTTCCTTCATCATACCGTTGAGCGCTGAGGTCTTCGCAAAGGCCACGAGACACTCCAGGCGTTTGGCCCGCTTCAGCAGTTTCGTCACGACCTGGCCGTGATCCTGATGCTCCTCGTTCAGTAGCAACTGAACGGCTTTCTCGTCCTTCATTCTTTTCCTCGTTCTTTTGGCCCGATTTCCGCGCACCGGGCACCTCGGCCAGCTCCTTGAGTCATACGCCGGCGGACTGACGGGCGCGTTCCGTAGGGTCTGCGGCCCGGGCTACTTCGCCTGCGGAATCACGCTGTGCAGCGCGCCGCAGATTTTCTTGGCGACATCCGGGGCGATTAGGGCCTGGTTCCACACAACTGCACCCCGAAGTTCGTAGCTCAAGGCCGCGCGCTCTGCCGGTTCCCGAAACAGGAAGAGTGCGCCGTGGAGGTAGGTCCGCGGATGTGGGACGTCATCCTTGAGATTTTGAACTGTGGCCAACCAAGAGCGCTGCGACTCCCGAAGATTCGCGGGGGAAATGTCCTCGAAGGCTCCCACCACAGGCTCTCGCAGGCAGTTCGCGTTGCAATGTTGGGCGGTAAGCGTGTTTCCGCCTGCGGCAAGCAGGCAATCGCAGATATCAACGGTCCCGAGTTGGAGTTCGGTAACGTCTATCGCGACGAGGTTCACTGTGCCCCTATCTGGCTTCGGATTGAATTTGCGTGTGGACGCTTTCTGGATGATGTCCGCTTGCAACCTGGCCACATCCTTCGTGTCGTCGTCAACGAATATCGCGCTCATGCCGCTGTCGTCGAGCTGCGCATTGATTCGGTCTCGGGTTGCCTTGTCTTGGCCCAGCAGCTTCGATTCGATGTTGACCAAATAGCCCTCAACCTTCCAGCCGAAGTCGATGTCTCCCGACATCCCTTGCCTTATTCCGTAGTCGAGCGCGATGCCCTGGCGTGCAAAACAGTCGGCGAAATTCACTTCAAGGACGCGGCCACGAAAATCCCCTTGCTCCCGCGAAGCGCACAATTGCGCGAGGAGGGGTGCAAACTGCCTAAGTCCCTCGATGCGGCTCACCTTCTCGCGCAATGCCTCGGCATAGGCAAGAGCGTTGTCGCCACCGCCGGCGGCTCGAATCATTTCTTCTACTTGGGCGAGCAGCATCGGTCCGCTATGTAGACGACGAATTACCGAGCCTCGGCGCATTCGTATCAGGGGTGGGTGGATGGCCTGAGCACGCCGATTAGCAGGAGTGAGTGCACAACCCAATTGGCAACACCCATATTCAAGAAGGACGGGTGCGCCAAACCGTGGGCTACATGGTTGCGTAAGTTGATTCCTCGTGGATCGGAGTACAGAGCTCTGAAGTGAAATCGAATGTCGTTCGGCGCTCGTGCTTTGAAGGCGTCATGGTTGAGGATCTCGCCCATGCCCACAACACGAAATCCCCCCGTGTTTGGGTCAGGGTGATGGGTTACGGCGCCCAGGCTGCTGAGAATATCTCGAAGGGCCGCTTCCACTTGAGGGACAAGTACGTGAATCGCCTCGACTGGTTGCTCGTTGATCCATGCCGACAATCCAGCCCGAAGCAAGGGTTCTCGTGAGACTGCGAAATATGGGCACTGTTGAAGCCATCGAACGAGACGATCATGGTCGATGCCGTGCTTTTCCTTGGCCCTGTTAAAGGCGCAATACACCCACGGTGAATACCAGCCGAACAGATCGCCTGCGTGCTGGATTGTTCGGCCGTCAATGTCATCATAGATCGAGCCCACCGTCGCTCGCGTGAACCCATCTGCGCCCATGATCGAGGTGGACATGTGCGCCAGCAGAGGGGCGTTCTTGAGCATGCCTTGAGCACTCTTTCTTGCCGCTTCTTCGCGAATAAGTCCGGCGGCTGCCAGTCGCCGGAATGCTTCTTCAGGGGCGCTTCCGGCTACCTGTTCGGCCCACTGGTTCAATTTTTCCTTCGGGATGGAGAGCGGAACCTCGATCTTCTTCATTTCGCCTGCGGCCTCGTCGGCTCGGCTGCGAATCGCCGCCTCGATCCGTGCAACGTCGTCGTTTAAGCCCTCGTTTCGGTAGCGCGGGATCAAGTCTTCGAGCCATGCCGATGCCAGCAGCGCGTCTGCGCTTTTCGCTGCGTCCTCAAATGCTGCCCCGGCCGTCTTGATTGAGCGCTGCGCTTCCGCCTTCTCTCCTCGTTGAGTGCGCCGCCGTTGCAGGCGGTCCGCAATATCCATCGCAGCATGCGGGTCGAAGAGCGTCTTGTCAGAGAGAGAGACTCTGCGCGCAAGTCCGCGTTCGAGAATGTCGATGAGACACTGCTTCTCGGCATCGCTGAAATTCAGGGCATTGGCCCTGTTCCAGGCAATCTCGTCGAAGCGCCACAAGACATAGGCGGGATTGGATGCCTCCGCAGAGTGCTGCAATTGTAATAGGGCAGCCTTTGCCTTCAAGCAACGATCCCGGTCATTGATGGAGTGTGCTAACTCGATAGCCCGGTCCAGGAATTGCCATGCTTCAAATTCGTCGTCAAACAACGACTGCGAGACGATTTCCAGATACGCATCTATTGCTCGATAAGCAAGTTCCACGGGAATTGAAGTGGAAGATGCCGATGAGGGCATGGCGTCCTTCTGTTTCCGCCTGACGTAGCGGCCTATCTCCCACGCCAAATCAGCGAATCTTGCGCGGAGTGTCCCGAGCTCAGAGCTCGACGCGAGAGTTATTTTTCTTGGCGATCCGAGCTCAGAGCCTGACGCGTGAGTTATTTTTCTCGGCGATTCGAGCTCAAAGCTCGACGCACGAGTCTTTTTTCTCGGTGTCCCGAGTTCAGAGCTCGACACGTGAGTCTTTTTTCTCGGCACGCCGAGCTCAGAACTCGGCGTGTGACTCTTTTTAACTTGACATTCGGAGTCCATGGTTCGCCGAGTCCAAGATTGACGCTGATACCCCGATGGTTCTTCCGTTTGGCTAGCTCAACGTCGAATCATCATCCGAATAATCCCCACCGCCCAAGTCGCTGTCGTCCATCAACCCAAGGCTGTCACTACGCGAGGCGGTGTTGCTGTTGTCGCCGTCGTAGTAGTTGTTGATGACCGTTTCCGTGGTGCCGCCCATCACCGGCTGCTGGCCGAAGAAGCCGCCACCGCCGCTGTTGTGGTGGAACATATTCTCGATGCCCTGGAACAGGAGCGCGCCGCCGGCCACGCCGGCTGCCGTGGTGGCGACGCTGCCGAGCGTGCTGCCCAGGCCGCCGCTAAAGAAGCCCGAGCGCACGGGTTGCGCGGGGGCCTGTTGTGCTGGCTGCGGCGGCATCGGCATGGGGGCGGCTTGCTGCGGGGCGTAGCCGGGGG